>DATIJH010000001.1:0-185254 GCA_035478835.1 Saccharimonadales bacterium (SeqCode)
CGGGTTTGGCAATACTTTATGGCTCAGGTTTATTCACAGTCAGTCATTGGTCTATTATCAGTCCTTCTGATGTTTATCGTAGCAATTCTGGTTTTCAAGCTCAAAGTGACAGGCAACATACTGGAATTAGCCATTTTTGTCATAATTAGTATTATCACCATTCTTGGCATTGGCTTAGCAATTGGAGGTTGGGCGAAAGACCAAAACCAATCAGCACCGCTAACCAACCTGATAGTTTTTCCGATGTTCTTCTTAAGCGGCACATTCTTCCCGCGCTTTTTGATGCCGGAATGGCTGCAGCATGTATCGAACTACCTGCCGCTGACGCCGGTTATTGACGGCGCGCGCCTGATGGCGACCGAAGGCAAACACCTGATCGACATTGGGCCGCAGCTGGGCCTGATGGCCGCTTGGCTGGTCGTGATTTACGTAATCGCGTTCCGTTTGTTCCGCTGGGAATAATATAGAAGTTGGCGTGCCGTGGATCGCCAACTCGTTTTATCTGTGACCCCGTTGGTTGATTCATACCCTATTCAAGACTACAATAAGATGATGAAGTTACCCCAGATCCGCGCCCTCGCCGAAGAATACGCCCTCAAGTACAACCCGAAGCACTTGGCGCCATTCCCCTACGAAAACGTAATAACCGAGCACACCGATTTACGTGTGTATTTTACCACTTTGGACGATGATGCCGTGTCCGGCGCCATCCTGTTTAAAGATGGGCAGTATAATATTTTAATCAACAACAGCAAGCCCGAAGCGCGGCAGCATTTTACGCTGGCGCACGAGCTCGGACATTATTTTTTGCACGGCGAAGAGCTGCGCGGCGAGCACGCCATCATCGACGGTGACGATACGCTCGACGGTCCGCGCATCTTGTATCGCAGTGACGATAACAAAGCCCAGCGCCTCGAAATCGAAGCCAATAATTTTGCCGCCAGTTTGATAATGCCTGCCGACCTTGTCCGCCGCGCGTGGGATGCCACGCACAGCATCCAGGAGTGCGCCCGCATCTTCAGTGTCTCACCCGTTGCCATGAGTATACGCTTAACACGTTTAGGATTGGTCAGCGAGTAGCCTATGGCAGAGTACAAAAGACCTGCCAGAAGGAAAACACCGGGACCTGTTCCCGAAAGTTATCAGTATTATTTTGACGTGCTCGACCGAGTGTCCGGGCGCACGCACGTTACTGCCGCTCACGTGCCGCGCAAAGAAAAGCTCGATATTTCGCAGGAAATCGCCCGTGAGCAAAAGATCAAGAACGACAACGCCGAGCAAGATATCGCGCTCAAGCGCCGCACGCTGACGTTGCTGTTCCTGTTCCTGGGTATCGAAACCGCGCTAGTGTTTCTGTTTACGTTTTGGCAAGCGACCGACCAAGGGCATTTTCATCTGGAGGAGTGGAGTTTTCGCACGCTGGTGGGCGCTACGATTCTGCAGATTACCGGCATGCTGCTCGCCGCGGTGCGGTACCTGTTTCCGAAAGATCGGCGGTAAGCGTTTATGGACGCCCGCGACTTAATTGTTGATTTGCACGTGCACTCGCATTATTCGCGCGCCACGAGCCGCGATTGTACGCTCGAAGGCTTGTACTATTGGGGCAAATTAAAAGGCATACAGGTGATTGGCACCGGTGATTTTACACATCCGGCCTGGTTCATGGAGTGCCGCGAAAAGCTCGAGCCGGCCGAGGGCGGCTTGTTCGCGCTCAAAAAAGAATACGCCGAACTGATTGACCAAACGCTGCCGGCCTCGGTGTGCGGCAACTTGTTGCGCTTTGTGCCGACGGTAGAAATCGCCACGATTTACAAAAAAGGCGAGCGCGTGCGCAAACTGCACCAACTGATCATTATGCCGAGCCTTGAAGCGGTGAGCCGGCTGAATACGCAACTGGAACGGATCGGTAATTTAAAGGCTGATGGCCGGCCGATTTTGGGCCTGGACTCTAAAGAGCTGCTGCGGTTGAGTCTGGAAGCTGACCCGGACGGGCTGTACATTCCGGCGCACATTTGGACGCCGTGGTTCGGGCTGTTTGGCAGTAAGTCCGGCTTTGACGCAATTGCGGAGGCGTACGAGGATTTGGCGCCTGAAATCCGTGCCATCGAAACCGGCCTTTCCAGCGATCCGGATATGAACGCCCGGCTCAGTCAGCTGGACAACATTGCAATCACCAGCCATTCCGACGCGCATTCGCCGCAAAAACTGGGACGCGAAGCTACCGTGGTGCATGCTGCGCCAAGTTATCGGGACGTCATCGGAGGCATCAAGGCCAACGACGCGCGCCTTACGGGCACCATCGAATTCTTCCCGGAAGAAGGCAAATACCATGCCGATGGGCACCGCGCCTGCAACGTACGATTTACACCGGAAGAAACCAAGGCGCACGGCGGGATTTGCCCGGTCTGTCACAAATCGCTCGTAGTCGGGGTAAACTATCGGGTTGGCGAGTTGGCTGATCGCACCCCAGCCGATGCGCCGGCCAAAAAACAGACCGAATACATCGTACCGCTCGCCGAAGTCATTGCCGAGCTGCATGGCGTGAAAACCACGTCCGGCAAGGCAGTGCAGGCCGAATTTCACGACCTTATTACGGCACTCGGCGACGAATTCAGCATTTTGCGCACCATCCCGCTCGATGCCATCCACGCCGTGTCGCCGCACATGGCGCTGGCCATAGAGCGCATTCGCAAGCGCGAGGTCTACCGCGATCCCGGTTACGACGGCATATTCGGTACTATCAAAGTATTTAAAGACGCCGCCGAAAAGGCCGAAACACTCAACCAGCTTTCGCTGCTATAGTAAAACTATGGGAGCTTTGGACGGCTTGAACGAGCAGCAAAACCGGGCGGCGACATTGGATGCACCGGCGCTGCTCATTGTTGCCGGGCCAGGCACAGGCAAGACCAAGACGCTGACGGCGCGCATCGTGCATCTGCTCGAAACCGGTCAAGCACGCGCCGAAGAAATCGTTGCACTCACCTTTACCAACAAAGCAGCGCGCGAAATGCAGGAGCGGGTACGCGGCAGCTTGCCGGCCGCCGCAACCGTGCCGGCGATTAGTACATTTCACGCACTCGGCCAGCGTTTGCTCGAGCGGCACGGCCAGACGGGAACGCTCATAACCGAGCAGCAACGCGCCGAAATCATCCGCAGCTTACCAAGGCCAAAGACCGGCCGCCTCGAGGCGCGCAAGCTCAGCCTCGAACTTTCCAACGCCAAAACCAGCTTGCGGGCCGCGCCAGAGCCGCTCAATAGTTTGCTTGCGGCATATCAGACCGCGCTCGCCGCCGAAAACTTGTGGGACTTTGACGATCTGCTGCTCAAACCGTACGAATTATTGCGGGCGGGCGTGCTCCAGCCGCCAGCGTACTGCTACGTTTTGGTTGATGAATTTCAGGACACGAGCGAGCTGCAGTACGAGCTGCTCAAATTGCTCGCAGCCCAAGCGGCTACCACTGTTATTGGTGATCCGAAGCAATCAATTTACAGTTTCCGCGGCGCCGGCGCCGAAATGTTTACGCGCTTTCGCCAGGATTTTCCCGCGGCCGAAACCGTGGAGCTCACCGTTAATTACCGCTCGCGGCCGCAAATTGTGCGCTTGGCCAACGCCGTTTTTCCAGATGAGCCGCAGCTAATCGCCCACGCGCAAACCGCCGGAACGCTGCACGCCCTGCAAACCCTTAACGAATACAGCGAAGCCGAGTATATCATCCGCGCCATCGAAGCCGGCATTGGCGGCAGCGACTTTTTGCGCGCTGGCGAAAGCGGCCACGACGATGCCGGCCGGCAGCCGTGCGATTACGCCGTACTGTATCGCACGCATCGTGCCGCGGCCGCGCTCCAAAAAGCGTTCGACAAGTCCGGCTTGCCATATCAAATCGCCGGGGATGGCACGCCGTATGCGCGGCCGGAAATTCAGACGTTACTCGCCTTGCTTGCTTGTTTGCAAACACCGGAAGTGCCCGCACCGGTGGTTAAAAACCTGAAGGCAACGCAAGTGCAGGGACTGCTCAAAACCATTAATTTTAGCGAAACAACACCGGTATGCGACGCGGCAGCCGAACTGGCACAAAAGTTTGACTTGGGCGGCCGCGCGCTGCAGCAGTTTTTGGGTACGCTTGTGCAATACGGCGCCGGACCAAAAGGGCTCGCCAAAGCGCTCACGCACATCGCCGAAATCGCCGAGCAGGAATTTTACGATCCTACGGTGAACGCGGTGACGCTGCTGACCATCCATGCCAGCAAAGGCCTTGAGTTCGAGCACGTTTTTTTGCTGGCGGCCGAGGAGGGCATTTTGCCGAAAACGGACGCCCGCGCCGCGGCTAATCTGGATGAAGAACGGCGGCTGTTTTATGTGGCGGCGACGCGCGCCCGCGCCGAGCTCGCAATCCTGCACGCCCAAAAACGCGGCGGCAGCCTGGCAGAGCTTTCCCGATTTGTAGGCGAGCAAAAGGATGAGATTTTGCCGAAAACCACCGATCCCAGCCTGCCCGCCCTGCAAAAACGCCTCAAAAAACGCGAGCAAAAGCGCGCCCAAACCAGCCTGTTTTAGGGGGATAAGTGCCCGGGTGAGCAATTGATTTAAACTTCTATTTATGATATAATTACACCTATGAAACAGCCATTTGGTGAGGCAGCGGGCGCCTTGACGCCTGATCACATTGCGGCGCTTAACGCCGTAGATTTGCAAGTGTATACCGGCGTGCACGGTACTTCGGTAGAAGATATACCATTGCACGGGCCAGCGGTGGTGGGTGTGACGGACTTGGAATATGCCGGTATGGACCGAGTTGTGGATGCCCTTGAGTCGGAACGCGGCGATGTATTGGCAATAGAAGCTATGGGGTGGATAGTGCCGGATGCTGTACCCCGGGCCGCCGAGAAACTGGTAGACGCTATGCAGCGCTCACGGCACGTTTGGCGGCCGCTCCGCGAGGCGTTTGAGCCCATTGCCGCAGATTCGCTGCCTCCTGAAGACGTGATAGAGTACGGTGTTGGCGCGGCCGTTCGCCGTGACACGGTCGAGGCTGGCCTCCCGGTTGCGCGCCAGCTCCGCCTTATTGACCCACTCACGTATGGTGTACTGCGAGCAGAGCAGAAGGGCGTCGATGCGCTCCACGCTGACCTCCGTTGGAGTGAGGATTTAACGCCACCAAAAAATGATGATATACTCGCGCAGTTTGAATATCTGGAACGGAGCGGCAACGCAAACCGCCATCTTGCCATTGCGGCAACTCTGGGCAATATCGCCGCGACCATGCCAGCCGCCGCCGAAAAACCTGTCCTGGCGTACAACGTTGGCGTAATGCACGAAGCACCACTTAAGCAACTGTTCCACGAGCATGGCGTTCGGGCAACATTCGGCCGATTCGGACCAAGCCGGTTTGGCGAGAGCTTGCGGAACACTTGGCGCGACACAGCCGCATTTTTATTGGACGGCGCAGTGCAGCCCTCGGATGAAGTACTTAAGAGCGAGTGGATCGCTAACGCCAAAGCAGTTGAAGCGCAACGAAGACAGCAGGGGCGATAATGCCCATACCAAAACCGCCAGCCGGCGAAACAGCACCATTTATGTTGCAGGACGCCACGCCGCTACAGTCTGTTGATCTGGAATTAACAATTGGCGTGCACGGCATCGAGCATTTTACGGCCGACTTCGGCCCATACGTAACGGGCGTTACCGACGTCGAATACGCCAACCTCGCACAAAAAGTCGACGCACTAAAGCCGGAACGCGGCGACGCCTTCACCGGCGAAGGATTGAACGAAGAGCCGCATGCCGCGCTGCCGGATTGGTACGAGTATACAGAGGCGGTTCACGCTTTGTGCACGTATGTATCCCAGTCGCCGTACATGCGGCCGTCGATGTATCCTGATGCCTGGCAGCAGATAACACGGGGCCAAAAACCATCCGAATTGCTCAGTTTCGCCGATCTTTCCATGGCCGTGCATCCTGATATCGTCCCGAATTTGCTCGAGGATGCGCGCCGGTTGCGCATCATTGATCCGCTCGACTATGCCCATATCCGGGCCGTCCTGCGTGACCTGCCGGCCGCCGATGTAGATGCGTTTAGCGGCAAGTTCGACAACAATCCGAAAGTTAACAACAGCTATCGCCGTAACATGGAGATAGTGCAAGTATTAAATGCCACCGCGGGACAATTAGCCGACAAGCGAAAAGAGCAGTCGTCGGATGAGCGACCGCAGCTTGTATTCGCAGCTGGCGAGTGTCACGCCAAAGCACTTTCTTATATCCTCGGCAAGAACGACGTCCAATACGAGCTCACGCGCTTTGGTCCGCCGCATCCATTGCGCCGGCAGTTGCGCGCCGCCGCTTTTATGCATCAGTTTGGCGTGACATTACCGAGCGTCAGAGCTTACGCACGTGCCCAGATCAGGTCGTGGAAAATGAATGCCGAAGCCTTTCGCGAGGAGCGCTGGTAAAAATGAATACAATGCGACCACCGGCAGGCGAGTACCGGCCATTTATGTTGCCGCACACTCGCTATTTCAATGAAATAGACGTCGAACTTACGGTTGGCGTGCACGGCGTGGAATGCACTGTGCCTGAGCTTGGCCCGATGATATTGGGTGTTACTGATATTGAATACGACAATCTGGCACAAAAAGTCGACGCCCTAAAACCTGAGCGCCGCGATGCATTTACGACCGAAAATGCTGCCACTAGGTCGGTCGGCGTCGGAGCTGTGGACTGGCTTGATTATGAAACTGCGGCCGACGCGCTGTGCAGGCAAGTATCCAGGACGCCGTACATGCGGCCCGAGATGTATCCCGATAAGTGGGTGAAAGTAACGCCCGGTGACAAGCCAGCCGGATTCCTGAGTTTTCCAGACGTACCCATAGCGGTGCACCCTGATATTATTCCTGATTTGCTTGAGGATGCGCGCCAGTTGCGCGCCGTGCTCCCTTTTCTATATGCACAGATTCGGGCTGTCTTGCGGGATGTGCCGACCGGCAGTGCGGACGCATATAGTCATGAAGTTAATTTTAAAAGCGCCAATGGCTATCGCCGCAATATGGAAATAGCGCGAGTGTTAGAGGATGCCGCCATGGAAATAAGGTACAAGCGGAGGGAGCAGCCGTCAGATGAACATGCCCGACTTGTGTATGCGGTTGGTGAAGGGCATGCCGAACCGCTCTCCTACATTTTTGACAAGAATAACATCAGCTATGAGGTTACGCGCTTCGGTCCCCCGCTTGCGCTCACGCGCCACTGGCGTTCAATCAAATTTTTAGAACGGTTGGGCATAGAACACCCGAAAGTCAAAGCAGAGCGGCGTGCTGATTTTCAGGCTTGGATAACTAATGCCGAGGCTTTTCGCGAGGAGCGCTGGTAAAAATGAGCGTGTACAATACAGCTATGAATGTACTCACCGAGCTGCCGCGCCCGTTCTTTGTGCTGGCCCCGATGGACGATGTCACCGACACCGTGTTCCGCCAAATCGTGGCCAGCTGCGCGCCACCAGATCTGTTTTTTACCGAGTTTGTAAACGTAGATGGCTTACAAAGCCCGGGACGGGCGCGCCTGCTGCACAAGGTGCGGTTTGTGCCGGATGAAACACGTCTGGTGGCGCAATTATGGGGCCTCAACCCCGAAAACTTTAAGGCTGTGGCCGCGCAAATCGCCGACGGCCGTCTGGCGCGCGAGCTCGGCCTGCCCGAAGGCGCCAACTTTGTAGGTGTTGATCTCAATATGGGCTGTCCGGCCAAAAGCGAGGTGCAAAGCGGCGCTTGCAGCGCGCTCATCAAAAACCGGCCGCTCGCCAAAGCAATTATCGACGCAACCAAAGACGGTTTGGCCGGACGTTTACCGCTCAGTGTTAAGACGCGCGTCGGCTTTAACGAGGTCGACATGACTTGGATCTCGTTCTTGCTGGAGCAAAATTTGCACATGCTGACCGTGCATGGCCGCACGCGCAAACAGATGAGCAAAGTACCGGCCAACTGGGATCTGATTGGCAAAGCCCGCTGGCTGCGCGACCGCGCCGGTGTTAAAACGCTCATTGTCGGCAACGGTGACGTGCTCAGCCGCGAACAGGGCGAGCAGCTCGCCAAACAGTATAAACTGGACGGCATTATGATTGGCCGCGGCGTATTCCAAGACCCCTATGTGTTTGCCGAGCAGACGCCGTGGACTGCAATCACGCCAGCCGAACGCCTCGAACTATACAAACGCCACGTTACGCTCTTTGCTCAGACCTGGCAGAACGGCGAGCGCCGCGTCCATACCCTCAACAAGTTCTGCAAAATTTACGTCAACGGCTTTGACGGCGCCAAAGATTTGCGCGAGCAGCTCATGCAGGCCGGCTCGACCGATGAGCTGCTCAAACTGCTTGCCAGCGCGACAGCTTAGCTAATCTGTGCTATGCTGGTACCAACATAAGAGGGTTCTTTTATGACACATATATTTTTTGCCGGCATTATCTTGGGGACAATCAAATTTTTGATTGGACTTGGTGTGGTAATCGGCCTTATAATCGCGTTCATTCTTTACAAAATATTCGGGGGCAAAAAGTAGGCAACTACTAAAACCACTATGATTGAAGCCAATAACTTACGAAAAGTATATAAAAAGAAGGTGGCCGTTGACGACATTTCGTTTACGGTGGAGACGGGCAAGGTTACCGGGTTTTTGGGCCCGAACGGCGCTGGTAAATCTACCACTATGCGCCTGATGCTTGGCCTTGATCGCGGCACAGGCAGCACAACGTTTGACGGCAAAAAACTGCACGAGTACGCGCGGCCTTCGCAAATGATTGGCATTTTGCTAGAGGCCAAAGCATTTCACCCGACGCGCTCGGCACGCAACCACTTAAAAATTTTGGCCAACGCCGGCGGTGTTGACCTCAAGCGCGTGGACGAAGTGCTCGACATTGTCGGCCTTCGCGACGTGGCTAAACGCGGCCCGGGCAAATTTAGCTTGGGTATGAGCCAGCGCCTTGGTATTGCCGCGGCCCTGCTCGGCAATCCGCGCTATTTGATTTTGGACGAGCCGGCAAACGGCCTCGACCCGGAAGGCATCGCCTGGCTGCGCCAATTCCTCAAGGATTATGCCGACCAAGGCAATGCCGTATTTGTTTCCAGCCACCTTTTGAGTGAAATGTCGCAAATGGCCGACAACATTGTGGTGATCGGCAAGGGCAAGCTCATCGCCAGCACCTCTATTACGGAGCTGCTGGCTGGCGCTAAATCGTCGAACGTATTTGTGCGCACCGAAAAGCTGCCGGAGCTCGAAAAGCTGCTCAAAGCCCACAAGTTTGCCTACGAAAGGGCTGACGGCGGGTATCGCCTGACCGGTGTTAAAACCGACGAGGTCGGTAAACTCGCATTTGCAGCTCACCTGCCGGTGCTGGAGCTCGCGAACCACGCGGCCTCGCTCGAAGACGTCTTTTTGGAACTCACGGAGGGCTCCGAAGAATACCAGGCCCACGCTCAGAAAGGGGGCAAAAAATGATTCCGGCAATCAAAGCGGAGTTCCGCAAATTAGTAACCGTGCGCTCAACGTACGTAATTAGTGGGCTCGCCACAGCGCTGGTGATCTTCTTTGCCTTTTACATCGAGGGCTACAAGCTCGGCGTCTCAGATGTGGCCTACCATCCGAACTTGCTTGCAAGTGACGTAACCGGCGCACTTTCGACCACGGCAATTTTTGCCTCGATCATTGCCATCTTGCTGGTGTCGCACGAATATCGCTACAACACCATCATGCATACCTTAACTGCGACGAACAATCGTATGAAGGTGCTGGTGGGTAAATTCTTGGCGGTTAGCGCATACGCCCTGCTGTTTGCTGCATTCATCGGCGTGCTTTCTCCGGTGATGAGCTACCTTGGCATCCGCGCGCATGGCATGCAGATGCCGCACCAGATCATCCACTACGGTGATCTGATATGGCGCACGCTGTTTTACGGTTGGGGTACTGGCATGATTGGCCTGGTGATCTCGGTGTTGGTGCGCAATCAGGTTGCGTCGATCGTCTCGATGTTCCTTATTCCTGGCGTGGTAGAGAATTTGCTGGGCTTGCTACTCAAAAAGGACACCATATATCTGCCATTCAGCTCGCTGGATCAGGTGATTAACAGCGGTTCTACCAACCCGGCGCAGGGCATGCTCACGCCTGGTAAAGCAGCTGGCGTGTTCGCGATCTATCTGGTGGTCGGCTGGATTGTCGCCGCCGTATTGTTCGTACGCCGCGACGCCAACTAGCCGCGCGATGTACTTAAAGTAGGTCAAACGTGGTATTGGCCTACTTTTATTTGTAGCAAAGTGGCTTGACCATCGGCGATCACAATAGTATAACTAGAAACTTCATGAGTACAGAGTCAGTTAATCCCGGTGCTATGTTGGAAATCCTCCGTGGTCTCCAGGAATCAGAACCCTCCCAAAGGCCGCCGGAGCCGCTTATAAAGCCGCCTTCGCTCTTCCAGGGAATCGTTGCGAGTACTATTGCCGAGCTCACGAATCCAAAAGTGCCCGACACGGCCGACCCGTTCGGTGATCCAGAAGTAACCGATCATCGGCTCCGCACTGGCGTCAACCTGCTTGGGTTGCTTGCTAACAAGCGTTTTTACGAAGGCGGCTATCGTCCCGCGCCAGGCGAACTCGACCTGATGAGTTACGAGGCTCCCTTTTTGTCACGGGCATTCCAAACGTGCGAAGGGGGCCGTTTAACGATTCTTGGGCGTCGCCTGGAAACACCGAGCCGTGCATTTGACATGCCCGTACGCCAATGGGCATTTGCGTATCAGTCGCAGAGTCCGTCCGGCCGGCCTAATGTCCACGGCATACAAGCGCGCCTCAAGGCAGAGCAAGGCATGGCCGAATGCCCAAGTCCGCAAGACCGTCACTACCGGATTGAGGACTGGACCTTCGATTACTACGACGCTCCTATGTTGGTCGAAGAGTTTCGGCCTGGGCCACGCGGTACGCATGAGGTTGCGCAGCTGCTTGGCCAATTACAGCATGCCGTCGCCATTGATGACAGGCCGGCATTTGCCGCCCCGACCACGGCCGGCCACATGTTTGCCTGGCAGAGCCTGTAGGCCTGGCGAAAATTAGCGGATTGCGGCAGCCCAGCCCGGCTCGGCGTTGACCGTTTGCATGGCGCGTTCAGCGGTGATAGGCTTTTGATCGAACACGGTGATAAAGCCCGGTTCTATCGCACTTTGTATCGGTATGTTGTTGCCGTAGGGGCCGTCGACGTACCGGACAGCATCAAGGGCGAGCGTTTCGTCGTGAATCCCGTCGAGTGGTACGTTGCCCAGCCTGTTGTTTACTACGCCGGGCGCGAGTGGATCGACTTGCAATGCAACGATTGCTGGCTCGCCTTCGGTAAGCGCGGTGCGATGTCCTTCCAGGGCGCGTGCAGCAAAATTGCGTTCGGCTTCTGTAAGGCTGCTTTTGGTGGCGAGCGCCGCCATACCGCGCATCAGAAACACCAGCCGCTCCGGGATGCCGTAGCCAAACTCGTCGCTCATATCCGGCACCGTGGCCGAAAGATAAATATTGCCAGAATTGAGGATCCTGTTTTGAACGTACTCGATGTCTGAGGGTTGGCCGGAGCTGTAACTGCTGCACACATGCAAAAGGAATACGCCTTGCTCGGCCGGGAATAAATCGGCGTTCGGGCGCAGGCCTTCGGTCTGAATGCCCGGCACATATCTGCTGTGGGTCAGATGGTACAGTTTAGAATCCGCGTACGCATCGTGCGCAGCGGGGAAACGCTCAAAAAAGCCTTGGATTTCAGGGCGAACACCGGACATATAAACTTATAATATCATGTTTTGATAATTTTGCTACTACATGTCATCGAGTACGTTGATGCCGGCGATCGCTAGGGCGATACCTGCAAGTTTGGCGGTCGCAACCAATGGGTGGTCCTCGCCGGCCTCTTCTTGGGCTTGTTGCAAGAGGTCATTCGCATAGACAAGCATCTCTCTCAGGTACTTATCCTGGCGCTGCAAGTTTTTTCTATCCGCTGCCACCGCATGCGTGTAGGGTTCAAGCTGATTGATGCTGTTGCGAGTTTCCATATATAGTCGAACGTCGCCGGCACTGAAGTCCTGCATCACTTGTATCAGCTTATTGTATCCCGCAATGAGCTGCGGTATGTCGGCGCGAAAATTATTCATCTCTTGCTTTTGATTCACGGCAGCGGTATGTACGACATCGAGTCTTTCGGCAAGGGCAAGGTGGTGCTCCTCGAGACTTAGGTAATGCGGTTGTGGCTCCTGGTCGGTACTAATGCCTTTGCGCAAATCGGCGACGTCATGGACGAGGGAGCGTATTGTATCGGCCGTTTTGCCTTTTACGTCCGGATCGTCGGCCAGAGCCAACGCCCGTTCAAATCGGGAACTCAGCGCGGTGATGTCGCGCGGCAGCTGTTTAACCAATATTGCGAGGTGCTTATCACGCTCTTCAAGGCCGGCGGCCATGGTTTGTACTTGCTCAAAAGCCTCGTCGAAAGCCGCAATGAACGTTTCGCTCCGTTGCACGGCCTCGACGCTTTTACCGTGCTCACCTGTGTTGTCGCCTGTGTTTAAGTGCGTCGAGGTAAGGGCTGCTAATGCGGCGGCGAGCTCATCCTGTACGTTTTCGAAACCGGCCAGGCAGCTCGGATTATATGTTTCTCCTAATGTGGCGAACCGTTCACGGATTTTTACAGCAGTTGCTTCGGCTGCTACGATGCGGTCGGGCTGTGCGCTGTGGGCTTCGATGGCGGCGGCGTGGCGCGGCTCCAAGGTGGCGGCCTCTTTTTGTAAATCCAGAGTCTTTTCGGTCGTATCTTTTATGATTGCGACGGGTTCGGTCAAATAATGCTGCGCATGTTTGTCGCGCGCCACTGCAATAGAGTCCGCAAATGCCGCGGTGCGCTCTTCGTATGTACTTACGTCCCAGCCTTTTTCAATTAATGCACCCAAATCACTCCGCAATGCTACGACACTTGCGGTGGCGTTTGTTATATTATCTTCGATTTCGGAAAGGTCTGTCTGTACTCTGTCCAGCTCCTTTTGTAGTTTTTGGGCGTGCTTTAATGCGGTCTTAGCTGTTTTTATGACGGTCGCAGTATGCTGGGCTTCGTTCAACCGGTACTTGCTCGGGAATATTCGCTGCCGTTCGGCATCGTACTCAGCACTCGTATTGTCTAGGGCTTCAAAAAGTCTGTTTGCAGTTTGGGTATGTTTTTTGATGAGTTCGCGCAGCTCTGGCACGTCATCGTCGCGTAAGCCGTTTGCTTGCTGCATTGCGTTCTCTAATACGAGATTCAACTGTCCGGCTGCCGCCCGACCATCTTCGCTGATCTTTTCGTGGTTTTTGCGCAAACTGGACCTTAAACCGTGGCTTGTCAAAAAACTGCCAATTACCCCTGCGCCTAAACCGCCACCGCCAGCCTCGATCCAAAAAAGAAGCGAGTTCGGATCAAACATCTCAAAAGCGGCTGCCTGCACGGGGACGCTGTCGATTGCGACCGGGCTGGAACTTTCTGGCTGTGCGCAATGCGTGGGCATGGTGTTCGCGTTGTCGATGATAATTTCGGCTTGCGGAGCGGCTTCAACTACGGCTGGATGGTCTGTATGGTGCGGTGATACTAAGAATGCGCCCGCCGCAATTACTTCTGCAATCGTTTCCTTCATAATCTCCCCTTGGCTGTTCAATAAAAATGACGCAGCGCTCTATGGTAAAGAGTAGGTTGCGTCTTTTGGCTGGATTGTTGTACGAAATCCAACATGGTGGGGGCGGCTGGACTTGAACCAGCGACCAATCGGTTATGAGCCGACTGCTCTAACCACTGAGCTACGCCCCCGTATCGCCCACGAATGGTCGTAACAGGGATGAGTATAGCAGATTTACGGCGCAAGTTATACAATGGAATCGGTGCAGGAAAAAATCAAACAGTATCAAAAAATGATCTATGAGTACGCTGGCGACTTGCGCGATGTGCGTGTGGCCGGGCTGGTGGTTTTTTTGGTGGTGGCGCTCTTGATCAGCTGGAGCGGCATCAAGGTGATCAACACCAACTACACGCTGCAAAAACAGATCAGCCAGCTGCAGCAGCAGACGCGCGTGCAGCAACTCGAAGACAATAATCTTAAGCTGCAAAACCAGTATTTTAACACCAATCAGTACTTGGACATTACCGCCCGGCAGGAGTTCGGGCTGGCTGCGCCTGGCGAGAAGATTGTTGTCGTACCTACGAGTGTGGCGCTGGCGCACACCGTGGACGTGCCCTCGCTGGCCCAAAAAGAAAAGACAACTACCGTGAATCACCAGCCGGCGTACCAGCGCAACTTTCAGGCGTGGATGGACTTTTTCTTTCACCGCCAGCCGGCCCAAGAGTGACGATTGACATACGCACCTCTGTTTGCTATATTTGTAGGAGTGTTTTTCCGGTTGTAGTAGCCGGCAAACCAGATATCGCGGGGTGGAGCAGCGGCAGCTCGCGTGGCTCATAACCACGAGGTCGCAGGTTCGAGTCCTGCCCCCGCAACCATTTAGCACTTTGACCTCTGTCAGCATGACAGAGGTTTTTTATTACCCAACAATCACTGAAGAAAAGTAGTATATGCTTTAATATGAGATTAGGAGAAAGTCAAACACAAGCCTATACTTACTGTAAGTAGATGACCTCAACACTAAATATCTAGCCAGGAGCTGACGAAAAGATTGTTGTTAGACTATGACAGCAATCTAATCAAAAGGCCTGACTATGTCACTATTTACACCCGCAAGAACTATCAAAGAATCAAAAGTACACTTTTCTCAATATATCAAAACTGAGAATAAACCTGATGGGGCGGAAGCGCTATCGCTGAACCTGCAAACCCCGAGCAACCTGAAGCCAGTTAGTAGTTCACCCTCCCTGCTTCGAAGGGCTTTAAATTTCAAATCAAGGAGAATATATGTCCAAAGATAAAGGACGCAAAGCGGTCAAGAAACCTAAGCAGATAAAGGGGCGGGTTTGATATGGCTTTAATGAAGACGAGAATCACCTTTGCTGATTCCGATGAAGGGGAGCAGAGTAAACAAAAGCTCAAACAAATGGTCGCCAGCAGTTTGTACAATACCACGGCCACTTATAGTGCAAATAGCTCACTATATCCAGATAATCTCATGCCCTTTATAGATAAACATATGAATTATCTCATCAGTCATCCACTTCTTGATCCAGTAAAATATATAGCTAATATCAAGCTTATGACCAAACTGCGTTAAGACCACATATATTCAATGTGAGTGCTCAAAAGTCTGCGCCAACGAGGGTTCTTTCTATTTAAGCGCTAGGCGCCCCGATTGCAGAGAATGCGTATCGCAAAACATGATATTATAAGTTTTCTATGAGCGCTGAGTTTAATAACCCGTTTACACCGAATACTGCTATCCAGCTGGCCGATATCACCGAGCTGCCGCCGTTCGAAGATATAGTGGCGCAGGTAGTCGATCCTGATATGACCCCTGCAGAAAAGCTGGCGTGGGACGGCCGCATGCATATCCGGGAATTAATCGGAGCACCTAAATTTAGGGGCAAACGCTTTAATGGCAGGATCACCGACATCGAGCTGACGCCGCTTGAAGATGCATATGACCGCCTGCAAACTGCACGAGAAGATGGCTGGCAGCTGTCTGCGAGAGGTGGTGGCGGCAGAATTGCCAGCACGGTTGCGGAGGCGGATGAGCAACTGAGGACGGAGCGCTGCGTCGGCTTTCACTTGGCTGCGAATGCTAAAAGCTCCGGCCGAGGAGTTATCGGCGAAATCCAGGTCGGCTTGTGGTACTTGCCCGTCACAAGGAAGACTGGGATAGAACGCTGGAATTCGGCAAAGCGCACTTCCTGGAACGGCGGCCGCTCTGTGGTGCGCGTTGTTACGCGGCCGAAGCTCGAAGTAGAGAATTTTATCCGCTTGCACGACGAATCGAGACGTATAGCGCTGAGCGCCCTCAAAGCGGCAGTGGAAAATCCCTACAGGATAAACAAAAAATAATGGGTGCGGGATTCGCCAACCAAAAGCGGGAGAAATAAGTATGACCCAACCGCACGAAGCCAATAAGATCACCCCGGAGTATTGGGGCGGCTACGATATATGCAACGAAGCCACCTTTATAAATGAGCCAGTTATTCCGGAAGTCCGCCTTACCCGCAAAGAGTTTGCGCACGCTCAGCGGGAGCTGCGATATGGTGTGGGGCAAGTCGCTGCCGGCAATGCAACAGAAATAAGATATCAGGCCGGCAACGTATTCGACCCTTCGCTTGAAGATGGGAGTCTGGTTGTCGTAGATACCGAACTCATTAGCCGGCGAACATTCGATGATCCGCGGGATGCGTGGAGCGTTAGTCAAATTTGGAACAACGAGCCGGTGATGACCCGGCCGTACAGCGAGTTTTGGCTTGCCCATCAGGACTACACCACAGCGCGCACGCACGTCGGCTGCGAGGTGCTGGCCATCGCGGGCACGACTTACCTCAGAATGCTGCAATGGGGCGTCATCATGAGGCGCAAAGAAGGCAGAGCCATACAGCCGTTTGCGTTCGATATGACCGAACTCATGCATTCCGGAAAAATCTACACACCGCCAATCCCTCGGCGCGATCCCGAGCTGCAGGAGCCGGTTATACCCATACCGGTCAACACTGGCGAAGTACAGATTTGGCCGCGGTTGACGTCGCCCGGATGTAAGCTGGATTTGTTTAGCCGCATCCGCTCGATTGACGTGGTGTATCCGGCGGCTGGCGACCGACAACCCGGGCAAAGCAGAAAACAGTGGCGGTTTGGCCTGCGTAAACCTGGCATCAATCCCGCGTAACTTCTGGTATGATAGAGCGATGATTAAAGCAGTCGGATTTGACTACGGCGGTGTAATCGCCGGCCTCAAGCGCCCGGGCGAAGGCTTTAACGCCCGCGCCAGCCGGATACTCGACATGCCAGTCGAGGACTACAAGCAGATCTACTTTAGCAAGAACGAAGCCATCCTGACTGGTCAGATCGAAAGCTGGGGCGATTTTTGGCGGCAGTTCGTTACAGAGATTGGCAAGCCCGAAAGCTACAGCGCCATCATGGCGCTCAGCGACGAAACCAACCGGCAGCTCGACATTATTGATCCAAGTATGATCGGGCTGGTGGATGAGCTGCGCGGCAGCGGCTACATGACCGGCTTGCTCAGCAATAATACCGTCCAAAACGGCGCGCGCATGCGGGAGCTTGGTGTGGACAAACATTTTGACGTGTTTCAGGTTTCCGCCGAGACCGGATTTATGAAGCCCGACCCGCGGGCGTTCGGCCATTTTATACAGGCGCTGGGCGTGCAGCCGCCAGAGCTGGCGTTTGTTGACGACACCTTAAACAGTCTGAGCACGGCTAGCAGTGTTGGCTTTGCTGCCATACATTTTACGTCGCACGAACAGGCTCGCCAAGAGCTGGTTGACTATGGCGTCGTGTTCTGATGGCCACCACTAAATACACACGCGCTACACTGGTATTTGGTCATTAATAATCTGTAATTTCAAGACTAGCGCGCCTAGTTTTTTGTTTGTACACTGAACTTAGTGATGTGAAAGCAGCATTGACAAAAATACATATTCGTGTATAATAATAAATGTTGTGATCACAAAACAAACACATTAAAAACTAAAACAAAAAAGGAGCAAGACATAATGAGTGTCTTTACCAAAAGTGGCTTAGCGTTTGAATTTGCGCCAACCAAGGATAAAAAAATCCTACGTATCGACAGAGTACTTGGCGCCTAAGATGATTACATAATGTTTTAGCGTGGTCAGTCAATCACAAAAGAAGTCCGGAAGCAATTCCGGGCTTCTTTTATTAGGAAAAGCGGCTTGTGATTGTATAATAAGAACACATGAATCTTGGTATTATCGCGCTCGTCTTTGGAGTTATATTTTTGGCTGAGCTGCCGGACAAATCGCTGTTCGCGTCGCTCGTTTTGGGTACGCGCTTTAAAGCGTGGTATGTATGGCTTGGCGCCGCGGCCGCGTTTTTGGCACATGTTATTATCGCTGTTCTGGCTGGTCACGCCTTGACGCTATTACCGCACAAATTAGTTGAAACGATCGTGGCGATTTTGTTCCTGGCCGGCGCGCTGCTCCTGTTCTTTGGTAAACATGGCGTGGAAGACGAAGAAGAAATGTCCAAGCCGCGCAGCCACAGTTTTATGAAAGTGTTCGGCACGGCTTTTGGCGTGATTTTTATTGGCGAATGGGGCGATATTACGCAGATCGCAACGGCAAACTATGCGGCGCAGTACCATGATCCGCTGAGCGTCGGCATCGGCGCCACGCTTGGTTTGTGGGCAGTGACCGGTTTTGCCATCATTGCCGGCAAGCGGATTATTAAGCGCGTTCCGGTAAAGCTTTTGCAGCGCATTACCGGTGTTATTCTGCTTGGCTTCGCTATATATAGTTTTGTACAAGTCTTGCGCTAAGCCGCGGCCGCGCTAGTCAACAACCTTGACGGTGGTGCCGATCGGACCCCAATTGTAGAGCCACTTTGCAGTAGCAAGCGGCAGTTCGACGCAGCCGTGTGAAGCGTCGGAGGTGTTGGGGTTGATGTTGCCAAAGGCGGTGTCGGCGCGCCAGGTTGCATCATGGAAACCATAGGTGCCGTACTGATTATTGAGGAACGGCATCCAGTAGTAGACGTAATCGTTCCAGCTGCCGGTGCTGTCCGAGCCGCGCAGATACAGGTTGGTCTGTTTGGCGTAGACGTGATATGTACCGCGGGGGGTGAGATCGGCGGCAAGTTTTTCCATGCCAGTCACCACAGGCGATTCGTACACTTGTTGCTCGGCGGCACAGGCCCACATGTGGCGGGCGCTGATGCTTACGAGTACAAAGTGCGGATCGGTGTTGCCGGTGCATTTGGTTGGCGCGGGCGTTGGGGAAGGGGTTGGAGTTGTGTTGCTGGTTGACTGTGCCGGCAGACTTTGTTGGGCAGCCAGGCCTTTTGGCGTGTTCGCGGCTGTATGTGCTGTGTTCGTAACGGGCAGGGTAGTTCTGGTGTGCGCATACACCACAAAGCCGCCGCAGATCGCGGCAACAGCAACAAGCAATACGACAAGCTGCACCAACCGGCGGCGCGGCCGGGAAGGGGCAGAACGATTGCGGGAATTGTAGTTGTAATGGCGCTTCATTAACATCTTAACTATACAATGCAGAAGCTTTTTCGTACAGCTGGGCGCATATGCGACAGACTTGCGAAACCTGCAAACACCTGATATGATTGCCGCACAATGGAACTGCACCGCGTCGTCGGAAAATCGGATTGGGAGAATATCCCGCCGGAAGAATGGAACTGGTGGCAGCGGCAGGCTGCGCGGACAAACGGATGGGGGACGCCGGCCAATGTGGTGACTGGCGGCGGTACTGCTGCGTTTTTCGTTGGCCTTGGCGAGGTGGTGGCCCATAACTGGGTGGCTGCCGGAGCTTGCATTACGGGCGCGCGGCTCTGCGATTGGGTCGATGGTTATATTGCCGACAAAACCGGCACTAAGTGTGTACAGGGCCAGGCGCTGGATGCCGGACTAGACAAACTCCAGCTCCTTGCGGCGCTCGGCCTGCTAACGGCTACTAATATTATGCCGTGGGAAATGAGCGTTCCGATCGTAGGAGTGCAAGCTGTTACTGCCGCCGTTTCTTACGAGGGTCGCCGTCGAGGCGTAAACATACAGCCAAACGCGCCAGGTAAACTAGCAATGGCCTTTGCTTCTGGCTCAGTTATATTCGATATTGGCTCCCGTGCTGCAGAAGTATTCGGCGGCGCGCAGTCGGAGGCTGCCACGGTGGCACAGTCAGTTTTGGAGTATTCGGCATATGGCGGTGCGGCGGGCACCGTAGGAGCCGGCCTACTAGCTTCGGCAGGATATGCCTGGCAGACGTGGGGTCCGGACTCGAAAGTTATCGAAATAGCGCCAGTCCCGGAAATCGAAACAGCGCCACCATCAACGACAGAGCTATAACGCTGCGATTTTCGTGGTATGCCGCGTGACCATCATCAAATATAAGGTGCCGGCCACCGACAGGCCGAGCCCCAGCACTACGGCGTACCAGCGCCCGGCGCGCACCGTATCGCCAAGCACGGCGAGTCCGATGATCGCCGGTACAAACGTCTGTGAAATCGTCAAACAGGCATTCGCCACCGTGGCATGTGTGCGCTGCAAAGCAGTCGAAAACAAAAGCACGCCCACAATGCCGCTGGCGATCAAGCCGTACAAAAGCGGGCCGGTAAGTGCGTGCCAGAGCGGGTGAGGCAAGGGGAAGACGCGGCTAATGACCGACGTCTCGCCAAAGGCTACTCCGCCCAGCAGCGCCACGCCGGCGGTAGCTGCCAACTGTTTTGAGCGGCCAACCGCCGCCGCCAGTACCAATGCCACGATCGGCACAAGTGCCAGAGCCCATTCGATATGCAAACTTACTGTCCGCGGCGCTTCTTGCCCAGCGGCCAGCCCCAGCACGCCCAAACCGCACAACACTAAAATAACTGCAAAGTAAGCGCGCTTTGGCAGCGGCGTGTGCAACACAAAGTGCTCGAGCAGCGCCGTAATCAGTAAGTTGGACGACACGATCGCCTCGGCAAAAAACAGCGGAATGTGCTGCACGGCCAAGTACACAAACACCCAGCCGAGCGTGTCAATAACGACGCCCAGCACGTACTTCCAATTATGCAGCAGCGACCACAAAAAACCGAGCTTGATGCCATGCACCGGCTTTTCCTTGTCGGCGCTCGCCTTTTGCAATATGGCGCCAATGCCAGTGCAAAGCGCACACGCAAAAGCTGCCAAAATCGAGAGAAAAAATATCATGCCCCTAGTGTATCAGTATTTCGTGGTCTAGGACGAACGCTCGCCAGCTGCATATTGCCTGAATAATACACTCCCTGCCGGCCTAACTGCTGCGTTTTAAGGCTTTTCTAAAGCTGGCCGGCCTACTATAAAAGCACCTTCAACTAACCATAAGCAAAGGAGGAAATAATATGCGAGCAATTACATTACCAGAGGATTACGCGATCGTCCTGCAGCAAGTTGACGAGATCGGCGAAGAAGATTTTACAGCGCTGGCCGAGAGCCTGCGTTATGACCGCAAACGCCTGGCGCACATTGTGCAGGCGCTGCGCAACAAGGGTTTGATTTCGGTTACGAGACGCGGTTCATGGATTCGGCTCAGCACCAAGGGGCGGCAGCTTATCGCCTATTTGTGGCCGGAGTCGCGCATGGGGCCATCGATGGCCTGATGCGCCGTGCCAAAACTTTAAGGTAAACCTAAGGATCGGCGCGTAAACTATGACGTATGCGTGTACTGATTATCGAAGATGAGCACAAAATCGCCAACGCCGTTCGCGAGGGATTAAGCAGCGAGTCGTTTGCGGCCGACGTCTGTCACGACGGCGAAGAAGGCCTGAACGCGGCGCTCTTTGAGGAGTACGACCTCATTATTTTAGACCGCATGCTGCCGGGCGGCATGGATGGCGTAGAGATTTGCCGCAAAATCCGCGCCGCCGGCAACCACGTGCCGATCCTGATTCTGACCGCTAAAGACCAAGTGCGCGACCGCGTCGAGGGCCTCAATGCCGGCGCAGATGATTATCTCGTTAAGCCGTTCTCGTTTGAGGAATTGCTGGCGCGCGTTAAAGCTTTGCTGCGCCGCCCGCACGACTCGCTTGGCGAAACGCTGCAGGCCGCCGACCTCACCCTCGACACGGTGAGCAAAGAGGTGCGTCGTGCCGGTAAGTCCATCCAGCTTTCCAGCAAAGAGTACGCGCTGCTGGAATACCTGCTGCGCAACAAAGAAAAGGTGCTTAGTAAACACAATATTATGTCGCACGTTTGGGATTTTGACGCCGATATTTTGCCGAACACCGTCGAAGTTTTCATCACCTACTTGCGCGCCAAGATTGACAAACCGTTTGACGGGCCGCGGCTCATCCAGACCGTGCGTGGCTTTGGCTATAGGCTGGGAGCTTCCTAAAGTGAAGACCACGATCGCCGGGTTTGTGCAATCGCTCAAGTCAACGACAGCGCGGCTCGCTCTGTCGTATTTAGCAATTATTATGGCCATGAGCGCCGGGTTTAGCTGTGTGTTTTATTACACGTCATCGCATGAGCTCGGCCGGCAGGTGCCGCCGGATTCGGCCTGGGGCAGCAGCTACGTGCAAACCTGGCCGGCGAGCGATTATGACTACAAAGGTTTTTTTGAACGGCGCATTACCGAAGGACGGGGTGATCTACTCGGTAAATTAATTATACTTAACATGTTAACCTTGGCGGCCGGGGCATTTTTGAGTTATTACCTGGCGCGACGCACGCTGCAGCCGATCGAGCACGCCATGGAAGCGCAAAGCCGCTTTGCCTCCGACGCCAGCCACGAGCTGCGCACGCCCCTTACCGTTATTCAAACCGAAAACGAAGTCGCCCTGCGCAGCAGCGGTCTCACCCTTGCGCACGCCAAAAATCTTTTACGCAGCAACTTGGAAGAAGTCATGCGGCTGCGCGATTTATCTGACGGTCTGCTGCGGCTGGCGCGCGGCGACCAAACCATACAGGTGCAGCCGGTATGGCTCGACGATATTGCCAGAGATGCCATGAACCGCGTGATCAGCGCGGCACAAGCCAAAGACATTACCATCGAAGATACGGTGCCGCACGTGCGGATTGAAGCCGACCCGGCAAGCCTGGCGCAAGTGCTGGTGATTTTGCTCGATAACGCTATAAAATACAGTGCCAAGCACGCGCGTGTGAATTTGACGGGCGCCGGCGGGAAAGTTGCCAGCGTTAGCGTGCGCGACAATGGCCCGGGCATCGCTGCCGAGCATTTGCCGCATATCTTTGACCGGTTTTACCGTGTAGATCAGGCTCGCAGCAAACAGGCGGCGAGCGGCTACGGGCTGGGCCTCGCCATTGCCCGCAAGATTATTGAGCAGCACGGCGGCTCGATCCATGTGAAGAGCACGGTCGGCAAAGGCTCGGTGTTTACGATGCGTCTGCCGCGCGCTTCGTAAGGTGTAAAACGCTTTAAGCTTGCTTTAATTACGGGCGTGCTATATTCGGCACATCACGTAAATAAGGGCAATATATGAATGTCATAACCAGAGGAGTGCGCAATGCGTTCCGTAATGTGGTGCGCACGGTTTCGATCGTGGTCATTTTGGGGCTGAGCATGGGGCTTGCGCTCGCCATGCTGGTGGCGCACCAAGCGGTGGGAGAGAAAATAAAATCGGTGCAGGCGTCCATCGGCAACACGGTGAGTATTTCGCCGGCCGGGGTGCGCGGATTCGAAGGCGGCGGCAATGCTTTGACCGAAACCCAGCTCGTCGCGGTGCAAAAACTGGCGCATGTGACGGCAATGGCCGAGACGCTGCAGGACCGGTTGACCACCGACAATAGTAATTTGGCATCGGCCATTGATGCCGGTACGCTCGGCCAGCGGTTCGCTAGAAATAATGGCGAAAAGTTTGTGCCGCGCGATAATGGCAATACCAGCTTTGCCGGCGGTGATCAGGGCGCAGCCGTTTCGTTCACGCCGCCAATTTCGGTGACTGGCACGAACACGCCGGCCCGGTTGGAATCGACCCAGGGCGGCGGCACATTCAAACTGACGAGTGGCGCGGTATTTACTGGCAACAGCACAGACAACGTGGCGCTGGTGGGCAGCACACTGGCGGCCAAGAACAGTCTTAAAGTCGGCTCGACGTTTACGGCGTACGGCACAGCTGTTAAAGTTGCTGGCATTTTTGACGCGGGCAATGCCTTTAGTAACAACCAAGCGATTATGCCGCTGGCGACGGTGCAAAAACTCTCCAACCAAGCTGGCGCGGTTACGAGTGCCACGGCCACGATTGACTCGGTCACAAATGTGGCGAGTGCGACGGCGGCGATCCAGAAATCGCTTGGCAGCGCCGCGGACGTCACGAACGGTGCCGAAGAAGCGCAGCAAGCAATTGCACCGCTGCAAAACATCCAGACTATCTCGCTGTATAGTTGGATTGGTGCGGTATTGGCCGGCGCAGCGATAATTCTGATGACGATGGTGATGATTGTACGGGAGCGCCGCCGGGAAATCGGTGTAATCAAGGCCATCGGCGCTTCAAATGGCACGGTGATGTCGCAGTTTATGGTTGAGGCCGCAACGCTGACGGTGCTGGGCTCGGTAATTGGCATAGTGCTCGGCGTTATCGCCGGCAACCCGATTACGCGGCTGCTTGTTGATAACGGCAGTAATCCCGGCAACGGCATGGCAATTAGTGCGAGCCCCGGGGGCCACGCCTTTGCTGGCGACGGACGATTGCGCGGTGCATTCGGCGGCTTGCACCAAAGCCTCACCAACATCCACGCGGTTGTGGGCTGGGACATCATTGCCTACGGTTTGGGCGCCGCGATCTTGATTGCCATTGCTGGCAGCGCGCTCGCCTCGTTCTTTATTGCAAAAATCCGTCCGGCGGAAGTCATGCGGGCAGAATAGGAAGGAACTCTATATGTTGCAAGTTACAGATCTAAAACGGACGTTTAAATCAGGCGACACGGTTGTAGAAGCCGTGGGCGGCGTAACGCTCGAGGTGCCAAGCGGGCAGTTTGCGTCGATCGTGGGCAAGAGCGGCTCGGGTAAAAGCACACTGCTCAGCCTGCTGGGCGCACTCGATAAACCCACAAGCGGCACCATAACGGTCGACGATCAGGACATTACCAAGCTGCACGATAGCGCCTTGGTAAAATATCGCTGCCGCAAAATTGGCTTTGTGTTCCAAAGCTATAATTTGGTGCCCAACCTGACCGCGCTCGAAAACGTCATGCTGCCGATGGAATTCGCCAAAGTGCCTAAAAAGGAGCGACAGGAACGCGCCCGGAAACTGCTCGAGCAAGTCGGCCTGAGCGACGATCAAATGGCGCGCAAACCAGGCAAATTGAGCGGCGGCCAGCAGCAGCGTGTTTCGATCGCGCGGGCGCTTGCCAACCGGCCGAACCTCATCCTGGCCGACGAGCCAACCGGCAACCTCGACAGCCAAACCGGCAAGATGATTTTCGACCTTTTGCATGGGCTGGCGCGCAGCGAAAACACGACGGTTATTGTGGTGACGCACGATCTTTCGATCGCCGGCAAAACCGACAAAACCTTCCGCCTGCAAGACGGCAGACTGACCGAAAAAACAGCGTAATTGCATAAAATAGTGCCGCGTTTCAGCTTCACTTAAAGTTTGCGCGCTACTATACAAATAATGTGCCTGGTCAACCTCCTACCGATCAGGCACATTTTTATGCTCGCCGGACACTGCTGCAATCTGTAATATTATGGTATAATATACAACTGTGAAAACACTGGGCGAGGCAACCACGCAGCGGCAAACAGCTTTAAACGGCATACAAAAAACCGTGCTGTTTTTATTGTGCGCGTTTGACGCGTGGGCGATTCTGGAGAACGACCAGATTACGAATGCGCTCGCCGGCTTATTTTTTGGCGGGCAGGTGCCGGGCACAAAGATTGTACTCTCGCCAGATACTATGATTGATGGCGCGCTTGGTTTATCGCTGCTCGGCGTGGTGACCTTGGTGTGGCTTGGCGTGCGCCGCTGGCTGCACACACGCGCGGCATTGCACGATGTCCTGCACACGAGGCCGCGAATCGTAGCGAGCGTGCTGCTACAGCAACTGACCGAGGCAGAGCCGCTGACTGACGCCCCAAAGCCATCGCCGAAACAGCATATCGTTTTGCCCAAGCTGCGTACTTCGCGGCTGCATGGCCCGCGCCTGATCCATGGATTATTGTTTATGGCGTATGTTATTTTTTGGGCATTAAGTGTGGCGGTTATGGCGCTGGCGCTCGGCATGCAGCGCGCAATTGAGTGGACTATGCAACGCTCAGCCGCGGCGTGGCGCTGGATGTCGCCGCACCTCTGGGCCTTTGATGGCTGGCTCGAACGCCGCACGCACCAAACGCTGGCCCACACCAAAAAGAAATTGCGCCAAAACGAAGCCGCTGCGGTTTTACTCGACTATTTTGCGCGGTAGGTGTCGTAACGCCACTCACCATGCGGTTGGGCGTGGACTACGATATCCGCTTTACTGATCGCTGGTAAGGTGTACGGGAAATGCTGATTGCGCTGGCGGAGCGCAAAATTGGCTGCGATGCGCTTTGGATCGGGTACGCCCCGTTCGACTTGATCGCGCGCGATGCGGTTTTGTAAGCGGTGGCGGTCGGCCAGATGCAAATAAATGGTCAGGTCCGGCGCGCCGATTTCGACGTCTCCCTCCACAACGAGTACGTCCAGCTTGCCAATGGCGCGCCGGTAATTTTCCTCGCCCACGTCTATGGCGCGGCCGCTTGCTGCGTCGTATGTGGGGACTTTTATAAAATGCTCGGCCGAGCGGTTTTTTCTGATGGCGTTGATTTTATGATGGAGGTGAGCGAAGTCGTATTTGCCGCGCGGGTCGCGAACGAGCTCGCCTTCAAAATGCTGCCAGCGCCAGGTACGGTCGCCGAGCACGTAATCGTCGGTGCTGATAGTCTCGGCGGCCAGACCCTGTGCTTGCAGGCATGCAATAAGCCGCCGGGCAAGGGTGGACTTGCCGCCGCCCGCGCCGCCAACAATCGAAACGACGCGCGCTTCGCCATCTGAATGCGGCCAGATTGTGCTCGCCAAAAAGGCCAGGAGTTCTGCCTGGCTGAGGCCGTGCGCATCTTTGCGAAAAGCTTCGCGGAGCAGCGGGCGCACGTATTCGTCACTGTCAACAATAGTGTGAACTAGGGGCATAACGATAGCTTGGATTAAGTTGGTATTAGGACGGTTTGGACAAACGGTGACGACGCAGGTGTCGCCAAGCCGGCAACGTGCGTACCATATAAGTATACTGCACATGTTTTATTTTTAAACCGCACTTTTACCTTCCAAAAGTTTAGGCCGCGGGCTTGTAAAGCTCCGGCGGCAGCTCGATATTCCGTATGATCGACGGTTTTGCCTCGACGTGGTGCATATCCATTGGAACGGTCTGGCTGATGTGGGCAAAGTAATCGGATGTTCCGGCCATGCGCCAGTGGGCGCCGATTTCAAACTCGTTGTCCCGGAAGAGTTCAACAACATCCGGGTTGGCGCTGAGGATCGCTGCGAACAACGGCGTGCGGCCAATTGCCTCCTCCGGAATAACGCGGTAGTCGTGCATAATCATGGGGGAATCGAGCGCGTTAAAGTCGCCATCAAGGCCAAACAAGTGCCCCGGCGCTCCCCATTTTTCTGGCGGATCCTCTGGGTCGCCAAGGATATGCGGCCGGTAAACGTTGTTGCGGTTACGCTTCATAAGTATGCGGTCGTCGGCACAATCCTCGGGGCCAAGGCCAGTAACCATGCGGTGCATCGGAAAGCGAAGGTACCGCAGGCCGTCGAAAACATTGTTATAAATGCCTACAGCGTCGCGGTGCACGATGGCTTGGCCTTGCACGAGCCGCGTCATGGGCTCGCCGGTGGGGTTGCCGGCTTCGTCCATGTCGTAATTCCAGTGTACAACCGGGATGACGCGCAAATAAGGGCGCATGATTTCGTGCGCCCAGCGCATCCGCGGATGTTCGATATTGCTGCCGTCGAGCGCTTCGGCAGTAGTAAGGTCACTGTAAATTTCGGGCTTCGTCATGACACTCCTGTTGGATTACGCGCTTTAAACACCAAAAATTGATTATACCCTATGCGTGCCGGCCACCTATGAAAAATGCCACAGTCTACACAGCCGCATCGGCAAGCAAGTTCGTGACACTGCGCTGTGCCGAGGCCAGGCGCTTGGTTTGCCCGCCATCATATCTGTCATGCGGATTTTGGCGCTTGGCGAGCAGCAACCGCGAGGTGCCAAAATTGTGTGCCGGCTTGTACTGGCCGAGCGCTTTTTCTGAGATCGAAAGCGTGCCGTAATCGACACTAATGTTGTTGCTGATGTCAGAGATGCGCCCGCTAAAGATACCGGGAATGTATGCGCCCTCGCCGCTCATTGTCCATATGTTGAAGTCCCAGCCGCGCTGGGTGTTCTCGTGGTTTCGGCGTTGTCGCGGCGAACTCGGCAGTACAATGTAGCTTTGCGCGACGGTGTCCGTTCCCAGCAATATCACAGTGATCTCTTGTATGAGCCGTGTAAGTTCACTGGCTTCGGCGGATTTTTTATCGAGCACATCATATTGGTCGAGCATAGCCTGCAAAAGGTCGGCAGCGGCGTCGCAAAATGTATGAATGTGGGCCTCGCCGACGTCCTCGGTTGCAATTGCGCGGTACAGGGGCGCGGCGATCGAGGCAAAATACGCCTCGAACGCTTGGGCGCTCCCCGGCGCAAACTCCTGCGCCGCCTGAGCCAGCAGATCCTCGGCGCGGTCAAAGCTGCCGAGTAGCGCATTAAGATTGCCAGCGTGCTGCGCCTCAAAACTGAGTGCGGACTCTAGGTGCATCCAGCCAAGCAAGTATGCTTCGTGCGGCCCTAAAGCGTCCTCGGCATATTTCATTTCCAGCTGGGACATTGCCGTGTCGAGCGCGCCGCCATGCGAGCGGTGACAGGGATCGGCGAATGGCGGCAGCGTGCGGTACCAATCCACGGCTTGCTCGGGCGGAATATTCGCGATCTTCTGTTCGGCGAACTTGTAGCCGCGGACCCGTCCTAACTCGTCGCCGATAATTAGTTCTGCAAGATCGGCCACCTTTTGCATGTGGTCGTACCCTTTTTGCTGCCGCTCTGTGATGACGGCATCAGGATGGAATTTTCGTTTTTGGATAGACTCTTCTGATAATATTGCGGCCTCAAGCGTACCTCGACCATGCGGTGTCGGAAACGTAGTGTTCGCAAAGATAGGGGGTGGCAATACAAGGTAGCCAGGAGGGCCGTTTACTGCAAAACGGACGGGGTATGTCTTGCCCTGGTCGCAGTCATGAACGGCAGCGTGCCAGCAATCGTAAGGCGATGAACCGAAGGCAAAAGCGTGGCGGTCGGCACTTGGCAGCACGGCATAATCGGTGAGCGCAAATGTCGCCGTAAGCATCATAGAACCGAGAATAGTATTGAGTGCGGGCACGTCCCGAAACCCGCCCGCGCCGCGGTAATACTCAAGCGCCATAGATGCGGCTTTGGCTTGGCCGCTGAGGAATGTCACTCCTGCCTTCGCATTGCTCGTGCCAGTTAGAATGGCGCGAAAAGTAGGCAGGCTGGCACGCGCGAGGGTAGCCGAGGCAGCACGTAGGGGGTGTCCGGTTTGGATTGTTCGCAGAAAGAAGTTATCAGCTTGGGTGATGTCCGCCCGAATGGCGTCAACAGACGCCTGCGGTATCACATACCCTGGCCCGCCATGCTCCATGGAAAAGCCATAGGCCCGCTCGACATACAACCACGCCTGCGCAGCGCTTTCTTCTGGCCCTAACTTTACGGCGCCGCAGTCATTAATCCACTCGTTGAGCGCCTCGACTTCCAGTTCGCCAAAGCCTGGCACGGCCCCTACGCTCATATAATCGCGCAAGGCAAAGCGGGCGGTCCGTTCGGGAGTTAATAATTCGCTCACCAGGATAATATACCAAACCATGCCCCCTGCTTGTGCATGCAAAAAGAGTACGTTATAAATATCACATATGCCGAGGTTTTTATAGCCATGGAAACGCCTCCTAAGCCTGGTCCGCCAAGGCAGGCCTCTGCCCGGCCGGCCGAAAAACTGTCGATACTCGAAAATATTTTTGGATTTCGGGATCCGGCATTCCGGGCGTACATGACAGCGCAGCGTCCTACCCCGCTCCTGCTCCGGTATTGGGGTGATGTGATGGCCGAGAGCAACCACGGGCTCGTGTTATATAGCGCGGGCTGGGCGGCCGCAGAGTTGGTGATTCACCGGACTAAAGTGCGATCCGATCCTGACGCACAGAGGCGAAACCTGGATGAGCGGCGGACAACCCTTAAACAAGCAAAAGAGCGTTGGCTGCGAGCCGCGGAAGTGCTCCCCAGTCTGCGCCGCGCTCAACCAACAGAAAAAAGGGTAGCCCAAATAGGACACGTAGAACTACAGCTCGCCCAAGCGCTCGCCCACACGCCGAGTATGGAAGTTATTGCGGCGCAAATGTGCAACGCGTCTTTTGACTGTCAGACGCGCGAAGAGCGATTGCAAAAGACGCACGAGAATTCGGTAGAGTTGGCCAAGTTCTTGCTTTCATTCGACCTGTCCGACCCGTCCGAAAGGGAAGGCCGAATAGGGAAACTTAGCATTATGAGCGGGGTGCTGTGCGGACTTGTCGGCCAGTTTGATGATAATCCCCGGAAGTACGTCTTTATGCCTGCATCCTTCCGCCGCGCCCATCATAAACTTCCTTTTGTCCGGGCGGATTGCCTTGCCGTCCCACTGGGTCGACGGTTTGGCAGCATGGGCATGCAAGTGCGTACGGCAGCGAAGCGCCAAGGAGGGCCTGACGCGAGCGGCCAGTCTCTGGTAGTGGAAGCTTCGCGCGACCTTGTCATCCCGGGTATGACGCTTTCGGAGACGCTGCGAAGCTATGTAGATATGGCCGAAGGCCGCCCTAAGCCCGACGCCGAACCGAGTTTTGCCGCGCTCGGCCGCGTATTAACCATGCAGGTTGGTGAGCTTTCCGAGATGAGAAGGGCGGCCGAAGCTAACGCGCTCCAGGCAGCTGCGTCCGGCGAAAGTTAGGCCTGCTCCGGCACGAAGTTAAATTCGAAAGCAGTTTGCAGGCTGGTGGCACTAATTGAGCCCAGCTGCGCCGCCGTGTCGAAAGCGTTCCCAAAGCCAGTAGTTAAGCCTGCATTCATATCCTTGGGCACGCCCGACCTGCTCGGCCCAAAACTGTGGGTGTCATAGTCTTGCCGATAAGATGGCCGCGGAAGCAGCGGCGGACGGTACGGCTGCACCTCGTACCCCGTAATTTGATACGTGTCGCCGCGGACGTTCGGCCCCACCGTTTCCAGTAAGTCATCCATAGTTTTTGGTAAAACCACAATGCGCTGCTCGGTCCAGGTGTTATCGCCCAAGCGGTTGTGGGCTTTCGAAAAGAGGCCCCGGCTGCGGGCGGGGTCAAATCCCAGTTCGTCGAACAAACCTATCTGATCGGCCCAACGCGCTTCATCGAGCTCCGTATTTTTGATGCCCTGTAGGTTCAGCAACACCTCGCGCATGCTGCCTATCTTCTGCGTCGTGAGGAGCGGCTCGCCTGGGTAGGTGCCGATGCGCGCCGTCGCGGCCAAGTTCTTTTTGCCAGCCTGGCCTATAAAAAATCCGATTTGCGACGGCCTGTCGCCGGGCAACGCTACTTGCAATGTTTTGCCATGTTGCTGAAAAGGGACGTGTTCGGCGTCGTCGCCATCGGCCACACGTGCGACAGCTAATTGCATAACTGCCTCGGTTATCGGGTGTTTGCAGATCGCGATGCCGCGTTCGTCCACCGAAACGTATTGCGATAGTCTGGCGCGCTCCCCAGCCTCATCTGGTGTGGTAATAAGTTCAGTTTTGGCGAAGTTGCTCATGCCCGCAAATTATATTGCGAATAGCCGAAATGTCAATGCAGCTATGCAAGAAGTATCTATAACGCCAGGGCAGAGCCGCTATCATGTACTGAAATATTGTAAAAATAGAGCCTTTATGCCATAATATGCTTATGAGTATTTTTCGCAGGGGTCGTCGGTTTTTAGATGGTGAGCCAGATTTATGGCCAGCCTCCAAGGAATTCTTACCGAATAAGGCGGCTATAGATACCCCTGGCAAGCGAGGCGCGGAGCAAAGGCGCAAGGAGCTGATTGACAAACTCTTCGAATATGCTGCACAGGGACAAACCAGATTTTTTGTTACGCCTCCGGAAGATGTCCGAATTGTAGAGGATAGCTTTCATGACATTTGGGGCTTTGGGCTGCAGGACGATGGCAGCACGTCGATACAAGTGCCGCGTCATGTTGTTGCGCGGCGGTCAGAATTGGGGCAAGCGATTCAATTTCGTCGCAAAGTACCTGCGTTCCTCATTCTCGGCTCAATGGCACATGAGCTTGCGCATCGTGATAGGGCTGTGCGTGATCCAGAGCGCTACAAGGCAATATTCGACGGATTTCGAGCAGATAACCGCCATGAAGTTGACCTTTCCCGCGTCCGGCACGAAGAAATAGCAACAGATGTTGAGGCATATGCAATTTTGCAAACAGAGGGCATTCCCCTTACCCCTCACGACTATATCGCAACTATTCCGCAGCAACCTGATTATCATCAAGAGCTCGCGGACCTGCTGTAGGCTTCGTTCTATATAAAAAATAGCGCCCGAAAGCGCTAAAAATCCTCTTGTGGTAGCGGCGAGTGGACTTGAACCACTGACCCCAGGCTTATGAGTCCTGTGCTCTAACCAGCTGAGCTACGCCGCCATGGTGTTTCGACGTTGCACTCAATCGGTGCAACATGCTTAACAGATACAAAATATACCACGTTTCGCTGCTGTTGGCTAGTGGGTTCGATGCCCGCGCGGCGCTATTTCGCAAAATAATTTTTGAGCCACGGGGCGAGCTCGTGCCAGACGGTTTGCCGGCCTTCGAGCGGCGATTTGTCTTCGGCGTGAAATTCGGCGACGCTGCGTTTGCCATCAAATGTTACCAGTGTTTCGTTCGGTTTTCCGCTGAGCGTACGCGGCACGCGGAGCATGGTGCCCGCGATGTCGAGCGCAAACAAATGCTGGCCGTGCTCGTCCTGGAACACGGCGTATTGTCGCAAAATGATCTCGCGGTTTTCAAGCGGCTTGGTCAGGCGGAACAGATCCTCGGGCGTAAACCACTCGTTAATCGACTTCATGTACGGGCCCGGAAAGCCGTTCAGCGCTGGAATAACCCAGCTGTCGTCGCTCACGATCACTGGTTTTTTAAGCAGGGCGAACGCTTTGGCGGCTTTGTCGCGCACTACGGCTTCGCCGTCTTCGGCCTGGATTTCAGCAACGTCCAGCAGCTGCTGCGTGATTTCAATACCGAACTCTGCGCAGACCAAACGCGCGCTGCGGAGCTTGTCGGCATTACCAGTGGCGAACAGAACGGAAATCATATTGTACAATTACAGCATGAATGTGCGTGTGGCGCCAGGAAAATATGTGCTTGCCGTGTCCGGCGGTGTGGATTCGATGGTGCTGCTCGATGTTTTGCGGCAGTTGCCCGGCGTGGAGTTGACGGTGGCGCACTTTGACCATGGCATCCGCCCGGACTCAAAAAAAGACCGCGAGTTCGTTGGCTGCGCAGCCCGCGCTCACAACCTGCCATATATATACGAGTCCGGTAACTTAGGCGCAGCGGCCAGCGAGGCCACAGCCCGCGATGCCCGCTATGCATTTTTGCGCCGCGTGCAAAAAGAGCAGGGCGCGCAAGCAATCATTACCGCGCACCACCAGGACGATGCGCTCGAAACAGCGATCCTTAATCTGCTGCGCGGCACCGGACGCAAGGGCTTGAGTGCGCTGCAATCGCGGCCGGATGTGCTGCGGCCGATGCTGCATGTAACTAAGCAGGAAATTTTGGCGTACGCCCGCGCTCACAACCTGCCATGGCGCGAAGACAGCACCAACGCCGATGCCCGCTACTTGCGCAATTATATCCGGCACGCCATTGTGCCGCAGCTCGGCAATGCCGGCCGGCAAGAACTGCTCAAAACCATCGAGCGCACCGAGGCCGCGAACGCTTACATCGACGCTGCCCTCGCCCTTTTATTGCCGGGTAAAGGCGAGCCATTCGATCGCTACGTGTTTATTATGTTGCCGCACGCACTCGCGCGCGAGACGATGGCCGCGTGGCTGCGCCAAAATCAGGCGCTCGGTTTCGATCGCAAAGCTATCGAACGGCTCGTAGTGTTTGCTAAGACGGCGCTGCCGGGCAAGGTCGCCGATATCGATGGTCACCGGTTGCTGACGGCAGGCAAGAGCACACTCAAAATTACACCGCGGCATCTCTCGTAAAAAGTGCTATACGGTGTATAATGCTGGGGTATGGATAACAAGCAAAAATCATTTCGTCAACGGAACAACAAGGGTGGAAACGGCAATCGCGGCTTTCGGAACGCCGGTTTTATCGCGCTACTTGTGCTGTTTGGGCTGATCGTTTTCGCGGCATATGGCTCGTCCGGCTCGCTGCAAACCATCCCGATTACCCAAGCTGTGCACGACGCTAACAGCGGTAAATATCAAAAGATGGAGATCAGTGGCAACGAAGTCGACATCACCAAAAAGGGCGATGACCACCCCACGCTCAAAAGCTATACCGAGCCCAACGCTACGCTTAAGGACGAGGGCCTGAATTACAGCAAGGTCGAGGTTTCGGCCAAAGCGAACTCCTCGTTCGGTTCGACGATCGGCAGCATTGCATTTACGCTGGTGCCGGTGCTGGCCATCAGCCTTGTGCTGTACTTTATGCTGCGCAGCGCACAAGGTCAGGGCAACCAGGCCATGAGTTTTGGCAAAAGCCGCGCCCGCTTGTACGGCAACGAAAAAGACAAAGTCGTGTTTACCGACATCGCCGGCAGCGAAGAAGCCAAGCAAGACCTGCAAGAAGTTGTTGAATTTTTGAAGTTCCCCAAAAAGTTTGCCGGTGTTGGCGCACGCATTCCAAAAGGTGTGCTGCTGGTTGGCCCTCCGGGTACCGGTAAAACGATGCTCGCCCGCGCCGTTGCCGGCGAGGCCAACGTGCCGTTCTTTAGCATCTCCGGTTCGGAATTTGTTGAAATGTTTGTTGGTGTTGGCGCCAGCCGTGTCCGCGACTTGTTTGCCAAGGCCAAAAAGAACGCGCCATGCATTATCTTTATCGACGAAATCGACGCCGTTGGGCGCCGCCGCGGTTCCGGCATGGGCGGCGGCCACGACGAGCGCGAGCAAACCCTCAACCAGATTTTGGTAGAAATGGACGGTTTCGAGCAAGGCCAGAACGTAATCGTGCTGGCCGCAACCAACCGCGCCGACGTGCTTGACCCGGCGCTACTGCGCCCCGGCCGCTTTGACCGCCGCGTCAACATCGGGTTGCCGGACCGCAAAGACCGCTTTGCAATCCTTAAAGTGCACTTTGCCAAAAAGCCGCTCGCCAAAGGTGTTGATCTGGAAGCGCTGGCTGCAAAATCCGCGGGTTCTTCTGGCGCCGACCTCGCCAATATTGCCAATGAGGCCGCCATTATTGCCGCCCGCAGCAACCGCCGCGAAATCATCCAGAGCGACGTAACCGAGGCTTTCGAGAAAGTTGCCATCGGACCAGAGCGCAAGAGCAAGGTCATGAACGAAAAAGAAAAGGAGCTGACCGCGTATCACGAAGCCGGCCACGCCATTGTCGGCCATGTGCTGCCGGACAGCGATCTAGTGCACAAAGTCACCATCATCCCACGCGGCGGCACCGGCGGCGTTACCTGGTTTATCCCGCCAGAAGACAAAGTCTACCACTCGATCCTTGAGTACAAAGACGTGCTGGCGCGCATGCTGGGCGGCCGTATCGCCGAAGAAGTCATTTACGGCTCGGAACGCGTCACGACCGGCGCCGGCAGCGACCTGCAAAAGGCTGCTGAGCTCGCCCGCGACATGATCATTAACCAGGGTATGGGTAAAAAACTGCGCGACCAGGTCTTTCACACCGAAGATGGCATGATGCTCGACCGCCTGGTGCACGAGCGCGAATATTCTGACGAAACGGCCAAAGTTATCGACGATGAAGTCGAAGCGCTCATCACCGAAGCCGCCCGCCGCGCCCGCGAAGTCATAAAAGCGAACTTGCGCTATCTTGAGGCGCTCAAAGACCGCCTGATCGAGAAAGAAACCGTCGAAGCCGACGAAGTTGTCGAAGTCCTAAAGGGCACTCACATGCCCAAAACTGCCGCACTGTACTAGTGTTGATTTTACCCTCAGAAACGGGTATGCCGTGCAGCCGAATTTGTGTATAGTTGTAGACAGGGTGGTCTAAGTCTCGTCATTATTGCACACTGCTTTCGTAAGTTAGTGTCGCCTGAGGGCGTGCAGACCCGTTTAACCACAGTTACATGCAAGAAAAACCGGCCAAACAAGCAAAACCCAGGATCTCGCTCGGCAACACCGCGGCATTGTTGATTGCAACCGCGCTTATTGGGCAGGGCCTGGGTTTTTTGCGTACGCGTCTGGTGAACGCCAACTTCAATAATCTTGGCCCGCACAGCACCGACGCCTATTTTGCCGCGTTTAACATTCCGGATTTCTTTTTCTATACGCTGGCGGCCGGCGCTTTGGGCGTAGCATTCATGCCGGTTTTGGCCGAGCACTTGCACCGCGGTGACCGCAAGGGGATTTGGGAGCTTTCATCGAGCCTGCTTAACTTGTTAAGTATTATTATGGCTGCGGTTTCGGTAATTATTTTTGTATTTGCTGAGCCGCTCATTCACCACATTGTGGCGCCGCACCTGGGTCCATCGCAATTGCACGATGCCACAGTTATTATGCGTTTTTTGGCGCTTAACCCGCTGTTATTTACGATCTCCGGCATTTTAAACAGTGTGCAGCAAACGTTCGGCAAGTTCTTTTTCTTTGCGATTGCACCGCTGTTTTATAACCTCAGCATTATTGTGAGCACCATTGTCTTTAGCACACGCGCGCCGCACGGCGGCGGGCCCGGGCATTTGGGTTTGGTGGGGCTCGGCATCGGCGCACTGATCGGCGGCATTTTGCAGTTACTGGTGGTGGTAATCGGCTTGAAAGGCTCAAAGTTTCGCTGGTATCCCAAAATTACGTTTAAGAACACCGATTTTCGCTTGATCTTGCGCCAATTGCCGGCGCGCTCCATTGACCAGGGCATCGACCAGGTGGAATCTATTGTGGAGACAAACTTTGCGACGCGCATGGGCACCGGTTCGGTGACGGCGTATAACAACGCCTACACGTTGCAGACGGCACCGATCATGCTGATTGGTACGGCGATTTCAACCGCGGCATTCCCGAACCTCGCGAACCGCTTGGCGCAAGGACGACCGGATTTATTTAACCGCGACTTCTTGCGCGTTCTGCGCGCCATGATCTGGATTACGCTGCCGGTAGTGGTGGTGTGTTACTTTTGCCGTGGTTATTTGGCGCGGCTCATTTTTTCGAAGGGTTCAGCGGATATTAGCTTGATCTTTGGCTACCTGACGATCGCGATCTTTTTCCGCACGATTTACTCGATAATTTCGCGCTGGTTTTATGCGCAAAAAGACACCAAAACGCCGCTGTTTGTGTCGATTTTTACGATCGCGCTCAACATTGTGCTGGCCAGCATTTTGGCGCGGCCGAGCTCGTACGGCGTCGCCGGTTTAGCGCTCAGCCAGTCGATTGTGGCGATGGTAGAAGTGATAGTTTTGTCGATTATTATGCTGGTGCGTGAGCGCCGGCTATTCAGCGCGGTGTTCTGGAGCGGCTGCTTTCGGATTGTTTCGGTCACCGGATTTAGTGTGGTGGTCGGCTTTATCATGGTGTCGCTATTCCCGCTACAGGCCGGCGACCGCGGGTTTGTGACGCTCTGCACAAAGCTGGTAATTATTGCCGGTTCGGTATTGCTGACACATGTGCTGATTTCGTCGCTGTTCGGTCTCGAAGAAGTCCAGCCGCTGTTTGCCCGCCTCAAGAAGCTTATTTTTAAGCCAATTAAGATTCAGTATTGAGTCCAGCCGCTATGCCAAAGCCGAGCCTCGATGACGTTATAGCCCTTGTACAACAGATTATTATTCCGTTTTATCAGGTCAAGCGGGACTTGCCGCTCCGCGCCGAGGACAGCCGCTGCGAAAACGATGCCGAGCATTCCTGGTCGGTCGGGCTCGTAGCCGCGGCGCTTGCCCCGCACGTCGACCCTACACTTGATGTAGGGAAAATTTGCCAGTTTGCCATTGTGCATGATTTGGTTGAAATCCACGCCGGCGACACATCTAACTTTGCCGATGCCGCAGCCAAAGCCACCAAAGAAGCCCGCGAAAAAGCCGCGCAGCTGCGACTCGAAAAAGATCTGCAAGCCTTGCCGTGGATACCGGCGACCATCGAGGCATACGAGGCGCAGGACACAGCCGAGGCGCGGTTTGTAAAATCGGTAGACAAGCTGTTGCCGCTGATATTCGACTACCTCGAAGAAGGCCTGTTCTATCACGAAAATAAGATCACCGTCGAAGACTGGAAAACGCAGCTGCGCGCCCACCGCGAAAAAGCCAGTAAACACAGCGGCGCCTTTGCGTATTACGACGAGCTCTGGAGTTTGCTGCTCGCGAACCCGCACTTTTTCCACCGCCCGTAATATTGCCCGCAACGGCTATTATTTTGGCGAGGCGGACGCCCTTTGGCATTGATTGAAATGTCGGTTGTGCCGGTTAGCCGACGAAACGTATTGTATAATCAGGGAATGCTACGAGTATTTCTGTTCAGCTTGCTGCGCCTTGTGCTTGCTGTACTGACGCTCGCGTTGCTGGTACGCAAGGACTACTGGGCAGGACTTGCCGCTTTGCTCGTTACCCAGCTCGCGACGTATTTTTCACGTAAGGTGGCCGAGCGCAGCGCGCGTAAAAACGCGGCGGATGTTTTACGCTCAATCACCGATAATGCCGTGAGCTTTATTATAATTGTTAGCTTTGGCTATGCTCACATTGTACATTGGGTACTCGTGCTGCCACTGTTGTTTACTACTTATTTGGTTGGCTATATGGGGCTGCGCATTGGTATTGCCACCAACACGAAGGCCCCGCCCGCAACAAAGCTCGAAAAGATCTCGTTGCCGGTTGGGCAGGATTTGTGCCTTTTGGTGGCGGCACTTTTCCCGAGCGCCACGTTTGCCGGGCAGGGCCTCGCAAACGGTATATTCTTTTGTTTGCTTTTAATATTTGCCGGTCTTGTGCTCTATACGGCGCGCTACGCCTATACACATTTGCTTGTAGCGAAATCTTGACCCCGCAGTACATTCAAAGCGCGCACTCCCGCGCTGCGCATTTTTACAGTTCCGTTGAATCAAGGTGGCGGACGATCAAAAAGTGCCAGAGTCTGGATAGAGTACCTGTATAATTGCACGCATGGCTATATCTAACCCCGAAAACCCCAGTAACAGTACGCTACTCTACAATACATTGGTCCAGGGCTTGCTGCGGCCAGATGTGCGCTACACCGACGGCCATTATTTAGACGTTACGCTTCCGCCGGACGGCGAGTATCCCGGCGCCACCGGCTGGGTGAGCGACTACGAGGCCTACAAACTACAGGCTGCGCATGAACTAGATCGACAGCGAAAAGAAGCTTGGGGCGAAGCGCTTAATACGGACAATCCGCTGCCCTTTCCAATGGGGCTTTTGCGGGCTGACCGCAGGGCCTTGCTTGAGCGCGGCCTCACCTATATAGACATTAAACTTGAAGAGCCGTCCGATGGTCGTGCGGTGAGCTACTCGTTGCTGCGTCCGCGGGAAGTGCAAGAGGATTTCTTGCCGCCGAATCTGGACGCCGCCGGAATCGAGCCTACCTCTGAGGAAATCTTAGTGTGGGACATAAAGCGACGCTTACAAATCCCCAATCCCTTCACTGAGCCGCACCTGCTCGCGCTTTATAAATACTTGCAACAACCTCAGGCGTAGGCGCTCGGCTGCACCTCTGTTATAATAGGGGCGATGAACCAGGACCATATCCGCAACTTCTGTATTATTGCGCACATCGACCACGGCAAGTCGACGTTGGCGGACCGCATGCTCGAAATTACGGGCACGGTGCAGCAGCGCGACATGAAGGCGCAGCTGCTCGACCGCATGGATCTTGAGCGCGAGCGCGGCATCACCATTAAGCTGCAGCCGGTGCGCATGAACTACAAAGACCATCAGCTTAACCTGATCGACACGCCCGGACACGTCGACTTTAGCTATGAAGTTTCGCGCAGTCTTGAGGCCTGCGAAGGCGCAATTTTGGTCGTCGACGCCACGCAAGGCATGCAGGCGCAAACGCTGGCCAACGTGTACTTGGCAATGGCTGCCGATCTCACCATTATTCCGGTTTTGAATAAAATTGACTTGCCGGCTGCTGATGTCGAGCGCGTCAGTGCCGAAATTATCAGCTTGCTCGGCTGCAAAAAAGAAGACATTTTGCTAATTTCGGCCAAGACAGGCGAGGGCGTGCCGGCCGTACTTGACCGCGTCATTGCCGATGTACCCGCGCCTGCTGGGAAGTCGGACGCCCCAACGCGTGCCCTTATTTTTGATAGTTATTACGACGACTACCGCGGCGTGATTTTGTACGTGCGCATTGTTGACGGCGCCATTAAAAAAAGCGCTCAGATCAAAATGCTGGCGACCAAAGCGCAGGGCATCGCACTCGAAGTCGGTGCACTCAAACCAGACATGACACCAGCTACCGAGCTCAAAACTGGCGAGATCGGTTACATTGTCACCAACTTAAAATCGACCCGCGAAGCGCGAGTCGGTGACACAGTAACGTTAGTCGTTCTCCATAATAATTCCCCTGATACAATCGTACCACTGCCCGGCTACCAAGACGTCAAACCGTTTGTGTACGCCGGCTTTTTCCCCGAAAGCAACGAGTTTTATCAGGAACTCAAAGACGCCATCGAAAAGTTGAGCCTGAGCGATTCGGCGCTGCAATTCGCGCCGGAAAACTCGCCGGTTTTGGGCTTTGGCGTGCGCATCGGCTTTCTGGGCCTACTGCACATGGACATCGTCCGCGAGCGGCTGGAACGCGAATACAACCTGGACCTCATCGTCACCAACCCGTCCACGGATTACCAGGTTGAGCTGTTAACCGGCGAACAAATTGACATCAAAAGCGCTGCCGACTTGCCTGACCCGGCCAAAATCCGCGAAATTCGCGAGCCGTGGATCAAGGGCGAAATCGTCGTGCCCAAAGAGTACGTGGGCTCGGTTATCCAGCTGATCGCGGGCAAGCGCGGCATCCACAAAAACCTGAGCTACATCGACGAACGCGCGCTCGTCAGTTTCGAGGCGCCGCTCGCCAATTTGCTAACCGATTTTTACGACCAACTCAAGAGCCTCACCAGCGGCTACGGCTCGTTCAATTACGAGCTCGACAATTACCGCGCCGAAGATCTGGTGCGCGTGGACTTTTACGTGGCCGGCGACCGCGTGGATGCGCTGAGCATCATGGTGCACCGCAGCGAGTCAATGCGCGTCGGGCGTGAGATCGTCCAAAAGCTCAAAGAGGTGATTCCGCGCCAACAATTTCCGGTGGCGCTGCAGGCCGGCATCGGCGGCAAATTTATTGCGCGCGAAGACATCAGCGCGTTCCGCAAAGACGTGACCACCGGCTTGTACGGCGGCGACGTGTCGCGCAAAAAGAAGGTACTTGCCAAACAGGCCAAAGGCAAAAAACGCCTCAAAAGATTCGGCAAAGTCGACATCCCGGCCGAGGCATTTACCGTAATGCTCAAGCGGGATTAATATGGTTCCAGACGTTGAAACCATCAAAAAGCTGCACCAAAAGTACGCCGAGTTTGCGCCAAAACCCGGGCTTTTTGAGCTTGTGTGGGAGCATTGCCAAGTGGTCGGCGAGATTGCGCTGGCGTGCGCCGAAAAGCTTGAGGAGCCGGTAGACCGCAAGCTCCTGTACGCCGCCGCACTGCTGCACGACGTCGGCACATATCCGTTTTTTGACCGCAACGGCCAAGCAACTGGCAAAAGTTTTTATCCGATCCATGGCATTTTGGGCGCCAAAATCGTGCTCGACGAAGGCTTTGACCCGCGCATCGCGCAAATGATCGAAACGCATGTGTTAATGGGCCTCACCAAAGACGAAATCGTGCATCCAACCGGCCGCCATTGGCCACTGCCAGCGCGCGATTATGTGCCGCAAACCATCGAAGCCGAGCTTTTGTGTTACGCCGACCGCTTTCATTCCAAGGCGCCGCAGTTCAACTCGTACGAGACGTTTCAAGCCAGGCTGCAAGAGACGCTGCCCGAGCAAGCCAAAAAGTTCGAGGCCGCCAAAGAGCGCTTTGGCCTGCCGGACCTAGAAGCGCTCGCTCAAAAATATCCCGCCCCCATCGTGTGAGGTTCGCGCTTTACGTATACCGGCAAACACGGTTAAATGTGGGCATGGCCGCCGCCACCAATTACCAGCCGAACGCCGCTGTGCTGCAAGCCTTGCAAAAGGTCAATCTTGTTGCGGTCGTGGGGCCGAGTGGCTCCGGTAAAACGACGCTCGTCAATTTGGCCATACGCCAAGATCCGGACATTCATGTGGTGGTGAGCGATGTAAGCCGCCCTAAACGGCCCGAAGAGCGCGAGGGTATTGATTACTTTTTCCGTACCCGCGACGAAATGCTGGCGGCAATCGAGCGCCGCGAATACGTGCAAATCGCTCCCAGCAACACTGGTGATATTTACGCCACGCACATCGAAAACTATCCCACAACCGGTATTGCGCTGATGCCCGTATGGGCGTTCGCTATTCCGGAATTCCGCAAGCTGCCGTTCGGCTCGATGCGCACTTTGTTTATTGTGCCGGAAAGTTATGAATCCTGGCAGGTGCACCTTGGTTTGCACAATTTTACGCCTGAGTTTCGTGCCAAGCGCCTGGCCGAGGCCTGCGCCTCATTTGAATTTGCCGCAAGCGATTCCCAGGTTGAGCTGATTATCAACGGCGATCTCACGAAAGCCACGCAGGATTTTTTGCATGCAATCAAACGCGCTCCGAACGAGCCCATGCCCGACCAAACCGCCGCCCGCGCGATTGTGCAAGACTTGCTGGCAAAGCTCAAGACTGAAACTGTTTGATCGGATTTGGAAGCGGTTGGCCTGCACCTCATACCCCGTGCTCAAACACTGCGGATTAAATACCGCAAACTGCGCGCGGTGGCATGAGGTTTCGGCTCCCGCGCATAAATGATTCCGTAAAATAGGCAGTATCTGGTATAAATAATGGCATGAATGAGCTGAAACATATTGCGGACTTTCGCAAGCTGCTGGCCGATTACCGGCCGTCTGCGGCGGCCCGGCAGATTTTGGCAGAGACGCGGCTGGTGCTTTTGGTGGGACCGAGCTCGGCCGGCCGTAACACGATCATTAACGAGCTGGTCAAGACCGGCGCCTATCACTTTATCGTTTCAGACACCACGCGCCAGCCACGCACCAACAACGGCGTGCCCGAGCAAAACGGCCGCGAGTACTGGTTCCGTACCGAAGAAGAAGTGCTTGCCGAGCTTGAGCGCGGTGAGTTTTTAGAAGCGGCAATTATTCACGACCAGCAGGTTTCCGGCATCAGTATTCGCGAGCTCAAGCGCGCCCGGGACGCGAACCGCATTGCCATTAACGAGGTACAGATTGACGGCGCGGACAATATCAACCGGTTCAAGCCGGACACGACTATTATTTTTGTTACGCCGCCCGATTTTGAAAGCTGGCTGGCGCGTTTGCACGCCCGCGGCACGCTGCCTCCGCTGGAGTTGCGCCGCCGGCTCGAAAGTGCCCGCAAAGAGTTCGAAGCCGCGCTCAAGTATTCGTATTACAAATTTGTGGTCAACAACAAGCTTGAGGACTCGGTGGCCGCAGTTAATGCGCTTGCCACCGGCGGTCAGTATGATCCCGCCACGGGTGCGGGCGGCCGCACAGTGGTCAAAGGCTTACTTGAGGCCACCGAAGAGTACCTCGCGCAGTAAGTCGGATAATTTATTGGAGTCGCTCCCCCGCTATGCCACCGCGCGCAGTTTGCGGTAATCCATCCGCAGTGTTTGAGCACGGGGTATAGCGGGGGAGCAGCGACCTCCTTATACTGGCACTCTTGACGTTTGAGTGCCAGGCGTCGTATCATGTGGACAGTGAATTAGCCGGATAAGGAAGCGTATGACCGATCGCCAAAAGCAAATCCTGTGCGCCATCATTGAGCAGTATGCTGAAGTCGCTGCGCCTGTGGGCTCGGTGATGCTGGCAAAACTGTTTGGAGTGAGCTCGGCAACGATTCGGGCCGAAATGGCCGAACTCGAACGCGGTAATTACATCGCGCAGCCGCATACCAGTGCCGGCCGCGTCCCGACCGACAAAGGCTACCGCTTTTACGTGAATACCTTGGCCGAAAGCCAGGCCAAACCAACCGAGCGCCGCGCCGAACGCGCACTTTCGGCCCGTGTGCAGCATGGTGGCATGCCGGAGCGCACTATCCGCAACGCCGTGGACACGCTCGTGGAGCTCACGCACAACCTTGGGCTGGCAACCATCGGCAACCAGCTATATATGAGCGGCCTCTCAAACCTATTTGGCCAGCCGGAATTTATGCAAAGCGGGCAGGTGCAGCAGGTGGCGCAGCTGCTTGATAACCTTGAGCCGTGGCTGCGCGAGGCTGCGCCGAACGAGCCGCTCAGCGTGTACATCGGCCGCGAAAATCCTATTGGCCGTTCGGCCGGCTGCTCACTTATTATTAGTCGGTTCCACAGTCCATACAGCGACCGCAGTTACATCGGTGTGCTCGGCCCGACGCGCCAAAGCTATCGCGACGTGATGCAACTGGTGCGCCACGCCGGCGAGGCACTCGAGGAGACGTTATATGATTGACCAAATCATCGTATTTTCGGCTGGCATTGTCTCCTGGTTTGTCGACTTGTTCAAACTGATTTTTAAGCGAGGTACAAAATGACCAAACAACCCGATGACGCATCACCCAAATCTGCAAAAGCCGCGGGCAACATGCTCCTTTTGCAGCAAAAAATCGAAGAGCTAACCAGTGCCGTCCAGCGTGAACGCGCCGACGCCATCAACATGCGCCGAAGGCACGAAGAGCAAATTGCCGGCCTCAAAAACACCGTCAAAGCCAACGTAGTTCGTGACTTACTGCCGGTTATCGACAACTTTGAGCGTGCACTCAAGCACGTACCCGCCGACCTCGCGGGCAACGATTACATAAAAGGCGTCGAAGGCGTTGTTAAACAATTCGAGAAAGTGCTGGCCGATCTTGGCGTTACCCGCATCAAAACCGTGGGCGAGCCGTTCGACCCGCGCTGGCATGAGGCCGTCATGGTAGAAGAGGGCGAAGGCGCCGAAGAAATTGTGAGCGAGGAGCTGCAGGCTGGCTATCGTCTGGGCGACGAAGTTATCCGCCACGCCATGGTTAAAGTGACGATGCGCTAGCCGGCATGCCGGAGCGTGCTGCGGAACGTGTGTTCGAAGACGGCCTGGTGATACCGGGCAACCAGTTATATTATTCCGCTGGGCCGCTGAGTTTGGACCGCGACGCGGGCTGGCTGGCGCCGGCCACGGCAAACCGTACGGACGAGAATTTTGCCGCCGACCAGGCCTTTATTGATCGGCTTACCGAAATTAATGAGGCCGGCACTGCCCTCGGTTTAAAACGCCTGAATAAAAGATCGCCGCTGGCCGTAGTACAGCTTGCGCGTCAGGCATGCCAAGGCTTTGTTGACGAGCTTGGCTGGTCTGAGGTGCCGCAGCTGTACACGCGCCTCCAAGATGATGCACCGCCGGCTCTGCGCGCCTTTGACGTGCTCATGCCGCCGACAGATTACGTGTTCCGCAACATGCGAACTCTCTATGCATACCTTGGCAATAGCGTTATGGAGGTTGTCACAGACCAGCCGCGTCTATTGCGCAGGAATCCTATACATCTGGCAATACTTGCCGAAGAGCTCGAGACCGAATTCCATATAGATGTTGGCAGGCAATTGCGCGCCCGTCCTGAATTATTCGCTCAGGGCAAAGAAAACGATACCGTTCTTCTCCGGCACACTATATTGAAGGCTATCGGCGTCAAGGCCGCTGACCTGCCGCCTGCCCGGAGCCGCCGCAAAGTGCCAAAGCCGCCGGAGGCCGGTGCCGCAAAGACTACAAATGCTCAAACGAGAAGTTCGCAGCCAAAGCCGCCCGCGCCGCCGCGTACCAGAAAAGCCCAATCTGCAGAAAAACCGGCTCACCAGCGGCAACCCAAGCCCGAGGCAACACTCGCAGTGGTAGTGCCAAAAGCGTACGATAGGTTCGAAGCCCTTGATGCCCGGCTTGCCGCCGCGCCCACGGAGCGTCAAGCGGCCATCCGGGAATTAGCGCCGAACCTGGCGTGCGGCGGGGCTGGTATTCATGCACTTTTGGAGGTCTGTCCGCGTATTTTGCAGTGCAGCGACGAAACGCTGGCAGTAGTTATCGCGCAGGCGGAAGCGTGCGAGGACGAAGACGGCCTGTCTTTGCGCAAAGTAGCCAGTATTCTTAATCAAGCACTGTAAGTTAAGACTCAAACTGTGCAATGTACGGTGTTGGGTCGAACCCGAGCAGTTCACTCGGCGTGATTTTAGCCTGTATATAGCGGGCATAAGCGACGCGCTCAGGATCATTGTCGTCGGCGCTACTTGGTAACTTGTCAAAATCAATGGCTGGGGCGTCGGGCCGCACGCTATCGTGGTAGCCTTCTACGATTCCGCGCAACACCGGCCACGGATAACATTTGCGTTTTTTTGTGTTGCCGGGCAAAGTATGCTGCTCTATAAGGCCCTCGAGTTCGGGTCTTCGGCGCAGCCATGGAGTGATAGCGTTTAGTTCGCGGTCGACGACACGCTCTGCCGCTATGCGGGGCACCACATGTATGGGAAGCGCTGGAAAGAATGTCGTACGCAGCCGGTTTTCGATAAGGTCTCCTTGCTCTTTGGTCCACGTAGAGAGCAGTACAAATTTATTATCATTTCTGATGGTCCAGCGCGGTGTAAGCCATGATACTTCTTCTTTCGTGAGTTGTCTGGTGAGCGCGTGCGGATCTGTGATATCGAGGCGCGCCATGAGATCTGCTCTCGTCGTTGTGCCTTTTTCGCCACGGGGATGTGCATTGATTTTTTTGCGTATAACGTCAGCATCCTTTTTTGTAAGCAGTGACCGTATCTTTGTTCTGCTTCCGATTGGCGCAAGCAAGCGCCGAGGCCCTGCCAAAATATTTTCGCGTGATGCCATACCATATAGATGGCCATATGTAATTACGAGCTCTTCGGCAAGTTCGGAAAGCGCTATGTCGTCCTTTTGCTGCAAAGGAATGTCCTCTTCTAACCCCGCTTCGAATAGCGGCAAGTCCTCGATTAATATATGGTCGCTCTTTTTGCCGTTGCTTATCAGAGGGGTAGTAGGCACCTGATGGTTATTTACCACATCGCGCGTAGTGCGCAGGTCTATATTATAGAGGCTTGCGAGCTTATTAAGGCTCAGTGCGCCAGAGGTGTTCTCGGGCGGACCCTCAGAGTCGCCCGAGAAGAAGTAACGGGCATCCGGTTCGTACCAACGTACCATGCTTCCGCCGCGTGCGCGAGTCCCGATCCACTCGAACTCCGCTTCAAGACGCTCGTGTGCTACAGCGGGCGTTATATATTTGGGTCGTGGAATGGTGTCAAATCGAACATAACCCTCTGGAACTTCTTGCGGGCGATCGGCGTCCAGCAGGATTTGGCCGACCGTCCTATAGTTAACTTTGCGGATGTAGTGCTGAATCCGTTCGGAGAATATAAGTGGGTCAACGGCGCCAGACTCCCTGTCGGTTTGCTTATTATATTCGCGTGGTTTTGACCCTGACGCAATAATCACCCCTTGTTTAATTCGTTCAAGCCCGAGCGCCTCATACAAGATTGCACGGGGTCCCCTCCTGCGTTCTAAAACTTCCGGTGCTATGAAGAACTGTGCGTAAATAGTGACGGGATATTTCTCGCTGCGGCGGGCTCCTCGGCCTGTTCTCTGGCGGAGTAGTCGACTCGAGACGCCCTCATTTAAGGTAATGACATCGATATCGGCATTAAAGTTCTCGCTGCCTATCAGGACGGCGGTGAGCGCATCGATTTTTCGAGCGTGGTATTGTTCAATAATGCGCTCAGGCTTATCGTCTGGTTCGGCTGCGTACGAGGTAAGCGCTGCGGCACGTACGGTACGCCCGTCGCTAGAAGTAATTTCACTAAGGCGGGTTGCCATGTCGACGGCATACTGGTTGCGCATACCGGCGTCACAAAAGGACATTGACCGGCGTCCTTCCAAAAGGAGCGGAGATAAAAATTCTGCAATCACTTCATCGCGGCGCACCCGGTAGAGTTGGCGCAGTTCTTTAACCGGTCTATCTTCATCGCCAGGCTCACGACAATCCACAACGAAAGTGAAGAGCTGCGCCCCATTCGTAATTTTTTCATCAATACTACCCAGGAAGTCAATGTGTGATACGACGTGCGGGAGGACGTTGCGCGCATCTTTGATCTTATCGTAATCGGGGGTGGCCGTGACGCCCACTGTTTCTCCGCGCCATTCGTGCAGGAATGTCTCTTCTACGAGCGGTTCAGTAATATGATGGGCCTCATCAAACGCCAGAAAGTGAATTGGGATGCCGAAAAAGTGGCCGTTCTTAAAGCCGATTACAAATTGCTCTTTTGTGGTAGCGATGACGGCGCCGCCGGTTTGTTTCGACATGCTGTGGAACGCGCTGACGGGAATATTGCCCGAGAAACGCTGAAAGGTTTTGTCTCCTAATATGCCTGCAAATTGATCTGCGTCTGCTGTTGAGGGCACGATAATCAGCATGCGCTTCATTAGGCCGTTAGGGAGTATTGTACCGATAGCTTTGCGTTTTGCGATCTCGCCTAGAACTGCTGTTTTGCCAAAGCCAGTAGGCCCTACCCCGAGCACACCGCGTACATGGTATTTGACGCCGCCTCGTTCCACGACGGCATGCGGCAAGTTAAGTTTTTCCAGCATGTCATCGACGTAGTCATGCTGCAAGGGGAATAGCTCGTCTGCTTTCTTTTTAGTGTCGGCAGTAACGTATTGCATGGAGGTGTGTGGCCGGCTTTCCGCAGGCTTTTCGTGGTCTGGCGTTTCTGTCGCTTCTCGCTCTTCCTCGGGTAGTGTCTCTGGTTCATTCCCGGGCGGCGGTATCTCTAGTTCATCTTCTAATTCCGACGGATCCACCTCTATAAAATCGGGTTCACTCTCTTCTGCATCATAAATTTTTTCAAGGGTAGCCCGTACATCCTCTACCTGTGTCTGCTGCTCTTGGGTGATCTCTGCGCAGTACGATCGAGTGAGCCTGTTTTCCCAGCGCTCGTTCCAGCCTTTGGCGTCAAAATTTATCGGCCGTTTTTCTGCTCTTGCCGCATCTCTTACTGGAGCGATCTCGGGCTCTCTGGCCGCCCAGCGCTTTCTGGCAAGAATGCGCAGCATTTGCATGTACACCGGCTTGCGGCTTTCTATGTCTGCGGCGTCCAGCGCTTGCATGTTGCCATCATAAAGCGTCTCGGAGCGGACTTCATCCTGAAAGAGAGGCATTTGGAGAACTTGCTCGGCCGCGTCAATATGCCGTGGTGGCATAGTTTGCTCGGGTGAGCGCGCAGCTTGTTCCATAGTATCCTTATAGTATATCGTAGTACATGGCACGTTATGAATCAAATATAGTACTGGCACTCTTGACATGTGAGTGCCAATTTTTTATGCTAGTAGGGTATTAGCACTCTGGTAAGGTAATTGCTAAGAAAGGATACAACTTTATGGGTAAAATCATTGGTATTGACCTCGGTACGACGAACTCGGCGATGGCTGTAATGCAGTCTGGCAAGCCGGAAATTATCGCCAACTCCGAAGGCAACCGCACCACGCCGTCTGTGGTGGCAGTAAATAAGAACGGTGAGCGCTTGGTTGGCCAAGTGGCACGCCGCCAACAGGTAACGAATAGCAAAAACACGATTTATGAAGTGAAGCGCCTGATCGGCCGCCGTTGGGAAGATAAAGAAGTCCAGCGCGACCTCAAGCTGATGGGCTACGAAATTGTGAAAAGCGGCTCGGCCGTCAAAGTTAAGATGGGCGACAAACAGTACAGCCCAGAAGAAATCAGCGCCATGATCTTAAGCAAGCTCAAAGCCGATGCCGAAAGCTTCTTGGGCGAAGGTGTTTCCGAAGCCGTGATTACCGTTCCGGCTTACTTTGACGACTCGCAGCGCCAGGCCACCAAAGACGCCGGCAAGATTGCCGGCCTTGAGGTCAAGCGCATTATCAACGAGCCAACCGCCGCCGCCTTGGCTTACGGCCTCGACAAGGCTGAGCAAAAAGACGAGAAAATCGCCGTGTACGACCTCGGTGGTGGTACGTTCGACGTTTCAATCCTGGAACTCGGCGACGGCGTATTCGAAGTCAAATCTACCAACGGCGACACGCACCTCGGCGGCGCCGACTTTGACCGCACGATCATCAACTACTTTGTGGAAGAGTTCAAAAAAGAGCACGGCATCGACCTTACCGACGACAAAGCCGCCATGCAGCGCTTGCGCGACGAGGCCGAAAAAGCCAAGATCGAACTTTCAACAGCCCAGGAAGTCGACGTCAACCTGCCGTTCTTGACCGCAGACGCCGACGGTCCAAAGCACTTTGAGCACAAGCTGACACGCGCCAAGCTCGAACAATTAGTTGCCGAACTCATCGACAAAACCGCCGACCCATGCGAAAAAGCCTTGAAAGACGCCGGCCTGAAAGCCAGCGACATCAATGCTGTCGTGCTCGTAGGTGGTATGACGCGCATGCCGGCCGTTCAGGAAAAGGTCAAGAAGATCTTTGGCAAAGACCCGATGAAGGGCGTGAACCCCGACGAAGTCGTGGCTGTTGGCGCTGCCATCCAGGGCGGCGTGCTGCAGGGCGATGTCAAGGACGTGTTGCTGCTCGACGTTACACCGCTGAGCCTTGGCATCGAGACCATGGGCGGCGTCATGACAAAGCTCATCGACCGCAACACTACCATTCCAACCAGCAAGAGCGAAGTCTTCTCAACAGCGGCCGACAACCAACCGCAAGTAGAAGTCCACGTGCTGCAGGGTGAGCGCGGCATGGTTGAAGGCAACAAGTCGCTCGGTAAATTTACCCTTGACGGTATTCCGGCCGCACCGCGCGGCGTGCCGCAAATCGAGGTAACATTTAACATCGACGCCAACGGCATCCTGAACGTCACCGCCAAGGACAAAGGCAGCGGCAAAGAGCAGAGCATCACGATTAGTGGCAGCGGCAACCTCGACAAAGCCGACGTCGAAAAGATGGCCAAAGAAGCCGAAACTCACGCCGACGAAGACAAGAAAAAGCGCGAAGCCGTTGAGGCCCGCAACTTGCTCGACAGCAGCGTGTACCAAGCCGAAAAAATGGCTCGCGACTACAAGGACAAACTGGCCGAAGAAGATCTCAAAACCCTGAACGACGCCGTCGAAGCTGCCAAAAAAGTCACCGCTGACGACAAGGCAGATAAAGATGCGCTCGAAGCAGCTGCCAAAGATCTGAACGACAAAATCATGCCGATCGGCGCTAAAATGTACGAACAGGCCGAAGCCAAAGACGAAAAGTCAGAAGAAAAGCCTGACGCCGGAAAAGCCGACGACAAAGACAGCAACAAAGACAAGTCCGACACCGTCGAAGGCGAAGTCGTCGACGAAAAATAGTTAGAAGTTAATAGTTAGAAGTTAGTAGATAGGTACCTCACATGACCGCAGATAATCCAGGCGGCCGCCATTGGGCAGAAACCGTTGGCGCCGCCCCTTACTTCACACCTGATCTCCCGGAAGAAGCAAAACCACAAACTAAGCAACGCGAACCGTCGACCATCTCGGAGGTTTTTGGGCAAGAGCTGCCCACGCTTACCGACGCGGAGCGCGCGCTCCTTGCCCCTCCATCATGGCGCGAACCTTCAGAGCCGCCCGTTATTGGCGCAGAGAGTTCGCCCACACCACCCACCACCCGAACGTACTTTGCGGATCCTGCCGACGTTGACCGCGCCAGGTACTACGAAGGGTTTGCCGCCGTTGAACTATCCGATTCCGACCCACCGGCGGACGCCCAGGGGCCAAGACATGCCGCCCCTAATCCGCAGCAGCCAACGACGTCATTACCCGAGCTCCGCGAACGAGTTCAATCAGTGGTAAATGAGTTTGGCGCGGGCCTGCCGGCCGGCGATCCGGCGCGAACTGCTCTAGAGCTTTTTGAAGCTGGTTTACGCAACCAAATGCATGTATCCCCGCTGCCACAATCGGCTGCCGCCAACACCAAGCCGACAGAACCAGAACTTTTAGACGAGATTGACTTCACAAACGTTACATTACCTGATCTGCCCCCTGTTGAATTGAGCGACGGGTACAAAGCCAAATATCGGATATTCCAGGAATTGCTCGAGAAGGCACGTGAAGACGCTGCTGCCGCCGCGGCGGACCAGCACGCCGCCGCCCAGGCTACGCGCCAGGGAGGCGGGGCTCACCATGCGCGGTCCAGTGAGGTCAGCCCGCTCGCCCTTGTATATCGAGCTTCTGGCGTGCCCGAGCAGGTTGCCGACCTTTTGCGTGATCGCATCCACGGCCAGCACGCCGCGCTTGTGCCATATTCGCCCGATGCTGTACAGCCTGAGCTGCAGCGGCCGCGCGAACACAGCGCACTGCCGCTCCCAGTGATGCGGGCGTTGAGGGCGTTGACTACGGCAACTATCGGCGGTGGCGAGCTCGTTACATTGGCGCCGGCACAGCACTTTTTGCCCGAGCCAACAGCAGAACCAGCGCCGTCAAAGAACTGGGATTGGTTTACGCCGCCGGAGGCTCTGCTTGCAGCTCAACGGACCCTCGGCGTTGATGGAGTGCCGGTTTTCGACATCTCCACCGCCCCAGCGAACCAGTTTGCAGTTAACGCAGAGCCTGCTCCATTGCAGCAAGAGCCGCCAACTGTTCGCATGGAGTTGCCCGCAGCCGTCGAAGCACCGGTGTGGCCCGCAGTCGAGCCGGAAGAAGATGGTATTATGGTAGAGTCTACCGTACGCATCGAAAAGCCTGCTCCGCGATCTGGCGGACAGTCGACGCTGTACTTCCCGTCTACCGGTCAATTCGGTTCAAATAAATCTTTAAACTAAGGATAAGCCTATGGCCAAACGCGATTACTACGAAGTTTTAGGCATCGCCAAAGATGCCAGCGCCGACGAAATTAAAAAAGCATTTCGCCGTTTGGCCGTGCAGTACCACCCCGACAAAGAGGGCGGCAACGAAACCAAATTTAAAGAAATCAACGAAGCCTACGAGGTCCTCAAAGATCCGTCCAAACGCCAGCGTTACGACCAGTTCGGTCATGCCGGCGTCGGCAGCAGCGCCGCGGGCGATGGCAATCCGTTTGGCGCCGGCTTTAACGGTTTTGGCGGCCAAGGGCAGAACGTTAATTTTGACTTTGGCGATCTTGGCCTTGGCGATATTTTTGAAAGCTTTTTTGGCGGCCAGGGCGGCAACCGCGGCCGCGGCCCGGCGCGCGGCCGTGACGTAGAGACGCGCGTAGAAGTCAGCTTCGAAGAAGCTATTTTTGGCGCCGAACGTACACTCGAACTTAATCTGGAGGCCATCTGCACGCACTGCAAAGGCACGACGGCCGAACCTGGCTACGAGCTCAAGACCTGCGATACCTGCGGCGGCCACGGCCAAGTCACGCAAGTCGTGCGCACCATTTTTGGAAATATCCAGCAGGCGAGTGTCTGCCCCAAGTGCCACGGCAAAGGGAAGATTCCGGAAAAGCCATGCTCGGTTTGCAACGGCAAAGGCACAACGCGCCAAGCGCAGAGCATCACGCTTAAAATTCCGGCCGGCATCGACGACGGCGCCACTATTCGTCTGCGCGAACACGGCGAAGCGATCGCCGGCGGGCCGAAAGGCGACTTATATGTGGGCGTCCGCGTCAAAGCGCACAAAAAGTTCACGCGCGAAAGCGACCTTATCTTAAGCGAAGAACACATCGGCATGGCCAGCGCGGCGCTTGGCACCGAAATCGACGTCGAAACTGTCGACGGTCCGATCCGCATGAAAATCCCGGCTGGCACGCAAAGCGGCACCGACTTTAAACTGAGCGGCCACGGCGTGCCACACCTGCGCGGTAATGGCCGCGGCGCACACATCGTAACCGTTATAGTTGATACGCCACAAAACCTCAGCCGCGAACAACGCGCCGCACTCGAACAATTTGCCAGCCTCGACGACAAAAAGCATTTCTGGCAGCGCTAATTGTGCTGGAGATATTGATTTTATTATAGTTTTATAGTATAATAAATCTATCAATAACACTGGTGACCTGCCGGTTGCGGCAGCGCCACTGCGCCATAGTGCCGCGAGCCCTGCTTGCAGTATAATTTGGAGGAGCCATGCGAGACCATCCTGCGATCATTAGCATTACCGGCACAAAAGGCAAGTCGACAGTCACGTATCTTCTGGCCGATATCTTGCGGCGATACGGCGAAAATGTCTTGCGTGTAGACACGACTGGATATTACATTAACGGTGAGCAAAAAGGCACGCTCGAGTCCTCAAAGCGCATCGCGCGCCTCGTCCCTACCGTATGTCCGGGACGTTTTTTGACCGCAATGGAACAGACAGAGCATTTTACAGCCGTACTTGAATGCTCAATTGGCTGCAGCAATCCGCCAGGTCTAGGCTACTATCGGCACAGTGTCGGCATCTTTACGAACGTTTTTGAAGATCACCTTGGCAGCACCAGCCGTCTGAAGACGCAGGCCGATATCGCTCAGGCAAAGAGTTTCATCTTTTCGCGGCTCGAGTCTAACGGCACGGCAGTATTTAACGCCGATGACGCACATGTGTGTTCTAAATTGCCGTTGCTTCCAAAAACTGCTCAGCTCATTCCGTGCGGCTTGGACTTTTCGGCATTTGACTTGCCGGCACATCTAAAAGAGGGTGGCATGGCTATAACATATGTGGATGGCGTTGTTGTTTGCCGCACGGCCGCCGGTGATGAGCCGCTCTTTGCGGTTAAAGATGTCCTGTGGACGTTCGGCGGCGCTTTTATGCCCTCGGTCCTCAATAGTATGTACATAGCGGGCGGGCTGCTTGGCCATTTTGGCGGCAAGGTGCCCGCGAAAGTTTGGGAACTGCTCAAGGAGTCGCGGCTCGACCCATACGGCGGACGATTGACGGTATTGCGAGCCAAAAATGGTGCGACGGTACTTGCCGATTATGCCCACGAAAAAACGTCGCTTGTCTCCGTTGCCGGTTTGGCACGGCATCTGGCTGGAACGGATGGCCGGGTCATCGGTGTAGTACGGCTGGCATACGATCGTACCGACGATCTCATCAAACAGACAGCCGAAGTCATCGCGCCGCATTTTGACGAATTCGTAGTGTACGATAAAATTGACGGACACTGGCGAAAGCCCGTGCCCACGGATGGCCGTTTTACTATGGTTGTTGGCCGTATTTCGGACATCCTGGCTAGTACGATCAAGCAGTATAATCCAAACGTTACGCGTATCGTACGTGAAGACGAAGCAATTGCGCATGCCGCTGAGCTCGCAGGGCCGGATGACGTAGTCGTAGTGATCGTAAACGACAATATCCGGCGCAGCATAGAATTCATCAAGGAATCGTTTAACGCAACTTTTATGTAGTGGGGTGCCAAGCGTGAATGCAGAAGATAAAAAAATAGTGGGCCGCGCCGAAAAAATCGCCTTTCCCGAGCTAGGTTTTAAAGGTGTGCCGGCACGTATTGACACCGGCGCTAAAACATCGGCGATTTGGGCGGACGCCACGCAAACCGGCGATACGCTCACGATCACGTTTTTTGGCAAAACCTCGCCACTATACACCGGCGAGGCGGTCAAAGTACGCGAATTTGAAACAGTTACGGTGACGAGTTCAACCGGCCAAGTGCAGGAACGGTACAAGATTCGCCTGCTCGTAAAAATCAAAGGCCGCAAGATTCGCGCCTGGTTTACGCTTGCCGATCGAAGCACGCAGGTGTACCCTGTGCTTGTCGGAAGAAACCTGCTGCGCGGCAAGTTTATTGTTGATGTTCAAAAAGGGCATGAATTGTCGGAACAAGAGCATCCGCGGGTTGAAAACTCGCAGACACACAACGACGGTTTCAAGGAGGATGAAGCATGAGGATAGCAATTTTATCAAAAGGTGCGGCCAATTACTCGACGAAACGTCTCAAAGAAGAAGCAGAACTACGCGGCCACGAAGTCAAAGTAATCAACTACGCCAAATGTTACATGACCATCGAAAAGGGCAACCCGGTCGTGTATTACAAAGGGAATGCCCTCGAAGGTTTCGACGCAATTATTCCGCGTATCGCCCAAAGTTACACCAAGTACGGTTGTGCCGTGGTGCGCCAGTTTGAAATGCGTGATGTGTACACCAGCAACAAGTCGATCGCCATTGATCGTTCACGCAACAAATTGCGCTCGTATCAGATCTTGGCCAAGGCTGAGGTGGGCGTGCCGAAAACCGTGTTTGCGCACGAAACTGCCGATCTTGACGACGTTATTGCCAAAGCCGGCGGCGCGCCGCTGATTATCAAAGTTGCGCGCGGCACACACGGCAATGGCGTGGTGCTGGCCGAAACCAACAAGGCCGCCAAAGCTGTAATGCAAGCCTTTTACGTTGAGGGCGTGAGCTTTTTGGTGCAGGAATTCGTGAAAGAATCAGCGGGTGAGGACATTCGGGCGCTGGTGGTTGGCCGCCAGGTGGTTGCCAGCATAAAGCGTCAAAGTCTGGACGACGATTTTCGCTCAAATACCCACCAAGGCGGCGTTGGCAAAACCGTTAAACTAACCGACGAAGAAGAGCGCACCGCTGTAAGGGCCGCCAAAGCAATGGGCCTGGCGATTTGCGGCGTGGACATGATCCGCAGCGAGCACGGGCCGCTGGTACTCGAGGTAAACTCCTCGGCCAGCCTTAAAACGCCAGAGCTGCTCACTAAGCGCAATGTGGCCGCCAAAATCATCGAGTACATCGAGCGCAACGCCGGTCAGCGCAACCGCAAAGACCGCGTCGGCGCCTAAGTACCACCCCGGACACTGCTTACGTTTTGCCCCACCCGGTGGTATCATGTGGATATGATGTCTCATGATTTGCCGCTGATAGTTGCGATTTTTGCACCGGTCGTGGTGCTGTCGCTGCTGGGCATTAATGCTGCAGTGGTTTTCTTGAGTCTTTGCCTTGGCGAGGTACTTGTAACATATGTTTCGAGCGAGGCGATCTCGGCGCTTACGACGCTGTCGCCGCACGCCAGTGCGCTCAGCAAAAGCATGTTGCAGCTGGCGTTTTTGCTCGGACCGGCGATTTTATCGGCCGTAATTATGGTGTTTAGTGTGCGCGGCATGGTGAAACGCGTTATTAACGTGCTGCCAGCGCTGGGCGTAGGATTACTCGGGACGTTAATGGGTGTGCCGCTGTTTACGCCGGGTCTCCGCTATGCGATCGAGGGCGGCTCGTTCTGGCAACAGCTAACGCGGGCGCAAGCGCTCGTAGTCGGCGTAACGGCGCTGATTAGCCTGTTGTTCTTGTGGTCGCAGCGCCGCAGCGCCAAAAGCGGCGAAGGCCGCAGCACGCGTCACCGCGGCTAAAAAGCCGAAGCTGCGCTGGCGTCAGCTGCACATATACCCCGTGCTCAAACACTGCGGATTAAGTACCGCAAACTGCGCGCGGTGGCATATGTGCCACCAGCCATAGCCATAAACGGTTGACTTTTTTGCCAAAAAAGCGATAATATAAGGTGTTTTCAACGGCACTTTCACGCGTGCCAGAAAGCCCGAATCGGGCCAGTAGCTCAGCTGGTTAGAGCACCTGCCTTTTAAGCAGGGTGTCGAGGGTTCAAGTCCCTCCTGGCCCTCCAAACCAAGCATCATGAAAGACTTCTCAATTGAGAAGTCTTTTTGTTATAGTAATTACATGAATGTTCTCTTTGTATGCTCTGGCAATATCGGTCGCAGCCAGATGGCTATGGAATACTTCAAACGGCTTGGCGTTGGCAAAACGGCGTCCGCAGGGACTCGAGTCACTGTTGAAAACGAGAAAATTGGCGACCGTGAAGACGCGCAGAATGTACTAGAAGTCATGCGGGAGGATGGCATCGAAATGTCATCCAATAGGCGCACAACTTTGGTGCCGGAAATGCTTGCTGATTTTGATAAAGCCATTGTTATGGCAGAGCCAGACAGAACGCCCGAATGGCTCAGCAGTAGTCCAAAATTTGAATATTGGGAGATACCCAACGTAAATGGAATGCCTATTGAGCAGCTACGGAAGGTCAGGGACGCCATTAAATCGAAGGTCCGTGATCTAGCTACCCTAGCTACGCAATCGCAAGATAAGATTACGGCCTTCAGGCAGCATGTTGTTGCTGCTGCAGGCAATCTGAATTTTGTGCATCACAAATGGTTTGTGCCGTGGCACCTTGAGATTGTAGAGAAACTCGCCGATGAATTGTGCGACTATTATCCTGATGCAGATAAAGAGCTAATCAACGTGATGGTTTGGATGCACGATTACGGAAAAATTTTAGATTTCGACGATCAGTATCAGAAGACATTAGTGGCGGGGCGTGCGAAGTTGCAAGAGCTTGGTTTTGCAACGGAATTTACCGATCGCGTTATAACGTACATAGAGGCGCTGGACAAAAAGTTAGAGATCGATTTGCGCGCAGCACCGATAGAGGTGCAAATTGTTTCGTCCGCTGATGGCTGCTCGCACATGGTGGGGCCGTTTCTGGAGATTTTTTGGCATGAAGCAACTGACAAGACGTTTACAAATAAAACTTTCAAAGAACTCATGGATTTAAACCGCAAGAAGGTCGACAAAGACTGGAATTATAAAATTGTACTGCCCGAAGCACGCCGGGCGTTCGAAGCGCGCTACATATTCCACCGTGAGCAGTCCGGCGAGCTGCCTGAAAAGTTTTTCTAATTCCCAAAATATGGTGGTTGACGCAGCCGGTTAACTGACCGTATAGTCATAAGCAGTATGTGTGGGCGACAGCAATTATGAAGCGCTTAGCTTGGTTGGCAGCGGGAGTTGTAAGTATTTTTGCGTTTGTATTGGCCGGTTTCGCACCGCTGGTGGATGCTTATTCGAGTTATGGTAGCGGCACAATCGCGAGCCCGTACCGCATTGCCACGTGCAGTCAATTAAAAGAGATGGCCAACGATCCAGGCGGTTATTACGAACTGGTTTCAAATATCGATTGTACGGGCACGACCGTGGCGCCGGTAGGGAACTTTACCGGTACATTTGACGGGCGTAACCACACCATCGCTAATATTACGATTACCGGCCCAGGGCTGTTTGCCCTGGCCACGGCCGCCACAATTAAAAACGCGACACTTTCAAACGGTACAATCGTGGCGAACGGCGACAGCGGCAGTTTTGTTGGCTGGGCTATAAGCAACTGCGCGCTTTCCAATTTGCATTCCAACTTGGCCGTGCCCGGGAACGGCTCCTCGTGGATTGGCGGCTTGGTGGGCATTTTGGACGGCGGTTCACTCAGTGCAAGCTCGTACAGCGGTACGATGAGCGGCGGCGCGGACACGGGCGGACTCGTAGGCGCACTGAACGCCGGCAGCCCTACGATTTCGGACAGCTACTTTACCGGTACGTTGACGGCCAATAGCCTGAACGCCGGCGGCTTGGTTGGCGAGGTGGTATCGGGCACTATTTCGAACTCGTACAGTGCTGGCACGATACATGTAAACGGGCAGGACTCGGTGGGCGGGCTGATCGGTTTTGTTGACTCCGGCGCGACGAACAACTCGTTCGCCGCCAATATTATGAGTGGCACGGGTACAAATGTGGGCGCGGTATTCGGTCAATTTAATAGCCCGGGCACGCGCATCAATGTGCATTACGACCAGTATTTGGCGAATGATCATAACGCGAACTCGCTGCCATGCGCCGCATTCGATCAGGGGTCTGGCAACTGTACGGCCGAAAATGTCAACAACGCAGCCCCGGGTTATTTTATGAACACTACGTCGCAAGCTCCCTTAAACGGCTGGGACTTTACAGGCACCTGGACAAAGACCGTTAGCTATCCCGTGCTGCAAAACCTCACTAGCTTTAACGCGCCCAGCGGTATTCCGCACGGTGGTGACGCGAACGGGGATGGCATACTCGATTCATACCAGGGAAATGTAACAAATATCCAAGACAGTAATGGTGTGTGGTCGACGATCCAAGTGCCGAGCGCCGGGCTCTGCACCTTCGACAACACCTCGTCTACACTGGCGAGCGCTGTAACCACCGACTCACCGTACACGACAAAAACGAGCCTGGACGGTTTCTGGCTGTACTGTCCAACCGTTGGCATGTCGGTGCCAGTAACGGTCATATATCCTACGCAATACAACCTGACGGGTCTAACTTTGCGCTACTACAATCCCGCTACACATTTGTGGAGCGCGGTGCCGGACGCCGTCTTTGCGAACGTAACTATTGGCGGCACAACGGAGACAGAAGTAACCTACACGGCTACCGACAGGGGGGCGCTAGATCAAGATGGCAGATCGAATGGCATTATCGTGGACCCGGTGGCACTCGCTGCGGCTCCCGGGAGTCCGGCTGCAACGCTTATCGCGCCGAATACTGGCATTGGCAGCCCGGCGTCCGAGAGCCTTTGGGTCATGGCCGCATACAGCACGCTTCCGCTGAGCGTTGCCGCCGGCATATATACTTACGTGCGACATCGGGGCTATAGCCTCTCTGGCCGACGATAATCTAGGATTGCAGGCTTGCATAAACTACCAGGCGCTGGCTGAATTCGCTGGTTCCGCGAATGAGCGGACCCGCGCAGGTCATCAAGTTAAGTCCGGGCTTGCCGCTATTGATGGGGCGCAAAGTCTGTGTCATATCAACGTGCGCCGCGTCATACACTTGCGTTTTTTGGACTGCATACGTAAACGTCCGGCCATCACCCCGGACTATTTTGATGACGTCACCGGGTGCCAATCGCCTGAGGTCATAAAAAATGCCATGCGCCGTCCAGCTTGAAACGTGGCCGTCAACGAACATCGCGCCGGGCTGGCCGGGTAAGCTGCTCGCATTGTACCAGCCGGCATCGTAAATGTTGCCTGGCGCTTGCAATTGATTATGCGTATCGGTAGGAAGGCCATACACGCGTGCGTTTACCCCGATTGCCGGAATAACGATATATTTGGGCGAGGCAGGGGGCACGTGGTAATTATCAATCGTCGCCTGCGTAGGTTTTACCGATGAAAGCGCACTTTGGCTGCCAAGCCCGGACGTTGCTACCGGCGTCTGGCGGGTATGGCGAGCAATGATAAACACATCGCCGGCAGCGATCATGAGGCAACAAACTGTGGCGCCAATATACCACGATTTACGCGAATTGCCGCCAAGGAGGCGCCGTGCTCTTCCGAAATACTTCGTTGCTGTCATGCTTTCCAGTGTACGCTACTGCGCGCCAAAGCGGATTCTATGGCCTCCGCCAAGGATTTGCTATGATAAAGCGATGAAAGTGCTATTTGTCTGCTGGGCGAATGTGGGCCGGAGCCAGATGGCCGCTGCTCTGTATAATCATATGACCGGGACGCAGGACGCGGACTCGGCAGGCACGGGCGTAGATCACCCTGGCGAGACATTGGGCGAGCGCCGTGAACGGGTCGGGCGCACCTATGTAATTGAGGTGATGCAGCAAAAGGAAGGTATTGATATCAGCGCGTCCGAAAGCACGCCGGTGACGCCGGACATGCTCAGCAAATACGACATTGTGATCAGTATGGCGCAAAAAGAGCATACGCCCGATTGGCTGGCGAACCATCCTACATATCACTTTTGGGACGTGGCCGATCCGGGCGGCAAGGATTATGACGCTACGATTACAGCGCTTGCTGCGGTGAAGCGTCACGTGCTGGCTTTTGTGGCCGAGCATGGTCTCCAAAAACCGGGCGCGTAGACGCTGAAATGTTGCTCGCTTTTTAGGATTATTGTTTGCTACAATGCCGCGCGATGAGAACTTCCCCCTGGTTTTTGCTATTCCAGCGGCGGGCACGCCGGCCGGTTTTGGTGAGCGCGGCGTGCGCGGCGCTTTTGCTCGGACTTGTCGTGGGGCAGCGGTGGAACGGCGGCTGGCTCGTGCTCTTGCTGCCGTTCGCACTTTTACGGGCGCGCATGCAGGATGCGTCCGTGTTGCTGCTTTTGGTGATCGCATTTTTTGGGATCGGCACGTGGCGAGGGCATGCGTACGCCCGGCAGCTCGCAATTTACCAAACGTTCTGGAAACATAAAATAACAGTGGTCGGCGTGGTTGTCGACGATGCTGTGTATGGCACGCACCAGCAGCTTACATTTCCAATGAACAAGGCACACGTTGGCCGCGGGCCGCCATTGCCCGGCACGATTACGGTGAGCGGGTTTGGCGTACCGGCAGCTTTCCGCGGCGACACGGTGCAGGTTACGGGCGAGTTGTATCCGGTGCGCGGCAATGCCCAGGCCGCGATTAGTTTTGCCGGGCTACGCGTCTTAGCGCATCATGACAATTGGCTCGATGCCGCGCGCCGTAAATTTGTGGCGGGCTTGCAATCGGCATTACCGGAGCCGGCGGCATCATTCGGCCTGGGTCTGCTTGTGGGTCAGCGTAACACGCTGCCTGCTACGATTTCGCAGCAGCTCACTATGGTTGGGCTTACGCATATTATTGCGGTTTCCGGCTATAACCTGACGATTATGCTGCAAGTCGCGCGGCGGCTTGTGGGCAAGCGCTCAAAGTTCCTGGCAACGCTGACGTTTGTGCTGTTAATCGGCGGTTTTCTGCTGCTTACTGGCACGAGTCCGTCAATTGTGCGGGCAGCAATAGTTAGCTTGTTAAGTATTACTGCGTGGTACTACGGGCGCGAAATCAATCCGTTCGTTTTATTGCTGTTGGCGGCGGCCGTGACGGCCTGGGCTACCCCGCTCTACGTTTGGGGCAATGTAAGCTGGTATTTGTCATTCCTGGCGTTTGCCGGAGTGATGCTGCTTGCGCCATTGTTTACTGCCCGTTTTTATGGCGGCCGCTCGCTTGGTCTGGTCGCGGCGGTTTTTGTAGAAAGTCTATGTGCGGAACTCCTTACGTTGCCATATGTACTGCATATTTTTGGCCAGATTTCGTTCGTGGCTTTGCCGGCGAATTTGCTTGTCGTGGCGCTCGTGCCGCTGGCAATGCTGCTGACGTTTGTGGCTGGCGTGGCTGGCATGGCTGCGCCGGTGCTGGCCGGTATTGTAGCGTGGCCGGCGCGCCTGTTGCTCACCTATATGCTTGACACGGCGCATGGGTTAAGCGAAATTCCGCATGCTTTTGCACAGAACATTGGCTTTCCGGCGTGGCAGATGGCGGCGGCGTACGCGGTTATTGCCGGAATCGGCGCAGCGATGTGGTACAAAACTTGCGCAAAATGTGCTATAATAACAGATAAGACAACACCAAACGCAGAAGAAGGAGGCTGACATGTCCGGACACTCAAAATGGTCCACGATTAAACGCGAAAAAGGTGCGAAAGATGCCGCCCGCGGCGCGCTTTTTACAAAAATTGGCAATGCGATCGCGATGGCGGCGCGCGCCGGCACTGATCCTGAAACGAACTTTTCACTGCGTCTCGCCATCGACAAAGCCAAGGCTGCGAACATGCCGACGAGCAACATAGACCGCGCAATCCAGCGCGTAGCAGATAAAAGCGCCGCGCAGCTTCAGGAAGTCTTGTACGAAGGGTATGGCCCGGGCGGCGTTGCCATTTTAGTGGAATGCGCCACTGACAATATTAATCGCACGTACCCCGAGGTGCGTCTGGCGTTCAGCAAACACGGCGGCAATATTGCCGAAAAAGGCGCGGTGGCGTTCCAATTTGACCGGAAGGGCATGATTCGCGTTAAGACGGCCGGTGATGATGTACTGATGGCTGCGCTCGACGCTGGCGCCGACGATGTGCAGGAAGAAGACGGCGAATCCGTCATTTACACGGCGCCAACCGAACTCGCCAAAGTCCGCGATGCGCTTAAAGAAGCCGGTCTACAAATCACCGAGGCCGAGCTCACTTACACGCCAAATACCTCTGTAGAAGTGACCGACGAAGCCACGGCTGGCAAGATCATGCGTTTGATGGACGCGCTTGAAGACATCGACGACGTGGTTAATACGCATGTCAACTTTGATATTCCGGAATCGCTGCTCGGCGTGTAACACGTCGCGTATACATTAAGGCCGCATTACAGGTTACAGGCTGAGCTGCTGCTCGACGTGCTTGACCATGCGCTTGGCGAACGCCACGTCGTTGCGCCGTAGCGCAATCTCGGCGGTGCCAAGCTGTACGCCAAGCAGCGCGTAATTGTGACTGCCGATCATGACGCCCTGCTCGGTGGCAAGGAGTTTGGCATGCAAATGAACGCCGCGCGGCAGCCGCTTTTCAAAGAGCGCCGCAGGCAAATGCTGGCGTTCGCGCCACTGGGCTACATGGTGGAACGGCCCTTCGAGCGGGCCATGCATACTTGGGTGGCTGTAATAATAGGTGATTTTGACGCCGCGGCGCAGGGCGCGCGCCAAGGCTTGCGTGCTCGGACCCGGCTCAAAATATTGACTGGTGAGCACGAGCCACTCACGGGCGGTTTCGATCATATGCAAGGCTTCGTCGTAAATAATTGATTGGCGCGGCTGGCCGGCGTCGACAAATAGGGTGGTTTTGTTGTCCACGGCGAACGTTTGGTCCTGGCCGCCCAGGCTCTCGCGCACGTTGCCGCCCTGGGCGGCGGTGCGCATAAGTTCGTAAAGCCAATCGGCAGTGCGTTGGTCGCGCCAGCGCAGCATAGTGTCGATTTCCTCGATGTTATTGAGGTTGTGGCCCCCAACGTACACGGTGTCATTGATGATGGCGGTTTTGATGTGCGAACGGCGGGCGAACGGCCACGTAAAGCGCTTGCCGGGCTGATTGGTAATGGCGTACGTGCCGCCGTTTTCGACCAGGCTTTGCAGGGCGTTGTAGCGCGTGCGGTAGGGTTCGCGCATGTTTGGGTTGAGTCCGGTCTTGAACCATAAAGGCCCGGGCACTTTGGTGACGCCATTTACTAAAAAGTCGAAAGCATCCATGATGAGTATGGTTTTGACACCGCGCGCGGCCGCGGCATTGAGCGCTTCGGCGACTTTGGCGATGGGTTCGAGTTCGGCGCTAAAACCCATGCTGGCGACGAGCACGCGATCGCCCTTCTTGGCTTTGTTGATGTCTCGGACCAGCGCCGTAAAATATTCCCGGCGTGTAAACGGCTCAAAGTCCGCGTTTTTGAAAGCGTGGTTTGGAGTACCCATTACTTATATTTTATACTACAGGCATGAGAATTCTAGGCATTGATCCCGGCACTGGCATTTTAGGGTTTGGCATAGTCGAAGTCCGCGGCGGCACAGCGCAGTTGGTGGACGCCGGCGTTATCCGCACGCCAGTCAAGCAGGACGACGCCATTCGCCTGGCTACGATTTATGACGAGCTGAGCGACATTATTGCGCAGACCAAACCGGATTGCATGTCGGTAGAAAAACTGTTTTTTGCGCGTAACGTGACTACGGCGATGACGGTGGCACAGGCGCGCGGCGTGGTGCTGCTCTGCGGCCAGCAGGCCGGTTTACCACTGTTTGAATACACGCCGATGCAGATTAAGCAGGCGGTGACCGGCTACGGCAAAGCCGACAAAAAACAGATGCAGGAAATGGTGCGCACCATTCTAAAGCTCAAGGAAGTGCCAAAGCCCGACGACGCTGCCGACGCGCTGGCCGCCGCCATCACGCACGGCATGAGCGCCCGGTACGTATAAAATTCGTCGCTTTAAGGCTGCGTTACGTGTTTGCCGCGATTACGGCGCAGGGCTTTAAAGACAGGCCACGCCACAGCCAAAAATAGTCCAAGTACAACGCAGGCCCCAACGGCCAACAGGGCGCCAGAAGGCGAAGTGTATATATTTGTAGAGCCAGCCATATCTGTAATGTCATTACCAAATCTTGTCTCTGGAAATGCCTCAAAATCGTACGAAACACTTGCTAATTCCCAGGGCAGCTTTGTTTGCGCCGTCGCCTGTCCATTCTTATCAGTTGTAAGGTAAATAGTTTGGACCGGTGAACGGCCTGGGCCGGTGCCGCCGTTGATAATTAGCTTGGCAGGCTGATTGCTGAATGGCTTGCCGCCGTTCGTCATAAGAATCTTAAATGTGAGTCGTATGCCGTTACGTGAGCTGTCTGCATTAAGCGTGATTTTGTTCTGAAATTCGCTTGGGATGTAGGCGCTGTCTTTGCTGGGAACCACCGGTCGTAATGTGCCCAAGAGGGCCGATGCATCTGCGTCGGTGTACCCTGCGGTAGTGTAGGTTTCGAGATTTATGAAAGTTTCGCCTATTTTTTCGCCCCAGGTTACGCGATTCGCGCTGGCGGGATATTGCGATTTATAGATGGTGCGGCCGTTTTGATCTTGCCCGATTTTTGAGCAGCCGTCGCTACATACCCAATATCCTTGCGAGGTGGCGTCCAGCTTGGCCTGCCGGACAGTGGCAACCGGCTGGTTGTTCGAAGGGTTAAAAAGTTCTTGAAAATACTGTACCTCGGAACCGAAACTTTCGGTCCTTCCGTCCGCAAGTTCATAGCCTCGTGGAACTGCGGTTGGGGCGTAAATGGTGTAGCCCACGTTTGGCGCCACCGCGGTTGTGGTCGGCGTGCCAACGTCATGCATTGAAAGCGGCGGCCCGCTAAATGCCAGGAGCAGCAGCACAAAGCCCGTGACAAATATCGTGATTATGCCACCAAACAAAATCAATATCGCCACGACAATATTTTTTACTCTCTTATGAGTCTGATTGGCGGGCGGTGTCGGTTGTTTTTGCTCAGGATTTACATCGAAAGTTTGCGGGTCGTTCTGATCTGCGGTAGTTTTTTGTTCCATATGTAAATAATACGCCAGGAAAAGGCCACGACCTACTCGCTTTATTAAAAGCATATCCACCTAGGTAGAGCATTTTGATTCGCACTGGAAGGGCATAGCGTGCCATAATAAAGACGATGATAGCGACACTTACTGGCAAAATTGCCGAAAAGATTTTAGACATTGTCGTGCTTGACGTCCGGGGGGTCGGCTACGGTGTACTCGTGCCGAGCGAAGATTACGGCGCGCTGGCCGTCGGCGCCGAAGCAAAACTGTATATTTATGAGCATATCCGCGAGGTGGCGCATGACCTGTTCGGCTTTACGCGTCAAGACACTAAGGGTTTGTTTGAGCAGCTGCTGAGCGTGCAGGGCGTGGGGCCAAAAATGGCGCTGAGCGTGCTCAGCGTGGGGACGGCCGCTGAGGTACGTCGAGCGATCGCTGGCGGTGATGTTAAATTTATCCAGCGGGCAAGCGGCGTAGGCAAGCGCGTGGCCGAGCGCATTGTTGTGGATTTGAAAGATAAAGTAGGCCTGAGCAGCGTAGATTTGGCAAGCACCGGTTTGCTGCAATCCGAGGTCGCCGGCCGCGGCGACGAAGCCGTCGAAGCGCTCATCGCTCTTGGATACTCGCCGCAGGATGCCGCACAGGCGCTGCAAAATGTTGACCCGGCTGCACCAACCGAAGTGCGGATCAAGGCGGCATTAAAGGGGTAATATGGCAGTCGAACGCATTATAAGCACTGGCGTAAACGATGATGACGTGCAGGAACAAGAGCTCGAACTCAGCCTGCGTCCGCGCGATTTCGCGAGTTATATTGGGCAGAACCGGCTCAAACAAAACTTACAGCTGGCGATTGAAGCCGCCAAAAAGCGCGGCGAAGCGCTCGACCACGTGCTGCTATACGGGCCGCCGGGCTTGGGCAAAACCACCATGGCCAGCGTGATTGCCAACGAAATGGGCGCACAGATTCGCATTACCAGCGGTCCGGCGATTGAACGTGCCGGTGACCTGGCCAGCCTGCTTACTAATTTGCAGGACGGGGACATCTTGTTCATTGACGAAATCCACCGCTTGCACCGCTCTGTCGAGGAGGTTTTGTACTCGGCGATGGAGGACTACAAGCTCGACATTATGCTTGGCAAGGGGCCGTCGGCGCGCAGTCTGCGCCTGGATTTGCCCAAGTTTACGCTCATCGGCGCTACAACGCGCACGGGCGCGCTGGCTGCGCCGCTGCGCGATCGCTTTGGTCACATTCACCGGCTAGAATTTTACACGCCGGAGCAAGTGCGGCAGATTATTGAGCGTGCCGCAGACATTTTGGGTGTGCGCATTGAGTCCAAGGCCGCTGCCGTGCTTGCCGAACGTGCGCGTTTGACGCCGCGCATCGCCAATCGTTTGCTCAAACGTGTGCGCGACTACGCTGATGTGAACGGCGACGGCATCATTGACACCGTGCTCAGTACCAAGGCGCTGCAGTTGCTCGAGATCGACGAGCTCGGACTCGACCCGGCCGACCGCATGCTGCTGACGGCTATCATTGATAATTACAATGGTGGCCCGGTGGGCATCGAAACGCTCGCCGCCCTTACGGCCGAAGAACGCTCAACCATCGAGGACTTTTACGAGCCCTATCTTATGCAAATCGGATTGCTGGAGCGCACGCCGCGCGGCCGCAAAGTCACGCACAAAACGTATAAACATTTGGGGCGCACACCTGGACAGGACACGATGCAGGCGAGCCTGGTATAATACACGTACATGGAACCGAATTACACACAGCAACCGAACCCCGTGCCCGAGCAGCCCGGCCAGCAGCAGGCGCCAATGCCGCCGCAATACAGCGGCCAGCGTGGCATGCAGCCGCCCGCGCCTTTAACCAGGGAGCAGCTTACCACTGACCATCTCAGGATCAATCCGCTCGCCGCCATGCAAGAGGGCGAGGAAGTGGTCGCCGACATCCACCGCCACCCGTTCGGCATCGTCAGCATGTATATTTTTGGATTTATCGGCTTTGCGGCGGCGTGCGGCGTTATTTTGTTACTGACTTCAAAACTGATTCCAGAAGGCTCGTCGTATAGTCCGGGCATGGTCGCGGCAGCGCTGATCGGCATCGTACTTGTCATGATGCTGCTCGGTTTGGGTGTGACGACGATGATTTATTGGCAGAATCGCTGGGTTGTGACCTCGGATAGCGTGACGCAAATTACGCAGCGTAGTCTGTTTGATCGGCAAATCAGCCAGTTATCGCTTGGTAACCTCGAAGACGTAACCGCCGAACAGCGGGGTATCATACAAAGCCTCTTTAACTTTGGCACCTTGCGCGTAGAAACGGCGGGCGAACGCTCCAAGTTTTACTTTTTGTACTGTCCGGATCCTAACTTGTACGCCCGCAAGATTTTAATGGCCCGCGAAGTGTATCTCCAGAACAACCCCGGCCGCGGTTAGCCGGCTCTAATAGCGGCTTTCGCCTGTAGCCCCTATTTCCATGACGAACTTGAATAGTTCGTAATCTTCTTTTGTGGGTCGTAATTGTTTCATTTTCGATGCTTGCTTCCAGCCTTGGTAACGGGCAAGCATGTCCTCGCCAGTGTCGGTGTAAATATCTTGAATGCCGGTTTTGTGGACTCTAAGTCCCGGCCATCCCGACAGCCACGACGTAGTGGTATAGCCGTAAATAGTCTGTATGGCTGGCATGACGGAAGCTGCATCAGGTATAAGGCTGGAATCCGGCCGAATGATTTGATTGACTGCGACGCTGCCAAAGCTTAAGCCCAGTCCTCGGCGCGCTTTCCAGAGCGCAAATGTAACTTCGTTCTCCAGACCGGGCTCCGTGCCGGGCAGTGCTGGTAATGTCCACTGATCTGTTGCATTGTACTCAAGTATGAATGCCTTCGTTTTTTCTGCACGCGCATATATCTGGCCCTCCAATTGATATATTTCGTGCCAATACCCTCCCGGCGCCTGTTCTATTTTCATGAATTTTTAGGGTACCACTTTTACGTGATTTAGCACAACTACAAGAGGAGAGTTGCTAGTTGAGGCTGGTCTTTTTGTAATCGCCGCCACCTTCGTATGTGGCGCCGAGCGTATACTTGGTGCAGTCGATGGTAGCGTCGTTGCAGGCGTTCCCGCTGTCATCGGTGACCTGATATGTATAACAGCCGGCGATGTCGCTGGCGCTGTTTGCGAGCACGGCATGTTCGCTGCTATCTTTGCAGGTCAGCTTTGTGGACCAGCGCGGATCCTGCAGATTCGAAAGGTCGACATTTTTGAGGTTGGCCTGAATCCATGTGCGGTTTTGCATGTTTGCGGCGGTTGGGTATTTGCCTTGCTGGGCAAAATACGCTTCGAGCTGGCTTTGCAAACCGTTGATATCCTTTTGGCGGTGCGTGTTGCGCGTTTTTTGCCGGATACCGCTGTACGTGCTAACGACCAGGGTGGTCAGAATGCCGATCACAACAACTACAACCAAGAGCTCAATGAGTGTAAAACCGGTTTGTTTGCTGCGTAATTTCATTATGATTGTGCCACCGTTCTTAAAGGCTTTAGGGTGTTTTGATTTCTAGCGGCGCTTGTAGTGTCAGGCTCCGAAGCGCCGAAAGTACCTGTCACAATTATAGCGGTACGCTGCGCGCGAGGCAATAATTTTGCGTCCTGGCGGTTTCATCATATAATAGCCCGGATTATGTTGCGCTACCAAAGTATAACCTTAGCCGAAAAGACTGCCGACCGGCACGGGCGAGACACGCTTATATCGCTCACTGATCCTTATGATTCCCGGCTCGTGCGCGCCAAGGCGCTGCATAGCATGGGGTTTCCAATTACTATTGAGCTAATGTCGCGCGCCGCCGACCAAATTCCTATGGCAGCATCTTTGGGGCGCATTGCGTTTTACGAGGAGGAGGGCTTTTGTGATTGCCTGTTCGGGCTCGACGTCCGCCAGTCGCGCGCCGCCGAACGGCTCGGGGGATGGGAACGTCGGATGTATTGGCATCCCGCTTCTATGCTTGAGCCGATTCACGAGGGCCGGCCAGAGGCCATCATCGGGTACGCGCGTAACCTAGAAGATGCGCACCTGCCGTTTGACAAACCCCTAGTCGCTGGCGCCTTTATGACGGCTGTGCGCCGCTTACAAGGCGACATGCTGCCAAACGTTCTGACGCAGTACAACGATATGCTAGCGCACCGTGTCCGGCCCATCGGCCCGAACGAACTGTTCGCAGTAGCGGTCGATTACTATCAGCGGGTGGCAGACGAGTGGCCGCCATTTGCCGCGTACCGTCAGTTAGGGAGCGGTCAGGCCGAGCCTACTTTGTAGTAGAATTTACCGTATTTACAAAACGTTCTTTGCTTTCGGCCAACTTGTTATAATATAGAGGACTGAAACGACTAAGACGGAGGGTAGCTATGGCCAAAGGGACGGCTCACAAGGATGACAAGGCGGCATTGAATGGGGTGGCAGCCAACGAAGGTAAGAGTAAGGCACTTGGCCTGGCGCTCGAATCAATCGAGAAACAGTTTGGCAAGGGCTCGATTATGAAACTTGGCGAAGCTACGCACAGCAAGGTCGAAACGGTATCGACCGGGGCGATTTCGCTAGACCTGGCGCTCGGCGGCGGGCTGCCGCGTGGCCGCGTGATCGAAATTTACGGACCGGAAAGCTCCGGTAAAACTACTTTGACGCTGCACGCGATTGCTGAGGTACAAAAAGCGGGCGGCACGGCAGCATTTATTGACGCCGAGCACGCACTCGACCCGGCGTACGCCAAGCGCATCGGCGTTGACGTGGACAACTTGCTGCTCAGTCAGCCGGATAACGGCGAGCAGGCCCTGGAGATTACCGAAACTCTGGTGCGTTCAAACGCGGTAGATATTATTGTGGTCGACTCCGTGGCGGCGCTGGTGCCGCGCGCCGAGATTGAAGGCGATATGGGCGACTCGCTGCCAGGCTTGCAGGCGCGCCTTATGAGTCAGGCTTTGCGCAAGCTCACCGGTGTTATTAACAAATCCAAAGCAACCGTGGTGTTCATTAACCAAATCCGCATGAAGATTGGCGTGATGTTCGGCAATCCCGAGACAACCACCGGTGGTAACGCGCTTAAATTTTACGCCAGTGTGCGCATGGATATCCGGCGCATCGGCCAAATTAAACAGGGCGAAGCCGTGGTTGGCAACCGTACCCGCGTGAAGGTGGTTAAGAACAAGATTGCGCCGCCATTCCGCGAAGCCGAGTTCGACATCATGTACAACGAGGGTATTAGCCGCTCCGGCGACGTGCTCGATCTCGCTGTGGCTCGTGAAATCGTGGATAAATCCGGCGCTTGGTTTGCATATGGCGAGGGCAAAATCGGCCAAGGCCGCGAAGCCGCCAAGCAGTATTTGCAAGAGCATCCAGACGTGCTCACAGAGATCACGCAGAAAATCCGCGCCAGCGAGAATCCCGAGGAACCTGAAGCCGAAGAACAGCCGGCACCAGCCGCGCCCAAAGAGGCGTAGCGTGACCAAAGTAGGCGAACTCATAACTGTTGTCAATGGGCAGAATAGGGAGGTTGGCGCCGCGCCCTTGAGTACGGTGTTACGTAGCCAGCACATTCATCGGAGGATGTGGGGCGTGGTGAGTACAGCAGATGGGGGTGTACTTGTCCGAAGGCGGTCAGATACGGCGACACTCCATCCTTCCCGGTATGATATGGGGGTTGCGGCGGCTATGCCTTCGGGCCAAGGGTTGGAGCGTGTCGTCCGCACTAGTTTTCTCCGGCAAGCCGGCCTGCTGCTCTTGAATCACCGGGTTGAATATTTGCCGCCGCAATACCACGAGACCGAGACCGATCTGCCGCCCATTCCGCCGCTGGCCCGATTGATGCGCCGCCAATTTGCCACCGTAGTGAAGGTTGAGGCCCACCCTGACGATGTGCAGCCGGAAAAAATTCCCGAGCCACTGTGGATGCATCCGGAAGAAATCAGATCACTTGCACAGAAAGAGCCCGAGCGAGTCACGCCCGAGCTGCACGTAATCGCTACCGAATATTTGTGAGGCCAAGCGTGAAGATCACGGCGATCAAACAACAGGTTAGACAGCCAAACCGTTATTCGTTGTACGTAGACGGCAAATATGCGTTTAGTCTGAGCGACACGGCACTGCTCGATGCGGGGCTCGCCACTGGTCAGGAGCTGACTGAGGCTGATCTTACTGTGCTCAAAAAAATGTCGGCAGACGACAAAGCCTACGCACGGGCGCTTAATTATGTTGCGATCCGGCCGCGCAGCCGCTGGGAGCTCGTGACATATCTGCGGCGAAAGGGAGTTGAAGAGGACGGAGCCGACGCCGTGATCGCGCGCATTGAGCGCGTAGGATTACTCAACGACCTTGCATTTGCGCGTTCCTGGGTGGCGAACCGACGACTGCTCAAAAGTGTTAGCAAACGGCGTCTCGTACAGGAATTGCGCCAAAAGCATCTGAGCGATGACATTATCCAAACTGTCCTGGCCGAAGATGAAACCGATGACCGCGCAGTGCTGCGTGAGCTTGTTCGCCGCAAATTACAGCAGCCGCGGTACCGCGCCGACGAAACAAAACTCATGCAGTATCTTGCCCGCCAAGGTTACGGATACGACGATATAAAACTTGTTTTACAAGAGGAGCGGGACGCTTAGGCCCGTGCCGGGGCAGGTGCGTGCGCCGGTGTGCCCTGCAAAGGGTCAAGTATAACAATGCGGCTCGGTGTGATTTCGACGATCTGATTGCGATCGACGCCAATGTTGCCGCCGCTAAAGCTATGCAGCACAGATTGCGCGACGTATATCTTTTGAATGTACATGGTGGTGGTGTCGACGGCGTAGTCCTCAACCTTGCCGATTTTCTTTTTACCATCAGTCACGACCAGGCGGCCGAGCAATTCAAAGTTTAACGCCATCACTTCTTGCAGTCGTACGAGCTCGGATGGCTCAGCCAAAACTTCGTGGTCGTCAACGACGAGGCCCTGCTGCGGTATTGCCTCGCGGATATCCTGATACAGCAGCACCAGCCGTTTGCGCGAAAACGCATCCTGACAGTAAAAGCCCTCGATCTTGAGATTATTGGGATTGATGATGGCCGTAAGAGTGGTGGCTACAACGCCGCCCGTGCGTAAACTCAAGACAGGCTGGTTTAATAAACTCGTGCTCAACTGCAACATACACAAATAGTATAGCGCGTCGTCATTATTCTTGCCAAAAGTGCTTGCGTTTTTGGATTAACTTTGGGTAGAATGCCGCCGTGAAAAAGTCTAAGCATATTACCCCGGGGATTACACGAATAATTTTATTCGTGATGAGTATATTTTTTGCGCTGACGCCGCTGCAGCCCGGCGTTGCCTGGGCCGATGATGGACCGGTTGCTGCTCCGGCGGCGACTCTCCCGCCGGTAATTATTACCGAAATAGTAACCGGCACAAAAACAAGCGGCGTACAGGAGTTTATTGAACTTTATAACACTACCGATCAGCCCATTGATTTGACCGGTTGGCAGCTATGGTATCTTTCCGCGCAGGCGGCAGACCAGAATCGGCCAAGCGCGAATGGTGTTATTATGCTTGGCGATGGCGCAGATTCGCCCATAATCGCCCCAAATGATTACTATGTATTGTCCGGACGTGCTGATTATCTGGCCAACGTTGCCCGGCAATTTTACGCAGGAACAATGGCGGCAACCGGCGGAAATCTACGGCTTTTAAGTCCTGCGTCCGATGTGTCGTGCGTGCTGACGGTGCAGGATCAGGTGGGCTGGGGCAATGCGCTGTATCCGGCTGGCCGGGCACTCGCTGCTCCGTCAACCGGGCAGAGTGCGGCTCGCTTGCTGGGTACGGATGGCGCATATAAAGATACGTACGATAATGCCGCGGATTTTGTGATAAGCGCTACGCCAACGCCCGCGGCTGCCAATACGAGTGGCCAGGGTAACGCCGTCTCACAGGCCGAGCCAAGCGAGGCGATTAGTTTAGGTACTGCGCCTATGCCGGGATGTACGCCGCCTCCCGCTTCTGGCGGCTCAAGCCCGATTCAGCAGCCTGGCTCCGGCGACGAGCCTCCGGTGACCGTCGTAACGCCGCCTGCTTCAACCAGTAGCGATTCTTCGAGTGCGGCACCTCAATTTCCTGCAATTGATGTCGGGCTTGTAACGCCGCAGATTACCGAGCTTTTGCCAAACACGGCTTCCCCGCAGAATGATGCCACGGACGAGTTTATAGAGCTCTATAACAGCAACGATACACCGTTTGATCTGAGCGGTTTTGTGCTGCAAGTTGGGACAACAACAAAACATCGCTACACATTTCCTGTCGGCACGAGCTTGGAGCCTAAAAGTTTTACTAGTTTTTCTTCTGGCACAACAAGGCTTGCGCTCTCGAACACCGGAGGCCAGGCGTCATTGCTTGACCCGCTCGGTAATGTGCTAAACCAGACGAATGTTTACGGCGCCGCGAAGGAAGGGCAGGTTTGGGCGCTCGCAAATGGTATATGGCGCTGGAGCACGACGCCGACGCCAGGTGCAAGCAATATTATTACCGTGCCACCGGTGGCAACGCCAAAGAAAGCGGCAGCCGCCACGGCCAAGAAGACGGCGGCGACTGCGAAAGTGCCTGGTTCTAAGACGTCTGGTTCTTCGGCCTCAAAAAAGAAAACTGCCAAAACCAAGACGGCTGCCGTACCGCAGTCGAGTAGCAAAGAACAGACCGCATTCAGTCCGCTCCACCCAGCGGTACTTGCGGTGGTGGGGGGATTCGCGCTACTATACGGGCTGTATGAATACCGGCAAGACGTTGCAAATAAGTTCTACCAGCTCCGCGCAAACCGAGCAGCTCGCCGAGCGGCTCGGCTCGAAATTGAAGGGGGGTGAGGTTATTGAGCTTATTAGTGATCTTGGCGGCGGCAAAACTACTTTTGTGCGCGGCCTGGCGCGAGGGTTCGGCAGCATCGACCGCGTAGCGAGCCCGACATTTACAATCAGCCGTGTCTATCAGGCGGGCCCCCGAACTATGCACCATTTCGACTTCTACCGTTTGCCCGAAGCCGGCCTTATTGCCGAGGAACTGGCCGAAGTAATCGGCGACCGGCATTGCGTAACGGTAGTCGAGTGGGCGAATGTAGTACAAAATGTCCTGCCACCCACGCGACTTACTATAGAATTGCGCCGGACCGATGAAGAAGGCCGCATGCTGCACATCCACGTTCCCGACGCGCTTGCCTATCTGGTAGAGGAGCTACAGCAATGCTCGTATTAACAATCCGCACAGATAAGCCCGAAGCCGAGCTCGGCCTATACAATGACGGCGCCAGACTTGCGTACACGAGCTGGCACGCCCACCGTGAGCTATCCACGACTATCCATCTCAAAATCGAAGAGCTTTTAAAAAATCAGTCCAAAACGTTGCAAGACCTTGAGGGGATTGTGTGTTTTCAGGGGCCGGGCAGCTTTACTGGGCTGCGCATTGGCCTGACGGTAGGAAACGCCATGGCATATGCGTTTTCGCTGCCAATTGTTGCTGCCCAAGATGAAAATTGGATTGAGCAAGGCATTGCAAGACTCGAACGCGGCGAGCGTGATCCGCTTGCGCTGCCGGAATACGGCGCCGCAGCCAATATAACCGTACCTAAAAAGTAGGCATTGACCGCATCGTTCTAAGATTCTAAGCTGCCTTCATGCTGTTGCCGCTGTAAAAGTTGACCAGATCATAGCGTAGCGCGTATAGTTGCATATAAGGGTGCGTCTATACTGGCGCCCCAATTCTGACCTTACATTTAATTAAATTCGTTTTTGACTTACCGCGCTTGGCTAATGGAGTGAAAGTGATTGCCAATCGGGCAAGTCTCCACCGATAGAAAGGATTCATATGGACCCACTCACCATAGTGCTCGCTGTGGCTGGGCTTGCTGTTGGTTTTGGCGCGAACACTGTCATCACCAAGCAGAAGGTTGGCTCGGCGGCTGACCAGGCAACAAAAGAACTCGAAAAAGCAAAGCGCGAGGCCTCAAAATTAGTTGCCGACGCACGCACGGAAGCCGGCAAAATCGCAGAGGACAGCCGAAAGGAAGAGCAGACACGGCGCCGCGAACTCAAAGATATCGAGCAGCGGCTCGTAACGCGCGAAGAGGCGCTCGACAAAAAGCTCGATGAACTCGACAAGCGTACCGAAAAATTACGGGCCGGTGAAACAGAAGTCGAGCAACTCAAAGATGAGATTCGCGAGATTCGCAAGAAGCAACAAGATAAGCTCGAAAAAGTCGCCAAGCTAAGCAAAACCGAAGCCGCCGAAAAATTAATGCAGATGACCGAACGCGACATCCGCAGCGATTTAACGGGGCTTATTTCTAAAATGCAGAACGAGGCCAAAGAAGAGGCCGAGGAGCAGGCCGCGCTGATTATTACGACAGCGATGGAGCGGATGGCCAGCGAAGTCACGGCAGAGCGCACTGTAACCAGCGTGAAGCTCGAAGATGAGGAGATGAAGGGCCGAATTATCGGTAAAGAAGGACGCAATATTCAGGCGCTGCAGCGCGCCACCGGTGTCGACATTATGGTTGATGACACACCCGGCTATATCGTGCTTTCAAGTTTTGATCCGGTGCGCCGCGAAGTTGCCCGCCAGACGCTCGAAATGCTCATGAAGGACGGCCGTATTCACCCCGGCCGCATCGAAGAAGTCGTCGAAAAAGCCCAAAAGAACGTTGAAAAAGAAGTGGTGCGCGCCGGTGAGGACGCTGCCCGCGAAGTTGGCGTGATCGGCATTCCGAAAGAAATTCTGCACCTGCTGGGCGAGCTCAAATTCCGCACCAGCTACGGCCAGAACGTGCTCAAACACAGCACCGAAATGGCGCACATCGCCGGCATGATTGCCGAAGAAGTCGGCGCGAACGTCAAGACCGCCAAATATGCCGCTTTGGTGCACGACCTCGGCAAAGCGCTGACGCACAAAATTGAGGGCAAGCACCACCACATCAGCGGCGAAATGCTGCGCAAATATGGCGCGCCCGAAGCCGTAGCGCTCGCCGCCGAGCAGCACCACGACGACGTCGAAGCCACCAGCACCGAAGCGCTCATCATCCGCGTGGTTGACGCCATCAGCGCGTCACGCCCCGGTGCCCGCAACATCAGCGCCGAAAACTTTGTGGAGCGCATGAAGGAACTCGAAAACGTCGCCAACAGCTTTAATGGCATCGAAAAATCGTACGCCATCAGCGCCGGGCGCGAAGTTCGCGTGTTCGTAAAACCAGGCCAGGTGGATGATCTCACCGCTATAAAATTGGCGCGCGACATCGCCACCAAGATCGAATCGACCATGCAATATCCGGGCACTATCAAGGTCAACGTTATCCGCGAAACGCGGGCCATTGAGTTCGCCAAGTAGGAACGGAGTTACATCGTGACGTTAGAGAGCTTAGAAAAATACGACGTCTTGCTGTTTGACTGGGACGGCACGCTCGCCGATAGCACGCCGCTTTGGACCGATACAATGGGACTTGTGCTTGGTGAGTTTACGTCAAGCATGCCAAGTAGCAACGATATGCTGCATGCGATGGGTGACTGGCATTGGTTCGTGCATAATGGTTACTTCGCATCTGAAAAACTGACAGCGTATGCAGAGCGCGTGCACATGCTTATGGCAGAGCGCCGGCGCGAAACGCCGCTTGAGGACGGCGCCAGGCAGGCACTCGGCCGCATTGCGCTGCCCGGCAAGAAGCTCGGCATTGTTACCGCAGGCGCCCGTCCGCACATTGACGAAATGCTTGAAATCCACGAGCTGACCGATGCCTTTGACGTGGTCATAAGCAGTGATGATACAAAGGCGCACAAACCCGACCCCGAAGGCATCAACCTGGCGCTCACTGCGCTCGGCGTAAAAGACCGCTCAACGGCAGTGATGTTCGGCGACAATAGCCGCGACCTCATGGCAGCTCATAATGCCGGCATCGACAGCGTACTCTACTTGCCGCCAGGAGCGCATTTTACGCAACAGGAAATAGCCGATAAGTGCGCGCAGGGCTGCGAGCCAGTGGCTATTATCCGTAGCTGGCACGAGTTTGCGCTGCCCAACGCAGCCTGAGGTATACTAAACCTATGAACATCTTGTACGTTGGTGATGTGATGGGCGAAGTCGGGCTTGAAGTTGTTGAGCGCGTATTGCCGCGCTTGCGCGCCGAGCGGCAGATCACAGTCGTGCTTGCACAAGCAGAGAACTTATCCGAAGGCCGCGGCGTCCGTGTGGCCGACTTCGCCCGCCTGCGCAAGGCTGGCGTTGATTTTTGCACTGGCGGCAACTGGACGCTTCACCGCGATGAAATCTATCCGGCGCTGAGCGACCCGGCGCAGCCCATCGTTCGGCCGGCTAATTATCCGGCGGGCACGGCAGGTTTAGAGTATAAATACCTCAGCACTCCAAGTGGGAAAATATTGGTGGTGAGCTTGCTTGGCCAGATTGTTGGTAAGGACGCCGAAAAGCCGGTGAATAACCCGCTGCAAACAATCGATCGCATTTTAGAAGCCGAACATGCTGTGCCAAAAGCCGCGACTATCGTGAATTTTCATGGTGATTTTAGCAGCGAGAAGCGGATCATCGGGTACTATTTAGATGGCCGCGCAGCGCTGGCAATTGGCGACCATTGGCATGTTCCGACTGCCGATGCCGATGTGCTGCCCGGCGGCACGGCACATCAGACTGACGTCGGCATGTGCGGTTCGCTCGATTCAAGTCTGGGCGTGCAGCTCAAGCTGGTTATCACCCGCTGGCGCGATGGCCACCCTACACGCAATGTGCTCGAAACCGGCGGTCGGCGGCAATTTAACGCACTGCTCGTTGCTGTTGATCCGGCAACCGGCCGTGCCCAATCCGCCGAACGAATCCAGCAGATTTATTAACCTAATCCTTCATACTCTTATGTCATACACGCACGTTCCTCCTTCCGTCACTGAGAAGTTTGAACAAACGCTCGCAGATCACAATTTACATGCCGTTGTCGCGGCCGGCGAAGAATTTGCGCCGTACGCCGATCCTACCACTGACTTTTTCAGAAAGTTTCGGCACCCAAACGTTAACGTCCACAGCTACGTTCATGACCGTTATCTGCAGGCGGATGATTTTCGCGCCGCGCTCGTTATTGACGACGCTGGCGGTGTGGCGGGTACGCACTGGTCGCAGCGCGTAACACTTGAAGAGTTAGGGAGCGAATGTGACGTACTCGAGAGCATAGCGAGAATGCAGCAATATTTGCGGCCGGGCAATTTACAGTACTTTTTTGCTTCGGAACTTTTGGTGCGTCCGGATTTACAAGGTCTGGGGCTCGGCAGTGGCCTGCGGGCGTTAACGCAGCTCGCGATCCGCGAGACAGCCACCGAGCCGGCAATGCTCGTAAGCTTGATCTGTCACCAAAAAGGCGCGACCGAAGATAATGCCTCCGAGATATCCGCCCGAAAAGTCGGACTCATGCCCACAGGTATTTCTTACTCGGGCAGAGCCCGCATTAGCAGCCGCTTTATGTTGGACTACTGGTATGGGATGCTGCGCCCGGGTGCAGACGCACCGTTGTAGCGCTGGCAATTACCCGGTGGACCTGCTATAATACCCCCGTTCTTCGGTATCCGGGGTGTGGCGCAGTTGGCTAGCGCGCGCGGTTTGGGACCGCGAGGTCGAAGGTTCAAGTCCTTTCACCCCGACCACGAACGAAATCATTCGATTAAATGAGCCCTACAAAAGGGTTCTTTTAATTTGAGCCGACTACTGCACCTTGCGTTTAGAACGGTTTTTGGACGTATCTTCAGGTGTTATTGGGACTTGGTTGCCAGGATCGCAAACCGCGCCGGTGCGCCATTATAATACGCAAGATCTGAGGCATATATTTCGGCCCTTCCTTCTTGTGCTATCGGGCACTCATCTAAACCGGCAACCACAAGTCCTGACTCCACAAGCGTGTTTATATACGTGCTCATCGTTCTGTAGTGATATGTTTCGCTACCACCCCAAGGAGTAGCTACCTCGCGCTGGCCTTCGTCAAAGTAATGGTCAAGTCCATCACGCAGTCCGTCCCGCACCGGGTGGGAGTCCAGCATAAAGAACAGGCCTCTCGGGCGTAATGCGCCCGCAACTTTTCCAAAAAGCGTGGCAAGCTCACCGTTTTGGAGGTATCGCAAACTTAGCTGGGCGGTCACGACATCGAACGAGGCTGCTTGTAACCGGGCGTCTTGCGCGCCCTGCGTAATAAAATGTGCGTTTGGAAAACGACCCATAGACGTGCTGATATGTTCCGGGTTAGGGTCGATGCCCGTAATGTTGGCTTCCGTGGCGCCTCGCCGAATGTGGTAATCAACGACCCTTCCTGGGCCGCAGCCGATATCGAGGATGGCGGCTTGGCGCGTATAGACGTCATATGGAATTGCGCGGTCTAAGGCCGGCCGCTCAATAAAATTCCAGCTGAATGATTTGCTTGCAAAATCAGTGTACGCCTTGCTTTTTTCTGACATGTGACTATTCTAGCACTGTCTGTAATGGCGGCAAGCGCGCAGTATCTGTAGTTTTTAGCTATTCCGCGGGAACGGCGGCTTCGGGAACGACCGGCGCGTAAACGGCGTCGAGCGTATTGAGCGCTGTTACTGTCTCGGCAAAACTGAGGCCAGTCTCTGGTACGGTCGCGGTCGACCATCCTCTTGCATCGACATAGTAGCTGGGACCCATTGTGTCTTGCGGGTGCGGTGCGCGGTCGGGTTGGCTTGGGCGCCACGCCAGGACGCGCTTTAATCCATTTACTGCATTAAGGCTTTTAGGGAAATGTTCTGCGGTTGCTGAGGGTTCTGGACTACGTTCGTGCATAGGGATCCTTGTTACAAAAATATAATTATAGCATCCGTATGTGTTATTGTAAAGAGCGACGAGTCTTCAGAACTTCATGCGCTGCAAGACGTTCCGGACGGCTGCCTGGTGCGCGGCGTCCTGAGTAGTTACAGCATTCGGTGTGAGCGGCTGCATGATCGGGTTGGCCGGGCAAAAGCGGTCGGTCGCCGGGAGTGTGCCATTTACGAGAAAGTCGGTGGTGTCGTCGTTGGCGCACGTATTGGGCTTGAGGTAGGCTGCGGCGTGTCCGCCTTGATCGACGCTCACCAGTCTGGCACGTTGGCCGAGCGCGCCACGCATTTGCAGGGCTCCCCAGTACGGTGTGGCCGGATCGCGCTCATCCTGTACCATCAAGATGTTGCGCGGACCGTTCGAGGTAATTGGCGTTGGCGTGCCAGGGGCTTGGTTTTGCCAGAACGCGCATGGCCAAATGTTGGAACCGAGCGCCCCAAAGTGCGGAAACAACGCACTGTCGGCGGCAAAACCGATCCGATACGGCAAGGTCGTTTGCGGCCAGGCGGCATCATCACAGACGATGGCCAGCCCGGACGCCGTGGCGTTATCGGCGGGCGTGGCCACTGCAGCCTTGGCGGTTGGTTTGCTCGCAGAAGTCTGCGCTGGCAACAAGGCGCTGAGCGCGCTTTTTATATCGCCGGGCTGCATTTGCCCGTTGGCCAGCTGCCAAACTTGCGCTGTTGCGGGGAAGTCGGCGTCGTCATACAAGCCGCCAAAGGTGAGTTCGCGGAACATCGGGCCATTCAACACTGTGCCGTCAGGCAATATGATCGGGTTGGCGTCCAGTTTTTTGACGAGCGCATAGAAGAGGTTGCTCACCTGCGCTTCGGTGCTTCCAAGGTGGTATGTGCTGTCGTTGGCCGCCGCAAATTTAGTAAAGTCCGGGAAGCGCTGCTCGCCGCCAGGTCCCCACGAGCGGAACTGCGTTCGCCACACCCACTGCGGGTCGACCGAACTGTCGAGCACCATCCGGTCGCTGTTGGCCGGGAAAAGCGAGGCGTACACCGCGCCCAAATAGGTGCCATATGAGTACGCAAAGTATGAGATTTTTGGCTCACCCAGCGCTCGGCGGATCTGGTCCATATCGCGCGCGGTGTTTGCTGTGGTGGCGTAGGCCAGCATGCCGTTCGAGTTCGCCGTACACTTATCGGCCACGTTTTTCATGTAATTGGCGGTGGCGGAAAAGCCGCCGGATTGCTCAAGCGGCACAAACGCCTGGTTGGCTTGGGCTGGAGTCAAGCCGCAGGTGAGTGGGGTACTTTGGCCCACAAACCGCGGGTCAAACCCGATGAGGTCGTAATGGTCGAGGACGCTTTGCGGAAACAGGATCGTAAACACCCGCGGCAAATCCAGACCCGATCCGCCCGGCCCGCCCGGATTCAAAAACAGCACGCCGCGGCGTTCACCCGGCTTAGCCGATTGAATGCGCGACACAGCCACCGTGATCTTTTTGCCGTTCGGCGCATTGTAATCGAGCGGCACCGAAAGGTCGGCGCATTGCTGGCCTGCATCTGGAATGCCGGATGGCGGCGGTGCGCATGTACCCCAGTTAATAGGTGCTGCCGGGCTCGGCGCTGCGGCTTGCGCATGTGCCCGCGGCGCCCCAACGGCGAAGCCCAACACTATTACATTTACTGCGCCCATACAGAGCGCCAGCGTGCGGAATCTATTCGTAAACGATTGTACTCGTGTCCTCATATTCACCCCCTACCTTGTTACGGCTTTAGTATAAGCGCTGTTTTCCGCGCGACGTGTTACATATTTCACACGAGGGCAGCCGTGCGGGCCGCCTATCTTTTTTGGCAGCTATCTGGTAAAATATAAAAGCTCTTTTCGGGGTGTGGCGCAGTTGGCTAGCGCGCAGCGTTCGGGACGCTGAGGTCGGAGGTTCAAGTCCTCTCACCCCGACCAGCAATTTTGATTTCTACGCCAATTACTGGCAACGGTTAAAAAGGATAGAACATGGCTCAACCTGAAGATTTATCCGAAGGGCCGAAGATTCTCCGTGGATTATCGCCCACAGAAATCGTGGCTATGCATGGCAAGATGCGTGAATGGCAATTTGGTCTTGCCGCTGATGCAGAACCTCCTAGACAATACCTTGACTTGCAACAGCTTGTGCGGAAATTAGATCTCAAGAGCCCGATTGCCGATCTTACTGAATCTATTGAGTCATTAGCTGAAACAGATCCGCCACGTCTTGGCGCAATCACCGCCGCGTTTGTTAATAGCCCAGTTTTTGAAGATCGGCTAGAGGCGGCCGCGTATCTTATAGACCATGTATCCAAAGTGCTGCCGGCCACTGGCAGTGAATTGTGGGGACGGCTCTTGAGGGACGGAGACGAGAGGATCCGAAGGACAGCCTCTGCTGCGCTTGACCTATTTGTAGGCTGTCACCACTACAGCAATTCTGTTGTACTCGAGAAAACTGGTTTGTCGGGTGAACAGTACGACCAACTGTTTATCATTCAGGCCCAGGCCGAGCAGGGCGAAGACCTTATCGTGATACCGTCCCGTGATGATACTTTTGACCTGGGAGCACTTGTAGCGCGCAAAGTGTTGGTGTCGCAAGGCGGATTATTGCCTCAATTTATGGAAGCAACGGCGTAAGACGTGTCAGATCGGGGCGTTTTAGTTCGTGATTTGGTTAACACTGCCCTTTTTTGACAAACAGTTTACAATTATAGGCATGATACTAATGGCGCTTCTCACGGTTGTCGTGGCGTTTATATTTTTGGCAGTTGCCGAGTATGTGGCGCGCACCCAGCGCAAATTTCACTCCGAAACAATGCGCAAAACCGTGCACATAGTAGCGGGCTGCGTGGTGGCGACGTGGCCATTCTATTTTCCGTGGTGGATGATCGGGCTTTTGGGCTTGGCGGCATTGGTGGTGATAGCTATTTCGCTCCAGTACAAAACGTTTCACTCAATCTACGGCGTTAATCGGCGGTCGATTGGCGAGATTTTGTTCGCCGTGACGATTGGGCTGCTGGCGTTTTTGGCTGGCAACCGCTGGATTTTTGCCGCAGCTATGCTGCATTTAGGCCTGGCCGACGGCTTGGCGGCGATTATTGGCGTCAAGTACGGCAAACGCAATCGCTACAAACTGCTCGGATATTACAAAAGCTGGGTCGGGACCGCAACGTTCTTTGCGGTTTCAGCAATAATCATGATTGCATACGCCGCCGTAACGCACTCGCATGACTTTACGCTTTTGGCGAGCGTACCACTGCTCACGACGCTTGTTGAGAACTTTGCCGTGGCCGGCACCGACAACTTACTTGTGCCGCTGATGGTTGCCGGCATGCTTAAGTTCTTCTAAGGTTTTTTGCCGCTGTGGGCGCGCAGCGCATTAAAGATTACGACGACGTCAACGACTTCTTGTAGCACGGCGCCATACAGCGGCTTAAATTTGCCGGTTGCAAAGATAGCCATGAGTACGATGCTGAGCAGGATACCGGCCACGATGCTTTGGCGGGCGATAAAGAAGGTGCGCTTGGCGATGCTGGTTGCGACGGCGGCGTAGCTGAGATCGTCCTGCATGAGTACGACGTCGGCCGACTCGCTGGCGGCAGTTGAACCGCGGGCGCCGAGCGCAATACCCACGTCGGCCGCGGTGAGCACGGGCGCATCGTTCACACCATCGCCGACAAATGCAACCGGCCGGTCTGTGATGGCCTCGAGTGCGAGCAGTTTGTCGCCGGGCAGCGTATCGGCGCGGACATCCTTAATGCCAAGTTTACGGGCAATGAGTTTTGCGGTAGTTTGGTTGTCGCCCGTGACCATCAGGAACTTTTTAACGCCGAGCTCGCGCAGGCGCTCCAGCGTGGGCTTGGTTTCTTCGCGCACGTCATCAATAAAGCTGATAACACCGGCCAATTTGCCGCCAATCGCGACGAGTGCGGCGGTTTGCTGTACGCTTTTTGCCTGAAAAGTTTTAGGCAATTCCACGCCCTGTTTTTGCAAAAAGCTGAGCCGGCCCACGAGTACTTGTTTGCCGCCGGCGAGCCCTTCAAGCCCATTGCCGGCAGTCTCGGTTAGACGTTTGGCGGCAGGGATGCGCAGCCGTTTCTTCTCGGCCTGCGCTACAATTGCCTGCGCAATAATGTGCACCGAGTTGCGCTCCAGGCTGGCCGCCGCAGCCAATACCTCGTCCGCGGTAAAGCCGTTGTACGCTTTGACGCCGTCCACGCGCAATTTACCCTGGGTGAGCGTGCCGGTTTTATCAAAGGCAAATGTCTGTGCGGCCGCGAGCTTTTCGAGCGATGAGCCGTTTTTGATGATAATACCGTGGCGCGAAGCGCGGCTCATGCCCGAAATAATAGCAATCGGCGCCGCCAAAATAAGCGGACACGGCGTGGCAACGACCAATACTTCCAAAAAGCGGATCGACTGGTGGCTTAAGAACCAGGCGGCCAGCGCAATCGTGAACGACAAAAGGGTGAATGGCACGGCGTAACGGTCGGCCAGGCGCACAAACGGCGCTTTGCTGTTCTGCGCGGCGCGCACCAGCTTGATGATCTGTTCGTACTGGCTGTTTTTGGCGGTTTGAGCGGCGCGTACCGTAACGGCGCCGTCGATGTCGACCGAGCCGCTGAGCAGCAGCGCGCCAACGTCGCGCGGCCGCGGCAGGCTTTCGCCCGTCAGGCTGGATTCGTCAAAACTGCCGCTGCCTTCGAGGATAACAGCATCGACCGGCACGAGTTCGCCCGGCTTAATGAGCAGTTTGTCGCCCACTTGCACTTCGCTCACGGGGACGTCGACGGTTTTACGGCCGCGCAGCACGTGCGCTTGCTGTGGCGCGCGGGTGAGCAGATCGTCGAGTTCGCGTTCGGCGCGGTGCTCGGCGTAATCCTCGAGCGATTCGCCGCCAGTTAACATCAGTACAATCACAATCGCAGCCCAGTACTGCCGCATAATAACAGCGGTAACAATCGCCGTTGCCGCTAGAATATCAACGCCATACGTGCCCGAGCGCAAATCCTGCACCATGCCCCAAAGCAGCGGCACGACAGAGGCGATCGCCGCCGCACTCAACAAAATATGTGCAAACAAATGATTGCCGCCAAGTTCGAGCCCGAGCCCCGCGATCGCCGCCACTAGCGTCCAGCTAAACTGTTTATATTCACGCAAAAAATGCCACAGCTTTTTCACTTTTTACTCCCTACTCATCTATGACCAGTATACCAACAGAGGCCAAATAAAAACAGCTACGATGCCGTCAGCCGCTAATTTGCTTCCGCACGAACTTTGGCGATGATTTGCCGGAGCAGCTTTGCTTCGCGTCTGGCTATAAAAGTGGGATGCGACAAGGGTAGCACGGTTGTTTTTATGTCGTGCTTGCCAGCTCGTTCAAGGGCGGCATGGACTTCGTTCGGCGGAAAAATGACGTCCCGGGCGCCTAGAAATAAATAAAAGGGGAGTTGCCGAGCAAGCTGATAGCAATCTTTCACGATAGTATAGGACAAACCCTCGGCGTATTTTCTATCTGAAGCGCCGCGCTCTGCTTCTCGCATCCGCACCCCAATCAGCAAGAGAAAACTGTACAAATTGCGCGGTGAGTATAATGGCGACTGCTTGAGCTGCCTAAAGTTGCGGTAGGCCCGCCTTTTTAGCTCGCGCATCCGCGCTGCATCCGAGCCGCCAAAAAATTCCGTCGTGAGTCCGAGCGGCGCTATCAGGCATAGCGCCTTGATCTGCGCCGCCCGCGATGGCGCCGCCCATATTACGCCCGGCGCAGCCTGGGAAATGGCAATAGTGCTGACGTGTTTTAGCTGATGATCGGCAAAAACCCGGTCAAATGAAGTACGGGTGTACGCAATAGTGAAATCCTTGAGGTCTTTGCCACTGGCGTCGGCCTTCCAGTGCGGTGCGCCCGCCACGACCGCCACGCCGCTCGGACACTGAGACGCGACCCACTTTGGTATGCTGCCGGTTTGCCCAGTCCCCAAAAAGATAATAGTGTCGAGTTCGGCCTGGCCCGGGCTTGTCCAATAGCAGTATTGTATGGACTGGCCATTGTATCTGAATATTCGGGAATGCCTCTTGGCTGTCCGGGCTTTTTGCATATTTCTAAGTATAAAACCAAATGTAAAGGACTTCCCGAAAGAAGTCCCTCAAACTGTAATCAAATTGGGGCGAATGATGGGGCTCGAACCCACGGCCTCCGGAGCCACAATCCAGCGCTCTAACCTACTGAGCTACATCCGCCAAAATGAACAGATCTACTGTAGCATTTTCTACGCGAATAATCCAGCCCGAAACAACCGAGGGTTATTAAATCACAAACTAAAATGGTATAATTGCAAAATTATGTTCGAACTTGTCCGCACCGCAGAGGTTGTGCCCGAAGTGCCCCGCGAAGTATACGTGACTCCTCAAGGTGAATGGCAAATTGGAAGTGACATGCGCATGGGGCGGCCCTTTCGCGAAGTAGCTGAGCCGTATTTTGCAGCGCAGACAGCTGAGCATTACGACCTGGTGGCCGATCTGGCTGAACAAATGCGTGAGACGGCAACGCCGGCGTTCCTCGATTGCAAGTCTCCTACCAAGATCACGCCGGTGCCGGTCGGCGCCCACCAAGAATATGACCATATTGGCCGAAGCCTGGCGCAATATCGCACACAGGATGTGCCGGTCGGGCGCATCAGCTTGTACTGTAACTGGCCAAAGGACGCGAATCAGCACGATGCGTCGCGCACCATTGACGTTATTCGGGCGTTCCAGGATAAATATCCGGATTTGCCGGTGGCATACTGCATGCGCATGCTCAAACATCCGCCAACAATCGGTGAGGCGCGCAAGACGGCTCACGATGCGTCGCTTTTTGACGAACGCCAGTCAATGCGCACCGACGACATCCTCGTGTTCAACCACGACGGCGATATTACAAAACTCAACTCCGGACATTATCGCCTGATGGATACAGCGTTCCGCAGGCCGGCGCCAGTGCCGACAACGTTGGTGTTTCCGCGCCTTCGCCACCAGCGTTTGCCGGGCGGCCATCTGCCAAACATGGACAGTGTGATCGCGTGGGACGATTGGTATGTAACGCGCATGGGCTGTTATTACGAAATGGGCTGCGGCGTAAGCGCCCGCGGGTCTATGGCGGCCGGCGGTATAAAACCTGAGCTGCGCCGCGGCGAAATCCTAGATCTTATTGCCACCATGCACCAAGGAAAACGCAGCGGACATATAAGCGCCAAAGCCGTGCCCGGGGCATACATTGAAACCGCTGCGCGCCATTTGTATGCACTGCTCGGGGCGTACGTGTCGCCCATCAATTTTTGGAAAGGTAACCTCAGCGCAACCGACGTCTACCGCGTGCAGTCACCGTACGACGTAGTAGACATCCCGTACAGCATCCGCGACACATTCATCGAGGAAATAGTGTACGCCCATGAGGGAGTATTAAAGCGCGTGATACTCGAAGAAGGGGATAAAATGGGTTTGCGGGATGACGCGCGATTTGATCGCTGGGAGCGCATCATGCATTTGGCAAAGGTCGCCTTTGGCGGCGAACCCAACATTAAACGTTGATCGCGACTTAATCAGGCAACGCCGTCACAAAATAATCGAAATACATAGCGTGATAAATTGGCGCCCCGGGAGGGAATTGAACCCCCGACCTTGAGCTTAGAAGTCTCTTGCTCTATCCAACTGAGCTACCGGGGCAGGCCTACCGCTATTATACCAGAGGTGCGCCGGTATTTAACCTTCTCGTAGTTGGCCTCGAAAGAATTTGCGGATCGGAAAGCTGAAAATCGTCATGCCGGCAAAGATGGTAAAACCGTGGCCGCTTGTAAACAGCCGGTACGTACGCAGACCCGGGACTTGACTGAGCGATGGTTTAACGATGTCGTCCTTGGCGGCATACACGGAAAGTATTTTGTGGCGCGCGGCGTCGCTGAGTGCGGCAAAGCTGGCGGGCAGTGCGGCGATAGATTCTTGCAGCAGCGGATTGCGCAAGTCCGGCATAGTTTTGAGCGGGCTGCAGAGCGTGACGACCTTGGTGACTGCCTCGGGCCGGGCGGCAAGGGCGTGAATGGCTGCGGTGCCGCCGGCGCTGACACCGATAATGTATAGGCTGCCGCCGGGCTTGGTGGCGTCAATGTCGCTCAGCAAGCGCGCCATTTTTGGCTCAAACGTGCTGGCGGCGTCTTCCCAGACGAACGCGCCGATGTGCGTTTCGAATCCGTACAATTCCCAAATATGTGCGAAAAACCGGAACAGGCGATCGTAATCGCCCACTCCGGTTATAATGATAAGTCGTTTGCGCATAATAATGGTGCCCATCGGGCAGTTCGCAGACGCGAGCAACGCGTCTTTTGGTCTGGTGCGAGTGGCGGGAATCGAACCCGCATCTCCAGCTTGGAAGGCTGGCATAATAGCCTTTATACAACACTCGCGGTGCTGACCCTCAGGGGTATTATAGCAGAGGCGGCCACAATATTCCCACTTTCACACACGCTTATCCCCGTGCTCAAACACTGCGGACAAGATACCGCAAACTGCGCGCGGTTGGATAAGGTGTGCTGAAAGCGGGGCCAGTAGTAGATCGCGCGATTAGATTTCGTTCAGGACTGTGATGTGGGCGCCAATGCTGTTGAGGCGCTCGGCCAAGTCTTCGTAGCCGCGGTTGATGGTGTAGACATTGCGCAGCACCGAAATGCCATCCGCGGCGAGCATGCCGATCAGCAATAAGCTGGCAGGCCTGAGGGCTGGCGGGCAAACCACGTCGGCTTTACTGAACTTATTGGGGCCTTGAATGTAAATGCGGTGCGGATCAGCGAGCTCGACTTGCATGCCGACTTTGGTCATCTCGGTGTAGTAAATGGCGCGGTTTTCGTACATCCAGTCGTGGATGAGCGTGCGGCCTTTGGCGACGCCGGCGATCGGCACGAAGTACGGCAGGTTGTCGGGATTTAAGCCAGGCCAGAGATTGGGGTGTAGTTTGTCTGGAAGTGCGCGTAAACTGCCCTCGTGTTTTTCGATGGTGAGGTCGGCAAGATCAGTTTGGCCGTTGCCGGCTTTATATGGTTCGCTCAAATTATATTTGACGCCCATTTTACGAAGCTTGAGCAGCTCGAGCTCGATCCATTTGTATGGAACGCGCTTGATGGTGATCTTGGAGTTAGTGGTGATGGCCGCAGAGATAAAGAACATGGCTTCGATCGGGTCCTCGGTTGGCGCATAGGTGACGTTCTTTTTAATGAACGGAATGCCCGAAACAGTGAGGTTTTGTGTGCCGATGCCGTTAATTTTTACCCCGAGCTTTTGCAAAAAGTAGCAGACGTCTTGCACCATGTAGTCGCCGCTGGCTGCGGAAATAGTAGTTGTTTCGGCAAAGCGCGCAGCTGCCATGAGGGCGTTTTCGGTGACGGTGTTGCCGGATTCGTAGAGCACAATGTTGTCGGCCGGTTTTTTGTCGACCGTGACCTCGTAGTGACCTTGCGTAGCCATGATGCTAACGCCGAACTCCTCGAGCGCGTAGAGGTGTGGCGTGACGGTGCGTTCGCCGAGCTTGCAGCCGCCGGCGTAGGGAATCTTAAATTCCTTAAAATCATGCAGCAGCGGGCCCATAAACATCAGGACGCTGCGCGTCTTGCGTGCCGAAACAGCGTTCATTTTGGCGAGGTCGAGCTTTTCGGGACGGCGGATTTCGACGTCGTTGCCGATCCATTTTACCTGCACGCCGATGCTTTCGAGTACTTCGATAATGCGGTGGACTTCCTCGATCCGCGGGAAGTTAATATAGCGCGTCACGCCGTAATTGAGCAGACTGGCGCACAGCAGGCCGACGGCGGCGTTTTTGCTGGTTTTGAGCGTGATTTCGCCGTGTAGTTCGTGGCCGCCCTCGATGCGCAGGTTCAAGCCCTGTTCGTTCAGGCTGAGCAGCTGCTTATTAAGTACGTCGCTGATCCGCCCGAGCGTCTCGAGGCTCAGGTTTTGATTGCCGCGCTCCATGCGGTTGACCGCTGACTGGCTGGTGCCGAGGCGTCGCGCAAATTCTGCTTGCGTCAGACCGCGCTCTTGCCGTATCTGGGAAATAAGGTTACCAATTTTCTCGTTTGCATTGTTCATAACGCTATGATCATACCATATATGATATTTCGTGCAAGTATTTTTAGCTTTAGATGGGCGGCAGCGCTTTTGGGCTTTATGGAGGGTCCAGCGTAATGCAACCGGAGAAATCCCTCGGCCCTTGTGGCCGAAGGCGATCTCCCCGCGTGTAATGCACTCCATAAAGCCCAAAAGCGCTGCCGACCCGGCATAAAAATGGTACAATAATTATATGATCTAGCTACGCATCACAATCTGAGGGAGGGAAAAGTTAAGAGGGACTACCAATGGCAGTATTTGATGATGCAATTGCGGCGCTGATCGCCGCCGAAGAAGAACGACAACGTGACGGCTTGGAGCTGATTCCAAGCGAAAATTATGTGAGCCGCCAGGTGCTTGACGCCATGGGCAGCGTGCTCACCAATAAATATTCCGAGGGCTTTCCAAAGCGGCGCTACTACGGCGGCCAGGAGAACACCGACAAGATCGAGCAATTGGCGATTGACCGCGCCAAAGCGCTGTTCGGCGCCGACCACGCCAACGTGCAGCCGCACTCCGGCGCGCAGGCCAACGAGGCCGCGTACCACTCGTGGCTCGAACCAGGCGACACTATTTTGGGCATGGAGCTCAGCCACGGCGGCCACCTTACGCATGGCCGGCCTGGAACGGTGCTCGCCAAACTGTTTAATTTTGTGCGCTACGGCATGAAGGACGTCGAAACTGGCGAGATCGACTACGAACAGCTGCGCGCGCTGGCGCTCAAGCACAAGCCTAAGATTATTTTGGCCGGGTTTTCGTCGTTTCCGCGCGAGCTGGATTACGCCAAGTTTGCCGAGATCGGCAAGGAAGTCAACGCCGTTTTGATGATGGACATGGCGCACATCGCCGGGCTTATCGCCGGCAAACAGCTCAAAAATCCGCTCGATTATGGCTTTCATATTGTAACGACGACTACACACAAGACGCTCCGCGGGCCGCGCGGCGGCATGATTTTGACGCGCGGCACGGTAGGCAATCCGCTCAAAGCGCCGGAAAAAACGGTGGAAAACTTGCCCGTATTGGTTGACCGTACGGTGTTTCCGGGCGTACAGGGCGGCCCACTTGAGCACGTCATTGCCGCCAAGGCCGTCAGTTTTTACGAGGCTGCCCAGCCGGAATTCCAGCAGTATGCCAAGCAGGTGTTATTGAACGCGCAGGCGCTGGCCACGGCGCTGATGGGCAAAGGTTTTAAATTAGTGACGAACGGCACCGACAACCACATGGTGGTGGCCGATGTGCAGCGCAGCTTTGGGATTCATGGCGGCGAGGCCGAGGGCGTGCTCGACCGCATTGGCCTGAACCTCAACAAAAATGTGATTCCGGACGATCCGCTGCCGCCGTTCCGGCCAAGCGGCATACGTTTGGGTACGCCGGCGATCACAACGCGCGGGCTCAAAGAGTCCGACATGGAACTCATCGCCGCGTGGATGTTGGACGCCATCACGCACCGCGCTGATGATAAAAAACTCGACCAGCTCCGCCGTGAAGTGACGGCGTTCGCCAAGCAGTTTCCGCTGCCAAGCGACCAAAAATAAGGGGACGATAACAAAAAACCGGGCGATTTTACTGCCCGGTTTTTGCTTTACCAAAAGTGATTATGCGCCAATAGGGCCGTACAAATCCTTCAGGTCTGGATACCATGCGCCCGGCATAAGCCGGTTGTTAAAGTCGGCGACGCGACTATCGCGTTCGACGCCGGCTGGCATGTGGATCCTTTGGTCTGGGTTGGTCACGACAATGCCGTCGTACCCCGAGGCCTGCAGCGCTTCCGTCGCCAAAGCTATCGAGCCAAGCGCACCAACGTGCGGCAGTTCAACTGCTGGCGCAACTTCTTCGTCGGCTTGCGTCTCGATAACGGCGGCTGCTGTGCGCGGCTCTGGTTCGGCTGTGTGCGGCTCTTGCTCAAAAGCAGGAGTGTCTGTTTGCGGCCAGTCATATCCCTGGTCTGCGGTTTGGGCAGGCGGTTCGCCGCCAAGTTCGCTAAGGGGAACCGGGTTCGGGTCAAGGTGGAGCGCTTGTAGATCTGTATATGCGCGGAGTGCGGTGCGCGTAAGGACCTCGGTGTCGCTGGTGGCGCTTCCTGCAGGATGCAATGCTTCATCGGCAGCAACCAGTGCCCGTAATGATGCCAAGTGCGCGCCAGTGAATGCGGTTTCGGTGTTGTCGCCCGCGAACACTGCAGGTGCGGCCACTGTTTCTTGTAGGGTTTCTGGCTCGCCGGCGGCTGGTTGGTCATCGCCAAAATTTTCGAGGTCGGCAAACCATCGCACTGTGTCATCTGGTGTTGCGGCGTCGGCGCCCCAACCGCGGTTTGCTGGCGTTTCGGTCTCGACTGTATCGGCAGCTTCGACTAATGCGTGGCGGCCCGATTCACTTGTAACTTGTGTAGTCTGCACTACACGCGTTATGTCAGGCTCACCATCTCTGATAAAGGGGAAGGTGCCCGTGCTATCAATACCCGGGATAGTTGTTCCGTTCGGGTGCAGCGGGACCTCGTTGGCGGCAATTCCGGCAATTTCTGGTGGTGTCCATAGATTCTGTTCTGGTGCTGACATACATCTCCCATGCGTATTTATTAATCACAAGTCGCTATTATTGCGCTGGTTGGTGGTAAATGCAAGTATTTTTGCCAAACAATTTACGGGCAAGTTAATGAAGTGATATGCTAAGGCCAAATAGGGAGAGGTACCGTGGCGGATTGGCAGCAAAGACATAAAGTAGTGCCGGCAGTGTATATTGTGCTGCGCCAAAACGGCAAAATTTTGGTCGCTCAGCGCGCCAACACCGGATATATGGACGGCTATTACAGCCTGCCCTCCGGCCACTTGGATGGCGGTGAGCCGGCAACCGTGGCGGCTTGCCGCGAGGCGCTTGAGGAGGTGGCTGTGCGCATCAAGCCCGAAGACCTTCAGTTCGCCCATGTTTCGCACCGCTTGGCCATGGAGGGCGATCACGAGCGCATTGACTTTTACTTTACGGTTACCAAGTGGGAAGGTGAGCCCAAAAACAACGAGCCGCACAAATGCAGCGAAATCCGCTGGGTTGCACCGGATGACCTGCCCGAGCCTATGGCGCCCGAAGTCGCCCACGCGGTTGCCTGTATCGAAAACAGCCAATCGTTTTCTGAATACGGCTTTTAGGCGACTTCGATGTCCTGAATGGCAAGTAGGCCTACGCTTGCGGCAACGGTATATTCGGCAAGCCGTTGGATATGTGCCAGAGGTTCCGGAAGGGTCTGTATGCGTTTGCGTGGAACTCTGTTTTGTTTCCATGCCAGATCGACAACGCGCGCGTCAAAGCTGTCGTCGTTGGTGCTGATTGATAGCTCGCCAATTGGTGATTTGCCTTGCCGGTCACTATCGATGCCGTCTATAAAGCCGTGGATGACCCGGATATCCTCGTCGCTCACAAGTTCTGGCAACTTTACGGCAGCGTTGACGGTGCCATTCGGACTTTGTGCGAGCCTGTAGCTCGCCACTCGCCCCAAGTCGCCACGAACTACCCAGCGGTTCTCTAGCCGCTCTTGTGTAAGATGGATAAACGGTATGTTTTTGTCGCGCCCAGGAGTAGGGCGCACTATAAGGTGGTAGTAAGGGTTCTGCTCTGGCAACAGAGGGCGTCTAATAGCCTTGCCCTGTTCCGGTCGAATAAACATGGCGCGGATATGGCAGTTACTAAGGCTGACATCGTGGCTGCGCTCAGGTGTGGCGGCTTCGGGGATGCCGTGAATACTTGACATGAATTAAAAATAAACCTTTTTGGCGTAATGTCAACTATATTGTTAGTTATATTAGCTCGGGCTCTTGCTCGAGTGTGATGCCGTATTTGGTGCGTACGATGCCGATAACTTCGTCGCGGAATGTGGCAAGGTCCTGATAGTTGTGGGCGTTTTCGTTAATAAATACCAGTGCGTTGTTGGCGAAGGTGCGCATGCCGTAATCGGCGTAATCCTTGAGGCCGGCATGCTCGAGCAGCCAGCCAGCCGGCAGCTTGAAGGTGCCGTCGGGCTGCTCAAATATAGGCAGATTAGGGTACTTATGCCGCAATTCGTCGGCGGTCCAGGCGTCCACGATCGGATTCTTAAAGAATGAGCCGGTATTTGGCAGTTCTTTCGGGTCGGGCAAACGCTGGGTGCGGATGGCGATAACGGCGTCGCGGATGGCGTCCGGCGTGTAATCGGTGACGTGCCGGGCGTCGAGCATGGCTTGCAGGCGCGGATAAAACGGCGGCACCGGTTTCTCTTTGAATAAGCCCAGTGTGATGCTGGCAATAAGGTATCGGCGGCCTTCGAGCGGCTTAAAAATGCTGGTGCGATACCCGAACCCGCAGTCGTCTTTTTTGAGCGTCACAAAGCTGCGTGTGGTGAGATCATAAGCTTCGAGTTCTATAAAAGTATCGGCGATTTCCTGGCCGTACGCGCCCACGTTTTGCACGGGCGTTGCACCGGCCGAACCCGGAATCAGCGAAAGCGCCTCAATGCCGCTCAGGTTTTTGCGGACGCTGTGCGCGACGGCGTCGTCCCAGTTTTCGCCAGCGCCAATGCGCACCACGCTGAACTCGGCCGTATCTTGGATGATCTCGAACCCTTCGATTTTGTTGACGATGACTAGGCCGGCAAAGCCTTCGTCGCGCACGATAACATTGCTGCCGCCGCCGAGCGTCAGGATGGGCAGTTTGTTGTCGAGCGCCCAGTTTGCGGCCTCGACCAAGGCTTCGCGCTTCTTGGCTACGGTCAGATACCGCGCCGGCCCGCCGAGCCGCATAGTGGTGTAATCGCGAAGGGGAACGTTTTCGAGTAGCTTCATTAAAATACAGTATAGCGCTTTTTGCTTGCTCCGTCAGGGGTTGCAAGGTAAAATACAAGGGTATGAGTGAGCACACAGAGCACACACCGTTCCAATCGTTGGGCAGCCGCCTCAAGACGATCCGCCAAAAACTGCAAGAAAGCGTGGCGGATGTTTCTGGTGCCATCGAAATCGACGAGGAAAAATTACAACGGATCGAACAGGGTAAAGAGCGCCCAAGCGAAGACATCCTACTGCTGTTAATCAGCCATTTTGGCATGCGCGAAGACGAGGCGGCCAACTTGTGGCTGCTTGCCGGTTACGACCGGCCGCAATCGCAGGACGGTGCTTCGAATGACGATTCGGGCGGGCGCCCGACCATCATGTTAATGGGTATCGACCCGCGCACCATGTACAGCGACAGCGTGCAGATTTCCGTTAATCCCGCCGGTGTAACCATCGGTTTTTCGCAGTCCGGCCCCAGCAGCCAGCCGCTGGCTATTTCGCGCATTGGCATGAGCCGCGACCAGGCGCACAACCTGCTGCGCGTGCTTGGCCAGGCACTCGACCAGTACGACAACCCGCCTGCGCCCAAAGGCTTGCCGCACGGCACCAAAAAATCCGACGAATCTAAATAGGCTACACGGCGCCAAACAGATGCGCGGCGTGCGCAGCTACGTCATGCACGCGCAAATATGCAGCGCCGTTTTGGATGGCGACATCGGCGGCAGCCAGGTTTGGGGCAGTCTGAAATCGCTCTTCGCCAAGGAATCGCTTGCGCGAATAGCCGATCATGACTTGGCTGTCGGGGACTAATTTGGCGAAACCAAGCAATTTGCGATTCAGTTCCGGCGTTTTACCAAACCCGATGCCCGGGTCGAGGATGATATCTGTTTGTGGCACGCCAAGCGCCATAAGCTGCGCGCGGCGTTCTAGAAGTTCGCGCAGCACAATCTGCTCGTCGTCCAGTGTTGCAGCGTGATGCGCGGCCGCAATATCGGTCCCAAACCGCGCCGGCAAGTGGCTCGCAATACATTTTAGGTGATATTCGGCGACAACCTCGCGCATCGCCGGGTTGTTCATGCCGGTCACGTCGTTCACGATAAAGTGCGGACCAAACTTTTTTACGGCGCGTTCCACGGTTTCCGGATGGTAGCTGTCGAGTGAAATTTTATCAGTAAACGCCGGCAAAAGTTCGGCTAAAACCGGTTCGAGCCGCTGCCATTCCTGGGCGGGTGTTAGCGCCCGCGAACGCGGATTGGTGGATTCGGCGCCAACATCGACGATCGTAGCGCCGTCCGCAAAAAGCTGCCGGGCGTGCGCCACCGCAGTGCCAGGCTGCACATATTCGCCGCCGTCACTAAAGCTATCCGGCGTGATGTTTAAAATGCCCACAAGCTGTACGCGTTGCATGGCCAAAGTATACACCACTACACCCGCCGAGTTGATGGTTGCTTAAAATATGGTTTTAGTTTATAGTATGTAGTCAAATCCGAGATAGTCAGTTTATGTCCGAACGATTTACCGTGTTGCAAAACCCGCACATCCCTGCGGGCGCGTATGAACCATCGTATTACCTGAATGGCGATGGTGCTCCGCAGGGTGCCTTTGCGTTTAACGAGGAGTTAACCGTGGCGCGGGCACAGGCGATAGCGACCGCCGCCGATGTACCGCCAGGCGGACGTATTTTGGACTACGGTTGCGGGCTGGGCGCTTTTACTATTGCGTACAAAAAACTTGGTTACGATGTGGTGGGCGTTGATCCATCGCCGCATGCGCTCGGGCACGTACTGCCAGAAGCTCGCGACCTCGTCCAACCATTAACACAAGATGTGCTTACTAAATTTGAGGCAAATCCATTTGACCTGGTTGTTGCGAAAGATGTATTCGAGCATATACCCAAAGGCGAGCTACACGACGTAACGGACCGGCTGCTCTGCATCGCGAAACAAATCATGGCGATCATACCGCTCGCCGACGAGAACGGTAAATTCCTCTTCCCGCTGTACGAAAACGATCCGACGCACATAACGCGCATGACCAGGAATGAGTGGCTGGGATTTTTTCCGTACAGCAGTGTCCGGGATTATGAGGAGCTCACCGCAAAAGTACGCCGGCCGGATAAAGTCGACAGTACGTTGTGTCTCATGCTCGCCGAGCCAAGCCCAGAGTGGCAGTATTTGTATGACTGGGCGAGGCTCGCCGACGAAACCCCGGCGCGCGGTCAGAGGGCAGGGCGGTTTTGGCGCGGAATACGTAATATTCTTGTAGGCCACAATAGTTAAATCGACTTTTGCGCCCCCGTGCTTTAGCAACGCCCCGCTGCATATTAGCGGCCTTGCTTTTACAGGGGTGATTCTGATAAGCTACCACTGCGCGCGCCCGTAGCTCAGCTGGATAGAGCGTCAGTTTCCGGTACTGAAAGTCGGGGGTTCGAATCCCTTCGGGCGTACCATTACACTTAATATAGTGGCCATAAAATCGCGATATACCATTCTTATGAAGAAAAATATAGGCACGTGGATCATTGCTGGGGTTGCAGGCATACTTTTGCTGCTGCTTCTAAACACTTCTCCACTTTCACGGCTCGGTCTAACGATAGGGCTGCCGTTCGCCTGGCAGAACGCTTCGGCTGGCAGCTACAGTGATTTATCATGTAGCGGCCGACACGCCGAGGGAATCCCCTTTGCATTTAAACGTCCAAATAAAAGTCAAACATGCGCATTCGATACTAGTGAACTTGCATTACTCTTCAATGGAGTCGTAGGTGCGGGGCTGGGATTGGGCTGTGCTGTAATAGGCATAAAGCGTTGGTCCGGCAAGAACGACTAAATACGGACAGTCCAGGTAAAACTATTGTATAGGCCGGAACTTTTTATTAAACTGCGAATATGAACTGCCCAAATTGTAATAAACCGATGCGTAAGGTCCGATGGGAAATAACCAACAACTTTAAGGTCGGCAAAGATTTTAGAGAGTACGATAAACTCACGTACGAGTGCAAAACCGATGATATTTGGGTGACAATCGAAACTCCAATGACGGCAAAGCCTGGCGAGCAGACAAAATCATCCTAATCGCGCCCGCAATCCTGCCGCATTAAAATATTTATCATGAAACCTATTGTCAGGGCGATGTTCCGGCCGGTCTCGAACCGCAATTACACGAATAAAAAAGTCAGCGCGGTTTTGTATGCATTCAGATTTACGCCCGGCGTTTTAATTTGCGTCTTTGGCGCCATTGCCCCAGGCCACTGTTAATAAGATTGAACAGCTGCAAGATAACAGCGTCAGTGTGAAAGCGCTTTTTGATCACGCGCGGCAGAATCCGTTCAACGAGTAGCTGTCCGGGCAACATATGCGCGAGTTGATCCTTTCGGCCGCGCAGCCCGGTTGCTATAATCACAAGCAATGAAGCGTTTGCTTGCCAAAATATATTTGTACCGCATTTTTAGTGAGCTCATGTTGCTGTATCCGCTGTACAACGTCATGTTTGCGGAGCGCGGCGGGCTTTCGACGTTCCAGATATCGAGCTTGCTCGGCATTTGGTCGGCTATTATTCTGGTTTGCGAGATTCCGGCCGGCGCCTTGGCCGATAAATACGCCCGGCGCAATTTGCTGGGCGTAGCGCAGATTATTCGGGCGTTCGGCTATGCTATTTGGGTGTTTGTGCCGACGTATTGGGGCTTTCTGGCCGGTCTGGCGCTGTGGGGCGTTTGCCGCGCAATGACGTCGGGCACGTTCGAGGCGCTGGTGTTCGACGAGCTCAAAGCCGCCGGCAAAGAGCAAACGTACGCCAAAGTGCTGGGCCGCAGCGAAAGCTTTGCATTGTTCTTTAGTCTTGGCTCGACGCTGCTGGCCGCACCGGCGTTCGTGTGGTCCGGATTTACCGGCGTGTTGTGGTTTAGTGTTGCCGCCACGGTATTGTCTTCGGTAGTTGCCTTTACGCTGCCCGTTAAAAAGCGGCAGGAATCGGCCGAGAAATCACCAGCGTACCTGCTCATTATTCGCCAGGCAGCACGCGAAGTGCGGCTGAGCCCGACATTGCTGCGCCTGATCGCGTTCGGCGTATTCGCGGGCGTGCTGTTCAGGATATTCGATGAGTACGCCTCGCTGATTATAAAAGCCGCCGGCGTGCCAACCGGTCTTATCCCGATTATATCGGTGGCGGTATTTTTACCGGTGATTGTGGCCGACTTTTTCGCCTACAAATTGGAGCACCTAAGGCAGATAGCGTTTATGATCTTTATATTGATTGCCGGTATTGCATTCGTGGTGGCCGGAAAGTATTTGGGGCCGGCCGGCATCGTGTTCTTTGCGTTCAGCATGCTGCTTATTAAGGGGTCGATAACGATCTTTAGTGCCAAAGTGCAACACGCGATCACGGGCGCGACGCGGGCAACCGTCACGTCTATAAACAGTTTTGGTGTGGAGGTGGCAGCGGTTGTGGCTTTCTTTGCGTACGGTTTGGCGGCACATGCGTGGGGAACTCGCGGCGCGCTCGTGCTCTACGGTGCTATTGCGTGCGCCGTTGGGCTCGGATACATAGTATTGACGCGCGGCAAGATGCTGCGTGGCCGGGCGTCGAAAGTATAGTGCCTGCAATGACGTGCTTCTGTTCTGTAATACCAAAGCCAGATGATTAACTTGCGAGGCTGCCAAAATGGTGGTACGATCCAGGTTTACGGAGCAGGAAGCAGAGAGTTATATGTCCGATCATGAGGGATTTGAAGGGGTGGCACCAGTACCAATAGAAGCGGCAGGCGAGGCGTGCGAACAGCCAGCCGAATGGGCGGAATTGGCGCGTTCGCTTGGCGTGCCAGAAGACACGAAGATACATCCGGAAACCTACGCCTTAGCCGAACAGCTCGCCCGGTTCGAAGCTGGCAGGCTGCGTGGTTATGTCCGGTCGCGCGTGAGCAACCACTCCGTTCAAGACCCCGAGGACGTTACGCAAATCGCACTTCTTGGCCTCATGGAAAGCTTCCGCGAGGTACCGCCAGTTTTTTCTGAAGGGGTAAGCCCAATGACTCTCATGTACGGAATCTTGAAGCACAAAGTTGCCGATGTACACCGTGCTGCCCAGCGGTCGCGCATTTTGCCAGGAGATGGCGTCGAGCAATTGAAGGACACTCCAGCGGAAGACAGCGTAGAAGAAACCGTCATAGAGGCGGCCGAACGGGAAGCGCTTATTGCGGCACTGGACAATTTAAATGACAAGCAAAAAACCATCGTGCTATTAGCCGGAGAGGGTGCGAAGATCGCAGAAATAGCCGGAGCGATCGGCAGTAGTTCTCCTGGGGCGGTCCGCGTAGCAAAGCACCGCGCTCTTGCAGCGGCGCAGCGGATTCTCCGGTCGCTGGCGGCAGACGGCAAGGCGCCGCCCAGCGTCACCGAAAGACATCCACTCCTAAAACGGCAGGTCACGGCGCCTAAAATACAAAAAATAGGTATGGACAAAATTCAGCATCGGATAGTAAGTGATCTGCTCGATCGTTATGCCGGGGGCGATCGGTATGTCAATTTGGTTGCGGATGAGTATTTGGCGCCTTGGTATGTTGCCGGGCAAGCCCTCGGGCGGTTGCTTGATGACAGCCGGATGCTCGCACCCGATTATCGGGCGCTCGTTGTTTATCCAGGCCAGCGCATACCGCCGGAATTCGTGAGCTACATTAGCGATGCGACGCGGCGCCAAGCGCATCAGCTAGATCCTCGCCATGCGGCGCACGCAGTAGTAGTTGCTACGCCGCACGATGCAATCGGTGCTGCTACGAGGTTTGAATATGTGGCGCTACCTAATACGGCGCTGGCATCCTTGCAGCTTCGGTTGCGTCGTGATGCATCGTTTTTGATTCGCCTTGCGGCAGAGGCCGACCCAACTGCCCCACTCTCCGGGGATCAATACATCGCCCCAACCTACGCCCAGGCAAGTGATTCAGTGGCACAACAGCTCGGCTGGAAGCCACAAGATTCCGTCCGCTACTTACGCGAACTCTGGTTCCGAAGCGGCCACTTTAAACCTGCTGGCAGCGCCAAGCGGATGGCCGATATCGGCGCCGGGCCGCATCTTCCTCGCCTCATTAAGGGTTTCGACAGCTACGATGATCTCATGAAAAAAGCGTACCTCGAATTCTAGCTGCGCGTTACTCGTGCTAGTCATGCTTATTCCGGCGGCTGGCATCTTATTACTCGGACGCCTGGAGCATAAAATACTCGTACCGGTTATATTTGCGGCATTTTGTATAATCTTGGGCGTAACGAACTACTTCTTATTTACAAATCTAAGCAAGAAAATCGACGCATTACAAAAACAGCTCGGTACTCGCTAAGATTTCCTACTTGCGTTCTTTGGGTACGTACGATATAGAGCGCTACCGTAAAGATGATCGAGGTCAATATTAGTAATGATTCTTTTTCTTTCATGAGGAAATGATTGTCTCAAAAATAACACCCCAATACTATCACACTATGGCTGGAGCTATTTGCTTTTTGGATCTGAGTTTATGGCTCTATTTTTTCCTCAGTAAAACCATGCCCATATAGAACGCTACAGCAAGCGTTAGGATAGACACTATGGGCGCGAATATCAAGATGTATCGTGCTGAAGGTTCGTGAGAGCTCAAAACTGTATGTATGCCAAGAGCAAAGTTGATTACTAGTACAGCTGTAATTAATGATGAAATCATTAACCATCGCGGACTTAGAAGCCTCTGGTATGCTGCATAACCCGGCGTGCCGGGCTTGTACTTGTGGAGTATTGAATCACGCTTAATTCTAAGGTATATCAAGTACGCAGTGTAATATAAGCCCATAATAGCCAATAGACACTCAAATAGGAGGCCCTCATTCATGCTATTTACTGCGAACGAGCCTCTGGGTATCTGTTTCTTCGAGCCAAGCCTTAAAGTTTCCTGTTGGCTCGGTTTCTGGAGCGTGCTGCAACACGACCGCAAACCCAATCTCTTTTATTTCTTCGTCTCCTTTGGTGGCGCGGGTGAAGCGAGCGTGGTTAGAGCCGGTTTTCCACCTGCTAGCAGTTCGGTTTAGGATCCCCATAAGCGTTTCAAACTCCTTGTAGGGCTCGGCCGATAGCAACTGATCGGCGTCGGAGATAAATAGCAGATAACTATCCGCGGGCAGCCAGTCTGTTAGGTCGTTCATGCACTCACTGAACGCATCCCAGTTCTCTCCAAAGTAGCTCGGAAATTGAAAGGCTGCGGCAATCTCGTCGAAAAATGCTTGTTTGGTGCGGCATTTGCTCCCGCGCAGCGTCCGGGCAACATTACTGTGGCTGCGGGCGTTCAGGGCCAAGGCCTCTAAATCTCGTCCCTGGCACTCTAGTACGAGGAAGGGCGTTGCGAGTTCCATTATTTCTGCTTGCTGTATTTGCATATAAATTTATCTCCTCTTGAGTTTGCTCGTGTCGGTGAAAATATCGCGCGTTTTGAAAAAAATCACTGCGGAAAGTAATATAACGGCAATCGGGGCAAAGATTAAAACAAAATGTGCGCTCGGATTATGGAGCCGCGCAATCGCGTATACGCTGTTCACTGCATTGGCTACGAGAATAACCGCCAGAACGGCCACGATAGCTATATTACGATTGCTGGCAAGCTTGAGAACCCTTTTATGCTCTGGCGAACTCGGCTTAGTATTCGGGCCCATAAAAACCTTGCCCGTCGTTCGCAAATATATTAGGTTCGCCATATATGCGACCGCCCCTAGCGCTAAAATGAGGCTGAAAAAATAGTAGTACATGTAACTAGCCATGAGTTTTCTTCTTGAGAATCGGACACCCCAATACTGCCACAACTTGAGTGTGAACGTATGGCCTATAGAAAACTTTTACAGGAGATCAATTTTGAAAGCGGCACAGTGACAGGTTGTTGGTCTAGTGCATCTTTCGTGAACTGTAAGTTGAGGCACCCAGCGGTATCGCTGTACTGATTAAGAACTAGCCAGGGCTGCGCCGGATCTTTTTCGGCAGTGCCGTTTACTTCACGGCTTGCGCCCGGCATGAGGGTGAACGTATCGGCAAACGACTTGCACGGAGGAGTGCTGAAGCTGCCGGAACACTGTTTGAGGGTATAGGTTGCACCCGTGTCATTGTATATTTGTACTTTGACTATGCACTCGCCACCGCCAAAGTCTAAAGATCTACAGTAGGGATCATTGGCTGTGTGATGGTTGATCGCGTTTCCGAGCGCTATCGTTCCGCCCAAAATACATGCGAATAGAAGCGCTGCTGCCAAAATCAGCACTATATGCTTGTGGTTTTTTTTGAAAGCCGAAGATTTTTTAGAATCTTCTGTCATAGGTTGCCCGGCGTGATGTCGGCTCTTCTTATTAGTCATAGTTGCTACCAGTCAATTGTCCCGTCCGGGTGAATTCCATATAGCCACACTTTGGGTCCGCATGGACCAATGTAACTGTGCAATGGCTGTATACAGCCGCGTTTGCTTTCATCGCCAATATCTTCACCCTTTGCCCAATCTATTATAGCATCTCCGGCAAGGCCGCCAGCCTCCATTGCGAGTAGACTGCCATTAATTGGACTATACTTAATTATCGGATTGTCGAGAGGAAGAACGTGCCGGACTGCATGCGCCACGTAGTACTGCGTGTACGGGACCAGTGCCACGACGTCTAAGACTATTTTAGTAACAGTGGCGACGGGCATGCGGGTGGAGTTGTCTTGGGGTTTTGCGGCTGGTTTGGCGGCCGCGCGGCTGGCGGTTACGGTGATGTGGGCGTTGCTCGTGTTGGCGTATGAGCCTTGCAGACGCGAGCCGTTGACGGTGGTTTGGATGATCGTGGCTGCACCGGCCGGCTGAATGTAGCTGCCGCCGCCTGCGGGCTGCAAGTAGTCACCGCCACCGGCGCATTGCAGGATGCACATGCCGCTCAGATCGTTCATGTTGATGGGGTCGAGTGCGTAGGCGTACGCGTTGGGTGTACCGCCGGGCACGGGATCAACAGAGGTAAAGCGACCAATGCTCGCCAAATACACGCGGGCGCCCATTTGGATGGGGGCGAGGCTCACGCTGGTTTCGGTGATTTTTTGGTGTGCGCCTTCATAACCGTAGGAGCCCCAGTCGGTGTCGGCTGGCGCGGTGCCGCCGGGCAGTTGGTTGCCGAACGGATCGTAGGTAAAGCTGCTGGCCGGGCCGTTGCCGTTCGAAATGTTGGCGCCAACGCCGTCGGTCAGGAGCAGGACGTCGCCATGCATGTTCGGTAGCTCGTAATAGTTTTTGTCGGCGTTAGTGCCGGCGTGCTGCGGGCGGATGGTGAGCTGGACGCCGCCAGGCAGCGACAAGTACTCTTCGGTGATGTTCCAGTTGGCGTCGCGCACAAAGCTGGCGCCGCTGCCATTACCGGTGTAGCCGTACCAGTATTGGCCGTCCACGGCCCAGTTCCAGGCAGTGATGGTGTCGTGCTCGCGGTAGGTGACGCGGCCGGCGGTATCGCGGGTGTAATAGGTGGCGTTGCCAGTGCCGGCGCTGTTGTAATCGACCAGGCAGGAATTGCGGTCGGAGCTATCGTAACAGAGGCGCAACGGCGTGCTGCCGGTGCCGATGTAGGTAAGGTTGCCGTGCGTGTCGTACTCGGTGTAATTGGCGGTGGGGTCGGTGCTGCTTACGAGCCGGTCGGCGTAGTCGTAGCAGTAGCTGGTGGTGACGCCGTTGATGGTTTGTGCGGTGCGGTTGCCGTTTTTGCCAGCGTTTGCGTTCATGTTGCTGCCGTTGCCGCAGGTGCTGGCTTGCGTGCCGTAGCCGTAAGTGTAGGTGTTTGGCCCGGTACTTGCCGAGGTGAGGCGGCCCGAGGCGTCATACCCGTATGTTGACCACAGCTGATTGCTGTCGGATTGCACGATGTCGGTCTGGACGCGGTTGCTTTGGGTGAGTGTGTTGGTGTCCGAAACGGTGGTCGTGCCGTTGCCGAGCTGGTATGTCACGCTGTTGTTGCGGCCCAAGCTGTCGCGGCCGGGCGTGGCTTTGAGCTGCGCGCCGTCGGGGTAATTGACGTGGTCGACGCGGCTGTATTGATCGTAGCTAATGGTGGCGTAGGTGGTGCCGCCCAGGCTTTCGCTTATGAGCCGGTCGTAGTTGTCGTACGTGTATGTTTCGGTGCCGATCGGGCTGGTTTGTTGATAGAGCCGGCCCAAGCTGTCGTAGGTGCTGGTGGTTTCGTCGTCGTGGACGTCGCGGTATTTGACGGTGCGGCCGAGCAAGTCGCTCCACGTAACGACCCAGCCGTTGCCGTCCCAGGTAGTTGTTTCGAGCGGGTTGCCGCCGACTGAGTAATCGTTGTTGACGGTGCGCGCTGCCGAGCCGTTGTAAGCGGGAACGTTTACGGTGCTGACGCGGCTGCGGCTGTCGTAGGTGGTGCAGGTCCAGCTGTCACTGCCGGAGCGCGTGGCGACCACGCGGCCGGCGTCGTCATAGACGTTTTCAGTGGTGATACCAGCGGTTGTGCCACCGTCCGGGCTTGCGCCGGTCACGGATTTAAGCATGCCCGCCTGCTTATATGTCTTGCTAGTGTCGCACGGATTTTGGCGAGTTTCGGTCGCGCCGTAGTAACTGTACGTGCTGGTCGGGTTGCTGCTGGGGTTGCCCGGCAGGTTTTTAGTGGTTTGGCGCAAGTAGCTGCCAGTGGCGCCTTGCTGTTCGTACGTGCTGCTGGCGGTAAGGTTGAGACCGCTCGGATCGACGGTGGCGCTTTGTGCCTGGCCGAGCTCCGGGTTGCTGCCGTAGTTAACAGTGGCCGTGGCATTGCCGAGCGTGCTGTCGTACGCTGTGGTGCTGGTGGCGAGACTGTAATCGGGCTTGAGATAGCTGCTCCAATCCGTAGTAGCTGCGAAGCCGCCGCTCTGGGCGATCTTGACATTGAGCGTGCCGGTTGAGCCGGTGCGCCGATATGTGTCAATCTGAACGCGTTCGGGCGCGCTGCTGCTCACCGTAAAACTGGTGCCGGTTACGGTGCGATACGCACTGTCTGTCCATTGGTCGAGCACGAGCTGGTCGTTGACCCACACGCGGATGCCGTCGCTAGTGTCGGCGCTGACGGTGTAAGTGCCATTCGGCAGCCGCAGTTTGCCGGTTGCGCTCAAGCCAATGCCTTGTGCGCCGCTGCTGGCGCTAATGGGCGGAGCGGTGAAGCCGTTGCTGAGTGTCCCTGGTGTGCTGGTGTTGATGCCAGTGGTGTGCAGCTTTGGTGCACCGGTAAGCGCGCCAGTGGTATTGCCGGCAAGTTTGGTGTAATCGTACCATCCAACGGTCGGGCCAACGATAGTTTGATCGTAGCCCACGTCCGTGCGCGGTACCTGGCTGGCGTAGGCAGAAAGCGGCACCTGGTTTGCGGGGTTGCTGGTGTCGTACCAGGCTTTTGGCGCCGAGCCGTAACTTGCGACCGGCCGGTTTTCGTCGTCGTATATGGTGCTGCTGAGCATGCCAGTTGGATCGGTAGTGCTGTATACGAGATCTTTTGTGCCGTCCCAGACGGTTGTGGTGCTGAGGCCTGCGATGTTGGTGTCCTCGACGGTGCGATACAGGTTGTCGTATTTGACGCGGCGCGTGTAGCCATTGGGCTCAGTTGCGCCGGTGACGTGCTCCTGTGTCATGCCGCTGTAGCCCGGAACGGTGTTACCGTTGCTGTCGACGTAGCTTTTGGCGCCGGGCAGGTACTCGATGGTGGTTTGCAAGCGGGTGGCGTTTGCCATTGCTGCTGGCTGGGTGACACTGATGGCTCGGCCGAGCACATCGTAGCCGATAGAAGTGTTGGCGGTGTCATCATTCGCCCGCCCACCGGCAGCAATAGTGTCCATGGCCAAGCTGCTGCGCACAGCGTTTAAGCGGTAGCCAACAATCACGTTGGCGCTATTGGTAACGGCTTCGTACTTGTAATCGGTCAGCTGGTTTCCGGGATTGGCTATGCGCGCAAGCTGCCCTTGTGAATAGTAGAAGTACGTCGTGCGTCCGTCGTTTGTTGCTACGGCGCACAACATGCCGGATGGTGCGGCTGTGTCAAATCCGGCCGGAGCCGTGCCGCAGGCGCTGTCACCGCTGTAATAAAGCGTGGCATTGCGCGTGGGATCCACGCCGTCCTTGATCTGGTATAAATGCACCGGCCCGCCGTTTTGGCTTTGATATGTGTATTGCAGGGCGGCGGGTTTTCGATCATCGACCGAGCTGCTGACCGATGTGATTGTGCCGCCGACTGCAAAAACATACGTTTGGCCGTCGGTATCTTGCAGTGTGTATGTGCCATCGGCGTTGCGAACAAGATGGCCGTCTTCGTTGATGGGTGGCGTATAGCCGCTGCCCGTCCAGGTGTATTCGTGTGTGCCGCCGGTAGAATCGGTGAGGATGGCGCTGTTTTGGTTGGCGACGAGGTGCTCGTAGCTGGCGTTACCGCTAACACTTGTGCCAAGATTCCAGCCGTCGGGCAATACTTGGGCGTTTGGCGAGAGCCAGCTGGAGGGCACGATTTGCTGCGGAACGGCGCTGCCGCTCTGGACCCAGAATTGGTAGCTGGCGGGACCGCTGGCGTCGTAATATTCGATGGTGACGGGCGTTGGCGTGTTGGCGGTCAGAGCGATGCCCGATCCCCATGTTGGACTGGCGGGTGGGCCGTGCGTGGTCCAGTCGTTAAGGACGACGGTGTTGCTGGAGCCGACAGTAATTTTTGAACCGTCATCACTGAGGCTGCCAAAGTTGTACGTCCCGCTGACCGGTACGGTAACGTAGCCCGACCAGCGCACCAAAAAGTCACTCGGGCCGTTCGGTACTGGTGCACCGCTGCCCCAGTTAAAGTTGAGATATGGGTCGACGCGCTTCATGACCATGTAGTTGTTTGCAGAGAATGTGTTGCTGCCGTCCAGGTTGGCGTAGTAGCTGCCAGTTAAACCATGTGTGTCGTCTACCGGCCGCACGCCCGTTTGCAGCCAGTCGCTTTTAATCGGCGTTTCGTCGACCGGCCCTTTCACATAGGCGTGCGCGTAGGCCGGAGAGGTGACTTCCTGATACTCCATGTGAATGGGGACGACTTGCCCGGCTTGCAAGCTGATGGTTGAACCGTAACAGACGCCAGTGTAGCAGCCGCCGTTCACGTATAGCTGCTGGTTATTAACATTTATGATGAGCAAATCATCGTTGTTGCCGCCGAAAGAATAGGTCCCGGTGGCTGGAGCGGTAAAGTATCCGTCCCACGCGGCGTAGAACCAATCGTTATTAATGGTGCCTGCCGCGGGCGAGCCGCTGCCCCAATCGAAGTCTACCGTTTGGTCGACGCGGGTAAGGTCCGGCGTGCTGGTTGGCAAACCGCCCGAATAGTTAGCGGGTACGTTCCAATATCGTCCTACCAAGCCGTTGCGCGACCGCAGCGGCGAATTATAGGTAAGACCCACGCCTAAGCCGCCGCCCAGTGCCGTAGAGCTATGACTGGCCGCAGCCGTACTCACATTGCCCGTTGCCAGATCTACGCTCACTGGCCCAAGTGTGTCGTACGCCTGGGATTTATCTTTGCCAGTGCGCATATCAATGTGAAATGCCACAGAAGTGCCCCAGCTGCTGTAAAGCCCGGAGATTGGATCAAAACTGCGGGATTGCACGTAGTACGTGGATCCGTCTTGCAGGATGCCGTCCGGAATGGTCCACTGCGTGGCGTTTTGCATGCCAGAAGTAATGAGTGCGCCAGTAGCACCCGGGCCGCTGCTTACCAATATCTCGTATTGCAGTGGTGTGCTGCCGTTCGGGTTTTGCATGCCGTTGACGCTGAATGACGGCTGCGGGTCGACATATACTTGATCGGCAGTAGGCGCTTTGATGGTAGGCGCCGTGGGCGGCCCACTGTAGCTGAACGTTACATAGCTGTTGTCGGGGTCAAAGTTTTTGAATGACGAGTTGGTGCCGTCTTCACCGCCAAGCATGAGCCAGGCGCCAAAGTCACCGCGGCTAATCATCGCTGCGTAGATATTGGTGACGTCTATGTCACCCGACGTTCCGAAATATGCTGAATCGTTAAAGTTATTTGGGCCACCCTCAAGACAGAAGAAGGAAAGGCACGTGGCATGCCCGGCATAATATATGTGCGGGTCGGTAGTGCCGGTCCAAAATCCGGCGTTGGTGCGCTGTGTTAAGTGGAGTGTGGCGTTCGTAAGGCCGATGCCCGAGTTCCGGAATTGGTCGTACGGTGCATAGAATGCGCTGCGCCAATACCGGAGCGTGTTCGTACTGTCGTACAGCGAGCCGGCGTACGGATTGCAAGTGGTCGAGCCGCAGACAGTGCCGTCGCTTTTAAATGACTCGTAATTGCCGCCGGCGCGAGTACCGAACGTGCTACGGAAGGTGCTCGGGTCGATCACGGCAGGGAAAGCCTTACTCGGCAGTGCCTGTAAGTACGCTTGGTCAACGGCAAGTGTAATCGTGTTGCCCTTGTATGTCTGGTGAAAGCTGGCGCCGTCCGTTACTATGCCGAAGTTGTTAAGGATGAGGTTTGCTTGCGCTACGACAAACTGATCATCGAGAGCGCCTTTAATCGCATAGAATGGCGTCGCATTATTGGGCGCTGTCTGTTGTTCCAGGTTTGCGCCCAGCAATTTGAAGGCAAAATTACTGGCGGCGTCCTTATTTTTGATGATCACATTCTCTTTAACTTCGGCTGACTCAACCCGGTACTCTACGTCGACACCCTGCCACAAGTTGTAATAGTGCACAACTTGCCCGTCCTTGGAATCGTTGGTGATAACCGGTGCAACTTTATTGGCGTTAACCGGCGCAAAGCCAATTTGGCTGCTGCCTTGCTTGATGCGCACCATGCCCTCGGGCGCGTTACTTGGCGAAAAGCGCGCCAGCCAGTCGTTGCCCGTCACCGTAAAGTTCGTTGGCTGTGAAAACCATGACTCTACCTGCCCGAGCGCTTTGCCGAGGAGATTACTGGCATCACCGGCGTTTTTGTCTTCGGTAAGCTGTGTATTAATGGTTGTCCACGCGCGGTTTTTTTGGAAGAATTTTGGCGTAAAGTAGTTGGTTTTGGTGAGGGTGCCGTCAGCCGCCACATTGGTTGACGACGTGGCTGTGCGCAGGTTGGTGAGCTCGTGCGGCGTTACCTTCGGCGTTTTTTCGATGCCTTTTAACACCTGGCTGGCAGCCGCAGCCCCTGGCTTTGTTATTTTAGCGAGTAATCCGTCCGCTTTGGCATCGCCTGCAGCCTTTAGCTTGGAGGTAGCAGTTGCCTGAGCGCCCGGATAATTAAACTTCTGCTCTTTAGTGGTGGTTGGCTGGGCGAGCGGTTTGACATGACCGTCGGCGGTCGTTTGCTTGTAGGGGTGGGCTGTTATGGTGCTGCCGGCAATTGCTGAGGCCGTCGGCGTTATCGTACCCATACAAAACAGCAGTATAAAGAACGCGGCCAGCGCGCGCTCTTTATTTTTTGCCCAAAATGCAAACAGAGCGTCCCGCGCGCTCTCCATTACTGCCTCCATGTAGCCCCTCCTATTAAAATTTTCTGAACTTTCTGATGACATCATACGATTAAGCACAAGTATTTGGCAAAACATTCTGAAATTTTGCTGAAATAGTGGTTAAAACGCCGGGCGCTACTTTATAATTACGGCATGAACCTCGTGGCTTTTACTCAACCGGCCATGTTTTTTCACAAAAATAGCGGCAGATTGACGTATCCGTATGAGCGGGTGGTGGGACTCTGGTTTAACGACGGCGTTTCTGCTGAGTATATTGGTGCGCCAGTATATGGGAAAGCGGCCGAGCGCTCGCTGGCCATGCCCAGGAAAATCGCCCAGCGGCTCATGGGTGTTTTTCATAAAATTGAGGCGGGCGAAAGCATGAACTGCCACCGCTTTACCCGGGAGATGGCGGCTATGCCATCGGCGCTGGAATCGCCGCCGATAGAGGGCGAGCTGGTGCGCGTGAATGAGCTTGAGGAGGGCGCTATCGGGGTTGTGGGCACGGCATGGCATGGCATTGTCCACAGCATTGGGTACGGGCTCGGGACGGAAGGGCTGCAAGTTTTGTCGGACGCCGGCGAGCTCGGATTCGCGCCGCATCAGCTGGTGCTGGAATTTCACCGATTGCTATTTGGCTACGGCGACGTAGGACTGTATCAACTGCCGGCAACCGCGCCGCCGGAGTAGAATCGCTGCCGCCCGCGTGCTTAAATATGTTAGTTGCGACAACATAAAGCGAAGGGCATGCATGGCAGAAACCGAGACGCAATATCATATTAATGGACTACGATGGGCAGAAGCTACGGCCGCCCGGCACGCAGCATACGTGCAAGCAAATCAGTCGGAGGCGAGCGTGCTCTGGGTGTCGGATGTCGACGGCCCGTTGATCAACTCGGATCTGGCCTGGCACGGAGATTATAGCCGTCTGGCAACCGAAAAAGGCGTACCCGAAGAGTCAATTGTGGACCTTGCGACGTTTGCCCCGTCACCGCGGACGCATTATCAGACGCTGAATTTGGTGTCGGACTACTCTTTATATAAAGACTGGTTGATGTCGAACGGCCCGTTCCACGCTGACATGCGTGCCGCCGATGACGCCGCAGCCACGCTGCCCGCACTGGCCGCGCGCAATGTGCCGGGTGGCTATATATCGGCTCGTCCAGAGGTGATAGGCGGAGTAACACGGCAGAGCCTCGACGCCGCCGGTTTTGCGCCCGCGCCGCTTTTGATGCGCTCCAAAGACGTCGCTTATGATCAGACAATCGTTTATAAATGCGACCCCTTGCTGTTACTGGTTAGGGCCTTGGCGCGCCACAAAGCGACCGCTAACACACTCGTGAAATACGTCGAAGACTACGAGAGGGTGGTGACCACCATAAATAACCTCGGTATCCCTCAGCTTTCCGGCGTGTATTACGGGCCGCATACCACCTGGAATGAAATCTTAAGTAGCGCCGTATAGTTTGCCTGGGCAGTTGCTATCGGACGCGGTACTGCGGTGAAGCGTTTGTACCGCCGTCTGCACATACTGGCGCGATCTTGGTGTCGATAGAGTTGTGCGTTACGTACGAGCACTCAGGAATGCCAAAAGCGTCAAACTGACCGGTTGGCTGAATAGCTTTCCAAAGCCCGGCGTCCTTGACGGCATACATAGGTGAATCCGGAGCAGTGCCGCAGTGGTATTGCAGCCGCACTTGCTGCTGATTTTGGCTGTAAGCTGCAACGTAGTACGAGGCTGATTTGCATCCCGACTGCACGTCTTTTTGTGCGAGCATCGTTAAGAAATCTTTGAGTCCGGTTGCCGCTGAGTCGGTGCGTGGTACCGCTTGGCCATTGGTGATGTTATACCCAAAGCCTCCAAGACTGACGTTGATTTTGTTCGCACCGGTGTCGTGCGCTTTCAGAGTCAATGCCACACTGATAACGATTGCCGCCAGCACTGCTGCCAAGCAGCACAACGCCGTTTTTGCTTTATCGGAAACCTGTTTTGTTGTTTTCTTTGCCATAACGATGGCTCCTTTCAGGCACAGCGTACCATACGCTTATGCTAATTACAACAGATTCACCGGGGATGTATGGTAAAATGGCGCAATGGATGATGAACTGCTTGACCTTGTCGACCGTAGTAATACGGTCATCGGTACGCTCAACCGTAATGAGTATGCGCGGATGGTCCGCGATAAGCTCGGTTATTTCCGGGCAGTCGACATGTATATTGTAAACAGTCGCGGCCAGCTGTTTGTACCGCTGCGCACCGCACACAAAACGATCGCGCCAAACGGCTACGATTACAGTGTTGGCGGCCATGTAGGTAAGGGCGAGGATTACATGACCGCGCTGATTCGCGAAGCACGCGAGGAGCTCGGCCTTGATATCGACGCGAAAGATGTAGAGTTCGTGGCAACCCGGATTTTAGACGGCATGCGCTACATAAACCAACTATATATTATGCGTAGCGACAGCACACCAACCATTAATCCGGAAGACTTCGTGAGCGCCTCTTGGCGTGAACCAATGGACTTATTGCGTGAAATCAAGGCTGGGCATCCGGCAAAAATCGGCATGGTCGAATCAGTTGAATTGATCCAGGCATATTTAGATAAGACTGCTGCCGGCGCTATAGCCTAGCGAGGGCATAAAGCGGTGTTTTTGCTACCGTAATGACTACGTGCGTACCGGCTGCAACCGGAAAAGCTTCGCCGTCAAACTGGGCGCAGGTGTCTTGCAGAATGGTGTATTCGGTGCGGACGCGGGCATATTTGCGACTATGTTTTGGATGGGCCAGCTCGTATACAGAGGTAACGATTTCGCTCGCGCGCTTGCGCACGGTTGCCTCGTGAAATCCGGCCTCAGTAAGTGGCTGCCTGACGCCGCTGATTTTGGCCAAACGCGGCCCGTTAAAACAGATGCGCTCGAAAACGGGTGTCTCGGTTTCACCCTCGCGGACCATAAAAGTCGGTGCTCGCAAAAGCGCCTTGCCGGCGATAGCGGCCTCCTGCAAGAAGAGCGCTGCCGGCACACGCTGCAGCGCGGTGGTTTTGCGGATGGCTTTGCGGAGTGCAACCGTTGCCACGGCCGATGCCCCAAAACTGGCGTAGCTTACGGCCAGGTATGTAACTACCGTGCCGTCCGGCCCGGTAAGTTTGCACTCCAAAGGGTAGACTTTGACGGCCCGCGCATTGGCGAGCAGCGTGCCGAGCTGCGTGCGGTATGATTTGCCGTTCAGCATGTGAGCAAGATCGTTGGCGTTGCCGCACCACAGCGGTAAAACCGGTGTCTTGCGTGCCTGGGCCGAAAACGCCGCGTCCTGCAATAATGCCTCAACCAGGATGTTAATTGTCCCATCACCCGCAGCGATACACAGCAGCGTGTGCGGCCCGAGCTTGCCGGCCTGCTTGGCGAGCAATCGCTTGTTGGCTACGCGCCCTTTCGGCGAAGTCTCAATGACTTCTACCGGAATAGCCGGCGAAAGCGTGCGCAGCTCACCAATGCGGCGCTCGGTGTTGCGGGCGTTGGTGCTCTTGGGGTTATGCACTACAAGAATGTAGTGAAACGGCAGTTTTTCCATATTATATGTCATGCGTTGTTATGGCGGCGAGTAGCGTACTGCGCCTGTTCAAAACCAAAGCATTTAAGGATGGCGGACGTACGCCTCGCGCTGGCTTTGGTGCATGCACGTCCATAGTAGACGATGCTGCCCCAGAAAGCCAATCGTTATCTGACTGGCCTGCCGCTCTTTGCTTTCGTCGGCATATATGCTTATAATGCTAGCGGTAATGCGTACGATTCTCGCCTCATTGGGCTCGGCACTTTCACTTGTTGCATCCTTGTCTTCGAGCGCTACGCTCCAGCTCAATAACTATAGTCTGGGCTCGAGCAATGTGGACGGCAGTCACTCCGCAACTTATTATCTTGAAGGGAGCGCCGGCGAACTGCAGGGCGGCGCAACTCTGAGCGCCGGATACCGGGGCGTGGGCGGCTCGGCGCAAGCACAGCAGGCCAACGTGCCGCCAGCGCCGACCTTGAGCAATAATGCCGGCGCATACTACAACAAACTGCAGGTCACGCTGGCGACCGGCGGCAATCCGTCCGACGTCACCTATTCGCTGGCCATTTCTACCGATAATTTTGCCACGACCAACTATGTGCAGGCCGATGGCACAATTGGCGCCACTCCGGTATACCGAACATATGGTCTGTGGGGCGGGAGCAGCGGCTCACTCATCACGGGTTTAACACCGAACACGACGTACAAGATAAAGGCTAACGCGCTGCAAGGCATGTACACGGCTAGTGCGTACGGTCCGTCGGCCAGCGCTACGACGGGCACGCCAAGCCTCACGTTTTCGCTGTCGGCCAATACGGCAAACCTGACGGCGCTTTCTGTGGGGGCACTCACCACGAGTACGTTAAACCTGACCTACAGCACGAACGCCGGCAGCGGCGGCTACGTTTATGTTATGGGCCAATACGGTGGCTTGCATAGCGCGGCGGCTGGCTATACGATTCCATCAACGACGCTCGACCTGACCGCCGGCCAAGGGTTTGGATTGCGGTCGAGCTCGGCGGCGCAGACAAGCGGCGGGCCGTTTTTGGCGCAGAGTCCCTATAATAACGCTTCGACCGCTGTGGTGGGCGCCGTCCTAACCAATCTTACGCCACTGTATTCATCGGCAGCAGCGGTGAATGGCGGCAGTGCCTCGTTTGGTATTAGTGCCTCCCGCAATGCAACAACACCGGCGGCCGGTGACTACCAAGAGGTACTCACGTTTGCGGGCGCGGCTGCGTTTTGATTTGTTCAGTATAGTGTTGACAAGCACAAGCACCTTTTATATTATTTGGGTACTATACAGGCAAAGACAGAAAGAAGATTAAAAATTCATGAAGTACCAACTATCCTCTCCCCGGAGTTTGACCGCCCTCTTTTTAGCAACGCTGCTCATCGCCCTTAATTCGATAACGCTGGTTCAGGTTTCGGCCGGGGCATTATCGCCAAGTTATATTCGCTTAAACCGCATGTCGGCTGGAACGACTACCAGTTTTCGTGTTGTTTTTAAGACGGCAAGTGCCGGCGCGACCTCGGTTGCTGTCAATTTTAATGGAGCCGACACCACGACATGGACGGGCTCAAGCGGCTTGGTGGCTGCCTCGCAAACTGCGTCATCGGCAACCTGTGCCGCCGATACGGGTGCCACGGCCTTGCCTGGTACGCTGGCTGCCTCCGGCGCCGCTGCCACCGTTACTATAACCGGTGTTACGGCGCTTAGCGCGAGTACGTCATACTGTGTGGATCTTACGAGCGCTACCGCAGTAACAAATGCTGCCGCGGCCGAGTATCACCCCACCATCACGGCGGGCAGCGACACCACAACAGTCGCCGTTCGGACCATCACAAACGATCAGGTCGCCGTGACGGCCACTGTCGCGCCAACCTTTAATTTTGTTCTGAGCGCCAACAGTGATAGCTTTACGAGCTCCTTGGGTTCGGGCGCAGTCACCAGCACGGCCGGCATCTCGACCACTATCAATACGAACGCTAAATCAGGCTGGTATATTTGGGCAAAGGACGCGAACACCGGGCTGACGTCGCCAAGCCAATCAAAAACTATTGCCGGCATTACGCCTGGTACGGCGACCTCGCTCTCCGCAGGTACAGAAGGATATGTTTTTGCACTGACAGCAATTACGCAAGGTTCCGGCGCCGGAACGGCCACGCCTGCTGCGGCGTATGACGGCACGGCAAGCGGCGGTGCGAACAGCAATGGTAGCGGCCTTGACGGCACGATCCGCCAAGTTGCTTCCTCGACTGGTACGGCTAACGGCGCCGGCCTGACGTTCAAAGAGCGTGCAGCCGTATCGCCAATTACGCCGGCAGCCACCGATTACGCCGATACCATCACCTTGATCGGCGCAGGCAGCTTTTAGCGAGTAGTACCATATGCGCGGTATTCGTCTCGGTCCCAAATTTCTGGTGCTAGTGATAGCCGCGCTTTTTGGATGCTGGATTGTGCCTGGAGTTGCCGCCGCGCAGTCGGCGCCAACCTTCAACCTTACGACTTCACCAGTGTATGCTACGCTCGCTACTAAGCCCGGGCAGGCGGTCAGCACGCAGATTAAGGTCCAGAACAACGCGTCCACGGCAGTTACTCTCACGGTGCAGCTCATGAAATTTAAGGCGTACGGTACGAGCGGCCAGGCGCAGCTCTTGACGTCAGACGGAAACGATCCATCTATGAAATGGGTTAGTTTTTCGGCCACGACGCTTGTGGCGCGGCCCGGCGTTTGGAATACGGTACAAATGAATATTAAACCGGACCGGACTGCGGCTTTTGGGTACTATTACGCCGTGGTTTTTACGCAGGCGACGACCCACGGTAACGTGCCAGCGCCGAATTTGAACACGGTAAATGGTTCTTCGGCGGTGCTGGTGCTGCTCGATGTGCAGGTGCCGGGCGAAAAACGCCAGATGACAGTCACCGATTTTAAACCGCAGCATTCCATTTCTGAATTTTTGCCGGTCACTTTTAATATCACGGCTAAAAATACCGGCAATATTTACGCGGCGCCCACCGGTGACGTGTACATTAGCCGCAATCATAAAGATACGCTTGCCGTGCTGCCGGTGAATCAGGCGGAAAGCAACATTTTGCCAGGCACTTCGCGCGCGCTTACTGCGGCGTGGGATGACGGTTTCCCTGCGCACATTGTGCGGCGTATTGGTGGTCAAATGGTTACGGACAGTAATGGGCAGCCCAAAACGCAGCTCAGCTGGGATGGCTCAAAATTGAATAAATTCCGGTTCGGGCATTACTATGCCCACTTGCTGCTGGTTTATAACAACGGTACGCAAGATGTACCGCTTGAGGCGGAAACGAGTTTTTGGGTGATCCCCTGGAAGTTGCTTTTATTGGCCGCGGTGCTAATAGGTCTCATTATATTTGGACTGGTTACGTTGCTGCGGCACACAGCACGGCTTGGCAAAACAGTTATGGCACGAGGCAAAAAAGGTGCTAAGCCTAAGCCGGAGGCGTAGCGCGCGCGGACTATTGTTGGCAGTTGCTGCAGCGCTTCCTCTATTCGTGACGGGCACGGCTTGGGCTGCCCCAAGCAGCGTCGGTGTTACGGTGAGTCCTGCGGTCACGAACATTACATTGCAGTCCAATCAGGATACGGCGACTTTTACGTCCACGCTCGAAAATGATACGGCACAACCGGTGGTCATCACGCCGCATGCCAGCGACTTTGGTGTAAGCGGGGTGAACGAGGTTATCACCCTTAAGACTATCGATGCGCAGCATGGTCTAGCGGCCAATTTGCAGTTTACGCCTGCAAAACTGACCTTGCCAGCCGGTGCGAGCCAGCCACTGCGTATCACTATCCGTGGCGGTGCGAATTTAGGGCCAGGCGGCCACTTTGCTGCTATCCGTTACCAGATAGCGCCACTTGCAGGCGGCGCGGCAAGCTCGGTGGATATTAAGTCGGAACTCATTGGCTATGTCTTTTTGGCGGCGGCCGGCAAGAGCACGTACGGCGTGACGCTCAAAACATCACTGCCGGGTGTTGCCCTGTGGCGGCTGCCGCTCGAGGCCGACCTCTTGTTCACGAATACGGGCAACACGCAAACGGCGCCGCGCGGACTGGTAAATATCGTGGGGCCGCTCCGCACCCAAGTTGCGAACGGCATCATTAACAGCAACTCGTCACTGGTGCTGCCAGGCAGTACGCGGCTGCTGCAGACGGATTTGCGCCAGCTGCGCCAACCGGTGTGGCCGGGGCGTTATTACGTTGACGTATATTACCGGGCGGGCGAGATGGAAAATTATCAGCATATGCGGACAAGTTTTATCTTTATTGGCTGGCCCATAACCGTCGTGGCGGTAATTTTTGCTGCGCTGGCGCTAGTATTGTTGCGCGTTGTACGCAGATATTTCAGGCGAAAACGCCGCCCCGCTCAGCCCGTCCCAACCCCAACACCGGCGCGCCGGACCATACCAGTCAAACACCTGTAACCAAAAGCGTTTTTGTAGTATACTATCAACAGTCATGTCCTGGGTGCGTAAGACCGTTTTTCTTGTATTGACCGTTTGGGGAGTTGGGATCGCGAGTTATCTCTTTTTAATGGCGCCGCCCCGCGCGTATGCGACTGCCGGCATTAACTCGCAAATAAGTTTCCAGGGTAAGGTGGTCAAAAGCGACGGTACCAATATTGCCGATGGCACGTACAACGTGGAGTTTAAAATCTACCAGGACGGCACCGGTACTGGCGGCGGGACGCTCAAATGGACCGAAGACCGGCTCGTTGGCAGCACTGGCGGCGTAAGTCTTACGAGCGGTACATTCCAGGTTAACCTTGGGTCAGTTACGGCGCTCAGCGGCGTGGATTTTAACCAAAATACGCTGTGGCTCAGCATTCAAGTCGGCAATGCCAGCACTTGCACGATCACGACGAGCTTCCAGACAAACTGCGGCGGCGACGGCGAAATGTCGCCCTACATCCGCATGACGGCGACGCCATATGCGCTGAACGCCGGCTTGCTCGGCGGCTTGGCGGTAACGAGCCTGGTCCAGCTATCTCCGGGCTCGCAGCAGACAGGCGCTATCAATGTGCAGGGTACGATCAACTCGGCGAGTAGCTTGCAGACGGCAGGCTCGACGCGCATTGATGCCAGCGGCAACGTAACGGCGCTTGGCATTACAGCCACGGGCAATACGCTGTTGCAGCCGAGCTCGGCCTCGTCTGCTGCCTTTGTGGTGCAGGCCTCCGGGCCGCTGGCCATCCTAACGGCAGACACGTCGGCAAACAAAGTGCAAATAGGCTCGGCTACCAGCGATACAACCCAAGTGAACTTGCAGCTTGATTCGTCCAACACTTTTGCCGATACGGGTACGTGCACGACCAGCTCAAACCAAGGCGGGCTGTATTACAACACTGTCACAAATACGGTGCGCTCCTGTGTGAATGGCAACTGGGAGGATTTGACCTCCACTGGCGGCCTCGGTTTGCTGGCATACGGCGTATTGCCTGATTCGCCGAACGCCGGCAGTGTTGGTGACTTGGCGGGCATCACCCAAAGTAACAGCCCCTGCAAGGTTTACTGGGCATCAGCGACATCGGTAACGGTGGCGCCATGCATAGCGTATTCGGGCGGTCGCAAGGTGATTGTCACGAGCACAACCCTGAGCACCGCTTCGGTGCCGGCGAGCGATTTCGTAAACGTCTGCCTCAGTGGTACCAACAATCAGCCGGCGCTGGTCGGCACCGGAACAACCACCGACGCGGCAAGCACGCAGCCAACCTGGAGCGCCAATAATCCCGTACTTTGCCTTGCTACCCTGCAAATGAGCACGACTGCCGGCACCATTACCGGCGGAAAAATTTATGATACCCGCACGTTCACCACAACCCAAAAAACGTTTGGCACACTTAACACGGCGATGGGATTGGGCACGGCGGTGGTGCAGAGCGGTACGGCCAACATTCTTGGCGCACCGAGTGCGGCCGCCGCAGCGTTCGTCCGCGGTATTATCGTGGCGTACAGCGGAGCGCTTAGCACGACAACGGCGAACGTTATTATTGCGACGAGCGGTCCGCAGTGGGTGAAAGGGACGGGTACTTCGACGGTCGCCCAGTACGCCCAGGTCGGTGCTACCAGCGGTTATATTTCATCGACGACCACTGTACCGACAACTACCGCGTATTCACTGCTCGGTACCGATACGCGCACCATAGACACTACTTGCACCTCGAATGCGACGTGCCAGTACTCGCAGTTTTTAAACCCGCTAGTGCTCCGCTGATGGCAAATATTCGCTCCGCCCGTATGAAGTTTTTCGTAGCCGCCGCTTGTTTGGCGGTGGGGGCAGTGGTTGCTGCAGGTATATGGCTGCGGCCAGCCGGCTCGCCCCTGCCAGCCTCGGTTATGCGTACAGTCACCTTTGCCCTGTACTATCCTGATAAAAGTTGGCGCACGGAGGCCACGCAGGCAACCTATACGAACGGAGTTGTCGCATTGACCACTCAAAAGGCGGGCATTACATTGAGCGTAACCGAGCAGGCAACGCCGCCAGTTTTTGGCGACGTGCCGCAATATTACCCCTCGCTGCTGGCCAAAATGAACGAATACGCCAGCTTTAATTCGGCGCTTGGCACGGTGTACCTCACCAAGCCAACCGAGCTCGGCGGCAACCAAACAGCGGTGCTGAACGGTAATGGCACACTGCTATTTGTACGGCCGAGCACTGCGCTAACCACTGGCGGCTGGCAGCAATTTTTTGGTTCACTGCGGGCGGTGCATTAGCTTGTTGTGAATCTGTGCATATGCAAATAAGCGAATCGTGCTTATCATACAGACACGATGCTGTGGAGGTACGTGGCCGGAGGGCTGATACTTGCTGGGTTTATAGTGGCCGCCATACCGGTGCCGGCCGCTGCGGAAATGCTCGGCAACGCGCAGCAAATTACTGTGCATGCAACGGTCGAACCGGCGCGCATCATTGTTGTGGCGGCGGATAATCCTGGCACTATCATTGACGTTTTTAGTAACACGAGCCAGCCAGTGCCGCCCCACGTATATGTGCAGAGCACTGCCGGCCGGCAACTGCCGCTATCGCTTTCGCTGCAAGCGGCGTATACGCGTTTGGTGGCGGCTCACCCTGGTTTTGGCGTTGGCGAAATACGCGCATCTTATGCTGCGCCGGCGCACCGGATATCGGCAGCGAAGCCCGGGCAGCGCCTTGCCGTGCCCCGGCAGCTACTGGCCAAATATGAATTTGCGGAGTGCATCACCAACCGACTGAATCGCACCCTTCAGCGAGCCGGAAGTCCGCCGTGTGTACACGATGCCGGATCTGCTAAAGCTAACGGTGTGTTTTAGTGAGAGGAACTGCGCGCGCACCGAGCTCGTGTATGGCAGCTGCGGCCCATCCAGCGTATTGAGGGTCACGTACGGCACGACATCTTCGCCCGTGTTGCTGATGATCTGTTTGATCTGCAGGTTGCTGTCAACCACAATGTAGCGCGCCGGCTCAACGCTCGCCAGAACGGTGTATGAACCGGCGCCGCCTTGGTACGGCGCCAGGGCCTCGATGCTGAGGCTGACGATCGAAACGCCAATAGCTACGATAACAATGGTCTGAAGTGCGGCGAGCAGGTGGCGGCGCACGGCGCTATAACACCTTTCCATATATAATGTACGTCAACCGGTCGGCCGTCCGCGGGGTAACGGCAAAAAATATGTAGCGATGCAGGGCGATGTGGGCTTGGTATGGCTCGGTCGCGCGTAGCCGCTCAGCCAGTGGATTGACGATCACGCCGCGTGCCAGCGAGGGCGTCTGGAATAATCGCACAGCCGGCAGCTTGGCGCTGCTTGTGTATGCCAGCTGGCTATTCCGGAAAATCTGGTAATCGTAATGGTATTTTCCGGCCAGTTTTGCGACCTGTTGGTCGTCTTCGGCGTTCAGTGCAGAAAGCAGATCACCGTGCGAAATGAGCGATTGATACCGATGGGCGGGCAGCCATAACCACATATGTCGGAATGCCACGACGCTTACCAATAGGCTGAGCGCCGCGAACCACCAGCGTTTATGCACGACGCGCCTCATAAACCCGTATAGTAATCCCGATAATCACGACCGCGAGCAAAAAGAGCACGCCATCGCGTATGATAAATCCGGAAAACGTCGTAGTGATGTCCTGCATGCCTTCGTTGACGCGCTTTTGGTACTCATTCACATCGTAAAAACTCACCAGGTACAGCTTGCCCGCGGCGCCAAAATCTACGGCGCTGCCTTGCGCAAAGCTGTCGACTTGCGCCAAATTGTATTCCTCGTTGGCGGGCACCGTGCCTTGACGCATGAGGGCTTTTAACGTCGGCTCGCTCGCCACCTCGTTGGAAATGCTTTGCACGGCCTTATTTTGCCAAACAAGGGCATTGCCCGAGGCGTCGGTCAACAGCGTACTAAAAGCGCTGTCGTATTGCGAAGATAGCTGCACGTGCTGCGCAAGGCTCGCAAGCGTAATCGCTCCAGAAACGGTACCAATAAAGCGCCCATTTTTGTCTTTAATAGGGGCGGCGACACTCAACACGTTGCGGTTCAACTGGCTGTAATGCACCGGAATGAGAACAGCGCTGTCCGCGCCTTTTCCGGCCAGAAACGCCGGACTTTGCGTTTCGTCGGTACCCGGTGCAACGTTCCCGGAGTTTGAACTGATGGCAACCATTTTGCCGCTGCCGGAAATAATGGTTAGCGAGTCAAACTGTCCGCTGATCATTCGTTGCTGGTTGAGTATGGCAAGAGCGGCCGCCGACTGACTGCCCGCCGCGGCTTGCTGCACGCCTTGGTCGCTGGCGAGGTTCGTTATAGTGCCAAGCGCCTCTGTAAAATATTGTTTTACGAGTGTAGATGACCCTTCTTGGTATAAGCTGAGACCACTAAGGCCCTGCTGCTCGAGCGTCGAAGTATAGAATGCTTTCCGCGAGGCAATAATGGTGTGGTAATTAAGAGTGGCAGCGGCAATGATAAACAACAGTATGATGACGCTGATTATGTACAGCAGACCATGACGCTTGGTGTGGGTTCTGAGTTTTTCCATGATACGCTTATGGTTAGTATAGCAGCTTACTCCCTAAAACCCTTGCCAAAAATGGAGCGCCGCCGTTTGCAAAAGGCGTGGGCGAGTGTACACTCATAATCATAAGCACTTTAGCAAAAAAGAAGGGTATCTATGTACAATCTTGGCGCTATACACCACGTCGTAGTCGACAGCCGCCACTACACATTTACAACGTTACAGGCAATGTTGATAGGTGCGGCGGTACTGCTTGAAATCATTCTGCGCTGCCTTGCGCTTTGGAAGAGTGCCCGCGCACAGCAAAAAGGCTGGTTTATCGTCATTGTAGTCATTAACAGCTTTGGCATAATACCGCTTTTGTATCTGTTGTTTGCGAACAAGCGGCCGAACGGCGGACGCTAAAGGCGGGTATGGCGCACCTCGGACTGCTCGCCGCTTTTGCCGCATTTTGCGTATTGACGTGGGTGAGCGGTATTTGGCTGACGCGTGCAACCGATGCGATCGACGCGCGGTATAAACTGGGCAGCGCCTTTGGCGGTTTGCTGATTTTGGGAATCGCGACGAGCCTGCCCGAGATTGCCGTGGCTGTTTCAGCGGCTGTTTCGCACCATTACGGCATTATTATTGGGACGTTGATCGGCGGCGTTGCAATTCAAACGGCGGTGCTGGCGCTTTTAGACGTGATGATGCCGACCCGCAAGCAGTCGCTCACTTTTGCGGCAGCTTCGCTCACACTGGTGCTCGAGGCGGCAATGGTAACACTGGTGGTTGGCGCGGCAATTTTGGCCGTGCACACGCCACTGGTGATTTCGCACACACGGGTGAGCCTGGTTTCGATCTTAATTTTAGCGCTGTGGATCGCGGGTTTGTGGATTGTGCACCGTGCCCGCAACGGCAGCGGTTTGCCGTGGAAGGCCGAGGCGCTTTCGGCATTGCCCGGCCGCACGCACCAGGAACGCCGCGCCAAGCCAGGTCATCCGATCATGCGCCGTCTTTCGATGACGCAGGTTTGGACTATTTTTACGGTGGCCGCGCTGGTTACGCTTGCGGCCGGTGTTGGTGTGCAGGCAACCGGTAACTCGCTCGCCGGTGTATTGCATATGAACAGCGGCCTGTTCGCGGCGACGTTTATTGCGCTGGCGGGCGCCTTGCCAAACATTAGCACTGGCATCGCCTCGGTCAAGCTGAACGATTACAGTTTGGCAATGAGCGACATTTTTGGCGGCGATGCTTTTATGCCGGCGCTATTTGTGGCATGTGATCTGATAAGCGGCGACGCAGTGCTGCGTAATGCCAGCGCCAGCGATATCTGGTTTGCGTCGCTTGGCATTTTTTTGACGACGATTTATTTGATCGGTCTGATTGTACGCTCGCGGCGTGTCGTGCTGCGAATGGGGCTGGACTCAGTCATAGTGGTGGTGTTGTATGTGGTGGGAATTACGTCGCTGGTGGTTTCCGGCGGTCTGCGATAGCCTGCACAAATCTCTATAAAAATAACGATTTTGCTATAGATCAGGCTGCGACAATAACAGTGGTACGTGATATAATAGCGACACGCTCTTGCAAAGAGATATGCACCCGTAGCTCAGCGGATCAGAGTACTTGGCTTCGAACCAAGGGGTCGCAGGTTCGAATCCTGCCGGGTGTACCAATTCGTTTGCAAGGTTGCCGTACTGCTAATGACCGTCAAGAGGTGCTGTTCCAGCGCCTCTTTTGTTATTATGGATCTATGATTACAAAACCGTCTGACGAAGAAGTAAAAGCAGCCGCCCAAGTTTTGCAAAAGCTTGAGCCCGGTTTTTTGCCGTTCCCAATCTTTCACGAAGTCGCCAGGCTAACAACGACCCCGATTGTTGAGATAGTGCCGCTCCGGACGCACCAAGGCCGCACCGAGATTCTGCTTTTAAAAAGGGAAGCGGACGACCCGGTTTGGCCGGGCAAACTCCATGCGCCGGGCACGGTTTTGCGGGCAACCGACACGCTACAAAGCGCCCTCAAGAGGGTTTGTGACGATGAATTGCAAGGCGTACAGGTCACAGAACCAAAGTTCGTAACGAACATTTTGCATCATTCCGGGCGCGGTATGGAAGCTCCGCAGATTTACTGGGTAGAAGTTTTAGGGGACGCCAGTGGCGTGGGCCAATTCTATGACGCAGACGATCTGCCCGAAGATTTGGTACGTTCGCAGCTCGATTTCATTCCGCAAGCTGTCCGGGCCTACCAGGCGCGGTAGCTGTCGATATTACCGCTATAGGTGCGGAACGAGTTTTGGTTTTCGCAAGATATTCCACCATGTTTTGTAGTAGGCGATGTCTGTGCTGATGGTCACAACCTTGCCGGATCTGCTGGCGTACTGTAAGGGCGGAGGTTGGCTATGACAAAACGATTCTTGTACGGCGCGTTGACGATTGGCGGGGCGACTGGCCTTGTGGCCTCGTTTTTGCAGAGCGTTGAGAAGATCACTTTACTGACGCACACGTCGAAGGCTTTAGTGTGCGATCTTGGCAGTGTGTTTAGTTGCTCGAATGTGTTGCGGGCTTGGCAGAGTTCGGTGTTCGGCTTTCCTAACTCATTCATGTGTCTGGTTGTGTTTACGGTTTTTGCGACCGTTGGCTTGATCGGCTGGACGGGCGGCGTGGTGCCGCGCCGCGTGCGGCTTGGCGTGCACGCTTTGGCGCTCGTGATGCTCGGATTCGCGCTCTGGTTTTTGGAACAATCGGTGTACCGGATTCATTCACTTTGCATTTTGTGCCTATTCTGTTTTGGCGGATTACTGGCGGTGAACTGGGCATGGGTGCGTCTGAATGTTGACGATTTGCCAATCGGCTCGCGCCTGCGGCTCGGCATAAAACATACGTTTAAAAGCGGCGGCGATATATTCGCGTGGCTGCTGATCGCCATTGTGGTCGGCTACCTGATGATTTTTGAATTCGGCTAGAACTAGAACGTGTCGGCCTCGTCTTGTAGTTGCTGCAAGCTTTCTATGACGACGCCATTGCGGACCATACGGATGATGCCGCGTCTTTTGAGAAACTGTAACTGGCGGCTGACGGTTTCGCGTGCGAGTCCGGAGTAATGGCCGATGTCGCTCTCGGTGATTGGAACAAAAATCGTTCCGTCTGCGCGATGCTCGCCATACCGGCTCGCAGCATTGAGCAGCTCGAAGCGCAGGCGTCCTTTGGCGTCGCTGGCCATTAGGTATGTCATACGTCGCAACACGCCGTCGACGCCTTTGTATACTCGCGCCAAAAGGTTAAACGTAACGTCCGGGTGCGTTTTTAAAAAGTCGACGGTTTCTTCTGGGGGTGCCTTGTGCACCACGACGGGCGAGGCGGCTTCGTAAAAATAATGGTTTGCTGTGTGGTTAATGGCGCTTGCCATAGGGAAAAATGCACCTGGCCTGAACACATTTACAATCACGATATTGCCATTCAAAGTGATGTCGTACTGGTTTACGTACCCTTCAAGCAAGTAGAAAACGTGCTCTAGCTGGTCTCCGGCCTGGATGAGTATTTCGCCTTTTTGGAATGTCTGTTTGGGGTAAGCGGTAAAGAATGATCGCGCGGTATCTGTAATGATTGTCATAGTTAGGCCCTCCACTACAACTGTAAGCGACAGCGGGCAATCAAGCAATTTAAAATCCCTCGCCGTGCAAGCGAGGGATACCGCCCCTTCAGTAACTACCGGATAGGCGTAGAGGACGCTGGCCGTAGTTAATCAGTTTTTAATACGCGCTGCTGTGACCGTGCGCACAGACGGAAGTAAGTGACGGCGTTTAACTGAGGGTATGCAGGGCAAAGTACACATCAAGCGGGTTCAGGCCGAGCTGCGCCAAGTCGGTATGACGGGCTACGGCGCGCTCAAATTCGCCAGTCGCTACCTGCCTACGGTGCTGCGCGACGATGAACATGTGCAGGCCGCGGTGTATGGCCGCTACCGCGCTGGCGCCGGCCTGCTGGGCTGGACCGAAGGCATGCTTGTGGCGACCGAACGGCGGCTATTGTTCCTCGATCATAAACCTGGTTACACTGCAACCGATGAGCTCACTTACGATACCGTCTCCGGCGTGCAAAAAACAACGGCCGGCCCGTTCTCGGCGCTCACCCTTCATACGCGTATCGGGAACTATACAATACGGTTTGCGAACACGGCATGTATTGATGTGTTTATGAAGTATGTAGAGGAGCGGCGGCTCGCGGTGAAACCGTGGGAGAGTGGAAGTACGGCGCCGGCGGAGGCAGCCATCGAGTCGGAGGCTTTGGATTTTTTGCGCACGCGCGATATCGGGGTGCTCTCAACTGTTGACCGATCAGGCGGTGTGCATGGCGCCGCGGTGTACTATGCGATAGAAGACGGTGCGCTGTACATGATTACGAAAGGCGGAACGCAAAAAGCACACGATACACTGGCGCATCATCAGGTTGCTTTTACCGTGTTTGATGCGCAGACGGCGCAAACGGTGCAACTGCAAGGTGTTGCCGAAATCGTAGCCGATCAAGAGCGAAAAGACCGGATTTTCGCCCAAATCGTGACGCCGCATCCTTATGCTAGTGGCACGCAGCTGCCACCGGTTGCGGCATTGCACGAGGGCGCTTACATTATATTTGCCGTCCGCCCGACCAACATTAGGTTTACGGATTACGCCAAGCGGAACCAAGCTACGCTGGCAAAGTAAGCGCCCCCCGCGAGCTAGCTTGTAAAAAGTGTCATTTGCTGGTAAAATTCCCCCTTGATGTCGGGTTATCACGAAGCAAATACCATCAACCTCCTTACTCTAAACGTGCAAAGCGGCGGGTACAACAGTTATGTACCGGAGCATGAGCTGCACGTGCCAGCGCCGCCGCGCCCAGAGCGCGAGCAAGCCATCCAGACTTTGGTGGGCGAACAGCAACAGCAGCATGCCGTGGATACGGCGGTTTTCCCCGATGCATATCTCTGGGGCGAAACCTACGGCAGCGAGCAGGGTATTGCTAACTTCTTCGGCTTTAACCGGGCTGCCTACACCCGATTGGGTGATGAACGGCTGGCCGGCCTTGGCCGCGCAGGTGTGGGTATTGCGATTGCCACAAATCAGCCGGTCGCACAGGTGAAAGAACTCGATCTTGGCAAGCGTAAAGGTTTGAGCGTAATTTTGGACGTTGGCGACGGCGTGGAAATCGCCGGTGCATATCTGGACGATATGGACGAGCATGAGCGCGTGCTGCAGGCGATGGCCCTGGTTGCCGGCCTGGAAAAAGACGTGCGCAAAACAATAATCGCCGGCGATATGAATGGCTTGCGTGCAGATATGAGCGGCGCATCACTGGGCGTTCGTGTCCGTGACATGGGCGTGCGCGCCTTGGCAAAAGCGCTGCCTATGGCGGCGAAATTACCGTTGCCTAAAGGTAAAGCCGAAACAGTTGCAGCGCTTGCCGACTCTGTGTACGGCATGACCCACAGTCGCCGCGTCATAAAGTACATTACGAGAGAGGGCTTTATTGACGCCGACGCCGGGCAAAAGCGTCCAACCGCAAAATCCAGCCTCCCGATCTTCGGTATTGACTACATATTTCATACCAAAGACGTGCGGGCCGACCGTGTAGAAATTGTTGATGGCCGCGGCGTGAGCGACCACAACGGCCTACGGGCGCGCCTTACTGTTTAGCACGTGCGTAACCCCTGTTATTTTGCTATACTGCCAGCATGAAGATTGCCAGTTTGGCCGAGGCCGCCACAATATTGAACGGATTTATTCCGCGCCCGATCAACGTGCACGCGGCGTACAACCTCGAGACGATCAGCAAGCTCGCAGCATATGTTGGCGACCCGCAAAATAAGATGCGCGTCGTGCATGTGGCCGGCACCTCGGGTAAAACGTCGACCTCGCATTACATTGCCGCGCTGCTTAAGGCTAGCGGTAAAAAGGTAGGACTCACGGTTTCGCCGCACATCAGCGAGGTGAATGAGCGGGTGCAGATTAATTTAATCCCGATGCCAGAGCCGGACTTTTGCCGCGCGCTCGGCGAATTCATGGATTTAGTAGCTGCGAGCGGCTTAAAGCCTACTTACTTCGAGATTTTGATGACGTTTGCGTACTGGGAATTTGCGCGGCAAGGGGTCGACTACGCCGTGATCGAAACCGGGCTTGGCGGTTTGCTCGACGGCTCGAATATTGCTTCGCGTGCGGACAAAGTGTGCGTAATTACAGACATCGGCCTCGACCACATGCACATTTTGGGCAACACCATTGCCGAGATCGCCGCGCAAAAAGCCGGCATTATTCATGACCAAAACCCGGTATTTATGCACGTCCAGCCAGAGGCAGTGATGGGAGTGATCGAGCGCGCTTGCGACGAGCATCATGCCGCGCTGCACGTACTTGCTCCCGCGCCCAGTCTCGTGCCTGCACTGCCGCCGTATCAGCAGCGGAATCTGGCGCTCGCCGCCGCCGCCGCCGAGTTCGTTTTAGAGCGCGATAACGGCGCAGCGCTCACGCCGCAAGCCATCACGCAGGCTGCTACAATACAAGTCCCCGGCCGCATGGAAGTATTTCGTGTTGGCAAAAAAACCATTGTGCTGGATGGCGCGCATAACCCGCAAAAATTGGCGGCAATGGCGGCTGGCATGCACGCCGGGTATCCGGATGCGCCGGTTGCAGCCTTGGTTGGATTCGTGCAAAGCAAAGAGGCGAGCTTGGCCGAGAATGCGCAGCTTATCGCCGGGCTAGCTGGCCGTGTTATTACCACCGAATTTGGCACCACGCAGGAGCACGGCCCGGCCTCGCTCGCCGCACACGATGTCGCCGCGGCTTGCCGAGCTGCCGGCGTTAGTGGTGTTCTCGAGACTACAAAAGTAGACGAAGCCGTGCAGGCGCTGCTCGATTCACCGGAGCAAATTTTGCTCGTGACCGGTTCGCTGTACTTGATCTCGTACGTCCGACCGCTCATCCTTGCCCGCGTCGGTAAGCTATAATAGAGCGCATGCGCACCGGCCTGTTTACTTCCAGCATTGCAAAAATCTACGCCAGTAATTTCTTAACAGGTTTAGTATTTTGGTACGGCATCGAGAAGCTGTTTATGCAGCACATTGGTATTACACCGTTTGGTATTGGCGTGGCAACGGTCGGTTATTACGCGGTGGCGCTTTTGGCAGACGTCCCGGCTGGCCTGCTCGCGGATAAATGGAGCCGCAAGGGTGTGCTCGTACTTTCAACTATTTGTTTGCTTGTGTCGTCGGTAATCTGTGGTACAAGCCACAGTCTATGGCAATATATCGTAGGCTACATGTTTTACGGGCTGTATATTGTCTGTACATCCGGCACATATCAAGCGCTCACTTACGACACTTTACACGAGCAAAATCGCGCTGGCGATTACAGCAAAATCATAGGCCGCGCCTACGCGCTGTTTATGGTTGGCGCCGGGGTGGCAAATATTGGGAGCGGCTTGATCGCCCATGTGGGTGGGATGCGGCTGCCGTTTTTGCTGTCGGTAATTCCGTGTGCGCTCAATGCGGTGCTGATATTGACGATTGCTGAGCCACAATTCCATAAACGCGAGCAAAAAGAACGCGTGCTGCGGCAGCTTGGCCAGAGCATCCGTATTATGGCGCGGACGGCGATCGTGCGAAGTCTTGTTGTTATGTGGTGTGTGTTTGCGGTAGCCGCGCCGTTCGAGCAGGAATTTTCGCAGCTATATATGTTGCGGTTTACGCAAAGTCCGATCGTTGTGGGCTTTTTGTGGGCAGCTGCCGCCGCGATGTTTGCGATCGGGAGCTGGGCCGCGCACCGCGCCCGTAAACAGTTTGCCTGGCATGTGGCTGCTGCGCTGGTGCTGTTGATTGCGCTGGGACTGACCACGCATGTATGGGGGCTGGCGCTATTTTTCGGTCAGATCATATTCGCGCAAGTCGCGTTTAACCATATTGAAACGCATGTGCAGCATGCTACGCCATCAGGGGTTCGCACCTCGGTAATGTCGGTGCTCTCGTCGCTTGGCAGAGTTGTGGAGCTACCGTGCGCGATCGTGTTCGGCTGGCTCATTAACCGGTATGGCATATTTGTGATGCTGCGCGTACTTGCGGTGGTTTCGGCCGTCGGGCTGCTGTATTGGGTGATTGTAGGCGTGCGGCGTCTTGCCGATGTGCAGCTTGATGGGGGCGAGGAAGTGCTTGTCGAAACCGTAGCGAAACCGTAGATTTATTGGCCGAGGCGGTTGAGGTAGTCGGCGTAGGTGAGGGCGGCATTTGGCTGAGCGGGCAACTTGAGCTTGTTGTAGTTGCTGTACTTGACCGTGGTGCTAATGCCGTTAAGAGTGCTCTGGACTTGCGTGACGCGGCTATTGTGTGTGTCGATGGTGATTTTTGCGGTGACGGTGGTGCCGTTCAGCGCCCCAGTCTCGGCAGTGATGTCGCCAGCGGGAATGCCGAATAACTCGCCAGCCTTACTCTCGTACGCTGCCAGTTTGGTGCCGTCGATAGTGAGCGTGTAGGTGTATGTGTGGGCGCCGTTTACGTTGCGCGCAATTGCTTTTGGCTGGTATTTGTAAATGCCGGACTGTTTGGCGAGCGTCTGAAGCGCGCCGCGGTCCTTGCCGCTAAAATTACCAAACATCCACGGCGCAAGGAGCTGCAAGCGCGGGTCGCTCATGCTCGCAAGCGCGTTGACGCTGGCGCCATCCGGCAGCGTGCCGTTATCGCGTACCTGGATCCACTGGTCGAGCAGATTGGTTGGCGTGTCGGATTTGGCGTTCGGGTTGCTGGCGTAATCAATAAAAGTGTTCTGGAGCGTGCCGTATCCTTTTGCATACGTGTCGGCGCCTAAAATTTTAGTGGTGAGCGTGCTGATACGTGGGTCCTTGGGGTTGCTTACATCGTATAAAACGGTGCTGCTATCTGTGGCGGCTTGGACTTGCTTGGTGCTGAGACTGCCGCTGAGGGCGCGATTAAACACGAGGTCGGGATTGGTTCGGTAATAGTTGTACAGCCATCCGCTGCCGCCGCCAACCAGGGTGAGCAAAAGTATAGCCAAAAGCACTCGCAGCCAGTGGTGGTGCGGCTTAATGTATTTTGGCGCCAGCTCTGGAGCTACCGGCGTGATCGTCGGCGCGATAGGTGGCTGATAGGGTGTGGGCGGCATCTGCGGCGGCGGAGAAACGGGCGGTTGGGCGGGGTAGGCTGGATTCGCAGGTTGCCAGGGTTCTTGTGGCATCGGGTCTTCGCTATTTAACGGGAGTAATTATACAACGTTACACCAAAAAAAGAAAGTATTCACCACTGTTGCCGCTTGCTGAAGGATTGGTAAATAAAAGCAAAAAATGTTTATGCATATATGCAAGTCCGTACTACACTAGATTAGATATATGAATGATAGTCGACATTCGCCCAGACGGGTCCCTAGCATTGATGGTTTTGTCGTCCCGCAGCGGCGTTCGCGATTCGACGCTTATCGTCCACTCCATAAAGTGCAGCAACCGCATGCCTACGTGAATCCGGAGCGCCTGCGCCACGGCCAGGCAGCCGCGCAGCCAGTGCCCAAGCCGCATGCGAATGGTCCGTCGGCCACCGAGCGCCTCATCAGCAACGCCCGGCCTTCGGTAGTGGCGCCGCCAGCCGATCCTTTGCGTCATGCCGTCGATAACTCGAAATCACTGGCCGACCGTTACCGCCCGCGCGACCGTTCACGCGTCCAGGCAGAACGCCAGCCATTGCCGACCGAGGCAGCTGGCGCGCCAAAAACCAAGCGCGATAAATCCAAAAAACAACGCCATTCGCTCAAGTATTGGCTCACGCACTGGACGCGCCGCAAAGTTATAAAAGTGACGATTTTAACCATTGTGGCCGTTATTGTTATCATTGGCGGCTGGCTTGGCTGGAAACTGTACCGCGACGCAGCCAAAGTAACGCACAACAATAACCCCTTCAACCTCCTGAGCGCCTTTAAGCCGGTGCCGCTTAAAAACCAGAACGGCCAGGTGAATATTTTGCTGGCCGGCGACTCCGCCGACGACCCCGGCCACGACGGTGCCGATCTGACCGACTCCATTATGATCATGACCATCAACACCAAAACGCACCAGGCGTCGATGCTGAGCGTGCCGCGTGACCTTTGGGTGAACATTCCGGCCATTGGCCATCAAAAAATTAACGCCGCCAACACAGTTACCCACTTTAGCCAGAGCGGCTACCCGAATGGCGGCATGGGCCAGCTCGAGCAGGTCATCACCGAAAATCTCGGCATTACTATTGATTACTACGCGCTCATCAATTACACCGCCTTCCGCGATGCCGTGAACGCAGTGGGCGGCATCACCGTGAATATCCAAAGTCCGGATTCACGCGGCTTGTACGACCCGAACATCGCCAAGGCCGACGGCGGCCCGCTCAAACTGCCGAATGGGGCGGTAACGCTGAACGGCCAGACAGCGCTCAACCTGGCGCGCGCACGCGGCGACTCGTATTACTCCTACGGTTTTCCAAAAAGCGATTTTGACCGCACGCAGCACCAGCGGCAAATGCTGCTTGCCATCAAAGATAAGGTGACGAGCGCCAGCGTGCTTTCCAATCCGCTCAAAGTTGGGCAGCTGGCCGATGCCATCGGCAATAACGTCCAGACCGACATGAAGATTAACGAAATCGAATCGTTCTACAGCTACGCCAAGGATATTACCGACACTAACACGATCTCGTACAACCTAAACGATCTGGTAAAGGGCAAAACGCTGCTTGCCAATTACACGGCGCCGAACGGTCAGGAATCGCTGATTCCGGCGGCGGGAATGGATGACTTTACCGATATCCAAGCCGCCATTACGCGATTGTTTTCCTCTGATCCGGTAGCACGCGAGGGTGCGCAGGTGGTGGTGCTGAACGGCGGCAATATTGTAGGTCTGGCGAGCAAAGAAGAGCAGGCCTTGAGCAGTAAAAACATTGCGGTGACGGCCATTGCAGACGCGCCTAAGGATTACGCGACTACCGAAATTATCGACAATTCCAAAGGGGCGATGCCAAATACCAAGCAGGCGCTGCAAAAGCTATTTGGCAATAATGTAATTGCCAGCGATCCGGCGGTAACCGGCTACACCGCTGACTTTATTGTGGTGCTCGGCCAAAATCAGCAGGCTCCCGGCGGCAGTACAGGCACAAAAGCAAGCGCCAGTACGACTACAGTCGGCGACTAGCCGCCAACAAGAGTTGCCTTGCCATATAAAAATGCCGCGCATGTAAATATGCGCGGCATAAGTTACTAACTACTGCTTATTTGTGGCCGCCATAGGTGTTGGCGCCGTAACCAAAGTTGATCTTGGAAGCATTGTGGCCCTTGCCAAATACGTACCGCAAGATGCCGCCAAGCCCAAAAATGGATGCCAAGCCAAAGCCCAGCGTTCCTATAAATTCTTTGCGGGTCATTTCTTTTTGCATGATATCTTCGACTGCGCGCATGTTTGTTTTTCCTTTTTAAGCGTTAGCTTATTGTATGTCTAGATTGTAGGACGTATTACACTGCGCTGTCAAGTTGCCCGGGCATACCGCCGGACTGCAATGGGCGCTGGCGCGGCACGACGCGGAAATCATTTATGCCAGGACGGGCAGCGCGCGGTGTAAAGTTGGTGCGGCGGCGTTGGGCAGTGGTGGTATGAACGTATTGTTGCGGCCGGACATGTGTTGCGGCGGGCTTTGGCACTGTAGTTGTAGCAGCCGCGGCTGTGGCAATGTGCGGCTTATGTGTCGCTGCAACAGGTGTTTGCATGAACGATGTCTGGGGCCAGACCTCGAGGCGTGCGGCGCGTTCTGAGCGTGCTGTCTGCGCGGCCGCATCTTGTTCGCGCAGCGTTCGCACTTTGCGCGAAGGCGTGCGTGCGCGGTTCAAATACCAGGTGAGCGCAATGCCGATCTGATACATCAAAATAATCGGCCCGGCCAAAAACAGCAGCGCCAGAATATTAGGTGTGGGGTTCATGAGTGCCGAGATTATCAGCGCGCCGGCAATCACGTGGCGCTCATACCGGAACAGCCGTTGCGGCTTGAGCGGCTTGATACGGTTAATAAACAGCAACACCAGCGGCACCTGAAACAGTAGCGCTGAGCCCACCATATACACCATTACAAACGACATATACGATTGAATGGTCACGAGCGGCCGGATCTGCGTGGTCACAAACTGGTGGAGCAAAAAATTAAGCGCTGCCGGCAATCCCCAAAAATAGCCGTACAAAACACCGGCAACCGCTAAAACGCCGGATACAAATGCGCCCCAGGCAATAAAGTGCGCCGACTCCTTTTTAATGAGCGGCTCAATATAGCGCAGCAGCTGGTGAATAATTACCGGAATGCTGGCGATAATGCCGACGTACACACAAACGCGAAACAAAAAGTCGATACCGCCGCCCGGCGACGTATAAATAAACTGCTGGCCGTGTGCCGGCTTGAGTAGAATCCCGACAATCTGGCGTTCAACCGCATATGCGGCCGCGCCGAAAATCCCCACCGAAATCGCTACGTATGTAAGCCGCTTGCGCAGCTCGTGGACGTGCTCGATAAATGGTAGTTCGTGGTCTTCCCGCCTACGAAGCTGGTGATTGTGGCTTGGCCTTTTCTGCCGTCTTCTCGTTTTTGTCATGCTCGTCACCATTCACCCCTTTACGCAGTTCACGCATTGACGAACCAAGGCTTCGAGAAAGTTCTGGCAGTTTTTTGCCACCGAACAACAAGAGGATGATCACCAAAATGATCAAAAGCTCCGGAGTGTTAAACTCTAAAAATGCAAATGTTGGCGTAACCATACCTATTCCCCTCGTATGATATCTTAACGTTTGTATGATATCATAAGCATGATTGTTTAGGAAACCAATATGAAATACTACACCGTACAATTTGCAGATAGTTACAGCGCCGGTACCTACGGCGGCTGTACATATAACAGTGCCGGCGTGTGCACGAGCACCGGGGCGGGGACTGGTACTTCCGGCGGCTCGGGCTTGGTGAATACCGGATTTGTCGTGCTCGTTATTGCGACGGTGGCATGTATCCTGATTTGTGCGGCGATCTTGGTGCGCTACTGGCGGCGCGCGCGGCGGCAGCCGGCATTCGAACCGGTTAAGGCCGACGACGTCGAATCTATCGACGCCCGCTCACACCAAGAGTAAACGGATACGCCCCGGCCATTTAGCCGTGGATAAGCACGCCATTGCTCAGTGCGGTGTTGGCGACGTACAGCAGCACGAGACTCGCGACAAGCAGTCCGAGCAATATCCAAAAACGCGTCTTTTCGTTCATATAATGCGCTCCAATTTTGCTACGATCACCAGGCGGTCTTTTGGCAGCCACAGCGGTGTGCAGGTGTACAAGGTGAGCTGCGCGTCCCGGGTCGGCGCCTCGACGGCTACGTCGTTCGGCTTGACTTCACTTTTGCTGGTAACGGTGTACAGATATTGTTTGCCTTGCCACCAGATGCCAATGTGATCGCCAAGCGCGGCTTTGTCGAGGTAATAAAACGTGCCGCGCGGATTGGTGTAGGTGTAGCGATGGCCGACGATGACGGTGTTGCCGCCTTTATCTGGCGTGCTGGTGTTGGGTCGCCGCCAGGGGCCGCTGCGCAGTACGCTCAAATCCTTGCCTTCAAAAATCTGTTCGTCGAGGTGCATGCTGGGCACGATGAGCCGATTTTCTTTTGGTATATTTGCAGGCGGTGTTGCCCGGCCGAGCTTTTTATTGAGCACCGCGGTTGAGTTTGCCGCGTGGTGATGGTCCTGCCACCAGTAGACCGCGCGCGGCCACAAAGGCATTACCAGCAAATAGGCGTTGATCACAATAATCAAAGCAAAGAGCAGCGTATTGATGCGGCGCAAATTCACCCCTTTATCATAGCATTAACGCCTGGCAAGTAGCGTCTTGCGCGGAGGAGGGTCCAGCGTAGTGCGGCCGGACCGGCTTGGCCGCCCGCGCGTAACGCACTCCTCAATGCAAGAAGCTACTTGCCAGACTGGAGTCTATGGCGGTTGTATAAAGCTGTGGCGCGGCCTATAATGCTAGTGCTACCTGAGGGATTTCCATGCCGACTGCCATTACCCGAAAGATTACCCGTTTTATATCCCAGTACGAATCACATAGCTACAGAAAAGGTGAGGTGCTGCTGTTTGGGGGCGAACCGATCGCCGACCTTTTGTATCTGCAAGCAGGGCAGGTACGGCAGTACGATATTTCGTACCGCGGCGATGAAGTAGTGGTAAATGCGCTGAAGAACGACGTGTTTTTCCCGCTTGCTGCTGTCATGGCCAGACTACCCAATCGTTATTTTTTTGAAGCGGTAACAGAGGTACAAGTATGCCATGTGCCGCTGCCTGACGTGCAGATATTCCTGCAGGAAAACCATGACGTGCTGCTGCATTTGTTCCAACAAGTATGCGCCGAGGCGGCTGGTTCGTATGAACGGTTGGCGCATATGATGGGCGGCACGGCGCCCAGCCGCGTGCTGTACGAGCTGCTCACGCAAGCCCGCATGTTCGGCGAAAAACAGGGCACAGTCATTTTTATCGCGATGAGCGAGAGCGAGCTGGCGGCGCGTTCTGGCTTGTCGCGCGAAACTGTGAGCCGCGAGGTGCACAAACTCAAAAAGACCGGCTTGCTTGACGTGTCGCGTAAAGGGTTGACGATCAAGGACCGTAAGCAGTTGGAGCAAAAGCTGGGCTCGCAACTTTAGCAGAAAAGGCGCCAGGGGTGGGCGCCTTTTCTAAAGGGGTGCGGTTGGTTAGCGGCTTAGGACGACGTCGTCGGCCTTCACAAATCCAACCCGATGGTTAAAGGAGATTTTGTAGTACTTTTGGTTGCCATGTACGACCATGTGATCGTCGGGCGCGCTGTAGTTGATGGTCCAATCGTAAAAGTAATCGGTTGGCGGGATTTCACCGTCGGTAGTGTACGATTGGCCGGCCGGTATCGAGTACAGCTGGTCGAACGTTTGTACCGGGATGGTTGCCGGATAGGCGCTGGCCTCGGGGTAGGCGGCACCGTAGACGGCAATCGAACTCATGCCGGCCTTTGGTTTAACCGTAACGCTGTAACTTGGTTTGGATTGGCTGCCACCGGGGTTATAGAACCAGGCGAGCTGCCCGCTGTACCAAACACCGGTCCAATCCCCCTGGATGCCGCCGACTACGAATTGTTCGCCGGTGCTTGCCGTAGCTGCCATGTCGGCGTCCTCGGTGGTGCCAGGCGTGCCACCGTGCAAGTACGGGTTGCTAATGAGTGTTGAGTTAAACATTGGCTGGGTGTGCAGGTACACGATGTCGCTGCCTTGTGGCGGCAGTGTCACGCAGGGGCCAGGCTGCTGACAATCGGTGATGGTTTGCTTGTTGGTTGCAAAGTTCGGACTAATAGTAATGGTCATGCCGACCTTTGGCTTGCGGGCATTGGCGGAGCTTGTGCTCGAATCGCTTTGGCCGTGCACCAAGTCCATGTAGTGGTTCCAGTCCCAGAATGGGCCCGGGTCCCAGTGCTGGCCGGACATTCTTGCCTGAGTCAACGTTGGTACGTTGTCGTGGCCCAAAATGTGCTGGCGGTCCAGTGGGATGTGGTATTTGGCGGCTAGATAGCGCACCAATGTGGCCGAGGACTTGTACATTGCTTCGGTGTACCAGGTGGCGCCTTGGGCAGCCTTGCCCTCGTGCTCGATGTTAATGCCATGCATGTTCATGTACCAGTCGCCGATGCCCCAAGAGACGTCGGAGTTCGGTACCATCTGCGTAATGGCGCCGTCGCTGGAACGAATGACGTAGTTGGCGCTCACGTATGAATGCGGGTCCTGGAAGTGCGAGATGGCGCTGTCGTACGAGCCCTCGGTGTCGTGGATGTAGATGTACTTAATCTGCATGTCGGCCGGGCGATGTGCCGGGTCGTAGTTGCCGTAGTTAGTCGGATCGTTCGGGTCGTCCTGGGCGTAGGCGGCCGGAATAAAACGGCAGCTCAGGGTGATCGGGCATTCCGGATTTTGGCCGGGAACTCCGAATGTGTTGGTAGCGTCAGCGTTAAGGCCAAGATGGGCGAGCGGTGCGCGGTTCGCCTGGATGTTGCCGATGGCCGGTACGCTAAACGCCTGGCCGTCCTGTGTTGTGAGCGAAAGGCCTTTTTGGATAGTCGCAAATACGTCGTCGGCAAAGCCGCTGGCCGTGCCGCTCACACTTGAGCCGCTGAACTCGGCGAGCGCCGCGTACCAGTCGTTGATCGACGTCGGCAGTGTGCCGTTATTGTTTTGCTTGGCGTAGCCGGCCAGCACTGCAGCCGCCCCGCGGATGTTTTGCTGATCGCTGGTCTTAAGCGTGTCCGGCGTGACGTGCAGCAAGCTTGCTGCTTCGTCTAAGGTGTAATGCGTGAGCGCGTTGGTGCTCTGCTTGGTCTTGCCGTCGCCGCGCCCGTCAACGGTGCTGGTTACCTTGGTAGTGAGGTTGGTGAGGCCAAAGCCGCCGTCAACGCTCGGCGCGCTGCCGTGCGGCACAAGCCGCGACTCGTTATAGGCAAGCGCAACAAGCACTTGCACAGGCACGCCAAACTCCTTGGCGGCCGAATTGAATAATGTCATGCGATTTGTCTGATTCGCCGCAGCTGCCGCCACGACCGCGTTGCCGCTCACGCCCAGCACTAGAATGCCAGTGGCGAGCATTGCGCCCGCGCCAAATGCCAGGCGACGCAACCGCGTTTGTATAGTTGCTTTCTTCATAACCCTCCTACCTTTAGTTGACGCTCGGCCAAAGCCGAACCTGTTCATTACAAATGAATTATCGGGTAGAGTCTGTGAGATATCCCACAAGCATCCTCCGGCATGTGTGATACTAGTTAGTGCATGACAAATCACGAACAACTTACGCATAGCGAACCGCCCGAGTTATCCCGCCGCCGTTTTCTGCAACTTGCCGCAGGAGCGGGCGCCGCACTGGTAGCAGAGGGCTGCAGTGGTCCAACCACACCTGAGTACGGCGAAGCCGTCGCCCCGGACATCCAAATGGAAGCGCACGAAATTGTTCAGCCCGAAAATATCCTTAGCGGCACGTGGCAATATATGCCCGGCGCCAAAGTCACCAAAGACGGGCTTGAGCTCACCCCGCTCAACCGCCAGATTATGGATAAGCGCAACGGCAACAAACGCTCGCCCAATCCGCCATTCAATGTGTTTGGCTCGCGCTTGCAGGTCTACGGCGATTTTGGCGCAGAAGGCACGCTTTCGGGCGATCCGACGGCTACACTGGACTTTTATGGCGATGTGCCGCTGCGCTTTGACGATATGCGGATTGAGCGCAGCCGCGTCTCATGCACCACAAAAGGTAACGAGTTGACCGTTAGTGTTTGGGATGGCTCCAGCCAAACGCCGCACGTGCAAAAATTCCCGTTCGAGGGGCTCGCCGATAAGCGCGCCATTGGTATGGAATGCCGCGGCGACGCCATGATTTTTGCCATCAACGGCCAGCAGGTCGGGCGGCTTTCCGGCGCCAATCATCTGTTCCAAAAAGGCCAGGTGTGGTTTGGCGCTTACACCGAGCGAGGCACTGCCACGCTCCATGACCTCACTGTCGCGCCCCTCGACGGCGGCACTATAGCCGCGGCCGACACCAGCACACTCCAGGTCGTAAAAAAGTTGCCGGACGGCGGCTTGCAGTCTAAGGTTAAGCGCCCCGGGTTTAAGCTTGGCACCGCCGTGTCGCCAAACTTCTTTGCCGATATGCTATATACCCAAATCAACGCTGGCGGCGAAGTGGCCTCCTGGACGCCCGAAAACGTCTTTAAACCCGCCGAGACGCAGCCGATCGAAGGTGTCTTTAACTTTGCCGAAATCGACGGCCTGGCCGAGCTCGCCAAGCGCCACGGCATTGAACTCCGCGGCCACGCGCTCATCTACGACAAGGCACTCCCCCAATGGATGGAAGACCTGCCAACCGAAACCGCCGCCGATAAACAACGCGTCAGCAAAGTGCTTGCAGATCACGTGACGGCAATGGTCAAACACGGCAAAAAGCTCGGCATAAAAGTATACGACGTGGTCAACGAAGTTATTGACGGCTTCGGCAGTTCCGCGGACGCGCGCGACGGCAGGATTACGATCAAAAAAGACAATGTTTTTTACCGCGCACTCGGCGATGAATATATCGATATTGCATTCAGGGCTGCCCGCGCCGCCGACCCCAAAGCCAAACTCTACATCAACGACTACGGGCTCGAAACAAACCCGGGACGCGCCGACGTGCTCTTTGGCCTGATTGATTATTTGACCATCAAGCACCACACGCCAATCGACGGCATCGGCGTGCAAGGCCACGAATACGAATTGCCGCGTGACGCAATCAAGCCGGAAGCATTGCAGGATCTGGCGCAGCGCGCCCAAAGCCGCCACCTCGAAATCGCCGTAACCGAACTCGACGTCACTGGCGATGACGCTGCCGACCAGGCCGACCAATATGTTTCGACCTTCAAAACCGCGCTCGGGATTCAGAATTGCCCGGACATTACTACGTGGGGTTTGTGTGACAGTGTGGGCTCGACCTACACCTTTAAAGATGGGAAGTTTAAGCCGGGCAACGCGCTCATGTACGGCGCCAACGATCGCCCCAAAAAGAACACGCGCGATGCGCTGGTGCAAGCGCTCCAGGGCTAACGTGGCCGTTTAACTAAAGATGTATGCGGACGAGAATTGGCAGATGGTCGGAAAACTCGGTGGGCAAAATTTCTGCGGCAGCTACTTGCAGATCCGGCGTGTGAAACACGTAATCCAGTCGCCAATTGAGTCCGGATTCGCTAAAGCCATTGTACGAAAACGGCTTGGTGGTCCAGGTGTTTTGGCTCACGCCCGGCCCGGCGTTTTGTAGTAACTTGCCAATTGCCCGGATCGTTGGCGAGCCGGGCGGCGCATTGAGGTCGCCGGCAAACACGTAGTTTTCTTGGTGCTTTTTAAGCTCGGTCAGCAAATGCTCAGTCTCTTTTTGTTTGGCTGGCGTTGGCTCAAATTTATGCGTGTAACTGAGGTGCGCAGTACCGACGATGAGCTCGCGGTCGCCGATTTCGAGCGCGGCCTCGACGTAAGCACGGTACTCGTCGCCGTAGCCGCCAGTCTCGGCTGGCTCGCTCACCCATACAAAGCGGCCGTTTTTTATAGGAAACCGGCTAAAAATAGCATTGGCGAGCATGAGCTGCTTGCCGTCCGTGGACTCGATGGGCAGCTCCTGATAATGAGCATTGTAGCCGAGGCGCGCGGCAATATACTCTGGCATGTGCGGCACGGTTTGCGAGCGGCCGACGGTGAGCTCCTGCGCGCAGATGATATCCGGTTTTTGCTCGCATAAAAACCGGGCGACGTTTTCGGGATCTTCATCGTACCAGGTGTTCCATTGCAGGAGGCTGATCTCTGCTGGATGTGACACGTTTGGGTTATTCCTCTGGCTCAAGCGGGCGCGGTGAGTCGTGCTCGTGCTCTTCTTGATCGTTTACGCCAGTGGCGGCGCTGGCACCTTCATCGTATTTTTCGTGCTCGTCAATATCGCTGGCGTAGTCAAACTCCGGATGGTCGGCAGGCAATCGCTGGCCGTCGGCCGGGTTATCGTCCGCGGGCGCGGCTGGCGAATCATTGTCTTCCTCGAGTTTTTCCTCGTCGCGCACCGGATTAAAGAGGTCGCCTGCCGGCTCGAGCGCGTCGTCGGGCGTCGGGCGCCCGTCGGGATTGTCGGCGGCCGGGTCGTTTTGGCGTTGTTGATCTTCGTCCATGCTATCCTCCTCTTGGTTATGATCTTATCATAGCGCAATTTGGGGCGCGGCGGCGTTAAAAATCGCACAGTAGTGTTGCGCACCAAGATTTAACAGATCTTAAGAAGGGCGGCGCGATTCGTGCTGGTAATGGTGGCGCGGCGCAATGCGCATAGCCAGAAGGTTGCCGGCGTACGCGCCAATCGTGCCGCAAATAATTGCCCCGATAATGTCGATCAAGTGGTGAACGCCGGCGGCAACGCGCGCCAAACCAATCGCCAGAGCTATGGCGAACAATACCGCGCCAAGTTTGCGGCTGTACCACAAGCACAGAGCGGCCAGATATGACGCCAGCAACGTGTGGTCAGAAGGGAATCCGTTGTCATTGCCATGCGGCAGCCACGGCTTAAAATGCCCGACCACAAACGGCCGCGGATTGTAAAATAGCTTACTGCCGATCTTGGCGAGCACTACCGCGACGACTGCGCCAATAATAGCGGCGATCACAAATCGTTTTTTATGCGGCGTATCAAGCCTAAAAAACGTAACGGCCGCGCCCAAAACCGACAGCGCGATAAAGTATTTTGCGATTAAAACCACCAGCTCATGCATCTTAGCGTTTATTGTACACCAAAATGCCGCTACCGCTAGTGGTTTATATAATTTCTGGCGCTTCTTCGTCGTCGATTACGAGTGCCTGAGCGTCGGTAAGGCGTACCACCGAGTAGCCATCAGCCTCAAGATTATTAGCAATGTCGCTGCACACCGCGTCAAAAGCCGGATTGCCAAAATGCGGCACGACCACCGAATCGGTGAGTTTGAGCCCGTCCCATATGAGCTCGGGCGCGGCGGATGCATCGTCGGCGCTGTCAAAATATTGCAGCGTTGGCCCGGCTACGATCGCTCCGGCGCTGCCGCCAGCATATACGGTTCCCTGTTGCACGAGCTTTTTAATAATTTTGTCGGCGCCGGTCTGCCGCAAAATCCAGCGCAAATAAAAGGTGTTGCCGCCGCCAATCCAAATAACATTGCAGGCTGCCAGCCGTTCGCTCAACCCGGCATTATCCTGTGTGTAGTCCTGCAAATTAATATTGTCGAGCGTAAACCCATGCGCTGCGAGCGTGCGGCGCGTATCGAGCATCCAGGTTTTGTCGCCTTCTTCGCCGTCGGCCGCGTTTTCGATGAGTCCCAGTTTGATGTCTTGCGGTTTGCCGGCGCCGCTTAGCTGCAGAAACGTTGGTAACTGCGCCGCAGAAACCACGGTCGAACACAAAAATAACTTCATCGCTGGCCTCCTACCATGCTATTTATAATAGCACCTCCTGTTGTTCCATTCGCATCAAGCTTGTGGTTAAATAGCAGTAACATTTACATGAAAGGGATGTCATGAAAAAGTCCGGTGTTATCATAGCTGTTCTGGTCGTCGTTGTCTTGGCTGGCGGGGCGTTTTATTTGGCGAAGCATTCGTATAAAAAGTCTGGCTCAAGCACGGCCGGCACGAATATGAATAACTCAAGCAGCAGCGCATCGAGCACGCCAACCGCGACCAATAGCGTTGCTATTCAAGGCTTTGCCTTTAGTCCGACGGCGATCACCGTCAAGAAGGGCACAACCGTAACCTGGACCAATAAAGACAGCACGGCTCACACCGTAACGGAAACCGACGGTCAAAAGGGCCCGAACAGCGGCGATCTGGCGCAAGGCGCAAAGTACACCTTTACGTTCGACACGGCCGGCACATTTCACTATCACTGCGCCATCCACAGCGAAATGACGGGCACAGTCACTGTAACGGAGTAGGATCGCCGGAAAGCGCAGCGCCCCAGTTGGCGGCGAACGTTTCGGCAGTGAGGTGTTCGCCTAAATAGTCGTGATAATAGGGCTTGAGGGCGTCCGGCATGTCCTCGATATAGCTATTGGCGCGCAGCCAGCGAGTCGTGGCCACGCTTTTTGCGGCAACGTCACGGTCGAATGTTATCTCGCCAAAGTCGCAAAGTATAACGTCGCCGTGGCTGTTAATACCGCTATTGACCAGCGGGTTGTATATGCGGTCGGCAAATCCGTAGCGCCAATGCGTATGAACGAGGGAAACGTATGAGCGGATGATGCGCCGGGCATCGTCCGTTGATATATTTTCCAGCATTTCACCGAGGATGTGGACTTTATCTTGCGTGTACGCGGTGGTGCTTTCAAAGTCGGGATTGCCGAGTGTGTCGGATAGCTCGGGGTATGCTGCGAGGAGCGCCTGAACATGCGCGGCATTGGCAACAGCTTGCGCCAGATAGTCAAAGGCCGAGCCGTCCGGTTCGTGCCATGGCTCATACACGGCACGCGATTCCGCAGCGGTGAGCAATGTTTTGCGCACCCGACCGCCGCCAATGTCGTCTACTCTGTATTGTGCGCCACGGCCGATTTCCATGGGCTGATAATACCAAATTCAGGAAAGCTGTACTAGTCGGACTCCGGTGTTCCAATGGCGGGCGACAGGCGCTGACTCAGACGCCGCACCATTTTACGCAAAGGCAGCGCGGCAAATGCCCACAAATACGCGTTGCTTACCATCATGTATAGCGGAAAAGCGTATGTGGTGAACGACCAATCGCGGATCGTAAGCATGGTAATGACCATGCTGAGGGTCGAAATAAAGTAGGGCAGTGGATATTCGCTTGCCGGATTTTTGTATGCCTTGAGGAGTGTAGGAAAACCGGCGACCATATCGGCAATAATACTGAACAGGATTGCCAGATTGGCGTCTGAGGTAACGCGCCACAATGCAATGCCGGCGACCGCGATTGCCATACAACTCAGTGCAAATGGGGTGAGGTAGGGCCGGATCGGCTGTCGCATAACTGCCAAAAAGAATATGATGACCGGGCTAATACCGAGTACGAGTACCACGAGCAGCTGCGCGTTGAATCCGCTCGGCAAACCGGCAAAAAAGGTGATGAGCGGCGTGAGCCCCCACAAAAACCACGTCACCGGATTAGGTTTGGCCTTGCCGCGCACCACGCCCCAAGCGTAACGCCCGCCGCTTCCCAGTCTTAAAGCAATAGAAAATACAACGCACCATGCCGGTAACATGCCACCCCCACTTCGTTTTTAGCCTATAACGTAAGCAGTATACACAACATAGGCGTATGGTAAAACTCTTGTAATTAATGAAGTTCATACCCTTGCAGACGGCAGTTGTGGCGAGTCTGTCAAAGGTCTGACATTTGTTTTTAATTAAAAGCAGGTGAGTAGCCGCGTAACAGTGCAAAGCCTTTGCGCATGGCAGCAAACTCGACGTCGTCAAGCCCTTTGCCCGGCGTTTCGCTGTCGTGGGAGACTTTGTTCATTTTTATAGTGTACCAAATATAGAGGCGCCGCGGGCAATCCGGCGCCTCCTACTACATATTAAAATGTGTTACCAATGGTGGGCGACGTCTACGACGAGCCGATTGTCCAAGGTAAATACGCGGAATGGCAAACGGGCGCGCACGCCGAGGCCGACGGTTGTTTGGCCTTCAAAGCTGCCGGCGAATTTGGCATCGCGGAACGTTTGGTAGCCGGTCAGGTTGACGCCTGGCAATGGCTGGCCTACGACACCGGGGTAGGTTGAGACGCCGCTGCTGTTGTATGTGGGCGCCAAGGCTACGATCTGCAGTTTTGCGCCGCCTTTCAGCGGGATCAGCAGGCCGGACGGATCGGCGTATACATTGTCCACGTATTGCACGCGGTAGCCGGAGGCTGACCCCGAAAAGTCAAACACCATGCGGTCGTAGCAGTCGTGCTGACCGGTGCGGATATTAGTGATCGGCGCCGTGGACATCACGCCGCCGGATTTTGGTAAACTGCCCCATGTTATCCCGCAGTATGGAGCTGCGTTCGCCGTTGCTGTTGCGGTAAAGATGCTGGCCGCCGCCAACATCGTCGTGAGTGCTGCTAGTACAATTTTTCTCATAACCCCTCCTTTAGTTAGTGCCCGTAGCTTTAGTATATGCCGCGCGCGGCTGGCGGCCTGTGGCAAATGTCACTATGGTGGCCATCCGCTGGCGCCAAAGATTCGCAGCATCTCGGTTAACACGTGAGTTTCTGCGGATTCAGCTTCAAAAAACTGCGGGTCTGTGAGTAAGGTGTCTACCTCAACGCCAGACATGAATGCATGGGGCTTCGCCTTTTTGTCGAAAAGCCGGCCGTCTTTCGTAAGCACCATTCTCCCGGTGTTGTCCGGCGTTACGGCGTATTCAGTCTCGACGGAATTACGCGTTAGGCCTATCCATACGGCTTCGTACCCTGCATGCACTTGGTCGCGTATGTCAATCCACGGGAGTATTACGAATTTGACAATGCTGAGCTCGTCCGGCGCGTCCAACCCGTACATTTCAAAAAGGTCCTGGGCTTGGGCCAGCTGCTCCTTGCTGGGAATGAATACGTGATCCTGATTGCCGGAATTCTCGCATATGTCCGGCCGAACGTCACGCGTGAGCGAATCGACTTGAGCAAATAGTTCTATGGCTAGGTCAAAATCGCGAGGCTTCTCGTGATCCATCCCGGCTATTTATCCGTTAAGCCCGATTCCTTGTGCATGATCAAAATATGACACAAGATTATATGTCGCGTCAATCTACTCGCCAAGCAATTTCGCCGTTGTCGTCCGAGTGTCCAGTTGGAGGCGGGCTTGGTATAAACCTGCCAGCGCCGCTGTTGTATCGAAGTTAGCGTAAGTTTCTGATTTTTCCTAACTGCAAAGCAGCGAGGCTGATTGCGGCAACGCTTTGACAGTCAGTAATATCACCCGATTTAATCATTGTAAGCGCTTTGTCGAGTGAAACCTTCTGATGTTCCATGATACCTTCTTCGGCCTGTTCGTGATTGTTTGTGTTAGTGAGGCCAGTTGCTAAGTACATGTATGCAAATTCGTTCAAGAAACCGTTTGCGCTTTGAACCTTTCCAAGTAGCTTCCAGTTTGTGGCCTGAAGCCCGGTCTCCTCTTGTAGCTCTCGTTTCGCCGCTTCGAGTGGATCTTGCCCATCGCTGCCGCCGGCGGGGACTTCTAAGGAGTACATATCCGTCGGGTATCGGTATAGGCCAACCAAATGGATGTTCTCATTTTCGTCCATGGCTACAATAAATACTGCATCGGCATGGTCGACTACATTATATTCACCTTGCTTGCCGCTGGGCGTAATGACCGTATCCTTGCGTACTGAGTACCAGCGATTTTTATAAACTACTTTCGATGCGAGGGTCTTCCAGGGATTTGCATGACTGTCTTCCATACCTTAACTATAACAAAAAGACTTCCGAAGAAGTCTTTCATGATGCTTGGTTTGGAGGGCCAGGAGGGGCTCGAACCCTCGACACCCTGCTTAAGAGGCAGGTGCTCTAACCAGCTGAGCTACTGGCCCATCGAGGTGTTAGTATAACACCTCTCGATCGTATTGACAACCGTAAGCGCGGGCCAAAAACTACCAGGTAGAAGGGTCGGAGCTAATGCCGGTGCTGTCGGTACCGGACTGGCTGCTCGAATTTGGATCGTTGAAGTAGCCGCTGCCATTGTAGTTGCCTTGCAATTGCTGTTGTAACGGCTGGGCTGTGTTCTGGTGATTCTTGTTGTAGTTGTTTACGGCGCTGCGGAACATGAATCCCATGCCAACAGTGATCGCCATAAGCGCAACAATACCGAATACGGCGAGATAGTTAAGCCAGTGAACGGCCGGCTTACCGTGGCCCGAACGCTCCAGGTCGACGAGGTCTTTGTAGCGGCCGAACAGTGGCGCGATCGAAACGGTGGGTGCAAGCAAACCGCCGCCGCCAATAAACTGCACGGCAAAAAGTGCGCCCAGCATTTCTACGGTGTGGCCGCGGGTAAGCGCCCAGCTGCGCTTAAGTGCGGCCATAACGCCAAGCTTTTCTTCCATCAGCACGATTGGTGCCAGCGAAAGCCGCGCGCCTACAATAAATCCAGGCACGATGAGCAGCAAAAACGCGAGTGCCGTAAGAATGCCTTGCAGTATCGTAACGCCAATTAAGGCAAGCAAACGGTCGGCGGCACGCCCAAGCGCGGTACGCACGGTGATGCGCTCGTCGTGCAAGCTGGCGCTGCCAACAGCGGTGTACGTGCCGATGTTCAAACCGGCAAGCGCAAAGAAACCTACAAAGGCTGCCAGTGCCAAAAACAAACTCACGAACAAGTTATGGATAATAAACATGAGCAGGAATACTACGAAAAAACCGGCAAAACCGATCAAACCAAGCACGAGCGCCATGAGCATCGCGGTGCCGGGGTTGGTCTTTAAAATCGACACAATACCTTTCGCAGTCACCACAAAGGGATTGGATTCGTATTGTGAGCTGGTTGGTTGCGGTACGGTAAATTCTGCCGCAGCCGCCGGTGTGGGAGTATCTTGGTGCATAGCTGATCCTTTTTAAGCTTGCTTTAACTATAGCATATTCTGCCGTACGTTTTGCTAGTACGCACCTGGCGCTCATCTCTGGTACAATAGGGAAATGAAAATATTAAACGGCCGCGAACTCGCCGGCTACATTCAGCAGCGCCAAGCGCACGAAGTCCGCGCCTTATTGCAGGCCGCGCATATGCAGCCGCGTCTGGCGATCGTCGTCACCGTAGACCACCCGGTTATTAACGTTTATATGCGTATGAAGCAAAAGTACGGCGCCGATTTACTCGTAGATGTCGATATCCACCGCGTAGCGCAAAAAGACGCCGTGGCGCTTATACACCAGCTAAATATCGATCCAAAAGTGCACGGCATCATCGTGCAGCTACCGCTGGAAGATCCGGCTGAAACAGAAACGATCGTAAACGCTGTGGCGCCCGAAAAAGATGTTGATGCCCTGGGGCAAAAAGCGGTATTCGACCCCGCAACGCCAATGGCCATTCTGTGGTTGCTGGCGGGTTACAATATTGATTTGCGCGGCAAGCGCGTGCTGCTGATCGGTCGCGGCAAGTTAGTCGGCGCGCCGCTTGAGCGCATTTTTACAAACTCAGGCATTGATGTGCATGTGGCCGATCGTTCCACCAAGGATCTCAAGGCCGAAACCATCCAGGCGGACGTCATTATTACGGCAACCGGCAGCCCGGCGATCCTGTACTCGGACATGATTAAGCCGGGTGCTGTCGTGGTTGACGCCGGTGTTGCGGGCGAAGAAGGCAAGACCGTGGGCGATGTAGCGCCGGACGTATACGAGCGTACCGATCTCAGTATCACGCCCACTAAAGGCGGCGTCGGCCCGCTTACCGTATGTGCGTTATTTGAAAACGTGATCCGTGCCGCGCGTCTGCGCGCCGAACAGCAGGCCTAGGCGAGCGCCAAGACGGCTTGCTTGAACTCGTTACCGCGGGCTTTATAATTTTCGAACATTCCAAAGCTGGCGCAGGCCGGCGAAAGCAGCACGACGTCGCCGGGTTTGGCGAGCGCGGCAGCCTTTTTAACGATTTCCGGCATGGTTTTGCCGCCCGGCGTAATTGCCGTGTAACCTTCGTTTTTGAGTGCGGTTTCGATGAGCGGCGCGGTTTCGCCAATGGTCAAGACGTGCGGAACGTTGCTGTGCGCCACCACTTTGGCGAGCGACTCGAACGGAATACCTTTGTTGGAGCCGCCGAGGATGAGGATTTTTGGTTCGCTGAATGCCTCGATGGCGACGATCGCGGTTTGCGGTGCCGTGCCAAAGGAGTCGTCGTAATATTTGACGCCATGTACTTCGCGTACAAACTCCAACCGGTGCTCAAGCCCGCTAAAGGTGTTGAGCGTGCGCCGCAGCGGTGTGACGTCTTGCGTCACTTGCCAGACTGCGGTCACGGCCGCGCAGACATTCTGCCAGTTGAATTTGCCGAGCAGTTTCAGGTCTTCCACGGCGCAAATCTGCTGGTTGTCGATCTGGATGTAACCGTCGGCGACATAGGCGCCTGGCGCGGCATAAAAGGTGATTTTGGCGCCGCTGCTGACGCTGGCAACGCGGTGCGAGTTGCTGTTTTCCGCATAATAAATCGCGGTGTCGTGCGGCGTTTGGTGTCGGAACATATTAGATTTGGCGTCCAAGTAGTCGTCCATGTGTGCGTGCCAGTTCAGGTGCTCCGGTGCGATCATCAGGCAGACGCCGATGTGCGGGCTGTACTTGAGATCGTACAGCTGAAAACTGGAAAGCTCCAAAACGACCCAGCTGTCAGCGGTGACATACGGCAAAAAATCGAGTGGCGACAAGCCGATGTTGCCGCCAAGGAATACCTTGCGGCCGGTGTTTTTGAGCATCTCGGTGATTAAGCTGGAGGTGGTGCCTTTGCCCTTGGTGCCCGTGACGCCAATGACGTTTTTGGTGGGGCACACGCGCAAGAATTCGTTAACTACGGTAGTAATTTTGGACTCAACGCCTGGGTTGCCGGCGGTGATGACCGCTGGGTTGATGCCCGCGCTGCGCACGATTACGTCGAACTCATTCAGTCCGCGCAAGTAGCCGCTGCCCAGCCGCGCTTCGGCGTACGCAGGCACCGAAACGTCTTCGCCTTGATCGCAAATAGTAATTTGGTCGCCCAAACGATGCCAATATTCGGCGGCCGACTTACCCTCGACGCCATATCCGATAATTGCAACTTTCATAGATCCCATTATACCAGCGTTTGGGCGATGAACGGCGAGCAGGCTAGGGCGCAGATGAAAATGGCAGCGGCCCGTCGCCGAAATGCTGGTCGATGGCGTGCCGTATGCCGTATGTCGCCCGCAGCTCTAGTGGTTCGGCGGTGGTGTGCACGACAAGGGGCTCCGTTTCGGCTGTGCGCAGTTCACCCAGGTATATTTTGAGCCACCCCACTCTAAACGCCAATTGGTCGAACTCATCCGTAAGCATGCCATCACGCTTGAGCGCATGCTGCACTGTCTCTTGTGAAATGTGTTTCAGCCCGCCAATTTCCAGAGATTGTTGCAGCCGAATGATCTGTATGCGCTGAACAAGCCCACGCAACGATGGGTCGCACCATTGCGGCGACTGATCTGCCCAGTTGACTTCAAGCCCGGTAAATCCAACATTTTCTCCCGATATCCTCATAATTGCCTACCAGGCGGGCAATTATTCGGCGAGTTTGCCTTTAACGAGCTCCGCCACCTGGCGCGGCGTCATGTCGGCCTTTAAAATCAGGGCGCTAACCCCGAGCTTTTTAACCTCGGGTGGAATTTCCTGCTCGCCGCGGTTGGTCAGGATGATAACTTTGACATTTTTGCCCCACGGCATGGTGCGCAGGCGGGCGAGCATTTCTTCGCCGGTCATAACGGGCATCATAAGATCGAGCAACACGATGTCCGGCCGCATGCTTTCGATAAGTTCGAGCCCCAATTTGCCGTCCTCGGCGGTTTCAACTTCGTACCCTTCCGCCTCGAACTTGATGCGGTACATCTGTGAAATAGCTTGATCGTCCTCGATGATTGCAATTTTTGTCACGGTTGTACCTTCTTTCTTTTAACTATAGCACTTTCAGGGTGCTTGTTGTTATACCATCAAACTGGTTTCCGGCCAAGTATTTCGTGTACAACCTCTATTACCTGTGCAGGCGTGTGGTGGGCCTTTACAACATAACGGTCAACGCTTAAAAAACGAAGCGCTTGTGGCGCCTCGTCCTTGCTTAAATTGGTCAACACAACAACTCGCATGTTGCTGCCCCAGTCGGCAGCGCGCAGTCGTGCCAGCATCTCGGCACCAGACATAACAGGCATCATGAGGTCGAGCAGGATGAGGTCGGGCATAAATTCTTCGCAAAGCTTAAGACCGGCCTTACCGTTCGAGGCTGTTTTAACCAAGAAGCCGTCTTTTTCCAGCTTAAACTTGTACATTGTTTGGATGCCGGAATCATCTTCGATCACTGCGATTTTTGTCTTCATGCTAACCCCAGGCGATAAAATGTTAATATCTACTCCTACTAGAAGTACCATAAATATCGTAATTTTTACAAGTCTTATTAGCGGGAAATACAACAAAATTATGATATATGTGTAGCATATGTGTCGGTGCTAACAGAGGAAAATAGTTGACTTTCTTGCAAAACGGTAGTATTATGTTCTTGTATCTTATCGCAAGATAGATAGAGATTTAGTAAGCAAACGGCTCCAGCGCACTACGTGCAACGGGGCCGTTTTGTTTAAAGAGAGTTTTATTATGTCAGGTGCGCAACCGTACCCTAGTCCGCCCCAATTTTATGAGGCGGAAAAAATTAATCCTGCCGAAGCCGAACGTCTTAAGTTCATGGCTACCTATGCCGATCTTGTTTCATTAGCTGCACTTAAAGAAGTTATAGACGCCCCGGGTGCGGTTTGTGTTGATGTCGGTGCCGGAGACAGCACGTCCTTAGGTGAGAAGATAATTGCGCGAAATCCTCAGGCAAAATATATGCCGGTTGACATGCGCGAAGATGCGGTAGCAACGCATCAGAACGCAGGTTTTGATGCCCGTATTGGCCGTGCGACCGATCTGCCATTCGAGGATGATAGCGCCGATGCGCTACATGCTCGTTTTACGTTTGGCTGGCTTGATGAGCCAAGCCGCAACCGTGCGTTCGAAGAAATGCTGCGAGTTGGTAAAGACTGCGCAAAAATCGCAATTATTGACTATGACTGGAGTGTGGCGGGCGGTGCTGCTCCGGTTAATAACTTGGTTCGCTACGTAACTAATACCATGGGCTCATTTGGTTTTAACTCGAACTATGGTGGCGAGGCTGCCGCCGAGCTGGCTGCTAACCTCAAAGATTATGGGTACACAGATACGACCGCAACCGTCGAAACCTTCCGTACACACATAAGCGAGACGATGGAGCGTTCTATAAGTACAATCCAAGCTACGGTTCGTCCAATTATAGAAAAATTTATCGCCGTCGGCATGGTTGATCAAGTTGGAGAACTCACGGCGCTACTTACAGAAGTACAGAATTATGCCGCGCAGAACCCCAACGATATCATGGATTTTCCCGATATTGTTGAGGTTACTGCGAAGCTCAACAATGCAGAGTTGCACGAGCTCGCAACTGCTCGCATTAAAACCGCGCGTTCGCTCGGGGCGGAGTCACTTCGTAATGAAAGTATGATGTCGGCTGGTCCGGCGATCTTAAACGCATATAGATTACCGCCATCAATGCTATTGCAAGCGCGAAGACTTCAAGCCAGTGCCTATCGGGATCGTGGCCACGTAACAGATGCGGGTGTGGTCCAGGATGGTCCGCTAAAAGGTGTATTAAAGAACGAGGTCTACCCGCAGGAGCTAGTCGACAGGTCGACATTCATCGGGGCAGTGAGTCAAGAAGGCGTCGTGGAAGGTACCATTGCTCTTATTGCACCTACGGACGGCGGGGTGCGTTCCTTGCCGGCCGTAGCAAAGGTCTGTAATGCACTTGGTGAAGACAGCGAGATACTCCGTGATTTGCCATTCATGCAGTCCGGCAAGGCGGACGTCGTGGTGGAGGCCACGGCGCTCGGCAAATCGAGCCAGTCTGCGGACAAAGAAATTTTGAGCAAGCTTTTGCTGGCCGCTATGTGCCAAGCTAAAGAAGATGGCAATGAGTATGTCGTTATGACCATCGTAGAGGGCACGGCGCGATTGCTGACCGCCGCTTACGGCACGCAAGCCTTTAAGCGTATAGATGGTGACGCGGCTGTCGTCCGGCTCACAGGCGAGGGTATTAAGCCTGGGGGCATCAACCTTGTTCCCTTCTATGTCGATCTCAATACATTTATTGATGACTGTAGGGCACACTTTACTAAGAATCCAGGCAGTGACTTTGTGAAAGCTAATTTGCCATTGTTCGAAGCTACGGAGGCGTTTGTTGGAAAAGCTGCTTAAGGTTATAATTGCAAGCGAAGCGCGTAATTATAACTTATGTTTGCAATATTCATTTCCTTCGTAACGTTTCTTTATCTACTTGCAACAAGTTTAGTAGTTCTCGTCAAAAATTCCAGAAGCCGGGTTAACACCACGCTCGGGTTTGCCCTTGTATTTCTTGCTGGGTGGACTATGGGGGTGGCTGGGCTCGCGACTTCATTCGGCCGCAGCATTTTGTATGGCCGGCTTGTTTTTACGATGGCAGCACTCGGACTGCACGGACTGTATTTATTTGTCTATTTCGTCGTGCTGCAGTTTAAAAACGATACTGAGCGGAGCTATCCGACGCTCTCAAGCGTAGTCGCTACAGTTGCTGTGTTGAGCACGCTGACGCCGTGGGTTTTGGAGAAGGTTATCGTGACTAACAAAGAAGTACTGCCGACTCCGGTAAACGGGCCGCTCTATTTTGTCTTTATCGTGTGGGCGTTTTTAACTGCGCTTGCGATTGCCGCGCGACTTATTAAAAGTTATAAATACGCTCGTGGCATTAAGCGTGCCCAGGCGCAGGTAATCTTGTTTGGGGTCTCGTCCGCTGTTGCCGTAGGCCTGCTCACCAATGCTATACTGCCTGTAGTTTTCAAGAATTCGGTAACCGCCACCCTTACGCCGCTCAGCATGATCATACTTTCAGCCAGTCTGAGCTATGCCGTGCTGAAGCACAAATTCCTTGATATTCGATTGGTTGTTGCCCGTGCTGCCGGATACATTTTGGCGTTACTGGTTTTGGTTTCGGGGTATGCCTTTATTTCTTACTTTGTGGCCGATAGACTCTCTGTCTATTTCAATAGCCAACAAGCGCAGCGTCTATTGAATGTCGGGTTGCTGATCTTTGTCGCTATCACATTCAATCCTGTTAAAAGGTTCTTCGACCGTCTGACGAACAAATTCTTTTACCGCGACGCTTATAACCCGCAAGAGCTTTTCAATAGCTTTAATGAAGCGCTCGTTGCAAATAATGAGTTGGAGCCGTTGCTCACAGCATCCACAGGAGTTATCGCACGCAACTTAAAGGCCGACTTTTGCAATGTCGCGCTGGCCGGCAGAGACATGTATCACCCGCGCCTCATTGGTACAAAACCCATGAGCTTTACGAAAGACGACATCACTAAGGGTCAGCATCTGCTCGCCAAAGCGGATACTAAAATTATCGTAGCCGATTATTTGAACGAAGACGACCCGCTGCGCGCAATGATGCTTAAGAACGGCACGGCAATAATGACAAAGCTCAAGGATGGCGAAGACTTAGGTTATTTACTGCTTGGCACGAAGCGTAGTGGAAACCCGTACAACGGGCAGGACATCCGGGCCATCGAAGGATTAACAGATGAGCTGGTGATTGCCATCCAAAACTCTTTACGTTTTGAGCAAATCGAGCGTTTCAATGAGACGTTGCAGGATAAAATTAATGACGCCACTCGCAAATTGCGCAGCACCAATGACAAGCTCAGGATGCTCGACGAAACCAAAGACGACTTCATTAGCATGGCCAGCCACCAGCTGCGCACGCCGCTGACCAGTGTAAAGGGCTACGTGAGCATGGTGCTCGACGGCGACGCGGGCAAGCTCACCAGCATGCAGCGTAAGCTGCTCAACCAGTCATATATTAGCGCGCAGCGCATGGTGTACCTCATTTCTGATCTGTTAAATGTGTCGCGGCTGCGCACCGGCAAATTTGTGATCGAGACCACGCCCTCCAACTTGTCGCGCATTGTAAAAGACGAAGTCGATCAGTTGCAGGAAACCGCCAAGGGGCGCAACCTCGACCTTATTTTTGACCGCCCCGAGCACTTCCCAATGCTGATGCTCGACGAGACCAAGATGCGCCAGGTGATCATGAACTTCATCGACAACGCCATTTATTACACGCCGGCCGGCGGCAAGATTGTAGTAACTCTGGCCGAAAAACCGCAAACCATCGAATTTACAGTGGTAGACAACGGTATTGGCGTACCAAAACACGAGCAGCATCACTTATTCAGCAAGTTTTACCGGGCTGATAACGCCAAGCGGGCGCGGCCGGACGGTACTGGGCTCGGCCTATTTATGGCTAAAAAAGTGGTTATTGCCCAGGGAGGCGCCATTATCTTTAAGAGTCAGGAAGGCAAGGGGAGCACGTTTGGCTTTAGCTTTGCCAAGGATCGACTGCTGCCGTCGCACATGCCTGTTTCGAGCCTCGACACGACCCATAAATAGCCTGTTTATAGGTGTTTTTACGCCTGTTGAGCGGCGCCCGCGTTGCAAATGTAACAGCATAAACTTATTGACAAAAGCGGTTTGATATTGTAATATACATGCAGACATCAAATAGGGAGGTGTTGGATGAACATTTTTAAGAAAGTGCTCACACGTGTGCGCAACATGTCTGCTAAGCAGATGGTCGTTGCCGGCGTGTTCGCCCTCGCCGTAGTTGGAGCTGCCGGCGCAGGTATCGCGACGAAGCAAACAACCGCTGCCGCTCCTGACTGTACGGGTAACTCAATCATTTATTGTGGTTACAGTAACCCGCAAGATCTTATTAACCACATTAACAGCCAGGCTGACTTGCGTGACATTTACGCTAAGTTCGGTCTGTCGCCTAGTGACTACAGCCGTTTTGTGAGCTCTGCTCGCCCCGGTGTAGCCATGAAGGACGGTACGATCGTTGTTGACGGCCGTGTCGTTGCCACTGGTGCGTGGAGCCTTGGCCGTGACGCCAACTCACACTACACACAGCACGCCTTCAGTATTGATGGCGAAACCTTGTACGAGTCAAGCGACCAAACGGTCTTCTTGAGCGACAGCCTGCCTGTCTACGTACTGTTCAACGCCCAGGGCGTGATGCAAGCTGCTATCATGACTCCTTGCGGTAACCCAGTTACGACGTTTACGCCGGTAACCCCAAACTACGACTGTAACTTCTTGCAGATGGCTAAGGACGACAGCAAAGCGAACAGCTACGTTGCAACTTCTGCCATTCACATGTCAGATGGCGTAAGCCTCGACCACGTAACCTACAACTTCGGTGACGGCACTACGGCTGACGCTGCTAAGCCAACCGACGCTGTAAAGCACACCTACACCAAGGCTGGTAACTGGACCGCTACGGTCACCGATTACTTCGTCTTGCCTGGCGGTACCAAAGTTGCAACTGCTCCTGCTGGCAACTGCGTTGCGCACATTACCGTTGTGAACCCGTTCTACACTTGTAGCTACCTGCAGACCGCTTTGGTTGACGAAAGCAACAAGCTTGCGTACAAGTTCACCCTTAAGGCGACTGCCGGCAACGGTGCGAGCCTGGTAGGCGCTGACTTCGACTTCGGCGATGGTAACAAGCAGACTGGCGCTAAGCCTGGTACTGGCAACGACGCTTTGACGATCGTAACCAACCACACCTACGCCAAAGCTGGCACCTACAATGTAACCCCAACCTTGCACTTTACGACCCCAACTGGCGACCAAACGGTTGTTGGTACCGGCGCTTGTGTTGGCAAAGTCAGCCCGACGCTGCCACCGCAACCTTGCCAACCTGGCGGCACGCCTGCCCCTGGCAGCGCAGAGTGCAGCCCCAAGCCTTGTACCCCTGGCGGTACCCCGGCTCCTGGCAGTGCCCAGTGTACTCCAGTAACACCTCCTGCAACCACCCTTCCAAACACTGGTGCAGGTAACGTGATCGGCCTCTTTGCAGGCACCTCGATCCTCGGTACGGCTGCCCACTTCGTGTTCCAAAAGCGTCGTCTTGCCCGCGCCGTAAGCTTGTAAAAGCGAAAGCTGTGGATAACCGGTAGCCATCGGCTCCAAAACGTGCTACAGTTACACGTAACGAGCATTGACTGACCGCTCTAAAACACTTAAAATCCCCCAGAAGTTTCACTGGGGGATTTTCTTTTCGCCTCTGTTATGGTATTATAGATCGGTCAATAGACGGTCCCGTCGTCTAACGGTTAGGACACCAGGTTTTCATCCTGGCAATCGGAGTTCGATTCTCCGCGGGATCACCAAATTGAAATTCCATCGTTTTACGAAATCGTAAGAGATATAAAATCCCCGCAGGCGGAAGCAGCGGGGATTTATTTTTGCATGTCATCTCTGTTATCGGGTTCGATTCTCCTAAGGTTGCTGCTATGATGGACCTTATGGATAACCAGCTGCACGAGTTACGGGTAAGTTATAAGGACAAAACATATACGCTTTCTGTTAGGTTGCGCGCTAACACCGATAACCTTATAGTTTTTCTGCATGGCTGGGGTGGTAGTAAAGAGGGCTTTGCCGGAGCCTTTTCGTCAGATGCCCTAAAACAATACGGCATCTGTACGATAGACCTATTGGGATTCGGCAAATCGGAAAAGCCGGCAGACTTTTCGTACGATCTGCTTGACCAAGCTAATGTTATTGCGCTAGCAGTCAATTCGCTTAAAGCGAAGAAGATTTATTTGGTTGGGCACAGCATGGGCGGAAGTGTCGGCCTTTTAGCTGTTCCGCTAATTAAGAACGTGACCATGTTCATCAACGCAGATAGTAACTTGGCGCCGAATGGTAGCGGTGTGGATGCGCGAGCGGTAACCAAACAACCATTCTGGATATTCAAATCACACACGCTCCCGCTCCTGAAGACTCTTCTGCGGTTGCATCCAAGGCGTAGCATGCGAGTGTGGGCGCGGTGGTTCAATGAAGCAAGCCCGTTCGCCATGTATCGTAGCATTCAGTCGTTGGTTAGCTGGTCTGACAGTGGCAAATTGTTTCCGCTCTTTGAAGCTCTGCCACACAAAGCGTACATATACGGCGCAAACGGCAAACACAGAAAAACTATCGTGCCGAAGCTCGATAAAACGATCACTTACATAGTTCCGGCTAGTGGCCACGCACTTATGACTGATAATCCGGACGGTTTCTATGCCACAGTAGCTAAAATTGTGCAAATAATAACAACTTAAAAGTATTATATTATTGCAAGCACCACCTCAAGTGCTGGGAGGGATGATTCCCCACCAAAGATATTTGCGACTGACGTGGTTGTATATGCCCGTTGAAGCTTGGCCCGTTTTGCCTGCCGCTCGCATGGAAGGGTGATTATCCTCAAGGATGCGGCTGAGGTAAATTAGCCCTTGCGGTTGCCGTACAATGTTTCGTGCAATCCAAGTGAGGCCCGGGGCGATGCCCAGTCCTCGAAACTGCGAGGCTACCGCAATGCTATTGCAATACATCCTATTCGCCAGAGGAATGCCTAATTTTTCTTGTGCACTACATACAAACTCCTCGGCCTCGCCGTGTATAAGCTCGGCTGTAGCTGGCTCGAGTAAACAGCATGCAGCTAGCTTTCCGGGAGTTTCTTTCGGATAGAGTAGTATCGCCTGGGACCCCACCTGTTGGCGACACTCATCTAGCCAAGATTTAACGTTATTCCGGGCGGGATATATCTCCTGATAAAAATCTACGAATGCAGCGTCCGGTGTTTGCAATTGAGTGAAATTACCGGCGTCTATCTCGAGACCGTTTCGCTCGCACGCTCGTCTGAATTCTTCGTTGATCTTATCTTCGAGCGCATCGTGCATATAAGGATATAACTTTTCCATTTAACTGCCCCCTAAGTCCGCATGATTAAATAGCGCTATAACTTCCATGCCCAGGTTGTGACTTATCCATTCTCGCATGGCGAACTCTTGCTCGTCGCCGTAGTTGAACAGAGTGACGAGCGTACCTGGATATATAAAACGACGATGTAGGTAGCCGACCGCTCGACTAAGCGTGACGCCCGTGTGCACTGAATTATCTACGAGTACCGGACGGTTCGGGGCGGGATCGAATAGTGTCGGATCGGCAACGTCGATGGTGGCGAATGAATCCTCGGTGTGGCCTGCTTGGTGCCGGCCTGCAAGGCCAACTCCCGCAAGCATGGCTCCTGTGCTCTCGATGCCGATATGACAGAGCGGATCATGGCATGTGACTACGGTCGCGTATCTTTCCGCAACTGGTCCGATAGGCAGTGGTCGGGGAACGTATACCCGATAACCGCGGTCATCGTCGCACGGCACTTTGTATATGTTGTATTGGTTCATTTTTCCTAAGGCTAACATTATCCTGGCGGGATCATCATTGTATTATATACAACGCAGGAGGATGCGCCTAATTGTGTCCTTTCTGCTATACTTCCCCAGCTCATGCATGCGCGAATTTCATGAACGAAAAATTGTGTGCTAACCTTGCAGACAAGGGCTGACAACATGGCTTACGAAATTGAACGCTTACCCTCCGACACCAGCCTCAATTGGGATGCACAAGGTCGTCTCCGTTGCATCATGCAGGGAGAGGCCGCGTTTTTCATGCACTACGATGTGCCGTTTTACTCCGAGCATAGCAACGTGCCACGTGAATTAGCGCCATCAGAAGCAGCATCCCTGGCGTGCAGGATTGTGGGCCTTAGCAACGGAGAAGCGGGTGCGTACCTGGGCGTTCCCGGGGAGAGGATAAAGAGGGAGCTGGGGAATCTAAACAAGCGATTAGGTATCGAATCGGTCGGCCATGATACGGGTGGATACCGACCGCTACAGGCGTTGGGCCAGCTGGCGCAGCGCGGTGTGATTGAGCTCGGCGAAATGGCAGGGCAGGCATGGGAACCTAAACCGCTCGTCTATAAGCTAGTCGAAGGATTTTTTGCCGGAAAGGATCTGGCGGGAGCTGGCAAAGAATATGGGCTGACCGGCATGGCTGTATCAGGTCGCATACAGTACTGTCTGAGGAAAACTCATCTCGAACACCCAATCGCGTACGCTCTCCATCTTATGGCTGCCGGCGTCGTAGGAGACATTAACTTCAAACCTCGTCTTATGGATGAGCTGCCCTCATTGAGCCTTGTGCCGCCAGAGGGGACCGGTCCAATTACCTTGCGCAAGTACGGGCGGATCGGCCGCCGGGTGGAGGTCCTTCCTCCTGATGTGCAATTTTACTGGGACGCCGATGATTACCTCACCTGCATACAACAACGTGATGGCATGCTTTTCATGCGCTATGATGTGTCTGCTAATCCTGATGATAGTAATGGCGCAAGCCTCGCTCAACCCCAAGGGCTCATAGCTGCCTGTAGATTTGTGGGCCTTTCGCATAGGAGTATAAGGCAATATCTAAACAAGCCTGGCAACAGTGTAAATGCTCATCTCAGTAGTGCATATAGGTGTACGGGTTTAATAGGAGATTCTGGTAATGTCCGTCACGTATCGTTGTCCGCGATGGGGCGACTTGCAAAGGCTGGCGCTATTGAGGTCGGCAAGTCTGCCACGCTCACGCATGAACCAACACCTGAAGTCCTAGGCTTCACCGAGAGTCTCTTGGAAGGTAGCACCTTGGGACAAGTTAGCAGGGCCACGGGCCACGACGCCACATATATTATAAAACAGATGAGAGAGGCATATGAAGCAGCAGGCTTTCAAAGCGCTGGCGGTTATGTGTTGCACCTTCTTGCGGCGCGGAAGGCAGGGCAGATCAACTACAATCCGGCGCGCATGCAGGAACTGCCTTCGCTTGTTACGTCCCCGGCCAGCCTCAGTTAAACACCTCCTCTAGCCAGCGTATCTCTTTTGCGTCCCTTGGGCGTATGCCTTTATTCTTGTGTGGCTTGCAGGACCGTGAAAAATTGCATCAAAGCTATGATATACAACATTGAGAATGCAGTTCATGCTGCACCCTCTTTTGCTATACTATCGGAATATGAGTGATCTACAACCCATTACCTGGAACAACCAAATCCGGCTTGCAGTGTCGGATGTAGACGAAACAATCGCTGAAGTCTACACGCCGGCCGAACCTGCTATGATTGACGAGCTCTCGTTGTTTTTATCGGAAGGCAAAAAACTTTTCATGGTAACCGGCGGAAGCTTGAAGCGGGTGCAAGAGGGGATAACTGACCTTATTGACGCACCGTTACGTCATGACATTCTCATTAGTCATTGTAGTGGCGCTGAAGTTTGGGGCTTTACCGAGGCCGGTGAATTGCTAGCGCGTCCTTTTTATAGCATTTACGAAGAAACATTTACGCCGGATATGAAGGTGCGCTGGCGCGAGGCGGTCAACCAGCTGATTGCAGAGTTCGGCTTAAGAACGCATCCGGTTCAGCCCAAAACTGAATTCTGGGAAAAGATTGGGCGCGATCCTCGCGACGTGATGTTTGATGACCGCGGTCCGCAGATTACTATAGAGGTCGTTAACGGACATGACTTATCTGACGATCAGCTCGCGCTATTCAAGCAAGAAATTCCACTGACGCATGACCAGCGCCATGATTTGCGTATTCCACTCATGCAGCGGGCTGGTGAGCTATTTACTGAAATGAGTGTGCCTATTTCACCACGCTTGGGTGGTGTGTTTGCGGTCGACTTTGCCATCGAGGGCTCCTCTAAGACGACTTCTATAAAATATGTGCTCGAAAATCCAGAGGCGCTTGCGACGATTGGTCTAAAAGCAGAAGATCTTAAGAATCCTTTGCACTTTGAAGTCTGGGGCGACAAATATTCCATACTACACGGCGGTACCGATAGGTATATGAGCGAAGCATTGCCCGCCACCGTACGCTCCATTGACTTCCGCGACGAAAATCCAGCAGAATTCCCGGAAGGCTACAATATTGTTTTATGGGATGGCCGACAGCGTTTGCACTACGGCCTGCTTGAATATTTGCAATCACGACATGAGTAGGATATTCTGCCAGACGTGGCGCACATGATTTATAGTAAATCGAACTAGCTCACATCAAATTTTATTATGGCTGGTACCGCACCGAAAAGTTACGACTGCGATTTGGCCTTGAAGGTGTAAGCGGAAACGAGCAGTAAGGTGGCCGAGATCGCGTACGGAATTGCTCCAATACCGACGCCGATCGCCGATGTGGGGCCACTGATCAGGAGCAGCGTCGTAAATCCGGTACATCCTACGCCCTGAGCAGCTTGGCCGAGACCAAAGAGCCACATGCTCCGCTGATAGCGTGCGGTCACACGCTTCGCCACCTTGAAACTGAGAACAGTTGTCGCCACACTGAGCAAAATGTCTATGCCGATGGTCAGCAAGGACAAATCATAGAAAAAGAGATGCGAGACTCGAGGAGAATGCGGCAACGCAAGGAGCACTGCCGCCACCAGCACGCTCATGCCGATCACCCACGGAACTGACCAAAAACGTCGTGATATATTCAGTTGGCGGGCATACAGATTGGCGCCGAGATAAAAAGCGACGCACATAACGAAGTACGGCACCACAAATCCAATGTAGCTAAACGCCGGCATAGCTGCGATTTTAGGCAGGGCAAAGATAAGTGGGAACTGAACTGAACCAATCGCGCCAAGCGTGATTCCGCCGCAAAAATAATTGTAGACGTTGCGGATTTCGGTTTTGAAGTTTTGGCGTGACGACAGAAACAGCCAGGCGATCGCACCGTAGAGCATCGACACCAACACCGCCGCGGGCAGCAAAAAGCGCTTAAACAGTGCCTGGCTTGCCGGGGTCAGTGCTACGCAAGCGAGGTAGATAGCGGCGATAGAACTCAGCAGAATGATGAACTCTTTTTTTGTGGAATTACGATGGCTTTCAGCATGATTAGTAAGCGCCCGCTCCAGCGTTTCGGCAGTAAACGAGCGAATGGGGTCGTGATCAATAAGATACTCTTTCAGTTCGCGTTGCAGAGCGTCGAGCTGAGTCTGGTCACTTGCTGACAATACCTGTCCAGGCTGCAGGCGAGAGGTGATCGTGCGTAAGATATCCAGTTTGCTATCTACGGCCTGAGGATCGGAAATGAGTGACGCCAGAAACCCAACTGAGTCAATGGTAGCGCTCCGGCTCGCCACATTGATGTTAGGCGGACTAGTCGTAGGGTTAATCGCCGACATTGTTCTCATTATAACGTAATGCCAGCGGCTGCACAATTCCGCTCATGGTTATTTGTAGTGACTACGTGACCTCGGTATGGCATAGCGCTAATCTTGCGGAAAGAGACGGCGACGAACATCACGGTTAGTGAGATCCGCGTAGACCGTAGCGCCATCGGCCGTTTCCTTATCGTGGTTTTCTGATGAGCCGAATGGTGCTTGGCGCGAGCCGCGGATGCTGTACAATTACATGTATGAACATAGCTGCTATTTCGGTGGTTGGAAATAGACGCATGACGGCGGCAGAAAGCTGCGGCCTAGGATGAGTGCGCGGGCACAGTCTTTGGTCCTGCGATTTTGGGATGCGGTCCGTGGTGGTGGCGCATCTGTGGGGGATATGGCTGCGCGCCCACAATTATTTGGGTTAACAGTTTTTTCTCTGCTCGCGGTTGTGTCACTTGCGTTTTTCGGTATTTTGCAGGCCACTGCGGAACACGATCCTCGCCTTGGCTATTTGGAGGCGGCGGGCGCCTGCGCTATCGGGCTCAATGCGCTGGCGCTTAAGGCAACGCGTAACATTAACCTGGCCACGCATTTATACTTGCTGGCCGTGCTTACTTTTTTGATACTCATGCTGATAACCGGAGGCACGCGCGGAACGGGCGCGTTTTGGTTTTTTGTATTTCCGGTAAGCGCATTTTTTTTGGCGGGCAAAAAAGTTGGATTGTATTGGATGGTTGCGCTCATTTTGTCGAGCTTGTTCCTTTTAGGCTTGGCGACCGCCCATATTATTACCTTGGCTTATAACGTCGTCGAAATCCGCCAGTTGCTGATTAGCGTCTGTGTGGTGACGATCGGCATTTATGCCTACCAACAAGCGCGTGAGCGGTCGGAGAGGCTGATCTATACCGAACGGCAAAGGCTGGACCAAGCCAAAAATGAGTTTTTGGCGCTGGTTTCACACCAATTGCGCACCCCCATCTCGGCGATCTCTTGGTTCAGCGAGATGTTGTTGCATGGCGACGCCGGTACGCTCGGCAAAGAGCAGCGTGATTACATTACACAGATCTACGACAGTAACCGGCGTTCGGCCGCTATTGTGGATGCTATCGTTACGGTGGCGGACTTGCAGGTGCGGCATATTCAGGTCCGCCTTGAGACAGTCGATTTGCAGGCGCTGTGCCATGGGATTATACAGGAGCTTCAGCAAAAACACGGCCAAAAAAACGTCCAAATCGAAGAAAACTACGCGCCCTCCTGCGTGAAGCTACAATGCGATCCGGCACTGATGCGAACCATCATGCGTAATCTCATCTCCAACGCATCAAAGTACACTCCGGCAGGTGGCCGTATTGTGGTTTCGGTGGAGTGTATTACTGAAACGGTGCGCCCCAAAAGCCAGGGAAGTGTTTCGATTAGTGTCGCCGATACGGGCTATGGCATTCCTAAAAGTCAGCAACACAATGTCTTTGCCAAATTATTCCGCGCTTCTAATATAAAGGCAAAGGATACCGACGGCACGGGGCTGGGTCTGTATATTGTGAAGTCGATTCTTGACCAAGTCGGGGGAAGTATCCGGTTTGAGTCCGAAGAGGGTAAAGGCAGTATATTCACGGTGTTATTGCCGCAGGAAGGCATGCGCCGGCGCATAACAACGAAAGGGTCGGAACGTGTTTAAAAAATTATCGCTGCGTATAAAACTTTTGGGAGCGTTCCTGCTGATTGCGGGAGTGCTGGCGGGCGTGAGTTATTACCAGGTTCGCTCCATGCAGCATCTGAGTAATCTATTTTCTGATCTTGTTGAGCAAGATTTCACGCGCGTGAACGCGCTAGAGGGCTTGGAACTATCCAATGCCAATCTGCGCGATAAGCGGGCAGAATACCAGCAAGATGTAACGGCTAAGGCGACGGACAAAATTGCTATGCAAGCGCCGATTGTGGCGGCGCAAGTTACCGACCTGCAAAACAAGGCGCAGCTATACCTGTCGCTAACCAAACTAGATAATCCGCATGTCAGCCAACAGACTGTCGATACTATCATGACGAACGCCAATCAGGTTGCTACGCTGACACAGGGCATTATTGGTGGCACAAATACAACACAGGCCCAGAACACGCTGCGCGACGCGCAGGCCAAGCTGGACCAAGCGGTGAGCCAGGCGAGTGCGGCCGACCGGGTTGGGATCACCACTGAGCACACGGCGATTGTTAATACGGTGAAGAGAATATTGTGGACCATCGTGGGATTGGCGATCGTTGCCGGGGTGCTCGCAATCGCGTTGGGAATAGGAGCGGCATCATGGATCTCGCGTTCGCTCGCGCGATTGCGTAAGGGTGCGGAGCGCATTGCGAACGGCGATTTCTCACAAAAAATTAGTGAGGTGTCGCACGACGAAATCGGTCAATTGGGCATAACTTTTAACCGCATGGCGGAACGGCTCAAAGAGTCATACCGGCGTCTAGCGCTATCTAGCCAACGCGACGAAGCATTGCTGCAGGGCATGGGTGAAGGTTTGGTTGCGCTTGATGAAGTTGGAAAAATCGTTATGACCAACCAAGTCGCCCTCCAGCTGTTAGGTGGCGATAAAACAGTGATCGGCAGACAAATGCAGGATGTCTACCACCTGTACGACGCGGAAAGCAAAAAGACCCGGCCCGAAGATGAAGCGCCGCTGCCAGTCGAACAGCGTCCTGGTTTCTTGGCACTGAAAGGTGTGAAGGAAGTCCAGGGCGTCTACGGTTTTTACAGTCCTAGCGGCGAAAAACGCCAACTGCAAGTCATTGCCAGTCCGGTTAAGCTGGAGGGCAAAGCCGCTGGCGTTATCATGATTTTGCGCGACATCACCAAAGAAAAAGAGATCGACCGCATGAAGACGGAATTCATCTCGCTGGCTTCGCACCAGCTGCGCACGCCATTGTCGGCGATTAAATGGTTCAGCGAAATGCTGATTTCTGGCGATGCAGGCGAGCTCAAGCCCGACCAAATGGACTTTGCCAAAAACATATCCGACTCGACCGAACGCATGATTGCCCTCGTCAATGCGCTGCTCAATATCTCGCGTATTGAATCCGGCCGCATCATGATTGATCCCAAACCAACTGATTTGCGTGAACTGGTCGCTGGCATTATCAATGACCTCAAGGCTAAGACTGAGGAAAAACAGCAAGCACTTATTATTAGCGTGCACGAGGACCTGCCCAAAATTAATGTGGACCCGCGGCTTATCGGCCAGGTGTACCTCAACTTGCTTACGAACGCCATAAAATACACACCGAAGGGCGGAGAAATCACCGTGTTTATCTCCAAAAAAGACGACGAAGTTATCTCGCAGGTTGCTGATAATGGTTACGGTATTCCCCGGGAGCAGCAGGGTCGTATATTCGAGAAGTTCTTCCGTGCCAGCAATGCTGTCAAAGTGGAAACAGATGGTACAGGGCTTGGGCTCTACCTCATTAAGGCTGTGGTGGAGTCATCGGGCGGTAGGATCTGGTTCAAGAGCGAGGAGGGCAAGGGTACGACGTTTTGGTTTAGTATCCCGCTCAGCGGCATGAAGGCAAAAGCAGGCGAGGTAACTTTGGACGTATAACGCAAAATAACGGAAAGGGTACGCCCCAGCGGGTGTTACAATATGGTTATGTCAAAACAAAATCCTACAATCATGGTGGTAGAGGACGAAACGCTACTACTGCAGGCAATTACCAAGAAAATTAAGTTATCGGGTATGGATGTGCTGTCGTGCGCGAGCGGACAGCAAGCTATCGACTACCTGAACAGCTTGGACGAACTGCCGGACGCTGTCTGGCTGGACTACTACTTAAAGGATATGAATGGGCTGGCGTTTATGCAGACGCTCAAGCAGAACCCCAAGTGGGCGGACATTCCTGTGCTGGTGGTTAGTAATTCGGCCAGTCCGGATAAAGTCAGTAACATGCTCGGGTTGGGCGCTAAAAAATACATTTTAAAAGCCGAATACCGGCTCGATGAAATTATTGCCATGATCCGTGACTTTATTGATGGAGGTGAAGGGCACGGCGAATCGGCTAGCGACGCAACAGCTGCGAGCGCACCTGCGGCTGACAGCGCGACGAATGATACAACCTCTGACAAACCCCAATCTGCCGCCTAGCGGCATATAAATGCCCTGTGCTATGATACAAAGAACAAAGGAGAATCATGGCTGATACCCAAAAGCAGATCTTGATAGTTGAAGATGAGCGGCCGCTGGCGCATGCTCTTGAGCTCAAGCTGCAGCATGAAGGTTTTGCGGTCACGGTTGCGTCAAACGGGCAAGAGGCGCTGGACCTTATTGCTAGCAAACAATTCGACGTCCTGTTACTGGATTTGATTATGCCGGTGCTTGACGGATTTCAGGTACTCGAACGATTGCAACAAAATCCCAAGAAACCAGCGGTATTTGTCCTTTCCAACCTGAGCCAGCACGAAGACGAGGAACGTGTATTGCAGTTAGGCGCGCGAAGGTTTTTCATAAAGTCCGATACGCCGCTCACCGTGATTGTCGATGAAGTAAAAAACGTATAAGGCCGTTAACGGGGGTGGGGTGTGTATCCGAGCATTAATCAGATCAAAACCGTACTAGTCCAAGGGAGCTACATCTCCGAGGCGGACAGCAAAGCGGCCGAAGAAGCATCGCGCGATAGTGTCGGATATATCGAATACTTGATTCGCGCAGAATTATTGAGCAAATCTCTGTTAGGTCAGGCTTTGGCGGAGGGTTATCGGCTGCCGTTTGCTGACCTTGGCACTCACCCGGTGGCGAAAGAGCAGACGACACTTATGCCAGAAGAGGTGGCGCGTGCTACTCGGGCGGCCATCGTGCAGCTCACTGATGATACGGTTACGGTCGCCAGTGATGCGCCGGATATACTTGATGTGTCTAAGCTGCGGCCACTCTTTAAGGGACGGAAATTACAGCTGGCGTATACGTTGCCGGAGTATATCGACGCAGCGTTTAACTTATATCAGCGGCCGCTAGCGACGCGCTTCTCGCATATTATCGAGAGCAGTAGCCGCGTGGCACCGGAGATTGTGGATGAGATTGTCAAAGATGCCATCTCGTTCCGCGCGTCGGATATCCACTTTGAGCCACAGGCTGAATCGGTTGAGGTGCGTTTTCGTGTTGACGGGACATTGCGCGAAGCCGGTACGTTTCCACTCGAATACTACGACAACATTCTGAACCGCATTAAGGTTGAAAGTGGCATGCGCATTGATGAACACCTGACCGCTCAAGATGGTGCGCTCCAACGGCATGGCGAAGGATATACTACTGACTTGCGTGTGTCGCTTGTACCTACTGTAAACGGCGAAAAGGTTGTCATGCGTGTGCTGAGCTCGTATGTTCAAGGATTTAGTTTGGCGGATATCGGCCTGGACGATGCTCACCGCCAAATGATCGAGGCATATGCCGCCAAGCCCTTCGGCATGATTCTAACCACGGGGCCGACAGGCTCGGGCAAGACAACCACGTTGTATGCGCTTCTCAAATTGCTCAACCATAGCGGTGTGAATGTTACAACCATCGAAGACCCGGTGGAGTACAAGATGCCAGGCATCAACCAGATTCAGGTACGCGAACAATCCAACATGACGTTTGCCAAGGGTTTGCGTGCTATCGTGCGTCAGGACCCGGATATTATTCTTGTGGGCGAGATTCGCGACCGCGAAACTGCGGAAATTTCGGTGAACGCTGCATTGACTGGACACTTGCTGCTGTCCACGTTCCACGCCAACGACGCGGCCACGGCTATTCCGCGTTTGGTCGAGATGGGCATCGAACCATTCTTGCTCGCCTCTACGCTGGAAATTGTTATCGCGCAGCGCTTGGTACGCAAGATTTGCAACGTCTGCCGCTACAGCACCACTGCCGGTGAGGCAATCAAAGAGATGAAAACCGGTGGCGCTTCAATGGCTCACTATTTTCGGGCAACCGACACTGTGTACGCCGGAAAGGGCTGCAATGTTTGCAATGGCTCGGGCTATAAAGGCCGCATTGCCCTATTCCAGTTCCTTGAAGTTACACCGAAAATGCAGGAGCTTATCCTGAAGTCACCGTCAACAGGTGAGATCGAAGCGCTTGCGCGCAAGCAGGGCAGTATGCCGATGTTCGAAGACGGGCTCGAAAAAGTAAGAAGCGGCCTGACGACGGTAAGCGAAGTCGCACGTGTAGTGCCGCCGCCGGAGGCTGCGTAATGGCAAAGCCCACGCCGCCAAAGCCAGACTCGGCCGCCCGGCCGCGGTCGTCGCCGCAGCTTGGCCAGGCGTTGCAGCAAAAGCCAGGGCTTAAACGGTCGCCCAGACGCCACTTTGCATTTAAGGACCGTGAATATTTTAGTCAAAATTTGGCATTGCTGCTTAAATCGGCGGTACCTATTGGCCAAGCGTTAGATGCGCTGGCTGCCACTAGTCGCACATCTAGCATGAAAAAGGCGGTTGCTGAGATGCAGGCTAACATCGAAGCTGGCTTTTCACTGGCAGACGCCTTGGAGCGGTCTAGGATCGTTGATAGCCAGACACTGGCGCTAGTGCGGCTTGGGGAGCGTTCTGGCCGCTTGGTCGAAAATCTCCAGCTGGCCGCGCAACAAGAAGAGAAGCGTCATACGTTCCGCTCCAAAGTACGTTCTGCGCTGATTTACCCGATCTTTGTGCTTAGTGTTACAGGGGTTGTTGGGCTTGGTGTGGCTTGGTTCCTGCTGCCTCGGCTCAGTACGACGTTCACGCAGCTGCACGCTAAACTGCCGTTCGTTTCCAAGGTGTTAATTGCATTCGGCCAGTTTTTGAAACTACATGGAGTGGTCGCCGTGCCAATCGCCATAGCGGTCATGGCGCTCCTCGCCTACATAGTGTTCGTCGCGCCCGGTACACGGCGAATTGGCCAACAGTTATTATTCGTACTCCCTGGTATTGGTCGATTGCGCCGCGAGATAGAGATTGCTCAGTTCGGCTATTTGCTGGGTACCTTGCTCGCCGCCGGGTTGCCGGTGACAGGTGCCGTTATCTTACTTGAAAAAGCGACTAATGTGCCGCAGTACCAGCAACTCTATCGCTATTTGGCGTCATCGCTTGATGATGGATTTAGCTTTAAAGAAAGCCTGACGCGCTACAAAAGGAGCAGTACACTATTGCCCCCGGCAGTGCAACAGATAGTGATTGCAGGCGAGCGCTCCGGTTCGCTCAGTGAAGTCCTGCTAACCATCGGCCGTACTTACGAGCAGAAAGCCGACATTACTACCGAAAACCTGGAGACCATCCTGGAGCCGATCTTGCTACTGTTCGTCGCTGGTGGCGTGTTGACGGTTGCCGTCGCCGTTATTTTGCCCATATATGCATTGATAGGGGGCTTAAATCAGTAATGCGTGATGCCGCCGGGTTTACACTGGTAGAGATTCTGTTATCGGTAGTCATTATCGGTATGTTGACTGGCCTTTCGGTGCCAGTGTACGAATCGTTTGTGCGTCGCAACGATTTGGACTTAACAACCCAACAGCTCGCGGTCATGCTGCGCCGCGCCGAGACCTACGCCCGCGCTAACAATACCGATAATGTGTGGAGCGTCGAAGTCCAGCCGGCGGCAATTACATTGTTCCAGGGTACCAGCTTCGCCTCGCGGGATACAACATATGATGAAACACTGAGCGTACCGGGCTCAATCAGTATAAGCGGTTTGAGCGAGGTGCAATTTGCGAAACTCACCGCGTTTCCCAACACGCTCGGCAGTATCACATTAACAAGTACAACTAACGACGCAAGGACAGTCACGATCAATGCTAAAGGTATGGTCGATTATTAGGACACCGTCTGAGCTACGGCGCGGGCTTGCTGCCACGCAAGCAGGTTTTTCTGTGGTCGAGGTGCTGCTGGCGGTAGTAGTCCTCGGGTTTTTGGTAACGGGGCTGATTGGCGCAGTGGTGTATGGGCGAGCTTCCACTGCCAGTTCGGGCGATAACGCGCGCGCTACCATGCTTGCCGAAGAGGGAATCGAGGCTACTAAAAACATCGCGGCTGCATCGTACGCTAATTTGGTGGACAGCGGTTCGGTTCTAGGGGATACAACTGTTGAGGCGGGGAGCGATTACAATGTTAATGGTACGAGTGCGCTCAAAATTACGACTGGCGCGAGCGGCGGAGCGGTTAGTTCGGTCTCGGTTTACCTCAAAACACTAGATGCTACCAACCAGCATGTGCAGGCGGCAGTGTATGCCGATTCGAGCGGCACGCCAGGTGCGCGGCTCGGCTCTAGCGCCATCCAGACGGGCACTGCTAATAGCTGGAATGTCTTTCCAATTAGCGGTGTTACGCTTGCAGCAAGCACGAACTACTGGATCTCTTTGAGCGAAGATGGCGCGACGCAGTTTGCCGACAATGGTTCCGGAGGCACTAGCGCCTACCGGGTGACGGGCGGTTATCCAGCGCCCAACCCCTTTGCCGCCGACTCTGCCAACACTGCCGATAAGCCGTCCATTTATGTAACACTAGGCTCAACCTATGGGCTGTCGAAATCAGGCGGCCAGTGGGCGTTCTCGGGTACCTCTGATACCACGGATATTTTTACCAGGCAGCTGACGGTGGTAACATCCAGCGCAAACCGTAAGACAATCACCAGCACTGTAACTTGGCCTCAGCCTGGCGGCACGACCGGCAGCGTGACGCTTACCACTGAACTTACAAACTGGAAAGCAGCCACAAAAACTTGGGCAAACGCTATCGTGGCGGGCAGCGTACAGCCTACGGGCACTACCGCCAACCTCAAAGTATTCGTCAATGGCAACTATGCCTATGTGGTGCGTGGTGGTACGTCAAGCAACTTCATTGTCGTGAATTTGTCCACCCCGACTGCACCGACCATCGTCAGTACAACCACTTTTTCCGGCACACCTACGAATGTCTTTGCCTCTGGAGGATATGCGTATGTCACAACAAGTACGGCCTCAACAGGGCTCGAGATCATTAATGTGAGTAATCCCGCGGCGCCGACACTCACCAAAACTGTTAGCTTTACCGGCACAGGTGCGGCTAAAGGAGTATTCGTCAATGGCAACTATGCCTATGTGGTACGGGCTGCCGATGCGACGACTGGCGCAAACGAATTCAATGTTGTTAACGTCACTACCCCTGCGTCGGCGTCTGTGGTCGGCGGCTATAACAACGACATCGCCATGAACGAAGTCTATATGACCGGCGCCTATGCCTATGTCGCAACGAGCTCAACCACGCAGGAAATGCTGGTCATTAACGTCACCACCCCGACTGCACCGGCATTGGCTGCGACTTACAACCCCGCAACAACGTTGGCGGCAACCACAGTAACTGGCTATGGAAATACGGTATTACTGGGGATGAGCACGACTTTGGACGCCATCAATATAACTACCCCGACTACTCCAACGCGCTTGGGCACATTTACGGCAGCCGGCACCATAAGTGACATCGAAACCGATGTCACTGGTCAGTACGCCTTTTTGGGAACCAGCAGCACGACGGGCGAATTTCAGGTCGTTAATATCGGTACACCGTCCGCTATGACATTGGCCAAAACGGTGGACGTGTCCGGCACGACAAGCACCGTGAACGGCGTGGATTATTCGCCGACGCTTGATGTTACTGTGGGCGCGAGTAACTCAACCACACAAGGCGTGCTGGTCTTTACGAGGAATTAATCTGACATGGCAAAGAATTCCCTCCCTTCCAAGACTGCCGCACAGCGCGGGTATACGCTCCTCGAGCTTCTCCTTTATATGGCGATTATCAGCATATTGCTCGCGGCTACCACGGCGTTTTTGGGCGTGACCGTCGATGCGCGAGTCAAGAACCAGACAGTTGCCGAAGTAAACGATCAAGGCGTGGCAGTGATGGACTATATAATGCAAACGATCCGGAACGCGTCTTCGATTACCGCGCCAGCCGCGGCCGCCAGCAGCACCTCACTTACTCTTGTGGTACCGACGGGTAGTTTGAGCCCGACGGTGTTCTCGTTAAGCGGTACAACGCTGCAAGTCAAGGAAGGCGCGGCCGCGGCAGTGTCACTCACTAACAGCAAAGTGCAGGTTACTAGTCTGACATTCACGAACTTGACGCGTAGTGGCACGAGTGGCGCGGTACAGGTGTCGTTCGTTATGAGCCGCACTAATCCGAACGCGCATAACGAGTATGACTACCAAAAGACATTTATTAGCTCAGCGGAGATCGGCTGGTGAGGGCGCGGCAAGAGTCCGGTTATATTGCGTTGCTCGCTGTGCTGATTTTGGGTGCGGTAGCAACCGCCATCGGACTGGCACTACTGACTATTGGCGCGGATAGCCAACGCGCTGCCTTGGTCGAGCAGCGCTCAAAACAGGCACGCGTGCTGGCGACGGCGTGCGCTCAGGAGGCGTTGCAACAGATTCACGACAACATCGCATATAGCGGCACAAACACACTCTCGATCGGCCAGGGGAATTGCACCTACACCGTAGCTGTTACGGCTGGTACGACGCGTAGTATTGTGGCTTCGGGGACGGTCGGAAGTGTTGTCAGAAAAGCGCAGGTTTATGTTACAATTGGAACGTCAACCATAAGCGTTAGCTCATGGCAGGAAACGAGTTCGTAGAATAGTTAACAATTAAAAGAAGGGTGGGATATGAAAATTTTCAAAAAATTAACACGAGAACAGCAAGACGGCTTTACTTTGCTTGAAGTTTTGCTGGTCGTGGCGATTATTGCAATCCTGGCGGGCATTGTGATTATCGCAATTAACCCTGGCAAAAACCTGGGTGATGCGCGTAACTCGCAGCGTTCGGCTGATGTTAACACGATTTTGAACGCAACGTATCAGTATGAACTGGACAACAATGGTTCTTTGCCGCCTGTCGGTTCGCGTACCGGTGCGGTAGCGATTTCGTCTACGGCCACTGAGGTTTGCTCGACTGGTGCGAGCACTTGTACCGGACTTGTGGATTTGAACGTGCTTTCGACCAACGGTAAGTACCTTGTGGCACTGCCGACAGATCCTTCATGTCCCACAGGCTGTAACGCAAATGGCAGCGGCTACAAGATTGCGCTAACCAGTAACAACCGTTTGCAGGTGACAGCTCCGAACACCGAAAACGGCAAGGCGATCATCACTGTAACCAAGTAATGTGTAATGGCTGCAAAGAAGAAAAGTACACCTAGGTCTGCAAAGCCGAAAACTGTTCCGGCAGCCAAGCGGTCTGCGCCCCCGGTTACCCGGCCGACACATGTGCAATGGGCAGTAGTCCTGTTCACTGTCTGTAGTATCGTATTTCTCATCGTAGCGATATGCCGGTATAGGTAGGCAGTCCTTGGGCTGACCCAAGCAAGAGCACCTCGCGCTGAGGTGCTCTTGTAATTGGTATCCGGGCAAGTTTAATCCTTTCAGCGCTACCGACCCGGCGCTGGCAGGCTCGTATGTCCGTCCGACCAAACTCCTGGAGGAGTATCTGCAAGGTCAAGCGCGAATGTAGGGTGATGGTCGGCCTGTTTGCTCAACGCGCCAAACTCAGCACCCTAAGAAAGTATCAAGCCGCTCGCTCAACCGCTCCAACCCCTCCCAAAATTGTTCCGCAAAAAGGTCTTCGGCAGGATTACCCGCCAGAGATTTTTAATCTTTCAACGACCGAAAGAACGGATTCACCCCTGTAAAAAGAAGTGCAATAGGGTATCATAGAACTGGCCGGCCTCGAAGAACGCAGCTTCGCGAGCCACAAGAAAAGGTTGCGGAGTCGGCAATTAAAGAACTGGAGATAGCTTCATGAATAACACCATCCTTTTATATATGCAAGACTTCGACGTCGAAACCTGCAATGCCAGCATTGTTTCTGCCGCACTGACTGAGGATGACAGGACCGACTTTGTCCTTGACCAAACCTGCTTTTACGCGCGCGGCGGGGGGCAGGACTGGGATGAAGGCGTGATCAAAAAGGGGGATGCAGCATTTGCCGTCGATGAAGTACGGCTAGACGAGAATGGCGTGGTTCATCACATTGGTACTATCACGAATGGTTCGTTCGCTAAAGGCGATGCGGTATTATGCGAAGTTGACCACGAGCGCCGCGCTATAAACACACGCCTCCATTCCGCTGCTCATGTCATTGACATGGCGATTGCTCAACTTGGATTAGACTGGGTCGGCGCCAAAGGCCAGCACTACCCGCACTTATCTGCCATTGAATATAGCGGCGCATGGGAACCGGAAAAGGCAGAGCGCTTGCGAGCCGAGATTGAAGCGCTCGCCAACCAGCTCATCACTAAAGGCAGTCACAATACACTGCGCCTTATGCCAGTCGAAGAAATGCACAAGTATTGCCGTCACGTTCCAGACAATCTGCCTACAAATAAACCTGGCCGCGTTGTGTTGTACGGCGACTTTGGCGTGCCGTGTGGCGGCACCCATGTGCGAGACATACAACAGGTTGGCAAAGTCAGTATTCCGAATCTTAAGGAAAAGAAAGGCGTGATACGAGTGAGCTACGCTGTGGAGGGGATCGGTGAATAATAAAGGTGTCACTATCGGCCCCGGCAAACTTGCCGGTAAAGGCGTATACGCCGCACGCGACTTTGCAGAGGGCGAGCTCGTTGTCCCCTACAATCTCAAAGAGCTAACACAAGAGGAATTCGACGCATTGCCCGACGGCGAATGGGAATGGACACACACGTTTTACGGTAAGATTTACCATTTCCCAGAGCCGGAACGCTACGTAAACCACGACGATAACCCGAGCACATATCCTACACCGGGCGTAGGCGACGTGGCGCTCAGGCCCATCAAAAAAGGCGAAGCGATCACCATCAACGATAAACTTGAATTACAGCGCGAGCTCGACACATTTCTAGAAGCATACGAGGAAGCCGCCAATAGCCGGGACTTTAGCAACGTAGCACCGTTTATTGCAGACGACGCAACGTTTTGGTTTACGAACGGCATTTTCAATGGTCAGGCCGCGATCCAAAAAGCCTTTGAAGATACCTGGCAAAACATCCAAGACGAAACCTATACGATAACAGAGGTAAAATGGGTGGCTGCAAACTATTGGGTGTCGGCTTGCACCTATACATTTAAATCAGACGGCATAGTTGACGGCAAACATCAAGTATACGAAGGCCGCGGCACCAACGTCGTCAAACGTATTGCTGGCCGCTGGCGTATTGTGCACGAGCATTTGAGTATTGATAGCGGTGTTAAGTAAGCTAAGGAGTAGCCATGAAGCGTATCACCAGCCCAATTGGAATTGCTGTACACTCCGGCGAATCGGCGGCATCGGCGCCCCTGCGTACTATGCTTTGTCGAGTGTCCGGAGCGTGCATATTGTACTCAGTACACAATTAGCTTATGCTAGTAACATGTCTGTAGATGCAACCGAATCACGCGAACGTATAACCGACTTTTTGAAGCTGAAGGGTGTAGGCGTGTTGGCTACTGTGGACGGCAGCGGCCAACCGTACGCTGCTACGGTATATGTGACCACAGACGAGCCGCTTAACCTCTATTTTGTAACGAAACGTGACACCCAAAAATGCCGCAACTTGCAGGCTAATCCACGTGCCGCAATTGCTATTTACGATGCCACAACCCAAACTACCGTGCAAGCAGAGGGTACGGTCGTAGAAGTAACCGATGCCCGGCAACAAGAATGGGTTTTTAAAGACATCTGGAGTCGAGCTGCTCAAACCAGCCCCGGTGGCGTTCCGCCAATCACGCAACTTATTGCGGGCGGTTACGTGGTTTTTCGGCTATCTGCGCCCAGTTTGCGAATGGCAACATTCAAACAAGTCAATAATGGCGAGCCTGCGGACATCTTTGAAGTTGTTCATACCCAGCCATCGCAGTAGCGTGTTAGATTTCGGTGAATATTTCTTGGCTGCCGATCTTTGAGCCTTTAAATTCGCCGAGCCGAGCGTGAGTGATAGCGACGTTTATGATCGCGTAGTTTCCGGCTCGAATTTTGGCTAGCGGTGGCAGCCATTCCGTCATCCTGGCGTGCACTTGGGTGATTTTCTTCATGGCTGCATCCATAAGTTGCGGACTACTAACCACTGATGCCCGGCCGGTTATTTGCAAAGTGCTGCTTTCTTTATCATTGCCGATTGTCAAACTGACTGTTGGCCGCTCAGTCAGGTTTACATATTTTTGCGTCAGATTTTTTGTAATAAAGCAAACGGCCCGATTACCGATAGGAGCAACATAGACGATGGCTCCATGCGGGGTATTATCGTCATTCGTCGTACTCAGCACAGCCATCGGATTGTGCTCAATATAGGCTGCGATCTTTCCATATTGTTCTGCCATGTCCATGCTTCTATTAAACTACGTCTCGGCGTAATCGCCTACTTCTGGACGGGACTTAAGAAAGCAGTTCACCTACATTTTAGTTTTGCGCCTCGCTATCAATTATGCGAAGCGCGGCGCTTTTGATCTTTAAGCGCGCGGGGAACGATGCCAAACACCAGAATAAGGGCGTACAGCACCGCGAATCCACACATAATGCTTGGGATGCCCGAAATGGTGCTGGGGTTTAAGTCGTTTACAATTCCGGTGGGTAATATAAAAATAAGAAATCCTGCGGCTTGCAAGACGAGTGCTTCGCGAATAAGCCGCCGGGCTTTGATCGAAAAGTAAAGACTTAGGCCGATTCCTACGAAAAGCCACAAATAGTAGTATTCAAAATACAAACCTCCTAAGTGGGGCGCTAGTTGAAATATGGCGTAGTTGCCGGCGCATGCGTGGCCGTCAAACGCCGTTTTGCTAAAGCCCAGGACACCGGCAAAAATGGCGCCGGATGCATATGCGATCCACTTGAGAGCTCGCCAGCCACGGCCGGATATATTTTGGATGATATGTACGCCAAGAGGTGGCAGCAGCGTTATTGCCATAAATCCAATGCGGGACCACGTGCCTGCAATCCAACCGGACCGGCATACATGAAATTCGGACAGTTGAAAGAGGGCAAGCAGCGCCAAGGTGGCTGCCGTAAGCCGGGTGAGCGTCGCCATCTTATAGCGAATCACGGTGTATATAAGCAGCGCGACTTCAATAATGCAGGTGGCCACCATAACCGGCGGCGAGAAACAATAAAATGTTGTGTCTGCTCTTTTCACTGTTCTATTTTTAACATAACCGCTAGCGTTTTACAAAAAGCAGTCCTCTTATAGTCATTCCGTGGAAGGCGTCAATTGAGTTGTAGCGTTTCGACCGTCTTATTTTAGATGGTATATTCCCAAGTCAGCGAGTAAGATAGGCGTATGAACTTCAAACGCGTTAGAATCACGACCACTATTCCTGCAGAAAACGCCGATGCTTTGCGGGAGGCTTTAGGCAAAGCAGGCGCTGGCGTACTCGGCGACTACAGTTTTTGCAGCTTTACCGTCACTGGCCAAGGCCGCTTCAAACCTTCCAAAGATGCCAACCCGCACATTGGCGAAGCAAATAAACTTGAGGTAGTCGAAGAGGAGCAGATCTCAGTCGATTGCGACCTGCAAGGAGCCAGACATATTGTTGCAGCGCTCAGGCAAGCTCATCCATACGAAGAACCGCTGATTGATATCGTACCGCTCATTGATGAGGGTGATCTGTAGCATGATCAACGCAATTACCTATGTTTTCCCGGCGAATGATTCGGCCAGCGAGTTTTACACGCGGCTGCGGCAGCTTTTGGGCGAACTCCCTAACGCCGTGAGTAACTCCGACGGAAGTCTGACTTTAGCGGCATCGGTACCGCAAAATAGCCTGCCAATTACGATGTTCAGGCAAGAGGCCGGCCTGGCATTTCCGTATGTCCAAATTGGCGAAAGTAACGCGCTCGGTTTGCGATCTGGCAATCTGTGTATCAATCCGAATGGCAAAGAAAGTATCTCGGCTCCGGCCGAACCGCTGCCGAAGATTAAAAAACAAGATGCCCTCGGCGCATACTACGAAGTGCGAACGCCAAGCATGACTTTGTGTCGTCTGCCGATCGAAGAGTTACAAAAGCGACTGGCCGGCCATGTGGTGCGCATCGACCACACGGGTCTCAACTTGCCGTCGGCTAGCTTGTCCAAAGAGGACTGGCAAGCATACATCCATACCTTGGCCCGGCAGTGCAACCTGTACCGCTATCCGTCTGGCGAAGACTGGCCGTTCATTTTACCCGCCACGGCGGGCGAGTTTGACGCAGATATTACTGCGTTCCCAGCGGGGCGTGAGCCAAAGTTCGAGCTCGTGTACGACACGTATTCCACGGTGCCAACCATCCAGATAGATATCGAAACCGATTTGCTCCGCGCCGAGGTCGAGCAATTATTCCCGGAGCCATATGGCGTCAGTTTTCCCGATCTTGCCGATTACTTTCGCACCGTTTACGTCGAGCATGACTGGCGCGGTCTTAGCATTCGTTTCGACATTCGATTCAAAGAAGATAACCCGAATAACGACTGGAATACGGGCAAATGGCTCGTGCATGACGGCGGAAGGATACGAAAAGATAGCAAGTAGCAGCCTGAGGAGGTCTAAGGTCTGGCTAATTGCAAGTGAGCGCAGCTGATGGTGAGCAAATGTTGCCGCCCAAATCGACGATGGCGTTTAGCGGCAGCAGGTTTGGACCAGTATCGAACTTGCCAAAGTTATTGCCCTGGAACTGATTGTTGCCGGTGATGGCCGTAACGCCGGCGGGCAGGTATGGTGCGCCATAGTTCATATTTGCGGAATTGGTATTTGACGCTAAACCGGCAAGGAATTGGTTTGATATAAACTGGTTGCCTTGGAAGTAGAATGCCGAAGGCTTGTCTGAGGCAGGAAGCGAGAAGTTGGTATCGGCATAGATTTGAAACAAAAACTTCGAGCCATTGACAGTGTTGCCTTGCACTACGTTATTGAGCCAGCTGTTCCAGTACCAGCCGCCAATGCCGCAATATACCGCGCTGGTGATCGTGTTGTTCAGGAAATGGTTACCAGTAGTTTGCGAAATGGTTTCGATACCGCAGTCAAACACATTCTTTATAGTGTTGCCAGAGATGTAATTATTAGAGCTGTTAATAAGCATAAAGCCGTCGTCGGCGCCGGGGCCATGCTGGCCGAATGAACCATGGAAGCTGCCGTCAATGTGATTCCCGCTGATTGTATTATTGGTGGAATCCTGCAGTTGGATAACCCCGCTCGTACCCAGGGCAGTTACAGTGGGGTCATCGGATATGGTGTTGCCGGTTATAGTGTTGCCCGAAAGATACACGAGCAATATGCCGTTCGTGATCGTGTTGTTGGTGAACGTATCGCCGCCGCCTCCTAGTGTTTGGGCTTCACTGCTTCCTGGCCGAAAGGCGAACGTATTACCCGTGATAGTACCGTTGGCACTTATGTTGGTGCCGATCATCGTATCGAGGTGGCAGTTCTTGACGGTAAAATTCGGTGCCTGGTAGAACGATATCAGCGCCGGGCCTGCGACGTAAATTATGCTATGGCCGGCGCAGTCAATCGAAATGCCGGAGACACCATTACCGTCAATGCACGGTGTGGTCGTCGTATTTTGTGTGAGGTCTGCGGACAATACATATGAGCCGCTCGCAGTAAGATTGCCTGGGCAAGCCGACAAATATGTTATGCCGTTTGTCGTTTGCGAGCCACCACCGGTCCCCGTGCCAGTCGTACCGCCGCCGCCCGAGGACGTGCCGCCACCTGTCGTGCCGGTCGCTGTATGGCTCGGGGTCGAAGAAGTACTGTGCGCCCCGGTTGTGCTGCTCTGGGTCTGTGTTTGTATGCTTTTTTGGAGCTGGGTAATTTGCGCCTGGGCGGCCGCTGCGCCTGCGGTGCTACTTTTGCCGATGCTCTTTAATATATCTTCGGCGGCCTGGGTCTTATGCTCCTTTAAAAGCCTTTGAACTTCTTCTAGTTTTTGTTCTACGGCGATCAGCTGCTGATTGCGCTGCTGCTCGGCGTGTATTCGCTTGGTCAGGCTGGGCCAAACGCCAATAAGCTGAATGGAGTGAATTTTTGCCTCGGCCGTGGTGTAGTGTCCGGAATTGTCGAGGCTCTGCGCGCTATGTAGCATGGACAATGCGCGGTAATTCTGAAATCCGAAAGCGCCGGCAATCAATAGCAGGCAAAGTACTCCGGCCCACACTTTGAGCGGCAGTAAGTGCAGCAGGCTTTTCGCTCCTCGCCTTACATAACCAGCCACACCGGAGATGCATACGGATATTACATGTATGGGATGTTGCAGAAAATTTTTAGCCGTCCTACCGAGGTCCATGAAGTTTAAGGTCTACTCTAAATTATCCCTATCCTATCAGAACAAGGTGCTTATGGCAACGTCAGAATTCGCATGCATGGCAGCAGCCAGCGCGCCTGGTATTTAATATTGTTTTTTTATTTGACTGAGCAGTGCGGCAATGGGCGCGAAAGCACAAGCGGAAAGCGCGCGGCGTTGCTATACTTAAGCTGCAATTAACAATTAAGGGGACAACATGGAAGCGAGACCGATAGTCATCTTTGGAAACATTGGCAGCGATGCCGGATACTGGTACCTCGGCGCGGACGGAAAAATTCACCATGTACCGGGCTGGAACCCTGAAACGATGAAGGCTTTTAAGGTGATCGAAGAAAACCTGGCCATCTTAGAGCGGGCCTCTAAGGCGCAGGTCCAGATTAATGAAGGTCTGGGCAAAGGTATAGTGGGCGGCGCCGCCGCGTAGCTTATAGTGCCATGCAAAAAGCCCTGGTTTTTTGCCAGGGCTTTTTATTAGGATTCGTGGACGCAACGCGCCGAGGAGTGCTATCATACATGCAAATGCGCCGTGTTATCTTTCTGCTGTCTGTCTTGCTACTATTTTTGTCATGTGGCGTAGTGTTTCTACCGGCCCAGCAGGCGAGTGCAGCTTGCGCGGCGCTGCCAAGCGATAAAGGCCAAAGCGCTGGCACGATCACGATCGACAGACAGGGCCAGTATATATTGTGGGTGCGCATGTGGGCGCCGAATGCCGCCAGTGACAGCGTGTATGCGCAAATCGACAGTCAATGTCCTGCGGTGATCAACGACGCCAAGGCGGGTAATGGCTTTATATGGGTCAACTTTGGCAATGGTCAGCCGACGCAGTCCATCGCATATGACTTGACTGCCGGCAGCCACACCGTCACGCTTGCCGGCCGCGAGGCGGGCGCTGGTGTTGATAGGGTGATACTAACCAGCGATCCCAACTGCGTGCCGACCGGCACGGGTGATAACTGCCTGCAAAGCGTGGCGGCCGCCGCAGCGCCACAGTCCGCCGTGCAGCAGGCGCAAAATCCTGTGCAGAAAACCGCCGCACGGACGCACAAGCCGAACTGGTGGGTAGTTCTCGTTTGTGCACTGGTGATTATTGCTGCGGGTGTTTACATCGTGCGCCGGTACCGGAAGTTTATGAACTCGTCGGTGCACACCCTGCAAGAGCCGGGCGTTATTATTGTTGGCAGCAGTCTGTACTCACAAGCCACGCTGCGGCAGCGGCTCATCCATTTTGTGC
>DATIJH010000002.1:0-390781 GCA_035478835.1 Saccharimonadales bacterium (SeqCode)
CGGCACCATAAGCTTATAATGGCCGCGTGGCTGGCCATTACGCTGGCGGCGGTGATGGTCGGCATTGCGGCGGCGGCCAGCAGTCAGCAGGCGTTCGAGCCGGAAGCGGGCAAACTTTCCGGCGGTGCTACGGTTACTGCAAACGCCGACGCATCGGGCGGCAAGTACGTTGTATTCCAAAATAATCCGACGGGGCAGGCCGGAACCAGTAAAAGTGGCGGCAGCACCGGTGGCAGCTCTAGCGGCGGTACTACGGGTGGCGGCAGCACCGGCGGAGGCGGAACGAGTGGCGGCGGCCAAAGCGGTGGAGGCGGCTCAACGTCATCGGCGTGTCCATTGCCAAAGTATCCGAACACCTCATGCACCGGTGTGCCAACGGGCACCACATTTAAGCGAACAGTCAGCGGCGATTATTATGCAAACACTCCGGGCGAAGTCATAGATTCCTGGCATATCACTGGCGATGTGGTTATTCAGGCCACGAACGTCACTATTAAAAATTCGCTTATTGACGGACACGTCGATAATGACAGTCTGCCCAAAGTCACCTCGTTTACGATTACGGATTCAACCGTCGGCCCGGCTACCTGCGACACGCAAGGCTGGCCCAGCCTGAACGCGCACGATTTTACTGCCACGCGCGTCTTTCTGCGCGGCCACCAGGACGGCGTGGATATGGTGGGCGATAATGTCACCGTGATCGATTCGTTCTTGCAGCCGTGCTATCAGCCGCCTGAGGTTGTCGGCAGCGATGGGTTTCACTCTGACGGCGTGCAAGATCAATGCAGCACCACGTGCTCTAACCTGACGCTAACGCACAACACCATTGATGCACGTGCTATTTATAAGGGGCAGCCTACGGGCAACTCTGCGCTGAACCTGGGGTCGGTTCCGGATGGCTCGCATATGCGTGCCGTGACGCTCCGTAATAATCAATTCCTTGGCGGCGGTTATACGACCAGTCTGGTGTGGGACGCGGGTGTTGCCTGGACGATCGCCGGCAATGTCTGGGTACAGGGTAGCTGGGCGTATGGGCCAACCGACTCCTCGGGCACCTGTGCTAATCAAAGCTGGTCGGGCAATGCCATCGTGAACGTCGACGCGAGCTTTGCAGTGTCTTCTACGGTGAGCTCGCAGGGCTGCGTTAACTAGTCGCTGATTATTCGGTGCGCTGTTTGGCAAAGTTTACCATTTGCTGGAGCGCGTGCCGGCCATCGGCTATGTCGAGGTCGAACTGGTACTCGTGATTGAGCGGTGGCTGGTGGTCGGCCGGGTAAAAGAGCGTGCTGGTGGACACGCCAAGCGCCGCCAGCTTTTTGGCAAGTTCCGTCGACTGGCTGAGTAGCGGATCGGCATTGCCGGCGGTAATGAATGACGGCGGAAAATCGGCTGTCAGATAGTTTACGACCGAGGCAGTGGCGAGGTTTGGATCGTGTAAAAAGTCTTTTTTACCGGAGTATGCCCACAGCACTGTGCGCAAAAAGCCGCCGAACGGCCCGCTATAATCTGGCAGGGCCAGATCGTACGCGCCGCAGTTTAAGAGCAGGCCTTTTAACTTGCTGGCCGGCAGCGTGGGGTCGATGTGCATGGTGGCGGCGTAACTGGGGCTGGTAATAATGTCGGCAGTCTGCGCCACAATTTGCGAGCCGGCCGAATCGCCCGCTAGCAGCAAACGCGTGTCGTCAATGTGCAGGCGCTGCGCATTCTGCTGTAGGTATTGCAGGGCGGCATTGAGCTGCACAATAGGAGTCGGGTACTGCTTTTCGGGCGCAATGGTATAGTTGACGGTCACGGTTGTAAAGCCTTGATTGGCCAGGATTTGCAGGTAGTTGTCCATGTCGTCTTTGTTGCCAGAGACCCAGCCGCCGCCATGCACCCACACAATAGTGGGCAATGGCGCAGTCGTGCCGTCGGGGTAAAAGACGTTTAAGCTGGCGTCTTTATCGTTTGACCGGTATTGCAAGTTGCGGACGGCGGCGATGTTGTTCGGTACGTATTTTTGCAGCGCAGCGTTCATCTTATGATTGCCCTTGGTGAATACATCGCGGATCAGTAGCGAACCTGGCCACGGGCTGACCATAAACCATATGCGCAGGATCAGGGCGATAACCAACAGGACTGCGATAATACCGCCACCCCAAGTCCACAGACGCCGGTGGCCGGTAAAGAACAGCCGCCACGATCGCTTGGGTGGCTGTTTCTTAGTTTTGACATTTGTTTTTGTTTTTCGTGGCGCGCTCATAAGGAAGGGCCTCTTAACTATATATGTAGCATACTATAAATTCAGCCGTTGTAGTAAACTCAATCATTTGTTTATAAAAATATGGTATAATATTGTCACATTATTCGGAACTGGAGCAAACAGCATGGCAGAATTGCAGGTGAGAGAGTGCGTATCTGAGGATTTCCCTGCAATCAAGCAAAGCCTGGTTGAAGCCGGGAGTTACGTCGAGGCACAGGACGGACGGGAACGGCTGGAAAGTTTAATACAGGCGTGGCCGTCTTCGGCGCTCGTGTGTACCGCGGGCGAGACATTCCTGGGCAGCGTCTGCCTGACGGATTCGATTGATGACGCCATGCTGCTCACGCGCGAATGCGTAAGCGGCGCATGTGATCGCCAGACAGCCGTCGCCGTGATGAATGCGCTGTTTGATAAGTGTGGCGAGGTGGCGCAAGCACGCGGCCATAGCTCCATGACGATGTTCTACGACGGCTACTATGAGAATTTTCAACCATGGCGGCAATACGGGTTTGGCGATCCGGTGCGTTGCAGTAGCTATATGCGCAAGCTATGGACGCCCGACGGGCAGCCGGCGCCCAAGCTCGGAGCCGAGCCGTCGCCATTTTTCACGAGTGCTTATAATCCAATGACTGACTTTGGGCCGCTCACCAGCCACCTCATTACCGCGAATGCCCGGGTTAGTATGGATACAGCGCGGAATTTACACGATTACGCCGAGCGGGCGCCGGGCGCAATCGTCGTGGAGCGGGAACGCGGCAAGCAAGAAATAATCGCAAAAATGCATATTCCGCCTTCGCCCATTCCTTTGTTCGACAGAATTACCGTTGCTCCCGACTACCCGGACCCGGCAGCTGCCAAGGCGGCTCTGTTCGACCATGGCGCTGCTTTTTTGCGTGACAGCTTGGGAGCCGAGCAGGCCGAAGTTATTGGCCCGCGCAACCTTACGCCAGAGCAAATGGCCGGTTTCGATGAAGCTTGGCAGCTTATACGCGTTAGCCGCCCGCTCTAAATAGTGGCTATGCCGCCTTTGGCGGTTTGGGGCGGTCTTCTTTGTTGATGTAGGTAGGGGCCCAAAACAGGTTTTCTTGGAACGGGCCCAGGACCTGTGCCAGTGTCTCGTTAAAGTGGTTGATATCTTCGGCCAAGAGCTCGCCGTTACAATCCTTAAAGTAGGAGTAAATACTATCGAGTAGCAGTCGCCTCTCGGGGATTGAAAGGTCTACTTCCGGGACGGCTGGCCGGGCTTCTGCGGTTCGCATGGTGTAATCGTCGCCTTGGTCAAATGCGATGAGAGCCAGCGGCCCCCGTTCGTTTACCGTTTTTACAATGCCGCCGATCGAGGTGTCAACGCGCGTGTCAACGTAGCGCACCATACTCTCGATGCGAGCGGCGATATTATAATTTAAGTAAGGGTCGGTCATGGTAAAGTTTGGGCAAGCGCCGCGTGGCATAGGCTTATATGTGCTTGTGTCGTACCAGCCATCCCATGCCGAGCGGGCCGCCATTTCCATAAAAAAAGACTCGTTCTGGTGCGAGCGGACCTCAAAGCCGCCGAGCGTAAATGGCGCTCCGAACTTCTTGCCCCAGCCGGTCTCGGGTGTGTAACCGCGGTGCGTTGTGGGCGGCAAGTGCTCAAACATGAGGCGGCGCAGCGTTTCGGTGATGTAGATAAATCTGGCGTGCTCGCCGCGGGTTTGGAACTCGGCAGGCGCGAGGTCCATGATTGGACCGGCGTAGCGCACGCGGCCGTTGGTAAAAACGGCTTTGTCGTGCTCAAACACGGTGTTGCTTTTTGTGAAAAAGTCTTCACCAATAACGGTATCGGCATCAATTTCGTAAAAGGGCAGGTTGTGGAGGTTTAGTATTTTGTGCTGCCAGTTTGCCTCCAGGGTTTCGGCGACTTCGGGTTGGGCTGCATAACGCGGCCACAGCGCGGCGAATCCTGCTTGCGCAGCGTTGTTGCGCGCGCGGGAGATCGTGCTGCCGGCCGGCATATGGTCGATCCCGACCTGTACCTCTACGTTATGGTCTGAAGAGCCGGGCGGATAGATGTCGAGTATGGCGCCCGCCATTTTGTATGCCTTGCTAAAAAGTTGGCTGGGATTGCCGCGGCGCATGTCGGCTTGAAAATTAAGCCATGGCAAAAGCAGCAGGGGTCCGTTTAAATTTGCGGCGGCGCTTTTAATCGACTCGAGCGTCGGCACAATGCTTTCAACTGATTCTTGTTCTACGCCAGTCGGTATAACGGTAAAGGCATCCGGCTGTTCGCGTTTTGACAGGGCATTATTATGTGGCGGGTACGGGTTGGAGACTTTAAGGTGGTTTTCGGCCAGGCTGGAGCGATTGGCGATGTAGTATCGCTGCAGGCGAATACAAGCGCCCTTGTCGGCATCACCCTCTCTCATTGTCCAGATATCCGGCTGCTCGTGCCGATCCGCACAGACATTTATGCTGGGCAGGTGGTCAGGATCGAACGTTAGTGGAAGGTTGCTTTCAGGGCCTGGTGCACTCATATGTTTAATCCAGCCCACCATTCTTTTAGATGTATATTGTAACAGATTTGCATGATTTAAACTAGACTACATACAACCAGCCATACACAGACGGGATGTTTCAACTTCGATTGCGTACACCGGCCGCTTATGGTTAAATAAAAAAGTTATATCATGGGTGTGAAAATAGGGTACAAGATGGCGCTAGGACTACGCAATATTTTTGATACGGCAAAGGGTAGACGATGACGCGTCTGCCGCAGCCTGGCGGTGACCCTGGCAACTGGGGAGCGATTTTAAATGACTTTTTAAGTCAGGCGCACAACAGTGACGGCACTTTGAAGGCCTCGGCTGTGAGCGGGGGCAGCACCGGCCAGGTGCTCACAAAAGATCCAAGCGGCACGGGCGGTCTAACCTGGACAACCATGCCGGTCGTCCTGTTGTATGATGCCAATGCTGGCGCTTATCCACCGCGCCCAACTGGTGTGCCGGCGGGCTTCGTAACTTATAAAGGTCCGGTGGCGCCGACTGATGCGCTCCGGCCCGACACCTGGGAAGATACGAGTGGGATCTGGCCATGACCCGGCATGTGCAGGACGCGAACGGCACGTGGCAGGTCGTGGCCTCCAACTTGCCAGCAGTGCCCAGCGCCGCCGACCCGCGCGGTGCAACCACGTTGTTTCACGGCCGCTATCGCGGTGCGCATAACACCGGCGTGCCAGACAAAAGCGCGCTCGGCTTGCCCGAATTTCCGCCCGTCTTTAATGTGCCGAATGTGACGTATTCGGACCGGCATTTTGTTGGCTATTGCCAAATCGACGCAACAGGCATTGTGTTTGAGCGGTGCTTTTTTGAGGCGCGCGGTGACTTGTTCGGCATCAACGCTAATCAGCCGGTCACATTGTACGATTGCGATATTTATGGCGGCAAATATCTGGATAACTCCGACGCGGTTACCGGCTCAGTGCACGCCGTGCGCTGCAATATTTGGGGCGGCGGCAACGATAACGTAGGCTTTGGCGAGGACTGCGTGTACGAAGACTGCTACATTCACTTTATTTACCAGCATTACGGCACGCACAGCGATAACTCGCAGATTTTGGGCAATAACAATTTGGGGATTAAGCGGTGTAAACTGCTCTCGTACGATCCGTACACGGGTGTGCAGTACAATTCGTGTCTCCAAATTTCGAGCACTGGCGGCCTGGTGGACAACGTGCAAATCGTAGACAATTACATGGACGGCGGCGGCTATACCATTAACGGCCGCGCCAATAACGGGCTGTACTCGAATATGCTTATTAGCGGTAACCGATTTGGCCGGCATTATGCGTACGGCCCGGTGGCGGGGGAAGTTCGCGTGACGCCGCCCGCCGGTACGTTCACCAATACAAACGTATATGACGACACGGGGATCACGGTTTGATAGCAGTACGGGGCACGGCAACGGCGTCGGTTGACGCAGGGTTTTCGATTGACTTACCGGTGCCGGCAGGCGTGCAGGCCGGCGATTACTTATTTGCGCACGTCGCGTACAAACAGGGGAAAGCCTCGGCAGTCACCGCGCCGGGCGGCTGGACGCTGCTGCGGAGCGATGACTCATATCCGGACTCCGGCGGCGTAACAAGCTATATTTATACGCGGATTGCCGATGGTGCCGAAAGCGCCAGTTATACCTGGACGTTTCAGGATTACCGGCAGGCGAGCGGCGGTATCATTGCGTACACCGGTGTTAAAACGGCGCTGCCGATCGACGTCACCGACGTTTTTACAGCTACATCCACCACTGCGCCGACGACACCGAGCATCACCACGGTGTACACGCACCCCTGGCTGCTGTGGTTTTTGGCTGCGCACGACAACGTAGGCACCGATACGGCCACGCCGCCCGCCGGCATGACGCAGCGGTGGCGCGTCAATACAAATGTGCCTGGCTGTGTTTCGCTTTTGGCTGACGAGGTGTTTAACGGGCCTGGGAGTTCAGGCGCGCAGGCCGGTGCGATTTCACCGGCCGGGAGCGCTGTGGCGCAAGTATTATTTTTGAGTCCGGCTGATGAAAATCCTGATCATCCGCCAACTGCCGATGCTGGCCCGGCACGTGTAACCGAGGTCGGTGCGCCCGTCGTGCTCGATGGTTCCGGGAGCCACGACGTGGACCCCGGCGATACGCTCACCTATGCCTGGACGCACGTTTCCGGCCCGAACAGCGTAGCGCAGCTATCAGACGCTACGGCTGTGAGCCCGAGCTTTACGGCCGTGGCCGCCGGTGTTGACGTGTACCGGCTCACCGTAACTGATGCCGCCAACAATAGCGCCCACGCCGACGTAACCGTTACGACTACGCCGGCCGGCGTGCGTGCCAGTACTGCCCAAGGCCTGGGCGTCACCGCGAGCGTTGCGCTTCCGCCAACCGCCCAAGCGGGCGACACGGCATTTTTTGCGATGTGCGCGCGGCCGAATGCCGCCGCGCCAGCCATGGACACACCCGGCTGGAGCGCGGTAACGCAAGCGGTGAAGGGCGGTTCATCGACGGACGTATCAATGGCGATTTTTCGCAAACGTTTGACCGCCGGTGATTTGGGCACGACGGTTTCGGCCTCGGTCGCCACGGCTTTTGATTTTTACTGGACGGCGCAAATCGTAGCCGTGAGCGGCTTGCACGCCACCGCACCGCAGCCCGGGCAAATGGTGACCACGCCCTTGGCGTCGCCATTCCAGTTTGTGAATAGCATTATTGGGGCGGCGGGCACGGCGACGTACGAATACACGGTTACGGGCATTGATGACGCCGGCGAGGTTGTTCCGGCAGCCACAACCACTGTTACGGGCGCACCGAATACACTCAGTGGCACCAATTATGTACAGATTTCATGGCTGCCGATCCACCGCGCCACGCACTACAACGTCTACGGCCGGAGCAGCAGCTCTTTTAAATTGCTCGCCACGGTAACGAACGACAACATTACTGGCGTGGAAGCCGATTATCGCCCCGGCTACAACGACACGGGCGTGACGCCCGGGACGCAATCACCGCCAACGCAAAACCCGACCAATATGCTTTTGGACGGGCTCGGCAATGATATTGTTGGGACGCCAGTGCCCGAGCGCTTGTTTACGAGCTACGACGGTGGTAAGTTGCTGGTCTTTACAGCGTCGCAAATTGCTGCGCCGAACGCTGCGAGCGACGTGGGTGACCCCGGCACGCTTCAGCCGGTGCTGACCTCACGCGACCCAACGAATGTCTTTATCTTACACACGGCCACTCGCGATCTCGGTACTGCCACCGACGCCGGCACGTACGTGTTCGCGCCAACCGACTTTGCCGGCTCATGGGCAACGGCCGCAGTTACCCTGCGCCCGGCTGGTACGAACAGCGCACCAGTGGCACGCGCCGGCTATGACCAGGTTGTGGGCATCGGCCACACCGCATACCTCGATGCCGGCGACAGTTACGACGACGATGGCGATACGCTTAGCTACACCTGGGCTCAAACCGCCGGGCCAGCGGTGCAGCTCAGCAATATACATGCTACATTTCCGTCGTTTACTATGCCCAAACAAGCGGTGAGCTTCCGCTTGACCGCCCGCGATCCGGACGGGCTTTCGAGCACTGACGACGTAACTATTACGCCGATCGCTATCGGCCAACTCAAAGTACAGGATGGCAGCGGCAACTGGGTGATGGCCAGCGACGGCCAGTAAGCGATAGGACTTTAGGGGTTAGCTTTCGGCTTCTTCGATAGCTCGGTCGCCCAAAAACAGCCGCGCCCGCAGCGTAACAAGGCGCAGGAACACAACTTGCAAGTGCAGCGCCGCAACCAAAATAACGAATGCCCCCGCACATGCCCACCAACCTGTAACAGTACCGCCATGTACGCGGTCGACACCCGTTTGGCTCAAAACAATAACGAAGGGTAATATCGTGCTCAAAAAGAATGCCGTGTAAAGTGCCCAGCCGGCCAGCGCCAAAACGCGTAAGCCCAAGCGCACTAGCCGCACTCGGTGGTGGACTGCGAGCAGCGTGATGACGCCGCGCAATGCCAACCGGCCGCCGCGCACCAGCAACCCAAACATTTCTACCACGGTGTACACTATTAGCCCGGCCGCCAGCGCCGCTACAACCACAAACACGTAATAAGCCAGCGGGCTCGCCAGGAATGAGTTTTTCCAGGTAGTCGCGCCAAGCGAATGCTCCCACACATATGTTTTGAGCCCGTACGCGCCAAATAAGTTGTCGTAAAACAGCTGATTTTTAGTGATGTACATCCAGGTGTTGTAGCCGAGTACGCCCACGGCGACAGCCACCACCAGTACGGCGCTCGATAGTGACGGCAACAATAAAAGTTTGGTGAGACGGCGCGAATGCATTGCTCATACTATGGCAAACCATGGCCTCGCTGTCTACAGCATAAAAGGTTTGACAATCAATAGCACGGCGCGGTACAACTAAACCATAACAATTTAGTCGGTAATTCATGAAGCGGCCGTTCCAATATATCAAAACAAACATGCCCAAATCGTTCATCATAGGAGTGATGGCTGTTGTATTGGCCGCCGCCGTTTCTTTAACCTTTGGCCGTGCCGCCAGCGCTGCCTGCACAGCGCCAAGCACCGATTACGGCACCGACACCGTGACATTTACCGTGCCATCTACGGCCACGTACCGCTTATGGAGCCGCATTATGGCGCCGGACAGCACTAATAACACGTACTTGCTGGAAGTCGACGGCGGCAATTGCTACAACGTGGGTGGCGCAGTTCCCGCCTCCAGCTGGACGTGGGTTGATTATCAGGGCGGCGTTACCAACAATCTCATCCAGCAGTCACTCGCCCAAGGCACGCACACATTTAAATTGATCGGCAATAAGCCGGGGCTAAAGGTTGACCGCGTCGTTGCCTTAAGTGACCCCAACTGCATCCCCACTGGCTCTGGCGATAATTGCAACACACCCAGCGACACGCAGCCGCCTGCCGTAACGCTGACGGCTCCGGCAGAGGGTGTAACGGTCTCCGGTCTCGTTTCTATAGCGGCTGGCGCCACCGATAACGTCGGCGTCACCAAGGTTGAATTTTATGACAACAGCACTCTTATTTCTACCGATACAACGTCGCCGTATACCACCAGCTGGGACAGTAGCAAAGTGCCGAACGGAACGCACGTTATCAGTGCCCGGGCGTATGACGCCGCCGGCAATGTCAGTACCGATTCCAGTACAGTAACCGCCAAAAACGGCGACACGCAGGCGCCGTCGGTGCCTACGAGCCTCAAGGCAACTGCAAGCTCATATAACACCGTAAATCTGACCTGGAAAGCCAGCACCGATAACACGGCAGTGACGGGCTACACTATAACGCGCGACGGTGTGCCGGTAGCAAATGTCGGTGCGGTTACCACCTACGCCGATACGCCACTATCGGCAAACACAACATACACCTACCAGATCCTGGCGTATGACGCCGCCGGCAATAAATCAGCAAATTCGGCAAAGGTGAGTGTTAAGACGCAGACCGTTCCCGATTCGCAAGCGCCAAGTGCGCCAACCGGCTTGAGTGCGATAGCCGTCAGTCCTTCGCAGGTAAATCTGACCTGGAAAGCCAGCACCGATAACATCGGGGTTGTCTCGTACGACGTTTATCGCTCGGCTGGCAGCGGCGATCCGCAGGTGGTCGGCAATAGCCCAACGCCAAGCTTCGGCGACTCTAACCTTGCAGCGAACACGACCTATGCGTATTACGTTGTTGCAAAAGATGCCTCAAACAACCAGAGCAGTCCATCAAGCACGATCACGGTACAAACTCCGGTGCTGCCGAGCTCACTTTCGAGCATCAGCGGTGTAATCACCAATCAGGCGAACAAAAAGGCTATCCCATATGCCCGCGTTGTCATTACGATTAATGGCAATCACCACACCTATCAAGCCGACCGTTATGGCCGCTACGCCATCTTTAACCTTAAGTCCGGCCGCTACAATCTGACATTCCGCGCCCAAGGATATTACTCTAAAACCATTTCCGTGCAGCTCGGCAGTTCACCGCTTACACAAAATATGGCGCTCAGCAAAAGGTAAGCTATGGAAGAAAACATGCAACCATACGAAACACCCCAAGGTCCTTACGCCTCTAATTCTACAAACGAACAGCGGCGCACTGCTAAAAAATGGTTTATCGTTGTAATTGTGCTGGTGCTTTTGGCGGCTGGCGGCGTGGCGGCATACGTGCTCAAGTCACACAATACAACGTCGCAGACTGCGGAAGCCATCAGCACAACGGTCAGTACTGTAACAATCCAGCAGGGCGGTTTCGTACCGGCAACCATTAAAGTCAAAAAAGGCCAGGAGATCACCTGGACCAATCAGGATAGCACGCCGCATCACATTACTGCTGACCAGAGTGATTTAGCTAGCTTTGATACGGCCGATCCGCTGCAGACCGGCGATTCGTACACCTACATTTTCGACAAGACTGGTACCTACCATTATTACGATGTGACCGACCCCAAGACTTACGTCGGAACGATAATTGTCGAATAACATGAGCGGACACAAGAAGAAAACAATGGACACGATCAAAAAAATCAAATTACGGAACGCCCTTCGCAACAATCTAGGCGCCAAAGCCGCGGCTGTAGTGGTCGCTGTCGCTGTAGGGGTAGCGGGTTTTTCTCTGATCCATAGCAAGGCATCTGGCTTTTTCGTGGCAGTCGAAACAGAAAGCGGCGGATTGAGCGGCAATGCCCAACTCGTCAGCGACGCCAGTGCCTCTGGCGGCAAGGCTGTACAGTTTAACGCGCCAGTCACGCAGCCAACGCCGCCGCCAACTACACCGCCATCTTCCCGCCCCGATCCATTTCCTGCCAGTCTGAAGCCAGACGCAACCAACACTGGCTTGCTTGACAGCTCCAAGCTGGTTGTCGTAAATGGTGATCAAACGTTCGGCACGACCTACAACGGCCAAACCATCAGCAACAAAGACTTCCATGGCTATGTGAAGGTTAGCGGCAGCAACATCACCTTTACAAACTGCATCTTCCGCGGCGGTACGCCCACCCAAAACGTGGCATTGCTCGACGCCGAAAACGAAGATAAAAACGACGTGAAACACCCGGCCACCAACCTCACTGTCGAAGACTCGACCTTTTTGCCAACCGTCCACAATGCAATGGTTGACGGCATGTGGGCAGAGAACACAACGGTACTGCGTGTTAATATGTCGGGTACTACTGACACAATCAAGGCGAGCAATAACACGACTATTCGTGACTCGTATCTGCATGATTTACAGTGGTATGCCGTTGATCCAAACACGTCCGATGGCACGCACAATGACAATGTGCAAATTCTTGACGGCACAAATATCCGTGTCATTCATAACACCATGAACCCCAATACCGGGAATGCTAACTCGTCCGTTCAGATCACGCAGGATTTTGGAACTACGGGGACGGTGCTGCTCGACTCAAACTGGGCGGACTGGGGAGCCTGCACGTTCGGTATTAGCCAGAAGCGTAACAGTGATTTAAGCGGTACGCTCACTGGCGTTTCGGTTACGAACAACCGCTTTGGCCGTCACATGGAGTACACCGGATGCGCAATTCTGATTGGGACGCGCGTCACACTCGCAGCCAACTCGGGCAATGTCTGGGATGATAACGGTCAGCCGGTACCGCCGCCGCAACAGCACGACTAAAGCCGTGTGATCGCCCCTTTGCCTACACCAAGACATCCATATCCATTGCTCCAAACGATTCAGGCTGTAAGGCATCGGTAAAATCTTGCCCGTCGATCGGCCACATGGCACATACTCTGACAGGAGGCAGTTCTATCTCTGGCAAATAAGCGAGGTCGTTATCTTCGAGCGTTTTGCCCTTGCCTCGAATAAATATGCCGGCATTCCAGCGGTTGACCCATAGTTCGTCAGGGGCAGGGCGGCGTCCGAGCCATACCTCGGACGATCCGCAGGGCAAGCCATCAACTTCTACGTTCATGTTATACATGGCCAGCATCTCTTTGGCTGTTTCCGGATATTCGCTGCACAGCGAGAGCTCCTTGTGGGCCTCCGGGTCGTCACTTAAGAGCAGCTTTTTGATGTAGGAGTCGGGATCCAGAATGCCATGCTCATTACGCTCGCCGCGCGTGGCCACAACAAACCGCGAATTTTTGAGCATGGTCGTGACGCCGGCTCGCAAGTTCAGCGGTGTTCTTGTTGAGTATTCTATGAATTGGTGTATTGCGGTTAGGCCAATGACGCCGTCGTGGTCGACCATGTGTGGAATAGCGCTGTCACGTACCTGCTCAATGGTATATTGTTCGACCTTGGCGCGGGTGGTCTTGCCGGTCATAAAATTACTAGAGAATTCTATGCCAAGGCCTTTAAGCCATTCAATGCAATAGGGGTTAACATGCTCGCCGCGCGGGATCATAATCGTGTGGGCATTCGCCAATTTTCCTAATACTTCGGGCGTGTACACATGTATAGCGCCCTCTGTCTCCTGGCGCTCATAAATTGTACGATTAACCATCACAGTGACCTTTCTATGAACAGATTCACCCGGCCGCAGCAGGGTGAATCTAAAACAATGTCGACGATTTACTTAATATCCAATAACTCGCACGCTGGCGTAGCAATTTTAAGTGCATATATAAACTAGCATATATTATGCGTAAGCGCTACGGCTTTTTACGAATGGGCGAGCATAGTAAGAAGTGCGTCATTAAATTGGGGCAGGTCATCGGGCTGGCGGCTGGTAATGAGGTTGTCGTCAATGATAACTGGCTGGTCTTGCCACTGGCCGCCGGCGTTTCTGATGTCGTCCTGTATGGTGTGGTAGCTGGTGAGAGTCCGGCCGTCAACCACGTCGGCCGATACGAGCAGCCACGGCGCATGGCAGATTGCAGCGAGCGGTTTGCCTTCGTCGATGAATTCGCGCACCCAGGCCTGCGCTTTAGGGTTCATGCGCAAATGATCGGCATTGATGGCGCCGCCGGGCAGGACGAGTGCGTCGTAATCGGCGCTGCTGGCGTCCTCAAGCAGCAGGTCGGCGCTGAAAACTTCACCCTTGTCGACGTGCTGCAGACCTTGCAGGTTTTTGGTGCTGGCGCCAACAACGGTTACGGCGACTCCGGCTTTTTTGAGTGCGGCGAGCGGCTCGGTAAATTCAGGCTGCTCGAAGTAATTATCGACAAGAATTGCTACTTTTTTAGCGCTAACGTCCATGACTCCTCCTTACGTACCGCTGTACGGCGAACTACATATAGCGTACTGCATGTTTACCCTGCGGGCTGTTAGATTTCTAACATGCGCCGCCGCACACCCGCGGTACACTACGGGCGTAACTATAAACGAAAGGATACGTATGCCGTACCAACGCCCCAGCGAGTTACCGGAAAGCGTGACGAACGTGCTGCCCGATCATGCCCAAGAAATCTACCTCAAAGCCTTTAACAATGCATGGGATGAATACAAAGATCCCGACGACCGCCGCGGTGACTCCAGCCGCGAGGAAGTTGCGCATCGCGTTGCCTGGCAAGCAGTCAAAAAGACGTACGAAAAAGGCAAGGATGACAAGTGGCATCCAAAAAAGTGAGCACACTACACGTTTTGCTGGCGGTAAGCCGCTAAAAACTGGCCGGCTTGCTGATGCTGTGCCATTGTTCGGTCGATAGCGCCGTTTATGGCGTCCAGCAGCTCACCCACGACGTTTTGTTGCAGGATAGGCGGCGCGTGTGCGATTATTTTTTGCGCGTCCGCAACACGCGCCTTTATCTCCTGGCAAATCACGAGCAGGCTATGCTGCCAGAATTGTCGTTCCATGCCGGCGACCAGCGCAGGTAGTTCGTAATCGCCCGGCTCCAGCTGCATGCCGTTCAAGATGTGCGTTACCACCGGACTGGCATGGCCGGCGTTTATATCTTCCTTCCAGTCGCGTAGGTCGTCGCTGAGCTGACGGACGATCAAGTATTGTTTGAAGGCTTTATGTACGGCGTGGGCGGCTCGGTTGTCCAGCGGTATGCGTGCGGCCGCCATAACGCCTATGACGGGCAGGCTGTGGCTGAGTGATCGCTCGTACAGCCGCCGCATGTCGCCATATTCTGGCAGCGCTGTAATGGTAATATTCCGGCCATCGCGTGTGAAACGGCAGTGCGTAACTTCCCAGGTGTTCGCGGCGTCGATTGTATCGAACGTTTGTGCGACGAGCGTTTGAAACGCGGCGTGATCTGGCAGCGCCTGCTTAAACGCGGCAACCGAGCGGCGCAGTGCAACATTGGCTGCCGACAATAAGCCTGGTTTGCCCTCATCATCCAAAAAATCATCGTAAATAGTGTATGCGATCCATGCGTACAAGTTGGCAATGCCTAATTTGTGCAGTGTGGCGGCGGGGACGGCTGGTTGCGAAGGCAGTGCTGCCGCGAATCGCACGGCCAGCGGCCCAATTTCGTGCCGGGTATCGCTTTGCCGCACGCGGTCAATTGCGCTGCAGACAATTGTTCTTAGGGGCGGTTCAAGCGAGGCGGCTTCGCGTTTTGCTGCAGAAATAATGGCGGGGTATTCGTCTAAAATTTTGCGCGGAGTCTGTGGTGCTGCACGTTTCGGCCGCACTGGCTTGAGCGTGCGCGCCGCATCAAGCGCAGCAAGTCCGCATGCGTGTGCTGCCGGCATGCGCGCATCTTTACAGATTAACTCGCCGTGCCAGAGCAGCGCCGTGCCCGTAGTTCGGTCCGCCGCCGGTTTGGCAAAATAGGCTGGGAACAGCGTGTGCAAATACTGCTTGAGCGGCCACTCCTGCACATAATACGGGCTTGCGAGCGACTGGCTGGCCGCCTGCAAAATGTACGCGTCCAACTTGGGCAGCGGCTGCGCAACCAATCGCAAAAAGCGGGCGATAGCGACGTTGGTGGCGAGCTCCACGCTCCCATCCGGTTCGGCAGTGCTGCGGTACGGGCCGCCCGGCTGTGTCTGCAATTGTGTTAAATGCCGAACAGCCGAAGCGATCATGGCATCCGTAATGTACTCGCGGCGATATGCACCAATAGCTGCAAATACCTGAAAACGAACACAGCAATCTGCCGGAACTTTTGCCGTCGTAAGGCATTGCATGAGCCAGCGTGCCAAGCGGTCGCGTACGGCATCAAGCGTTTCATCGGCCGCCGCGTTCAGGGTATCGAGCAGCAAGGCGTGCGCAAGTACAACGCCGATATCGGTCCGCCGCGGTGCATGTGCACCGTCCGCACATGTGGCGGCAAAACTTCCATCGGGTCGCTGCGTTTCAATTAAAAATGCGCGGGCTCGTACGACTGTTTCACTTGCCGCCAGTGTTCTCATGGCGCGCTTTGCGGAGAGTTACGCTGAAGATAGTTTGGCCTTTGCCGCTCGTAACGCCGATGCTGCCGCCAAAATACTCTTGCACTACCTGTCGCACAATAAATAATCCTACGCCCATGCCAGTGTGCTTGGTGCTGTAGAAAGGCTCGAAGATCGTTGCTTGCAGATCTTTAGGAATGCCTTTGCCCCAGTCGTGCACCGAAACGTGCAGTGCCCCGTCATTTTTATGGACTTTTACGATCACTTTGCGCGCCTCGCTGCTTAAATTACCCGACATGTCGGGCTCTTCATACGCATCAATGGCGTTGCTGACAAGGTTGGCGATGATCTGTTGAAAGCGGTTTGGATCGCCGTAATGGCTGATGCGGCCGCTGCCCGCCGATTCGCGTTCCAAATGCACCCAGGCACGCTGCGCCTTGTGCTGCAGCATGCCGATGACTTCATCGATTTCGTGGTTAACGCTGAACGTTTTTGGCTTGACGGTACCGTTCAGGTGCTGATACGCCCAGCGTACCATGTCGGTAATGTACTCAAGGCGCCGCCGGGCTTCGCGGGCGAATTGCGGCTTGCGCTCTTCCTCGAGCCGTTCAATGTCAAAGCCAAGCGCCGTGATGTGATTGGCAAGATCGTGCAGTAAACTGGTGCTAAACTGGCCGAGCTGCGCAAACCGGTAAACTTGCTGGACCTTATCAAGCTGCGCGGCCTGCAGGTCGCGGGTGCGCGCTTCGACCTTAACTTCGAGCAATTTTTTTTGGCGGGTGAGGGCGGCCTCGGCGCGCAATGCCTGCTGCAAAGCGAGTTCCATTTGGCGATTGAACAACCACGCGCTCAGCGCCAGCATACCGAATACTAGAAAGTATGCGAGTACATCGTTTAAGTATGGTTTTGCTGTGCGCCATTGTACGTCCGGGTGGATTGTGCCGTTGATAGTTGCTACTTGCAGTGCTACCATAATCGCACCGCTGACCACAAAGGCATACAAGGAGTAGCGGGCGCCTAATAGCTCGCCGCTCAAAATAATTGCAAGCCCATACAATAGTATACTAACCGGCAAATTGACGCCCCAATGTGCCGCCATACCGGTGGCGAGCAGCATGTAAAGTGCAAGGAGCCCAATGGCCGCCGTCCGGTATCGCCGTTTGCGCGACAATGCATACAATCCAAGAATGAGCAGCGTTGCCGCACCCAGGCTCACGAAACGCCTTGTAATTGAGTGATCACCGAGGGAGTAGTGCACGCCAAGTAATAACAGTGTGCATAATAAAGCTGCTGCCGTCGTCACGAGCAGTACGTTCAAAACGAGCTCACGCCGCCGGAGCGTCTCGTCTTCTAGGCGTGCGGTAACTAGTGATCTTGTGAAGGCATGTAGGCTGTGCATATATAGTTTTATTAGGATAACTGACCTGCGGCACCGAAGACATATCGCGCTCGGCACGCGCAGGTTTCATTTAATTATAGCGGATACTGACCGCACAGCTGCTTCCGAACTACCACCACGGTTCGGCAACGTCGATTTTACCGGCCATAAGCATCTCGAGCTCGTCGTCGGTCTGGACCTCATCTGTTAGAATTGCTGTAATTACGCTATCCATAGCGCCCCCTTATGGTTATTTATCATCAATCGTATAGCCGATGCCATACGCGGTCTTTATGAGCGGCACATCGAATGGGCGGTCCACTTTGTCGCGCAAATGCTTAATATGCACGTCAACAGTGTTGTGCCAGCTGTCCTTGCCGGCTTCCCAGACATGGTTGAAAATCATTGGACGAGTGACTGCCCGGCCGCTGTTGCGGACGAGGTACTCTAAAATATCAAATTCTTTGCGCCGGAGCGTAATGTCCTGGCCTGCGCGCGAAACTCTGCGCCGGTACGGATCAATACTAAGGTCGCGGACGTTGAGCGTGCCGTCGGTGTAACTGAGCGGCCGCCGCCGCAGCAGGGCCTTGATGCGGGCACGGAGCTCTACCAGCGCGAACGGCTTCATGAGGTAGTCGTCGGCGCCGCCATTTAGTAAGTCAACGCGGCTGCGCACATCACTCGTGGCGGTCAACACCATAATTGGCGTGGTGACGCCGGCACTGCGGATCTGCGTACAGACTTTTTCGCCTGGTGCGTCCGGCAGTCCAAGGTCGAGGAGGATGATATCGTTCTCGGCGTGCGTGGCCTGATACAAACCCTCTTCGGCAGTGGCAGCGGTGTCAATTACGAACTCCCGGCCAAAAAATTCCTTCATATTGCGAGTCAAGGCTTTATTGTCGTCAACAATTAATAGTTTCATTGTGTAATATTAAATTTTAAAAGGCTCCCTTCTATCGTACCAGTAGTAATGTTAAATAGTCATTAAATTTTTCATAGCGAACCAGAAAACGTATGCTTTCTGTTTAGAATGAAGGCCGGAGGTCGCATACGCGGCGGGTTTTTAGGCTGCGCCGTGTTCGGATATACGGAACTTGTTTGGCAGCAGCAGGCTGAGCCCACAGATCACAAAGAGTAACAGAATGGTGTAAACCACGCCCCAGCGGAAGGCGACCGCAAAGTTTTGCGCATTGGCTTGTTTGACGCCGTCTGTAATGGCTGCGCTGATTTTTTGACTTGCAACGCCTGGAGTATCGTCTGATTGGCAGCTCGGAGGTATGACGTTCGCATCTTTTTCGGTGATGCGGTCATGGTAGCAGGTTTGCGCCTGAGCGATGATGGCATCCTGCGCCTGCGCCGGAACATGCAGTGCCGTAAGCTGGCTGTGCAGCTTTGGTGTTGCTACGCTAAAACTTTGTACGGCGCCGCGGTCCAACTGGCCAAAGAATATGACGCCAATAACCGCAATACCAACGGCGGCCCCGACTTGCTGAATAGCGCTCAAGATGCCCGAGGCTGAACCGGCGTGACTCGGATCAACATCCTGCAAAGCGACCGAAAAGATAGGCACCATAATAAGCGACAAGCCAATACCGAGCAGCAGTAAGCCTGGCGTGAACTCCCAAGGGCTCATCCGTACGCCCCAATGCGTCAACGCCCATGCGGCGTAGGCAAGACCACTCGTAAAGATAATGGCACCGATGCCGATAACCGAGCGCCCAAACTTTATCAGTAACTTTTGGGCGAGCACGGTAAAGCCAAGCGTCATACCGACTGCCGTTGGTACGCCGGTCAACGCAGCCTTGAGCGGGCTGTAGCCGAGCCCAACCTGCATCACCAGCGTAATAGTCAGGAAGTATCCAACCATAGAAGCCTGCACGATAATGTTTAAGAGCAGACCGGTTGCAAAAGTGCGAATGCGGAACAGCGCGGGCACGATCAGCGCCGAGTGATCGCGTTTGTCTTTGCGTATCTCGTACCAGCCAAAGATGGCCAGCGCCGGAATCGCCGCCGCCAAAGTAACGATCGTCCAAACCGGCCAGTCCAGATCACGACCTTCAATCAGCGGAAAAACAAGCAAACTCAGCGCCACAACAATAAGTACCGTCCCCTTAATATCGATATGCAGGGGGTGCTCCGACTTGTTGTTCGGCAAATATTTAATACCGGCCAGCAGCGCAAAAATACCAACAGGCAGGTTGATAAGAAAGATCGGGCGCCAGTCCAGGTTAAAAATGTTGGCTTTAATGAGCAAACCACCGATGATCGGCCCCAGCGACGCCGCAAGCCCTCCGAGCATGCCGAACATGCCCATTACGCCGGCGCGCTCTTTGGCGTTGTACATCACCTGCATGAGCGACATCACCTGCGGTACCATGAGCGCCGCCATAGAACCTTGCAGTAATCGTGCCCCTACCAAAAATTCTGGACTAGGCGAGATACCGGCCAGCAGCGAAGCAACAGAAAAGCCGGCAACACCGAACATGAAGATCTTTTTATAGCCAAACACATCGCCCATGCGCCCACCGGTAATAAGCAGTAACGCAAAAGTAAGCGAGTACCCGGCGATAAGCCACTGGATGGTCGCATAGCTGGCGCCCAAGTTCGACTGGATCGAAGGAATGGCAATGTTGACAATGGTGGAGTCAAGCAAATCCATCACAAACGCAAACGCTACGATAAGCAACGCGATTTTCTTTTGGGCGGCGCTGAAGGCACTGGAATGCCCTGCGTCAACTTGGTTCGTACTCATTTTTCTTATGGTCCTTTTTCGGTTTCGTGATGATTGCTTTAACTTTACCACATTTTTTAGTTTCAGTACCATACCACATTGTAGGCATTTTGCGCCAATATGGGACATTAAATGATGCCTGCATACGGCTTGATTTTTGGAGTTAAGCATAAGTATAGTATGCTTATAGTAGTAAACTAAGGAACAAACACGTATGGCACGCTTACCAATACCTGGATCTGATAACGGTACGTGGGGCACTGTCCTGAATGACTTTTTGGCCGTCGAGCACAACAGTGACGGCACGCTTAAGTCGAGCGGCACAATCAGCACAAAAGCCAATGATAGCGCCGTTGTGCACAATACAGGCGACGAAAACGTTGCCGGCATAAAAACGTTTGCCTCGTCACCGGTGGTCCCGACGCCGACTACCAGCACCCAAGCAGCCAACAAAACATATGTTGATAGCGTAGCCTCCAGCGGTGCGCCTGACGCTACGACCAGTACAAAGGGTATTTTGCAGCTTGCCGGCGATTTGGCGGGCACGGCCACCAGCCCGTCTGTTGCCAAAGTGAACGGTGTAGCGGTAAGCGGTGTGGCCGGCAGCGGCTTGGTATTGACCGCTTCAAGCAGTTCGGCCGCCAGCTGGACGGCACTGCCGCGACTCGATCAGGTTACCGCCCCAACGGCAAGCGTTAGTCTTAACTCGCAAAAAATAATCAACTTGGCAAATGGCACGGCCGCAACTGATGCCGCCGCGTTCGGCCAAATTCCGGTGGCCGGCACCACGGCCGGCACGTATGCGGCCGGCAATGATTCGCGCATTACGGGCGCCGAGCAAACCGCTAACAAGGGTGCGGCCAATGGCTATGCGCCGCTCAACAGCAGCAGCAAAGTGCCCACGGCTAACCTGCCGCTCGTTTTTCCGCCGGTTACCCTTACCGATGCCGCTACAATCGCCACGGACGCCAGCCAAAGCAACCAGTTCCGCGTAACACTCGGCGGCAACCGAACACTCGGCAATCCTACCAACCCAACTGACGGGCAAAAGGTGATGTGGGAAATTATTCAGGATGGCACCGGCTCGCGTACCCTTACACTCGACACGGCTTTTGCACTCGGCACCGATATATCCTCGATTACGTTAACGACAACAGCAGGCAAGCGTGACTTTTTGGGCGCTGTCTACAATAGCGGTACCAGCAAGTGGTACGTAATTGCATTTGTAAAGGGTTACTAATATGCCAACGCTTGTTGCGAGCTATTTTGCCGCATCATCTACAGCCGGTGATTCGACCTCGTTGGCGACTACAGCATTCACACCTGCTAATGGCGAGGTTATTGTAGTTAAAGCAACCACCTGGGACACGGGCACCGCGAGCGGAACCCCAAGCGGCGGCGGCTTGACGTACACGCGGCAAGCCACGGCTGCGCCCGGAGGATTTAACGGATATGTGACTATTTTTACCACGGTAGTTTCGGGCTCGCCAGGATCAATGACGGTTACACTTTCGCCTCCCGCGGCGAGCTCTTATCATGCGATGGTCGTCGAGCGCTGGTCCAACGCCCAGCTGGCTGCTACGCCAGCCGTCAGCAGTCCGATTACCGGCAATAGCACGGATGCGCTGGCAACCATTACAACAACGGCTGCTAACTCTATCGTAACCTGGGCTGACGTAGATGAAACGAGCCAAAACCCTGATCCTGGCACCGGTGGCGGTCACACGTATCGGTCGGGCGCTATCGAAGATGGCCTGGCGGACGGCCATCAGAGTAGTGCCAGCGTGCAGTACTTTGCTTACCAAACCGCGGCCAGTGCTGGCTCGCAAACCATTGGTTTGCTAACGCCTACTGCTCAAAAATGGACTATGATCGGGATTGAGGTGCAGGATGCGAGTGGCGGTGGCCCCAGCACGCCGCCCGGTGCCGCCTTTATGTCATTCTTCCGGTAACCAAGCCAGAAACCGCTTAAGCTTGACAATTTAGCACACTAATGTTAAAATGTTTACATCATGGGCCGCCATGCACTACCCCCAGAATCCCCTCGCACTACCGTATCGACTGCACCGAGAAGCGAGACTGCCGCGCGCATTGGTGAAGCTTTTGCGCGGTCTGTCGTGGGCGAAGCCCCGCGTCATAGCTGGATTGCACTCGGCAGTAAAGCTATTTCCGTTGCCGACCTTCTGCAAAAATACGGCAACCCCACGGCTGAGACGGGCACCGAACATATTGCAGCCCCCACGCAGCAAATCAGTCAAGAAATTGCTCCTGTCGAACCTCATACAATGCGGCTCGAAGCGCAAAAAACGGTGCCTGTAAAAGTCGCGGCCATCGAACCGGCGTCCACAGAGCCTTCGGAATTCTTGTCCGTCTCCTCGTCTTACAATGAAACGCCACAAGAAGTGGAACCTCTGGCTCTTATATCTGACTTTCCGTCGGCCGAGCAACACATGAAGGAATTACCGTTACTGACGCACGACATCGAACAATGGGCGACCAGTTACTCGGGTGCCAACGACCAAGAAACGGTCGAAAGTTGGCGACTCATGACGGCTGAAGCAGAGCTTATCGTTGGCGAGCTCGTCGTGGGCAGTGTAGCGAGTGTCGATACTGGCATCGACACTATTCCGCCTATCACTTTGCCCTTAGTTCACGCTTAGTCTTGTTGTTTGCCGTTCATTTTCATGAGCCGCTCAATCGCGTTAGGGCCGTCGCTGCCTTTGGCATATAACTCTAGGCCTTCGTCGTTTTTTTCCCACTCGTGGATGACGTTTTCGAGGATGCGCCAGCTAGTTAAAACTTCGTCACTGGTGGCGAATAACGTTTTGTCGCCGCGAAAGGCGTCCATGAGCACGCGCTCGTAGGCGTCGGGCTGATCATCGCCCGCGAAAGCGCTGGTGTAGCTGAAATCCATGGTTACGGGCTCGACTTCGTCGGTAAAGCCCGGTTTTTTGGCGAGTAGCTGCAGCGAAATGCCTTCGTCCGGCTGAATGCGGATGGTCAGGACGTTGTCGCCGGTCAAATGGCCGCTATCGGTAAAAACCAGTACGATGGTGGCGAGCTTTTCACGCAGCGCTTTACCGGTTTTGAGCACGACAGGCACATTGCGCCAGCGCTGGCTGTCGATACGCAGGCGGACGGCGGCGTAGGTTTCGACGTTTGATTTTTGGTTGTCGACCTCGCGGCGGTAGCTCTTGTACTGCCCGCGGACCGTTTGGCCCATGACTTTATTGGGTGCGATCGGCAGGATGTCTTGTAAAAGCGCCAGTTTTTGGCGGTGGATGGCCGCGCTGGTGAGTGCCGACGGTTCGTCCATGGTGACAAGGGCGAGCAGCTGCAAGAGGTGGCTTTGGACAAAGTCGCGCAGCGCGCCGGTTTGTTCGTAAAAGGCGACGCGGCCTTCGATGTCAATTGATTCGCTGGCGGTGATGGTGATGCTTTTGATTGAGCTGTTGTCCCACACGCGCCGGAAAATCGGATTTTGGAACCGGAAATTCAGGATGTTCTGGGCGGTTTCTTTGGCCAGGTAATGATCAATGCGGTAAATCTGCTCTTCGCTAAAGTGTTTGCCAAGCGCGGTAATGAGCTCTTTGGCAGACGCAAGGTTGTAACCAAACGGTTTTTCAATAAGCAGTCGCGCGCCGCCGGTGCCGTGCGGACAGGCTTTGTTGAGGCCGCCTTTGCCGAGCTGCGCCACAACCGGCTCAAATGTTTGCGACGGAACGGCGAGGTAAAAAAGGCGATTCATGCACATGCCCATCTCGGTTTCGATATCGTCGAGCCGCTTCCGCAAACGCACGTATTCATCTGGCGCCAGCAGATCCATTTGAACGAGCTCAATATGGCGGCCGAGCGCCTCAAGCGCCGATTTGTCTACCCGGCCCCCGCTGGCGGCTAGGCTGTCGTGCAATGTTTTAAGGAGCGCTGGCACGGTTATACCGCGCCGGCTCACGCCCACAATGCGGAACTGTTCCGGCAAAAGCGACTGTTTGCATAAGTGGTACAACGCCGGTAAAAGTTTGCGGCGCGCAAGATCGCCGGTGATGCCGAAGATCACGAGCGTGGAGGGTTCGATTGGTGGAATGGTTATGTGTTTTGCCATACTTTACTTGTTAAGTTTGTGGCCGCCGAAAGCGTGGCGCATGGCGGCGAGAACCTTGGTTGCAAAATTGATCTGGCCTTGCTCGCTGGCGCGGCGTACGTCGAGCGCGATTTGAACAGCCGGTAATTTCATCTGTTGGGCGCGGGCCGTTTCGAGTGCCCAGCGCGCTTCGCCGGATTCGGCTACAAAGCCCTCGACGCCGGAAAGTTCGGGGTTCGCGGCAAAAATCTGTGCGCTTAAGCTGTTTAAATTGCTGGCGATAATGCTGCCGTGCTGCCAAACATTGGCGATTAAACCAAGGTCCAGACCGGGATAATCGGCACCTTCTTTTAATAATCGAAAGCCTTCGGCGTAGGATTCCATCATGCCGTATTCAATGGCGTTGTGGACCATTTTTATGTAGTGGCCGGCGCCGTGTGTGCCAAAGTACTGATAGCCTTCGGACTGGGCCAGTGCCTGGATGATCGGCTCAACCGTGGCGAAGGCGACTTTGTCGCCGCCGACCATCATTGAAAAGCCGTTTTTAAGACCCAAAATGCCGCCACTCGTGCCGACGTCTATAAGTTCTACGCCGGCCATGGCGCAGCGCTCGGCGCGCTTTCGGGTAAGACGGAAGTCGGAGTTGCCGCCATCGATAATGATGCTGCCGTGCGGCAAAATGGTAAGCAGTGCATCAATCTCGCTGTCCACAAATTGCGCCGGAATCATAAGCCACACGACGGCCGGGGCGGGCAGTGCGGCAACCAGCGCGTCGCGGTCAGCTGCGGCTATGGCGCCGCGCTCGGCTGCAGCCGCAACTGCTGCCTGATCAAGATCGGTCACCACGACTTCGTGCTTGGCTTTTTGCAGGCGCGCCACCATTTGCGCGCCCATTTTCCCAAGCCCGATAAAGCCGATTTTCACCGTACGTCTCCTATTTGGTCGTTGTATAGCCAGATTTCAGGGATTTGTTTGAGCAGTTGTGCGGGCTCGGCCACCGGGGATTTGTCGATTTGCAGCCCCTGGAGCGCATTACGCTTATCGGCGCCTATTGCATAAACAATCGCCGCTTTGAGGTGCGTAATAGCGGCAGGCGTGATGGTGATGCGCCAAAAGTCCGGCCCGTGGTAGCCGGTCACGAGTGCGCTGCCGGCCTGGAACGCGGCGCTGTTTGGCAGAATGCCGGCAGTGTGGCCATCGGCGCCAATGCCAAACAGTCCGACAACGAGGCCAGACTGCTGGTATGCCGCCACCATAGCAGCTTGATAATCGTAAACAGTGTCGGTAAAGCTTTTGCCGGTCAGCATCGGCAGGCAATGGAATTTCTTGTCATCAAACCCGGCATCCAATAATTTTTTCCAATTACTGTCGGCGTGGCCAACGGCACCGTAACGCTCGTCGACCTGCATGACCGTAAGCTTGTCGCTCAGCGTAATGTGTTTTTGGGCTTCGACTGCAATTTGTGCCGCCGATCCGCCCGAAACCAGCCATGTTACCCGCTGGCCATGCGCCAGAACACTGTTAATAATCGCCGCCAACTTCTGCGCGGCTGCCGTCCCCTCGCTTACTCGTACAAAATGCATAGGCTTATCGTACCACTTTTTGCGCGGCCAGCTAGTAAAGAATTTCGCCAAAAAGGCGAGTGCGGAAATTGTACAAGCGGAGCAGAACAATAAAGGCGTGCAGCAGGCCGATGCCGATCAGGAGCGCCTCGCCGATTTGCGCAACCACCTGCGCGGTCGCCGCGGTGCCAAGCAAAATGCTGTGGTCGACGTTCGAAAGAAATTGTAAGTAGGGCAAGGCTACAACCACCAACGCCACGAGCCCAAGCCCGATAAACAGCCGGATAACGGCGCGAATCAGGAAGTTGCGCTGCAAGGGGTGTTCCACGTACACTTTGCCGGCGTACTGGATGTTGCGTTCGGCCGCCCGGAAATTCCGTACCGAATACACGCCCCACTCAACCAGGGCATACAAAATGCCGCCGGCCAAGCTCCACACCAGCGCAGATGCCAGCACACCCACGACGCTCGAATGGAACAGCGTCAGCAACGGTTGCACCAGCACATTAGTATAGAAGATCGAGAAATAGCCGTCGTAAATTTCGCTCCACAATGTGCCGGCTTGGACGCTCAAGAGCAGGACGTGCACGGCCATAATCATGATAAGTATAAAAAAAGATCCAATAAGGCCGGCGATAGAAGGCAGCATTGCCCGCAGCAGCAAACGTTCCGATGCGTCTTGTGTGAGGGCCATGGCTATATTATACAAGTTTGCTGCAAAAAATTGTGGATTTTGGCAGGGTGCGGCGCAGGCAACCTCGTGTATAATCACCAATATGTTGAGCTTTGCCAAACCCGCCGCCGAAAAGGCGTTACAGCCGCTCGGCCGGCTACTCAAAAACGTGAACCCAAACGCGATTACTATGTTTGGCCTGGTGTTCCCGGTAGTATTTTTTGTGCTGATGCTGCATAAACAATACGGTTGGGCGATCGTGGCCGTGATATTGAACGGCGTGGACATGCTGGACGGTATGGTAGCGCGGGCGCAGGGCAAAGTGACGGCGTTTGGCGGCTTTTTGGACTCGACGATCGACCGTTTTGCCGACTTTACGATTTTAGCGGCGTTCGGCTTTGCCGGGCTTGTTGGGTGGAATATTGTGCTGCCGCTGATTATGCTGGCGTATTTAATAAGTTATATCCGGTCGCGCACCGAACTGGCCGCCAAAGGCAAGCTCGTGGCCAACGTGGGCATTATGGAGCGCACCGAGCGGCTGATTGCGGTATGCGCGGCGCTGCTTTTGTATATATGGTTTCCGCACGCGGCGGTTGCCGGACAAAATGTCATCGGCTGCATGTTTATCGTGCTGATCATATTGTCGATTATTACTGTTGGCCAGCGCGTGGTTTTCGCATACAAGAAGCTGTAGTAATCCCGGGCGGCGTTGCCGAAACCGCGGAATACGGTTATGCTAAAGGCAAGCATGGAACATCGCGCCCACTCCCCAAAATTGCCTGATCATCCAGCGTTTATTCCGCCGCCAGACGCGCGTGTGGTGCTGCATGTGTTTGGCGGCTTGCTCATGACGGCCATCATTTTGGTGAGCTGCTTTGGAATGTATGCCTGGCAACATGCCAAATTAACCCATTTGCAGGCCACGACGCGGAGCTTGCAGACGCAGGCGCAAAATTTGCAGCGGCAGATATCGGCTAACAAAGATTTAAAGCAATAACATGGCCAAGTCCCAGAAATACCACGAATTCTACGAAGATCCGGAGCTGGACATGGATGCTGCTTTTCATACGCGCTACGCACACGCGTACGTGGGCTTTTATGTGCTCGCGGTAGTGTGGCTGGCGTTGCTCGGCGCGGTGTACACCTGGCAGCACGAGCTGGTCCGCAGTGAAGTCGGCCGTATGCGATCGGCGCAAACACAGGTGAGCGCTCTAAATCAACAGCTTACTGCCATAAACGCCGGCGCCGCGCCGCAGGCACAACCCGCCGCCAATATTTCTACCGCTACCTGGAAATCGTACTGTGATGTCGTACATGGGCAATGTTTTAAATATCCGGCCGATTGGCAGCTGAGCGTTACGCCAAACCTCACCGACCAAGCGTCGCATATGGTTGTTACGAGCCCGGGCAATACCATGCGGCTTACCTATACGAATCCAGATCAGCAAGGGAGTTTTTGGGCGCAGTTCCGCTGGCAGGTCGCTGCCGATGTGCCGGGCGCGCCAGATCTCAAAATTATTGGCGGATATTTCTTGAACGGCAGCGCCTCTTATCAGCCAATGTATGCAGTGGTAAACGTGGCCGCCATTGCCGGGCACACGCCAAACGCGGCGAGCCCACTGATGCTGCAAAGTGCGCCGCGTTTTGCGGATGCCAGCGGGCGGGCGATTACTTTTGCGCTCAAAAGCAGCAGCGCGAACCTTACTACCACGGTACGCGCCGACGCCTGGTTCCTTACGCCCGATGGCCAAACAGCCTTGGCAATCATGCAGACGCTTTTGGCCAAAAAGTAAGCCTCAAGCGGTGTTTTGCAAAAAACACCTTTTCACCGTATAATAATCATCAAATCTCAAAAAGGAAATCTCATGCATTTTACAGATATCGCACCATCGGTGCCGGTCGGCTCATTTAAGCGGACGAAAATTATCGCCACTATTGGGCCGGCAACCGACAATCCGGAAATGGTCGAGCAGCTCATCGCCGCCGGTGTGAACGGCATTCGCCTGAACTTTAGCCACGGCACGCGCGAAGAGCACTTGGCGCGCATTCCGTGGGTGCGTAAAGCCAGCGAAAAACAGGGCAAACCGGTGGCGGTTATCCAGGATTTACAGGGGCCAAAGGTGCGCCTTGGCGATTTTGAGGGCATTATTACCGTGAAGGCCGGGGACGAGCTGAGCTTTTTATACCAAGCAGATTATGTAAAAACCGGGCACATTCCAATGCAATACGACCTCAGCAAAAAGGTCAAAAAGGGCGAGCGGCTGTACTTGTTTGACGGCAAGGTGCGCACCACTATTACGCGCGTCGGCCATGACGGCGTGGTGCACGCGCTGGCCGACAACGACGGCATTTTGATCAAGCGCAAAGGCATGAACTTGCCCGACACTGACTTTCAGGGTGACATTTTGACGCCGAAAGATCTGGCGGATATCGAAGCCGGCGCCGGCCAGGACATCGACTACGTGGCGATCAGTTTTGTGCAGACTGCGGCTGACATCGAAAACCTGCGGGAACTTTTGCAAAAGCAGGGCAGCACGGCCAAGATCATTGCCAAAATCGAGACCAAAGCCGGCGTGGATAATATTGAGTCGATCGTGCAGGCGGCCGATGCCATTATGGTGGCGCGCGGCGACTTAGCAGTGGAGACGCCGGCAGAATCCGTGCCGGTGGTGCAGCGCCAGATTATCGGTCTCGGCCAAAAATACGCCAAGCCAACAATTGTGGCGACGCAAATGCTGCTGAGCATGGTCGACATGCCGGAGCCAACGCGCGCCGAGGTCTCGGATGTCGCCACGGCTGTGTTCATCGGCGCCGACTGCGTGATGCTCAGCGACGAAACCGCCATGGGTAAATATCCGGTAGAAACCGTCAAAACCATGAAGCGCGTCGTGCTATACGCCGAGCAGCACCCACCGCTCAAAGCCACGTATCCGTTCGAGCGCGAGCACACCATGCGTCATGCCATCTCGAGTAGCGTTATCAACCTGGCCGAAAACATCGACGCCCGCGCCATCGTTGCTGAAACCAAATCCGGCGCCACGGCTCTGCAGATCGCTTCGCAGCGACCAGACACAGCGTTAATTGCCGTCACGAGCGAGATTCGCACCGCGCAACAGCTGGCACTAGTGTACGACGTAAAAAGTTACGTGCGCCCCGACGACCCGCAGGCGGCCATCAAGCTTACAGAATGGCTGCGCCAGAATGACGTCTTGGCGATTGGCGACGTGGTGGTGATGGTCTCAGGCCGCTACCCCGGCAAAACCGGCGCCACCGACACTATTAAAGTCCGCGCTCTTGAGTAGCTTACTCTAGCTGCAAGGCGCGAGGGTGGTCATCATGTCGGCCACGTATGTGCCGGTTCCGGGCGCAAGGTCGTTAAAGCGTGCAGTAACTGCGGCGACCTTGAAGTCCAAAATGGGCGACTGTCCGTACGCGCATTTTTTCTTATCGTTCTGGTCGCTGCCCGGCTGCAGTATGTCGCCGCCAACTACTGCCTCATCTTCTGCGGCGCTCGTTGCTCCATAACGGTCGGCGGTTATGCCACGCCAGGCAATATCGCTGGTGGAGTAATCGTAGGAAAACTCGGGAGGGTTGACCGCCATAAAGTTTGGATCGCCAAATTTCGCATTCGTACCGCAATGTTCTACTGCCGAGGCGCTCGCAACAGCATGCGTTAATTCGTGCCCGATATTTTTGGTTGCGCCGTGGGCAAAGGTTATTTTTTGAGTAATAGGGTTGTATCCGCCATCGCCGCCGCTGGCGCCCAGTTCGGTGTCGGCGCCAAGTTCGATGCCGTTCACCCCAGCCGCCTTAACAAGTTCAATCGGGAAGGAGGCTATGGCATTTTCTAGGTCAATGGCGTCTTTGGTGGTTGATGGTTGTTCGGACGGGCTGGTAACGGGAAAACCGTACTCTTTGATAGTAAAAGCGCTGAGTTGTTTGACCGCCGCGCTGGGGCTTGTATTGGGATAGATGGTGGGCAGGTCTTCTGGCCGCGGCAGATGAACATTGAGTTCGGCGGCGTGGGCTGCGGCATCACTTTTATTGAGTTGCCCACGGCGAGCGGGGCTAAAATCTTCTTGTAGGCGTTGTATCGTGGCGTCCACTTGCTGCCATGGCAAAACGTTGCAGTCGGCGATTGCCGAGCCGTCGGGTGTGCCGGTCATTTCGTAGAGGTCCCAAACCTTGGTGCCTAAATCGGCAAGGCCTATGGCGGCAGTATCTATGCTTACGCCGCCTATCAGCCCGGCGACGACCAATGCGCCACTAATAATCCGATTCTGGTTCAAGCCCAACAACTCACTCATTTGAATAATAATACCATAAAAATGTTAAAAAAGCAAATATAAAAAACGGTAATGGTTGTATTATAATAGATGGCAATAAGGGGGCGGGATGTTCACAAAAAAGACGATTCACGATGTTGAGCTGGAGGGCAAGCGCGTGCTGCTGCGCGCCGATTACAACGTGCCGCTTGACGACAAGGGTGAAATCGCCGATGACTACCGCATTCAGCAATCACTCGAGACGGTACGCGCGCTGCTCGATAAGAATGTAAAGCTGGTGATTTGCTCGCATCTGGGCCGACCGGCCGGCAAGGTTGACGCCAAGCTGAGCCTGGCACCGGTGGCCAAGCGGCTCAGCCAACTGCTCGAGCGGCCAGTGACTATGGCAAAGGATTGTGTTGGGCCGGAAGTCGAAAAACAGGCAAAAGCGCTCAAGGCCGGGCAGGTTTTGCTGCTCGAGAACCTGCGTTTTCACCCCGAAGAAGAGAATAATGACGACGGCTTTGCCGCGAAGCTCGCCAAAATGGCCGACTTATTTGTGCAGGACGGTTTTGGTGTGGTCCACCGGGCGCACGCCAGTACCGACGCCATTACTCATCACTTGCCGGCGGTGGCAGGCTTGCTGCTTGCGCGCGAAGTCGACACCATTACGAATGTCATGGAAAACCCCAAGCGTCCCTTAGTGGCCATCGTGGGCGGCGCCAAGATTTCGGACAAAATTGACGTGCTCAACCGGTTTATAGAAATTGCTGATCTGGTAGCCGTGGGCGGCGCCATGGCTAACACGTTTTTGGACGCCAAGGGCATAAAAGTGGGCAAGAGTTTGGTGGATCAGGACGATCTCGGCCTAGCGCGCGACGTCATGCAAAAAGCGGCCGAGAAGTCTAAAAACCAACACTTTGTGTTCTATTTACCGCAAGACGGCGTGGTGGCGACTGCGCTCGATAAAACGGCGGCGACACGAATTGTGGATTGGGATGCGCATGTGATTGCCGACATCGAAAATTACCCTAAGCAGCCCTCGAATCGCACTCGCACTATTGATGAGAACGAGATGATCCTGGACATCGGGCCGTTCTCCGGCGCGTTCATCGCCGGCAGCTTGCAAAACGCCGAAACGGTGATCTGGAACGGCACGATGGGCGTCACCGAAACGCCGGCTATTACCGGGCCGGTTGGGCCGTTCGCACACGGAACAGAGCTGATCGTAGAAGCGATGCTGGGCGATTGGGGCCACAAGCCCTACAGCCTGGTCGGCGGCGGCGACACCGTGGCGTATGTTGAGGAGCGCAAGCTCGTGCAATCATTTAATCATGTGTCAACGGGCGGCGGTGCGAGTCTGGAGCTCATGGCCGGCCGCAAATTGCCCGGCGTAGAAGCCTTGCAAAATAAAGACTGAAATACTTTTATCCGTCATTTTCTTTGTTGATTGCACAGCCACTTGTATCTGTACAACCACGCTGGCACAAGCCGGTATGAGTGCACCACATAGCGGCCTTTAAGTCGCGAGGTGTCTCGTTATCACCTAATTCCGTTTGTTGCAGTAGTTGCTTACCGATGTCGGGAGCGAGCTGTAATGGCAATTGTGAATCTGGATGCATGCCGCGCGCATCGATTACCTCTAGCGGTAGTATAAGTGTTTCCATGCATGCGACGATACCATATCGGTCAAGATTTGTTTACAACATGTGCTACACTAGAAAAGGTTAAGCTTATAAAAATGACTAAGATATTGCTTGTTGCTAACTGGAAAATGCACCTGAACGCGTCGCAGGCCAGTTTGCTTGTCCATCGGTTGCAGGAGCGCGTGCGTATTCACCGCAATATTGAGGTTGTGCTGGCGCCGTCGCTGCTCACGCTGCAGCCAATGAGCATGCAGATCGACCGGCGCAAGTTCCGGCTCGCCGCTCAAAATGCTTTTTATAAGGACGAAGGCGCTTACACTGGTGAAATCTCGTTTACCATGCTGCGCGACCTGGTGCATTATGTGATTGTGGGGCATTCTGAGCGCCGCATTTACTTTGGTGAAACGCTTGAAACGGTGCGCGATAAAGTCCAGGCTGCCGTGCGTAACGACATTTCGCCGATTTTATGCGTGGGCGAAACCCAAGAAGAGCGCAAGGCCGGCGAAACCAAGCAAGTCCTGCACGACCAAGTCACGACCGCGCTCAGCAATCTGACGTCCGACGAAATCGCCAATGTAGTTATTGCGTACGAGCCGGTCTGGGCCATTAGCACCTTTGGCGGCGAGCTCGCCAAACCGCACGAGGTCGCCGAAGCCATGCAGTGTATCCGGCACCACGTCGCCGAGCTGTACGGCGCCAAAGCCGCCAAGCAATTGCGCGTTTTGTATGGCGGCAGTGTGGACGAGCAAATCGTGCGCGGCTATCTGGAACTCGAGGACTGCGACGGCGCCCTGGTTGGCGCAGCCAGTCTCAACCCGTACAAGTTTGCCGGTATCGTGGACGCCGCCTACCGCCTACAACACGAACAAACAGATGAAGACGAATAAACCAAAATCTGCGAGCCATACATCCGGCCATAACCACGCGAGCCGCCCCGGTAAAGTATTTGACGTGGCCCGGCCCGGCAAAACTGCGCCGAGTTCAACCACGCGTCCGCTGATCGTAACCGATCGGCCGATGGTCAAAGATCCGATGATGTCGCCGGACGAAAGCAGCGTGCCTGCGCCCGTCGCCAACGATCCGGTCAAACCGGCCATCCACCGGATTGGGGTGAATGTGCAGCCGCCGAGTACTGCCGGTATAGATTCGCCGCCAACACCTCTCCTCCCGGCGCACTTCGACGATGAACCTGCGCCCGCTGCCGAGCCCACTGCATCCACTGCCGAACGCGAGCCATATGACCCGCTGCCGTCTGCCGGCTCGCCGTCTGAGCCTTCAGCGCCGCTTGCAACGCCGCCCGTGCCGAACGCAATGCCAAGTATTGCGAGTGAGCCGCCCGTGCCGTCACCTGTCGCCGCCCCACCGCAAACGATCAACCAAGCCCCGCCGGAGTCGCACCAACAGGCTCCTACGCCTAGCAGCCAAGATCAAGGGCCGTTAGTGGACGTCGCCGCCCGCAACCGTGCGTCGTCAATGCGCTTGGCAGTCGTTGGCGCGATTCTCATTATTGTCGTGGCGATCGGATGCGCCGATGCCATGCTCGACGCCGGCGCACTGCAGCTGCATGGCGTCCCGCACACGCATTTCTTTAAGCAGTAGCGCGAAAGTCTCAGTTACTACCGCCCGAGTGCGTTTGATTGCAAAAGATCGGCCAGTGCCTTACCGATGGGTTGGCCAGTCGATTCCTCAATAAACGCCCACTGGCCGTTCGGATTATTCTCGAGGAACCAGTATGTGCCGCTGGCGTCTAGGACAAAATCGAGCGCCCCAAACCGCAGCCCGAGTCGCTTTGTGTGCTCTACGCATTGCCGGGTGAGCTCTTTAGGAAAATCATCGAGAGCTTCGATAGTAACTTTGCCGGCGTGTTGGCTCAGGCGGTAATCATACGTTTTGGATTTTTCGGCTCCTTGGGCGCGTATGGCAGCGGCAAAGATCTGATCGCCTACGACGGTGACGCGCACATCTGTGCTGATAGAGATGGCCTCCTGAAAAATAGACGGTGCAAAATGCAGACCGGTGAGATCTGGCGCAAAACCGTCCTCAAGCAGCGTGGTAAAGAATGTGTTTGTTTTGCCCTCGACCTGCGGGTATGTAGTGGTGAGGGATTTGGCGACGCTACGGGGGTGCGTCTTTAAAAATGCAGCTGCAACTACTTTGTCGCCGGTAATTACGGTATCGGGCACCTGCATGCCGAGCTGTTTGGCTATCGCCAGCTGCCACGATTTATTGTTGGCTTTGCAGATGGCGTAATAATCCGACACCCACGTTGCCTCGCTAAAGCAAGTCAGCAGCTGGTTGAAGTGGCGTTGCATGGCAGTGCGCGCATACGCTTTAAAAACAGGGGCAACCGGCAGATTGTCGTCGGTGATTTGCAGGGGTTTGCGATACCATGCGCCGCTGACTGCGTCGAGTCGCAAACCGTCATAGACAGGTATAATCCGCCCATCTTTGCATTCGTATGAAAGCTCTTTGCCGGCCGCAAATTCCTGCGGATCGAGTACCACAAACGGCGCATCCAGGTGACGTTCCACGAAAGGCAAATGAGCGTCGCGGCGGTCGGTTATAACCACGACGCGTGCGGTTGGCGACTTCATGTGCTACTGCAGGCTTGTGATTTCAGCTAGGTCTGAACCATTCATGACGGACGGGGGCGGCGGAATTTTTGGACCATCGACTGGTTGGGGCTCGTCGTCGTTTCTACTATCCGTGGCCTGAATACAAGCAAGTGCGCCAAGCGCGGCGTCGGGCGCGAGATCATCAAGCGGTGTGAGGAATTCCACGCCAAAGGGAACAAATTCGGATATGAGATCAGGGTTAGGCATAAGTAATGGCACCTTTCGTTGACCAAATTATTAAACCACAGGGTGCTGCTCGCCGCAATTGGTTATTGTAGCCAAAATAGTACGCCGTAAGCCTAAATTACAGCAGTAAGCAGAAGGACTATTTGCTACAATAGCAACGTGTTAGAAGATCTCTTGACCGGATTAAACCCAGAACAGCGTCGCGCGGTCGAGACCACCGACGGACCGCTGCTTATTCAGGCCGGCGCCGGCTCGGGTAAGACCAAAACGCTCACGCACCGCATCGCGTATTTGATTGCGTCGCGTAAAGCCACGCCGTACAACATTCTGGCCGTCACATTTACCAACAAAGCCGCCAAAGAAATGCGCGAACGCGTCGCCGCGCTGCTGGGCGACAATGCCGACAACCGCAGTTTTATGCCGTACATGGGCACGTTTCACTCCATTTGTGTGCGGATTTTGCGGCAGGATGGCGAGCACATCGGCATTCCCCGCAGCTTCGTAATTTTTGACGAATCCGACCGCCAGGCGGCAATTAAGCGCGCCAGCAAGCAATTAATGATCGACGAAAAAGCGTTTCCGGCCCGCGTCCTCGGCAGCCTGATCAGCAGCGCCAAAAACGAGCTCCTAACCCCGGCCGAATACGCCGGCACTGTCAACAGCCCGGCTCAGCGCGCCGCCGCACAAGTGTATCCGTTGTACGAAAGCGTGCTCAAAGAAGCGTCGGCGCTCGACTTCGACGACCTCATCAACCGCACCGTGCGCATGCTGCAGACGCAGGCCGAAATCCGCAAAAAATGGCAAACGCAGTTCCGCTACATCATGATCGACGAGTACCAGGACACCAACGCCGCGCAGTATCATCTGGTTAAACTGTTTACGAACGCTGACAAAAACATTGCCGTGGTGGGCGACGACTGGCAAAGCATTTACAGCTGGCGCGGGGCGGATTTTCGCAACATCTTAAACTTTGAGCGCGATTACAAAAACTGCACCGTCATTAAATTGGAGCAAAATTACCGCAGCACCAAACATATTTTGGATGCGGCGCACACCGTTATTACCAAAAACGAACAGCGGTCCGATAAGCAGCTCTGGACCGAAGCCGGCGCCGGCTTGCCCGTGCAAATTCTGCAAGTGGTGAGCGAGCGCGCCGAAGGCGAGGCGATTGTGCGGCGCATCCGGAATGCCGTGGACGCTGGACTCCGGCGCTACAACCATTTTGCCGTGCTGTACCGCACCAACGCGCAGAGTCGCTCGGTGGAAGAATCGTTCATGCATTATGGCATCCCGTATCGTATTGTCGGCGGTCAGCGCTTTTATGACCGCAAGGAAATCAAAGATCTGGTGGCATATTTGCGGCTTATTTACCAGCCCGAAGACCGCGTCAGCTTTGAGCGTGTCGTCAACGTGCCAACGCGCGGCATCGGCGCCAAGTCGCTGGAGAATTTTTTGGCGTGGCAGCAGGGGCAGGGCTACTCGCTCGAACGCGCTTTAACAGAGGCGGCAACCTGCGGCACCGTCACTGGCAAGGCCAAAAAGGGTTTGAGTGAACTGGGCGACATGCTTGCCGCTTTGCGTGAAATTGCAGACGAGACGCCGCCCGCCGGACTGCTTGATTCGCTCGTGCGCCGCATCGACTACCTGCAATACTTATCCGACGGCACGCCGCAGGGCGAATCGCGCCAGGAAAACGTTAAGGAGCTCATGGGTGTGGCGCAAAGTTACCACGAGGCCGGGCTCGCCACATTTCTTGAGGAGATTTCGCTGGTCAGCGACGTCGATCAGGCCGATTTTGATGGCAACGCCGTGACGCTCATGACGCTGCACGCTGCCAAAGGCCTTGAATTTCCGGTGGTTTTTATGACCGGTATGGAAGAGACGATTTTTCCGCACTCCCGCGCGCTCTACGACCAATCCGAAATGGAGGAAGAGCGCCGTCTCTGTTACGTGGGCATGACGCGCGCCCGCGAGGAGCTCTATATGCTCTACGCCAGCAGCCGCATGCTGTATGGCGGTGTGCAGCACAACCCGCCGTCGCGATTTTTGAGCGAAATCGATCCCGAATTTATGACGAACGCCGACAATTTCGGCTTAGGCATGAGCTCAGGGGGTGGCGCCCCTTGGGGGACCCCCGGTGCGCGCAGCTTTAGCGAGCACAGTGGGGGAACATGGGGCGACAGGACCCCCGAGGAAGCGGGCGCACTTCGCCTGAGTTCCTCGAACGGGCTTGGGGCTGATCCGCGGGAAACCACAATTATTTACGACGACGAGCCGCGCTACGTGCCCGAACTCAACGAGGGCGACACCGTGCGCCACAGCCTGTTCGGCACTGGCACCGTGGTCGAGCTCGACGGCGATAACGCAACCATTTACTTTAAAGGCAAAGGCGCCAAAAAGCTCAACATCGGCTTTGCACCGCTCGAAAAACTATGAAAAAACTCTGGCAGGCAATCGGTATTTTAGCTTTTTGGGCTGCATGGCCGCTGCTCTTTTTGTATCTGGGCCGCAGCGAGCGCACCCGCGTACTCGTGCTGTGCGGCGGCGAAGCGCTGGTGCTGAAAAGCTGGCTCGGCAGCGGGCGTTGGTCGCTGCCCGGCGGCGGGCTGCATAAGGGTGAATCGCCCGCAATCGGGCTGGCCCGTGAGCTGCACGAAGAAACCGGCGTCACGCTTGCGCCGAGCGCCATCAAACCACTGGTGAGCGAACCGTTCAAACAATGGGGCTTTAAGTACCACTGTCATTACTTTGTTGTAGAATTATCAACCAGGCCGCCCGTTCGCAAACAGCCGTTCGAAATCGCCGACTACCAATGGCTGCCACTGCATCAATTGAGCGGAAAAAAGATCGGTTTAGATGTCACGACCGCTGTTAAGGCTTGGTCGCGCCAGCACGATTTGATACAATAAGCGGTAGCTCATGCCGTTGGCGGGATTGTTCGATTTGCCCATATAGGCGCCCGGATGAGCATTGGTTATGCGCAATACAATCAAGCTTAATCCATTCAAGAAACGCTACGTGGCCACGCACCGCGCGCGCGTTCGTAAGATAAAAAAATTGAGCCGCCACCCGCTGTTTGCGGTGCCGGTGGTGACGTTCATGGTGCTGCTGCTCATTGTTGCGGTGAGTGTGGTGGTAGCGACCGGCGGCCATCCGACGCTTGCGCACAGTGAATCGCATATCGTAATCATCTCGCACGATCATCAGGAGCAAACCGTGCCTACACGCGCCGCAACAGTGGGCGATTTGCTGGACAAGGCGAATATTACGCTCAACACCGGTGACGTCGTAGAACCGAGCGCCGACACGCCGATTACCGACGACAACTTCCGCGTCAATGTGTATCGCGCCACGCCGGTTACGATCATTGATGGCGGCCAGCGCACCGTCGCGTTCAGCGCCGCAACCACCGGCCGTAGCATTGCCAAGCAGGCCGGCATACAAGTATTTCCCGAAGACAACATTACGCTCGCGCCCACTCAAAACTTTGTAACCACCGGCAGCATCGGCTCCGAGGTCGTCATTGACCGCGCCGTACCGGTTAATCTCAATCTGTATGGCACGCCGGTCACAGTGCGCACGCACGCCAAAACCGTCAAAGATTTGCTGGCCGAAAAGAACATCCATTTGGCCGCCGATGACAATGTGCAGCCCGAGTCGACCGCGCCAATCACGCCGGACATCCAAGTATTTGTGACTCGCCACGGTACGGTCATCCAAAGCGTTACGCAGCCAATTCCGATGCCGGTCCAAACCGTGCAGGATGACACGCTGAGCTTTGGCACAACCGCCGTCCGCCAGCAGGGCGCGCCCGGCACCGAAGTTATTACGTACCAGGTGCAGCTCGTAAACGGCAAAGAAGTCGGCCGCCAGCAGATTCAGACCGTTGTGACGCAGCAGCCGGTTACGCAGATTGTAGCGCAAGGCAAGGCAGTGCAAATTCCGAGCGACAAGCAGGCCGTAATGCGTCTGGCCGGTATTGGCGACAGCGACTTTGCCTACGTTGACTACATTGTTAGTCGCGAATCCGGCTGGTGCCCAACCAAATTGCAGGGCCAAATTGGCAGCTGCCCGGCTTATCCGCCGGCCGTTATTCCGAGCGGGCTGGGCTACGGGCTGGGCCAGGCAACGCCAGGCAGCAAGATGTCGACCGCCGGCGCCGATTGGCAGACCAACGCCGTCACGCAGCTTATCTGGTGTAACGGCTACGCCGTGCGCACATATGGTGGCTGGGCGGGCGCGTATAATCATTGGGTGTCACACCATAACTGGTAATTTTATGAATACACCTGCAACTAAAAAATCACTTGGCCAGCACTGGCTGCATGACGAAGAAAGCCTGCTCGCCATGTGCGACGCCGCCGGTGTTACGGCCGAAGACACCGTGCTTGAGGTCGGCCCGGGCCTGGGTACGCTCACTCAAAAACTAGTGACACGCGCAAAACAGGTGGTAGCGGTGGAGTTTGACGACACGCTTGCCGCGCAGCTGCCCGCACGCGTCCCGGCTGCCAATTTGCAGGTTGTGCATCAAGACATCCTGCGTTTTGACTTTACGAGCTTGCCAGCCGGCTACAAAGTGGTCGCCAACATCCCATATTACCTGACGAGCAATTTACTGCGGGTGATGTGCGAAAGCGCCAATCCGTTTGCGCGTGCGGCCTTGCTCGTGCAAAAAGAGGTTGCCGAGCGTGTGGTGGCAGGGCCGGGCGCCATGAGTTTGCTCAGCGTGAGTGTGCAATTTTACTGCGAGGCCAGCCTGGGGCCGGTCGTGGACGCCGAATTGTTCACGCCGCCGCCAAAGGTTGATTCGCAGATCGTGGCGCTTACATATCGCCAGGCGCCATTATTCCCAGATGTGGAGACGGCATTGTTCTTTCGCTTGGTGCGCGCCGGTTTTAGTCAGCGCCGCAAAACGTTAACCAACAGCCTGAGCGCCGGATTGCAGCTTGGCCGCGCTGAAACCGAAGCGCTGCTTGCCACCGCTGGCATTAAACCCATGTCCCGCGCGCAGGAACTCGGCTTGCCGGCGTGGCATGCGCTGTATAAAGCCTACGCTGCTGCCTTGCCGTCTTTGTCTAAAAACGCTTGACGTGTTAAGTGTAGGTCTATAGGATAGCCGTATGGACACGCCAATGCATCCCGTAAATCAAGTTGGTTACCTCCTCGAACATCTGTCCGGCATGAGCGGCCGCCAATCCGACCAAGTTCTGCAAGAGCAGCTCGGCATCGGGCTATCGCAGTACAAAATCATGAGGGCCCTCCAGTGGCATCCAAAAGTGCAGCAGCGCAAGCTGGCGCAAAGCCTGGGCCAAACCGAGGCCAGCGTAAGCCGCCAAATTAAACTTTTGCACGAAAGGGGTATGCTCGTAACAGAGGTAAATGCCGCCGAGCGCCGCGCGCATCTTACGCGCATTACGCCAAAAGGTCTCAAGGTGGCCGAGGCTGCCCGCCAGGTACTCGTGCAGTATCATTCGCCAATGTTCGGCACGCTGAGCGACAAAGAAATGAAGCAGCTGCTCGAAACGCTCAAAAAGCTGCATAATTTTGTGTGCCAGCCCGCCAAAGCACACTCCTGCGACCACCCGCTGGGCATTTAAGGTCAAGCCTAAAACTTACGCAAGCCGCAGCGGCTACAGGTTATATTCGGCGCAGGCCTGCACGATCTCTGCTGCAGTTTGGCCGTGGTTACCGCGCATTTCTTGCGATAACTCCCTAACGACGCCTTCGCCTTCGACGGTCCGGATCATGAAGTCCAGGCCTGTAACATGCGAATTGCAGTTTTCCATACTGCCATTTATTTCGTTAAATAGTTCGTCAGCGTTGTTGCGGAGACCTTCGAGCTGGCCGGGCACGGCACTAATTTTCTTTGGCGAGGTTTCTAGGCCGCAGTCTGTAATGGCTGCGTGAGCTTCGTCTAGTCCTTCTTGGATGGGCCCCATTAATCCGGCGCCGTCTTTAAACTCAACGCCTGCCGCTGCGAATGCTGCCCGCGCTGCCTTGAGGGCGGCGACACCTTTTTTAAACTCAATATGCCCGTTATCGTACTTTTCGGTTACTTGGCCATGAGGGTCAATAGTGGCCTCTACCTTTGTACGGCATAACTCTACTGCTTGATTGATACTTCCTGCACCTGTCATAATAAACTCACTTAAAGTACATATAATACAATAATTATTTAAAAAAGTAAATACCCTGTGGCCGTCCATTATTGTACTTGTAAAATATACGGTTATGTATGATAATAGTATCCTACATATATGCTACACACGTTTGTGAGAAAGGTTATTTTTATATGTCAGAAGTAAAAGTTATGCCAACAGCCGCTGAAGTTGCGGCAACAATCGCTGAAATGGAAAAGCAATTCGCTCCCGACGCGGAAAAGTTCACGACTTTGCAGCCATTGCTCCCCGACGTGCTCGGTGCTGAGCTCGGCGACATCATCGGTCCGGAAGACGCTTTGCGCGGCCTTACCGCTACTAGCTGCTCGACGACGCACGCTGCCGAAGAAGACAAATAAGCAGCAGGTCAATCCATGTCCGCCCCAACAATTTTAATCGCCTCAACCTCTATTGACAGGCCAAACTATGCAGAGGTAATGCGCCAGCTAGAAGCTCGTGGAGTCAAAGTAATCGTGTATGAAACCGATTCGATTGCAAAAGGCTCACGCCAATTTAACGCGCATATCGATAAGCAAGGTGTATTACAATTTACGTACGACGGACAAGTACTTGACCCCAAGCAAATCGATGCCGCGTGGTATCGCAAACCAATGTACTACGGCCAAGGCAATTCGTGGCGCTGGCTTTCGCTCAAGGACGAGTACGAAGCAGGGCACAACACCCTGCTTCAAGCGTTACCAGAAGATATTTGGCTCAATAGTTGGCCTAAAATGGACTACGCGCAGGCTAAAATTCCACAGTTAGCCGCAGCGGCAGCCTGTGGGTTTAAAGTTCCAGAAACAGTGGTGAGTAACCAATGGGCGAGCGTAGAAGCACTTGATTACGAGCAGCTATCTGCCAAAATGGCGCGCACTAGCATTGTCCCGTCCATTGACGGCAAGCAGGAAAAAATTATGCACGCCACCAAACTCACCCACGCGCAATTGCCCAAGCAAGTCTCGCCCTATCCGGCGATCTGGCAGCCGTTCATAGAAAAGAAGCGCGAGTGGCGCGTCACGGTTGTTGGCGACAAAGTTTTTGCCGCGGCTATCTACACCGATGACACGGCCAAAGACGATTGGCGCAAGCATCAATTTACCTCGGCGGTTCAATTCAAAGCCGAAGACTTTCCAAAAGAAGAGGCGGAGAAGTGCAAGGCCTTGCTCAAACACTATGGCCTGCGCTACGGTGCCTTTGACTTTATCGAAAAGCCGGATGGCGAGATCGTGTACCTTGAGGTAAATCCGAACGGCCAGTTCAAGTGGCTGGAGGATGATCTGGGCTTGCCGATTTCCGAAGCGATCGCCGACGAGCTCTTACGCATGGCGGAAGACCGCAAAAACTAACGCCACACATTAGACATTTATAAAATATTGTAGTATAACACCGAAATGACTGAACACTTTCCAAACCTTCCGCAGGATGACGCGGCCCCCAATATTTTCACTACCCCTATTGATATGGTGAGGAACGGCCAGACCTTGCCGTCTGACATGGTGCTGGGATCCGTAAATGAATCTTCTACGTTTGCCGAGATTAGAATATTAAAATTAACCGGCATAGGCGAGTATGGCCCGGAATATGCATGGCATGCTCGTAATATTGAGCGGGAGTTGCGACTGGACCCCGACTTCCTGCAGCAAAAGTCTGCGCCCTACGTAATGACTACGCGGCCAGGCTTTTTTTGGTTGCCGCCCGCCCGCTTCGAGGAGTTTAAGGGCCTCATCGGCCATCCGGATCGCCCGAACGAATATACCGGCGAGCCAAGTAATGTGCAGGAATGGTTTGATGACGTCAAAAGGACCGCTGTTAGGGACGGCAAAGGATATAGCTATAAGGTGATCGACGACGATCCAAACGCATCCCCAACACACGTATTCGCCCACCATGGTACGCCAACCGGCATATCGGACTGGTTCCAGCGCGACAACATCGCCGAACGCAACATAAACATCTTGCCGGACGTCACGACGATCCCCGAGGCGCTGACGGCGCTGACCGGGCTCATGCAAACGCAAGCCGGGGTGCCCGCTCAAAACGTAGACAATGTTTTGCGGTTCTTCACCGAAGTGCACGACCGATACGGCATACGCTAAAATTGCCTTAGACTATGCCTTGTCGGTTTGACATGAACTGGTAATCGGGTAGAATACAACGGATGTCAGAAATATCTTTAGCGCGAGAAATGGCGTGGGCGGTGGTTGGTGCCACAAATGCTGCATTTGATAGGGTGAAAGCGGCAGAAGCGGCCGGCCAAGACGCGGAGATGGCCAGCGCTCAGCATCAGTTTGAACAGTTGTTGCAGCTCGGCGCTCCTGCTGCGGAGCTCATCGCCGAGGGTCTTGTAACTAAAGACGCCAAAGCTGTCGCTGCGCAAGCCGATGTCGGTGCAGTGCCCAAAACAATGCCCGCCGCTATGGCAGTAGTCTGCTTGAGTGCCGAGGCCATCGTGGCAGCTGAGGATACCGTCGCGGCCGCAGAAGATTTAAAACTACGCGCTCAACTATTATTCGGCGATGCTGCGGTGTACAGCAATGTTGCCGTTGATGTGCAATCGCTTGGCCCCGACCAAGAGCAGCAACGACAGGCCCAAGAACTCGATCAGCCTGTAGGCGAGGTGCTCAAGGAGGTTTACGGTAATAAACCTTTAATCGTGGCGCGTACGAGCAACCACTTACGCCGCGAGAATCTGGTAACCCTCCGCGACGTGCTTGTGGCGGGCAGGGCCAAGGTTAGCGATATACCTAACCTCGGTTCAGGAAGTATGGAAGCTCTGGAAGAGGTATTCTATAAAGTAAACCCTGGACTTGTCTGGCACGACGCACCTACGATTAAAGATATCGCCAAGCTATGCGAGTCGCTCGACCAGGTAACGGTGCGCGCGTTGGCCGACAAGGTCGCCCGCGTGCTACGTGGTATGGATATGCAAACGTTGGCATCGGCGGATATTGAGACACTGATGGCGTATGTAGACGAATATGATATGGGCGGTGGTGTGATGGTTAAAAAATTAGGGCGGGACAAAGTTGCTGAGCTGCAACAAGCGGGGCGAAAGTTTGCGCATGAGTTTATGGCTGCGCGTGCGGCAATTGGACAGGATGCAACGAATGTCTGAAGTATCTCTCCCTACCGGTTTAGCGTGGACGATGGTTAACGAGGCAAATGCCGCGTTCGATGCGATGAAGGCGGCCGACGCCGAAATTGACATGCTCTGGGCCACCGGAAACTTGATGAATCTTAGTGCAGTTGCGGAGCCGGCGCAACGCTATGCCGACCGCCAGCGTGACTTCGAGCTTTTGCAAGAAATGGCTGCGCCCGCAGTAGAGCCCATGGTCGCGGCAATGCGCGCCGCGTACGAGGCCGCGCCACCCGCCAGTCCGTCATTCGTAGAGGTGCAAGTGGCCATGAGGGCTCTTGTAGCTACAGAGAACGCGCAGGTAACCACCGCTGAATTGCGCGGCCGCGCCTCCATGTTCCTCGGGGGTCTTATAGCACGTGAAGGAATTACCGTTGACGTAGCCGTGTCCGGGGAAAATATAGCGCAAGAGTCGCTCGACCAGCCCATAGCTGAGGTGGTTGAGAACAAGTATGGCGCAACTCCCATGACAGCCCGAGTAATAAATTGCATGCGCCGCGAAGGAGTTAAAAATTTCCGGGATTTGTTGGTCGTGGGCAAGGAAACGATAGGTGACATCCGAAATTTGGGGCGCAAGGGCAGGGATTATTTACAGGCAACCTTAGCCGACATCGCCCCAGACATCACGTGGCTCGATAACCCTACAATGGATGACATAGCCACCTACTGCACAAGCCCGGACCAGGTCACGCTCAAGGTGCTCGGTAACGACCACGCTCATTTTCTACACGGCGTCGGCATGCAGCAACTAGCCTTCGCGGACCTAAGCACGCTTATGGATGCGGTAGTCATGAGGGATATATACGACAAGCCTGCCCACATATCAGAAAGGCAGAAAATAGGCGAAGAGAAACGTTTAACCGTGGACGAGGTTGGCGTGCTGCAGGCGAGTGCTCGGGAATTTGTCGCTAAATTTCTCAAGAGCCGCGCCCGGCTTACGCAGGAACGTCCAGAGTAATCTTTGTGGCGTAGCGGTTTTCGCGCGGTACTACTTATGATATAATATGGTAGTCACAAGATGACGACGTGGGGCTGAATTTTAAGCTCGACATTGGACTTTATCGGTTAGATCAGCAGGTCGCTTGTCAGCGTTATAGGCAAACCCAAAATAGATGCAAAAACACCTATTCGTAGCGCAAAAGCAGCTGTAGCGGACTTGTTCCAACGCAGTAACTTGAACGTTGCACCAGCTTTGGTTTAATCGCCAAAGCAACGCCGCGCATGACGCCAGATAGTGCAAAGGCGTTTCATATTTTCTGGACGCTTGGGTGTTTTTGTCCTTAACACCCACTAAGACTTTGGACTTTGGATGCTCACTTTTTGTTTGCTTTGATGTGAGTGCCCGAGAATTTTCAAACAGACTAAGCCTGTAGAAGACTAACTATATAAACCGATGGACGCGGGGGCGGTACCCGCCAGCTCCACCATTAGGGAATTTCGGTCCTCATTGAGGGCCTTTTTCTTTGGGTTTAAGAGGTAAATAGCGCTCAATTCTTGGGTGCCAACTTTTTTCTGGGAATTAAAGAAATTCCACCTGGAGGCCTGTAATGCTTTAGTTAATGGTCATTGTATGGCACAATTATGACAAATGGCTGATTACAAGAAAAACTTCCTCAGCAGTGTCGTTGTACGAATCGATTTTGATAAGATAGATCTATCAAAAATCAATTCGTATCTAAAAAAGATTCAAGGAGTGTTCGCCAAGTATGAGCAACAGTCGAGCTACGAGTCTGAATTGACAATCGACGTAGAAGAAGGTATGCCGATCTCGAAACAAGTAAATAACCAGTTACAATCCTGGATGTTGCTTAATGATGAGGAGACGAAAAGAGCTCAAATATCACAGAAATGGCTTTGGATTGACTATAGGAAATACAAAAATTCAAAAGAGCTCCTAGCCGACGTAGAGAAGGTTATTGATGCGTTCATAGACCACTTTGGCATCGAATCAGTTAATAGAGTCGGTATGCTTTACTCGAACGTGGTTAAAACGGAGAGTAACCAGAAGCCCACGCACTGGGAAGATTATATTAATCCTAAACTCTTAGCGGGCATCCACTTTGCAGACGAAAATGCGTTTTCCATATCACGGAACATGGGACAGATTGTGAAACATGCAGCAACTAACGATCTACGGTTTGACTACGGCATCTGGAATAGAGACTTTCCGAATCAAGTTGCGAGAAAAGAATTCATACTTCAGTATGATTGCTACACCAATCTGGCGATGGACGCCAGAGACCTTAAGATGTCGGAGCTCATCGAAGACTTTAATGATCAGATTGAGTCACTATTCGAGGCAAGTATCACCGACAAGCTTAGGGAAATAATGAGGAAGGGATGATTTTATGGAACAAGACAAACATATGAAATCCGCTTCAAGGAAGGACTTACCTCAAAAATCTACGGATAAGAAGCAGCAGTTCTCCTATAGATCTGTCTCTGCAGGTATGTATAACGCCTTCAGTGAATCCGCGAGGTATGAAGTTAAAACGCCGACTCCTCAAAAAATAAGATATGTACGCAAGCGCGGTTAAGAGCCAATTCCGACATTTCCGCAAGGCGAGAATCTGCCAGGGCGACATATTGCGCGACCTGAGCTTTATTAGTGGTGAGCCGCTTTCGAACGTAGAAGCCGAGGTTGAAATTTCGGACGACAGCACATATTGGATTGTAATGAGCCAAGATTGCGACTTGAATCAAGACTTTAACCAGCGTAAAGAGACAAAAACACGCGATAGTAAAAATATCCGCTCTATTTTAATTTGCCCGGCGTATCCTGCGCGTAAGTTTTATAGTGGCCAACATATCCCCGGATGGGCCCTCGAGACTTTTAATGATAAGAAGGTCAAGAAAATTATCAGGAACGATGAGTATAAAAGATATCATTACCTAAAAGGCGACGAAGACCTTGGTGTGCCAGAACTTGTGATAGATTTTAAGCATTTCTATACCATTCCAGTCGAAGTCGCTTACAGGCAGCGATCCAATGCGTACCTTGTTACTCTTAACGAACTCCATCGTGAAGACCTAAGCCATCGGTTTAGTCATTTTCTGTCTCGCATTGGCCTGCCGGATGTCGTTTGAAATACAAGATAGCCCGACGGTGTCATTAAATACCTGAATTGAGATATTTATAGTAATTATGGTATAAGTAACAGATTATGCCCGCTGGTTTTGAGGTACCTAGCTACGAAGCATTAGTCGCCGAACAAGCGACTGTTCAGGCTGAGAAGTTTCAAGGCAGACGACTTGCCGCGTACAACAACCAAATCTTCCCCGGACAGAGCTTGCGTGAGCCGTGCGGCAGTGCCGTAGTTGATCTGGCTAGACCTATTATTGGCGGGGCTGAGCGCGCCACGCTGGAAGGGGTACTGGAGGGCTTGAGTGAAGCTAAAGCCGGACAGCCCGTTAGTTGGGTTGACATGGGCGGTGGCCGCGCTTTAGCGATGAGGCAACTCGGTAGCATACCAGAAGTTAGGGCAAAGCTAACTATGACCAACGTGGACTTGTTCAACTTTGGGCTCGAGGGCTTAGAACCAGAGGAGCTTGCACATCTCGAGGGCTTAGCGCCTGGAATGACTAGCCCCGAAACGGAGCCAATCCTAATCACAGACGATGTTGAAAAGGTAATGCTGCCCGAACCGGCAGACGTTATAACTTCCGTTGAAGTTATGCAGTATCTCAATAACCCGCTGGCGACACTTGCCAACTGGTACAACCAGCTTGCCGACACCGGCTTAATGATTGTTGCTGCCGAACATGATTGGGCTAGATGGGTCAACTACGAAAGAGAGCCGGGCAGTGCTTTACAGGATGAAACACCAACCAAACACCTACTGGAAGTGCTAAAACAAAATGATATCCAGTTTGCGGTAACTGATAGGAGTGATCGGCAGGATGGCGACAGGCCTGACCTTGACCCTACTTGTTTCCGCATTATGGCTATTCAGAAAAAGCCAGGCACGCGGCTTAAAGTAACGAAGCCGGTAACCGAAGTCTGGGTCAATTCATACAATTATAAGGCTGTTTTTTATGAAGCGGCAGATGATAGCGCCTCTTCGCCCGTAGAGATTGTCCATTCCGCCCCTAAAGCGCTCGGTGCTGTGACCCTCGGTGGCCGTTTTCATTTTTAAGCACGCGCATGGCATAATATCTGGCATGAATCAAGAAACGAACGAAGAAATAGTTTTTAGTGGCAAAATCGGCGAGGTGGTGCATACGACGCAGCCGGACGGACGCGTGTTTGAACGCTATCGCCGCGCGCCTGGCACGCGCCTGGTTATCATTACGCCAGATAAAAAACTAATTATGACCCGCGAACACCGCCAGGAGATCGGCAATATTGACCTGCGGTTGCCGGGCGGCAAAGTCCGCGATACGCTTGGCGAATATCATGAGCTGCTAGAGAGCGGCAAAGACATCGTTGCGGCGGCGTCAGAAGCGGCCGCCAAAGAGGCGTCCGAGGAAGTCGGCGTCACCGTCACCAACCTCAAGCTGCTCACTAAAGCCACGGCGGGCGCGACCGTCGAGTGGGATTTATATTATTTTATGACGAGCGATTATCAGGAAAACGCCGGCGGCCAAAACCTGGAGCAAGGTGAGCGGATCGAACGAGTTGAACTAAGCGCGGCCGAAATCAGGCAAGCCATCAAGCGCGGCGAAATGCAGGAGTGGCGCAGCGTTGGGGTCTTGCTTGGCCTGGTTTTGCCCCAGCTCGAGACCGCGTAGCCGGCCCAGCATAAAATCGCATTGCGTTCCTGGTAATAACCAGCGTATATTTAAGGGAAAGTATAATATGGAGAACAAAAGTGGGTAAACATAGCGCAAACGAAAAGGGCTTCACCGTCGTCGAACTAATACTGGTGCTGATGGTCGTGGCTTTAATTGGTGCGGCGGGCTTTTTGGTCTATAAGAAGCACCACGACAAGACCAAGGCAACGCCTGTCGCCACGACGAACACTAGCACTACCCAGACCAAAACTACTCCCACCCCTGACGCTTACGCTGGCTGGACGAGCTGTAAAGATGCGACTGAGGGCTTGAGCTTTAAGTATCCGAGCGCCTGGAGTGTCTCGGGGCTCGGAACGGGCGGCGCTTGTACGACCGACAGCGAACACCAGCTTGCGATTTACTCACCGCAAGCTAGCGGTACACCTTACTTTTTTAGGGTTGAGTACTTTCCGAGTCGTACCAGTGACGGCGTAATCGACGGCGATAACGGCACAGAAACCATACTGAGCGTACACGCCTTGAATGTGGCGAACAGCAAAAAGCCATTGTATCTCGTCTCCTTTAATGCGCCTGGTTCCAGCAGCTCAAGCGATGTTTTCGAATTCGTTCTGACGGATCAGAGTTACACGGTTGGCCAAAAGGTTGACCACGTCGTAGCTGCGTCGAGCCAAAAAGTAGGTGGCAATCACTACCAATTAACTGCTAATTTGGTGACGAGCAAAGACCAGCAGTACCTCGGCCAATATACGCTTGCGCAGTATCAGGCTCAGCCTGACTACAACAACATAGTCAAGCTCTTTGAGTCGCTCAGCTACTAATCAAGCTCCGCGAAAGTGACGCAAGGTTCCCCTACAAGGGGAGCCTTGCATTTTAGAAGAAAAGTTGTATAATTTGTCGAATGAGAATCATAGAGTTTCAAAGTGTCGTGAGCCTTGACCGCGACACATTCGGCGAGCCAAAGCGAGTGCTCGGAGATGTTCAAAAACTATTCGGCGGCGATATTAAAAAAACGGGGCGGCTTGCCTCGCTTTCTGGATTGCCCTTAGAGCGGACGCTCACTGTCGAAGATATCAGTGCCGGCACGCGCACCAAACCGTCAAGCGTAAATGTGCAAGTTAAGAATCTTGAACGGCGCGAGGCCGCGGCAAAATGGACTGCGCTGCGTGCATACGCGGCCAGGGGCGGGGTGCAGTTAGACCACTTGGCCATGGAGGTTGAGGGATTGCGCGGCCAGCAAGAGTGGCACAATCGCCGCGAGCAGGCGAGGAACGAACAAGCTGCTCAAGACCAAGCGGCGTATACTGCGGCACTCGAAGTTGCAGCTCACCAGCCCACAGATGAGGCTTACGAGCGGATGGCAGCAGAAGTGCATGCAGAGTTCGCCGCTCGCAGCGCTGCTCTTAACAAGGTGGGCGAAGTGCCAAAGTTTTTCGCCGTTACTTCCGTAGGATCGGGTAACGACCCGTTTTCGCGTTATGTTCGTGACATGCAAGCCAACGCGCGGGCGCTTGCCGAGACGTCCAACCCGCTGCTCCGCGACAGTTTGTACGAAGCTGGTCAGGCAATGCAACTCCCGGATGAACTGCCGCACACGCACACTGTTTTCCGGGCGACGGGCGAGGACTTTTTGGACGCGGCGCACGTTATGGCCGAAGGATACGGTGAGCTCATGTTCCACAGCGATGATGCCGATACGGCAGTCGCGCGCGCCCTTGGCGCCAGCAGTCTCTCGGGCCTAGCCGAAGCCTGGAACTGGGCACTCGCACAAGATACGCCACTCCTTGCCGGCCAGTCTATGCTGCGCGATCTCACCACTGGTAGCTACTAGCTAAAAGTCTTTCCCTGGTAGCAGGAAGGGCTTTTTGAATAATTGAATTTGCGCCAGAAGGTTGTATAATCCATCGCATGAGAATTGCAGGCGAACAGACAGTTATACGATTAGATCAGCGCTTCGGCAGCAAACGCAAAGTAATGGACGACATGCAGGCGCTGTACGGCGGCGAGATCAAGAAAACGTCGGGTTATGGGCTGCTCGGAAGGCTGCGGCCGCGGCGCCTTCTGCAAGCTGAAGGCATAGATGCCGAAGCATATGCGAATCAGCCGTCCGTAACCGTATATCCTTTGAAAGTTTCCGAGCTTGCAGGTGCCATGCAATGGACTGCCCTGCAAGCATATCGCGCAAAAGGCGGCATAGCGCTCGAGCACCTAAAAATGGAGCCGGAAAGCGGACCGGGCTACGACGAATGGGCCAGCCGCAAGAGTACTTCACTCGTCCGTAATATGCAGGTGGTGGAGAAAGCAACCTCCTTTGCACGTACTGCCACCGGCGATCCAAAAGTGCACGAGCGTCTGGAAGACGCATATATTTGTGACGCTAAGCGGCATTTGTGGGCGGCGGGTCTGCCGGACTTTTTTGCGACAGTCCCTAGTCTGGCCAAGCCTGACGCATTCTACACCGAGCCTGAGGCGACGACGTTCCACGCGTTTGGTGATGACCTACTTGACGCCGCATATAGCATGGCCAACGGATATAGCGAACTTATTTCTGGCGGCGAAGATGCCGGGCTGATAGTGGCGCACGCCCTCGGTGCTAGCAGCCTTGAACATCTTGGTGAAACCTGGCGCTGGGCTGAGACGCGGCCCACGCCGCTCGAAGCTGGTCAGGCCATGCTGCGCGGCCTTGCGGCCGGCCCAAACGTGATCGTATAGCATAAGCGGTCCATTGGGTTTTAGACAAGTTTTGAGCCAAAACCTTTTGCATAATAAATAACAGCGGGAAGGCCGTATAATCCATTAGATGAGAATTGCATACGAACAGACAAGCATACAATTGGGCCGACGTTTTGGCGACAAACGCGAAATAATGAACGACATGCAGCAGCTCTATGGCGGCGAGGTAGCAATAGTGCCAGGACGTGGCTTACTCAAAAAGATGAATGCCGCCCGAATTCTGGATATTGATGATATGCGGGCAGTTACAGATGCAACTCCGTTTGTTGTAAACGTATATGCGCGTAACGTTGCCACGCCGCTCGGCGCGGCAAGCTGGACTGCCCTGCAGGCGTATCGCGCGAAAGGTGGTGTGCCCCTGACGCGTTTGAGCATGGAAACCGATGATGGACCCCAATATCGGGAGTGGACGGACCGCCTGGGGGATGACTTTACTCAGAGCATCAAGAAGGCAGAGTTTGCATATTACGTCGCAAAGACCAGTATATTCCGAAAGGATCCCGTTCCTGACAAAGCCCGGGCGAACGATGCCGCAGACCAAGCATTTATTGACAGCATTCGTGAACCATTACGAGCGGCGGGCAGCCCCAACTTTTGCGTAACCAAACCTGACCTTACACTCGGATTTCATACGCCGGCCGACCGGAAAGATATGACTGCATTCCATGCTTTGGGTGAGGGCTTGCTCGAGGACGCTTACGCTATGGCCGATGGTTATGGTGAACTCACCTCTGATGTCGAGAGCGCGCAGACGGCAGTCGCGCACGCACTTGGCGCCAGCAGTCTCTCGGGCCTAGCCGAAGCCTGGAACTGGGCACTCGCACAAGATACGCCACTCCTTGCCGGCCAGTCTATGCTGCGCGATCTCACCACTGACGGTTTCTAAGCGTTAATCATAAGCGATTTGCGGGTTTGGGCAAAGTTTGAGACTATTTACTATAGTTAAATAGGATCAAACTATGGACGTAATTTTGCGCGCACATGGGCTGACAAAGCGCTATGGCGCGTTTGCGGCGCTGGATTCGCTCGATCTGGAGCTTTATAAGGGCGAGGTGCTTGGGTATCTTGGGCCAAATGGTGCGGGCAAAACTACGACCATCCGCCTGCTGTTGGGGCTGATCGGCGCTACCGCAGGCTCGGCCGAGATTTTTGGCATGGACGCGGCGCGCCAAAAGGTGGAGATTCATAAACGGCTGGCGTACGTGCCGGGCGAATCGGCGCTGTGGCCGTCGCTCACCGGCCGTGAAACTTTGCATTTGCTGGCAAAACTGCACGGCAAAACAGACGTAAAATACCGCGACGAGCTTATAAAACGGTTTCAGTTTGAACCGGACAAAAAGGTGCGCACGTACTCCAAGGGCAACCGTCAAAAGATCAACCTGATTGCCGCGTTTGCCACGCGCGCCGACCTGCTTGTTTTAGATGAGCCAACCAGCGGGCTCGATCCACTCATGGAGCAAGCGTTCCGCACATCTGTGCTCGAGGCAAAGGCCAATGGCCAGACGGTGTTCTTGAGCTCGCACATTTTAGACGAGGTCGAGGCGCTGTGCGACCGGGTGGCGATTTTGCGCGCCGGCAAATTAGTAGAGGTCGGTACGCTGGCCGAAATGCGCCACCTTTCGGCGCTGACTGTCGAGGCAACATTTGCAGGCGATCCGCCCAAAGTTGACCACATAAAAGGCGTCAGCAATGTCCGCATAACTGGTCATGCGTTGAGCTGCCAGGTACAGGGTTCGATCGACGGGCTGCTATCGGTGCTTGCCAGCGCCCACCCCAAGACATTATTAAGCCGCGAGCCGTCACTCGAAGAGCTGTTTTTGTCGCTCTACGGTGATGAAGAAGCGCGTAAACCGGAAGCCCTGAGCGATGTCCGAGCCTAACACCGCTGCTCCTTCTGTCGCGTTTAAGCGGTTCCGCTCACCCAAGACCGTTATTGCGCGATTTGTGGCGGCCAGATCCTGGCACGGCGCCGTGCTGTGGGCAGCGGCGTTCAGCATTATGGTTGTTACAAAGGCGACCGGATATGTGGCGGCGTATCCGACGCTTAAAGCCCGTCAGGCGGTTATTGCAACACTTGGCAACAATGCCGGCCTCGACGCGCTGCTTGGCCGTCCTTACCACATGGAGACGGTACAGGGATTCATCACCTGGAACGCGCTGAGCATTATGGCGATTATCGGCTCGGTGTGGGCGCTACTGCTCACTACCCGCACGTTCCGCGGCGAAGAAACTGCCGGCCGCTGGGAGCTGCTGTTGAGCGGGCAGACCACTATGCGCCGCGCCACCGTGAACGCGATAGTCGGGTTGCTTGCGGCGATCGGCCTGCTGTACGGGCTTTGCGCGCTGTTGTTTATTAATATCGGCACGATTCATAGTGTGGACTTTGGCGTTGGCGCGGCACTGTATTTTGCGCTGGCCGCAACTGCCGGCCCGCTGATGTTTATGGCAATCGCCTCGCTCGCCAGCCAGATTATGCCGACACGCGCGCGGGCGGCGTCGCTCACTGCCGGGATTTTCGTGGCCTCGTTTTTGCTGCGGGCAATGGGTGATACGGCAACGAGCGCGCACTGGCTGCTCAATATAACCCCGCTTGGATGGATCGAAAAGCTGCGGCCGCTGTACGGAGAGCAACCCACATGGCTTATACCGATCGTTGCATTGACGGCAGTGGTCCTGCTGGCCACGATCTGGCTGGCTGGAAGGCGCGACCTTGGCGAAAGTGTACTGGCCGATAAAGAGACGGCGCGGCCGCGCACCGGCTTGCTGAATGCGCCGTTGCAGCTTGCGCTGCGTTTGACGCGTGTTGGTATGGGAGCCTGGATTTTTGCCGCCGGCTTCGTGGCGCTGGCATTTAGCTTTCTGGCCAAGTCTGCGGCCGAAGCATTTGCGAGCTCGGCCGGGGCTGGGCATTTGCTCGGCAGTCTGACGCGCAGCACACGAACGCTGGGCGCCACAACATTCCTCGGCATCATATTCTTTATATTAATGGTACTCATTATGGCGTTTGCGGCCACTATGGTTGGCGCGGTGCGCGAAGAGGAGGCCGAAGGATATCTCGACAACCTGCTCGTGCAGCCGCTGGCGCGCACGCGCTGGCTGCTAGGGCGAATCGGCTTGGCAGTTGGTGGTATTGTGACGGCGGGACTGCTTATAAGTGCGGCGTCGTGGTTTGCAGTGACGCGGCAGCAGCTGGATATCTCGGCGCACACGCTTGTGATAGCCGGCATTAACGCGATGGCGCCCGCACTGCTGACGCTCGGCATTGGCATACTCGGGTTTGGATTTGCGCCCCGCATTTGTTTAATAGGCTGTTATGTGGTGATCGCGTGGTCGTTTTTGTTGCAGATGCTGAGCTCGGGTATTAACTTAAATCACTGGATTCTGGATACGTCGGTGCTGCACCATATGGCGCTGGCGCCGGCGATCAATCCGAACTGGACGGCGTTTAGTATTGTGAGCGGCCTTGGCGTGCTCGGTATTATTTTCGGCGTGTGGCGGTTTGCCAAACGCGATCTTGAGGCCGAGTAGCTAGACCAATCTATTGATTCCACCGAAAGTGGGCGTTGTATGGCGCATAAATAGGCTGGTGTGAGCCGAGTGAACCTTCTGGTGGCACGCGGTCAACGACCACGATGTCGGCGAGTCCGATGTACTTTCTAAACAGCGTTCTGGCCGCATACTGCATGGTGTTGAGATAACCCTGACCACCGCCGGGGCTCCCAACGTCCGACCGCACGACATCACCCATATCGACGCCGGGGATTTGCCAATATGCACTCACAAGCAGGGTGTCGATGCGTGGATTAATAGGGTCACTGTATCGTCCCGTGACTTTGTTTATAGGCAGGGCGTCGCGTTTGAAATCGGTAGTGTGCCTATGAAATAGGAGGTCGGAGCAAATGATCGGCAACACATTGCGGCGGCCCGGCAACGGCTGACTCACAGAGCTTACCGTCGCTTGTGTAAAGAACTCGGCTTCGAGCGGCGAGTATGGCATCTTGCGCGTTTCACCCAATTGTTTGCCGTTTTTAATATACACTGCGCCATTTGCGAACATGCCTGCGCGCTGTACGGGTATTACCGTGCCAATAATGAGCGTGGAGTCCGGATAGTCCTGAGAAATTTCGGCCGCTGCAGCGACACGACTTTGGGCGCGCCGCATAATGGTTTGGTTTGATTCGTCGGGCGCTGGATCTGGCGCGGCCGTAATCAGTTCCGGCGAAAGAATAATGTCACCTATTTTTTGGCCGGTAGATGTAAGGCCGTGCAGATACTGCTCGTAATCATCCCACGTATTTGCAGAGATACCGGTAATGGTGAGCCCGGTAGTTAGCTCAAACGTGTGCACGCCGGGCGTACGATATGCAGGGTCGGTAAAGGGTAATTTTTCGGCCATAGAGTATCAAGTATACTGACTGTTGACCGTATTCGCTAGATTTTTGTAAACAGTACGTTATACTATTTTTAGAATTATTAATAGTTTAAAGCCATAAGCCACTTGACGCGCACTGCCATTGTGGCCTAGGCTGGGTTTAAGATGTTAGGAAAAGCAAAACAAATCAAATCAATCGCCAGTAGAACCGCCGGCAAGGCGGGGCTGTTCGGGTTTCGTAAAGGCAAAGAATTAAGCGCTGAGGACGTCCAGATCGCGCGCGACTACATCCGCGAGTACTGGCCCAAGCTGGAGCGTTACAACCCCAAGGACACCGATAGCCTAATCGGCATGCCCAGGCCATACCTGGTGCCGTCGTACGCCGAGGGTCACGAGTTCGACTACAACGAGCTCTATTACTGGGACAGCTACTTTATGATCCAGGGCATGCTCGACGCCGAGCATAAAGAGCTCGTCATGGGCATTTTGGAAGATTTTGTGGCGGTCTTTAAGCGGTTCGGCATTATCCCGAACGGTTCGCAGCTGTACTATTTAAGTCGCTCGCAACCGCCGTTCCTTACCAGTTTTATTTTTGATTTGTACGAGGCGTACGGGCTCGACAAAAAATGGCTCAAAGAAAACATCGACGTCGCCAAAGCCGAATACAACACCGTTTGGATGGGCACGCGCAAACCAAACGCCCGCCAAATGTACCGTGGTTTGAGCCGCTACTACGACTTTAACTACTTGCACGCCATCGCCGAAACCGAAAGCGGCTGGGACATGACGCCGCGCTTTGGCCGCAAGGCGCTCAACTATTTGCCCGTCGACCTCAACGCCTTGCTGTACAAATACGAAACCGACTTTGCCAAAGCCGCCCGCATTTTAGGCGACGAAACCGAAGCGAAAGAGTGGGACAAGGCAGCCGCCAAGCGCAAGCGCACCGTCAATGAGCTCATGTGGGATCAAGGGCGCGGTTTGTTCTACGACTACAACTTTGTAAAGGAAAAGCGCGGTACCATCAGTTCGCTCGCCGCATATTACACCATGTGGTCCGGTATGGCCGACGGCCGCCAAGCCCAGGCAATGGTCAAGGCGCTGCGCAGGTTTGAGCAAAAGGGCGGCCTCACCACCACCGATTTTAACCCGATCAACAAATACATGCCCGGCACCATGCCGATGCAGTGGGGCTACCCGAACGGCTGGGCGCCGCTGCACTATTTGGTAATTAAGGGTTTGCAGCGCTACGGCTACCACGAAGACGCTCGCCGCATCGCCTTTAAATGGCTCGACACCAACCTGCAGTGGTTTAAGGAGCACGGTCTGTTCCTCGAAAAGTATAATGTGGTTGCGCCGGACAAGCCGCCGCTCAAAGGTGTGTATCCGTCGCAAACCGGCTTTGGCTGGACGAACGCCGTATTCGAGCGCCTCTGCCAAGAGTACATCGACGGCAAAGAGCCCAATAGCGTCAGCGTCTAGCGCTCTCTTGTGTTATTGCAGGAATCTTCTATAATAGTATAAATGCCAGTATTCGGCCGGCGCGAAAAGTTCGAAGCCAAAACGGCGCGCCTCCGCGAGCAATTACTCCAAGAAGTAGGCGCCTATCACAACCCAGGCGATGTGCCGGCGCAAAGGGTCGAGCACTTCGCTCGCGCACTTGGTCAGCCTGTTCCGCCCTACCTTATGTTGCCTTACTCCAAGCAAGGCGCATTGTTCGCGCCCGCATTCGCCCGCGCAGGCGAGGAGCTTGATGATAATCCGGGTTTCTACTCTCCAAGACTCGGGATGGCATTTATTGATACCGGTTGCGGATCACCAAAAGAGGTAGAGCAAACACTCGCGCATGAACTCTTTCACCACAGGCTGGATCGATATGAATCAAATATGAGGTCCTTGCGCGCCGTTTATAGCAGTAAGTTGTTGCCAGAAAGTTTTACGGGATTTTGTAGCCCACGTGGCGGCAAAGTTAACGAGGAGAGCTACGCAACGCTTGCCGCGGGGAGTTGCATTCAGTTAATGCACGGCTTATCGGGCAAAGTTGATGCGTATGGCATGCCAGAGAAGTATGCGGGGGATGCAGTGGCTTACGCCTGTGGCGCCATTGCGTGGGAGGCGCTTTGCCACCACAATCCCGATATCATAGAGCCAATGCTGGCTGTGCATGCAGACAAGATGGCAATGGGCGCCGTCATAAGCGAGGTCAACGCTGTTCGCAGCGGCTTGTTTGAAGATATGCACCATATTCAAATACCACCCAGTGTGAGTTACGAGGAGCGAGAAGTCGCTTTTCGCCTCGGCGCAGACATAATCTTCGGGGCGGTCGACATGAGCTGGAGCGACGCAGTGGAGCTGAGCGCATCGGGCCAGAGTGCGTTTGATCGCTATGCGGCCGAAAAGTGCGCTGCTTATGAGGCGCAAAATCCCGGCGCGTTCGCAGCCTAGCCAGTGGGCGACGAAAGTGGTACAATCGCTGCAATGCATGGGTGTCCGGGGCTGTAGCTCAGCTGGCTAGAGCGCGCGATTCACATTCGCGAGGTCGGGGGTTCGAGCCCCTCCAGCCCCACCACATGCAATAGAACCGGATCGCCGGTGTAGCCCTCGCCTTCGAGGGCTATTTTATTGGGCGAGTTATTGGGCAAGCGACAATGTGACCGTCGTGCCTTCGCCTGGTGCAGAGGCGATGCCGATGTCGCCGCCAAGATACGTCATGATCAGATGGTCGAGGTACAGGCTCAGGCCGATGCCCTCGTGCTCGAATTGTAATGCGCCGCCGGGATTATTAAACGGCTGGAACCAGTGGGCGGCTTGCTCGCTGGGCATGCCTTGGCCATGATCGGTGATGGCGAGCGAGAGGGCCTTGGGCTCAATACGTTTCGCGACGTCAACCGTGCCGCCGCTCGGACTGTAGGTAATCGCATTGTCCAGGACGCTGCTGACGGCTACCGCAAATATTGGAATGTCGCGCACGACGATCGTGCCATCCGCGGGCAGCGCTACCTGGACGCCGCGCTGTTTTGCGGTTTCGAGCGTTGCCCCGATTTGCTGCCACAGCGCGCTAAAAGTCAGGCTTTGCAGGGCAGTTGGCTCGGGTGCAAGCTGGAGATCCTTGGCGAGTTCAAACTTGTCCAGAATGGTAGTGAGCCGCTTTGCGCCTTCTTGTGCTGATTTGCTGGCCAGACCGGTTGGCAGATCGCGAACGGCGCGGCTCAGCTCCTCGGTGTCGGGGCGTAGCGTTGCCGCGGCGCCCGCAATAAACTCATTTCGCTGCCGGTCAAGCCGTGTTTGCATGGCCAGCGCCCGTTGTAGCTCGGACTGTTCTTTGCGCCGTAACCGCAGCCCGCGCAGCAGCGCGTACAACCCAACGCTGAGCAACAGTAAAAGCCCAACTTGCACAAGCGCGGTGGTGTGTGCCAGCTGGCCGGCGCCCGCCAGCAGCAGTAATTTGTAAAAGGCCGCAACGGTGAGCGCCAAGATAATTACCGGCATGAAGAAAACCGGGCGCTTCGCAGTCTCCCAAATACTCAGGTTGGTTGGCTGCAGTGCTGCGGCGGGGTCGCCAGCGTTCGTTGCGATGCCGGCAAGCAGCGATTCGGTTTGCTGCCGGAGTTCCTTGGCTTTCGCCTGAAGATTGTTAGCTAGGGCCGCGCTTTCACCGCCTGCTTCTGCCAGCTCAATACCGCCCGCAATCATGGTGAGCGGCGTGCGTAGATAGTGCGAGGCAAGCTGGATAAACGTCTCCTTTTGAGCGGCGACATCGGCTTGAAGACGATAGAATGCGCGCAGGGCGTTCGTTGCCTTATTTTCTCGCCAGATAATGTGTGTAAGTCCTGCCAATATGCCAGCAAGGATCAGGAATAACAGATACGGAAAGCCAATAAGCACCACACGCGGAATGCGCTTGACCCACGAGTTCGAGGGGACTGCTACGGGGTGGGCGGTAATGCCGGCACCCGCACCGGGGGTGCGGTAAAGGGCGAATTTTATATGCCCGCGCCCGTTGGCAAGTTGTGTGGCAGTGAAACTTATATCTGGCTTGTTGTCGTTTGTGACGTCGACGGACTTTGGCTGGTCGGCGGGCAGCGTTACTGCTTGCGCGGGCGAGCCGGCTGGCGGCGTGATGGATAACTGCGCGTCGGTCGGCGTGACTGCCCCCACTGTTATGGTGTATTGCTGCCCGGTACCCGCAGGCACAAATGTAAACTGCTGCCCGGTAACGATGCCGGTGTCGTAGCCCTGACCGTTTGTAAAGTCGCTGATCTGCGAAAGGTCGGTGATGGCGGGCAGCTGGTCGGTCGGCGTTGTGGTCGGCGTGGTGCTTGGTGGAGGGGTAGTTGTTGTGTCCGTGCCTTTTTTGGTCGTGGAACTGCCACCTGACGTGCCCGTGCTACCGGTGCCTGTTCCCGTGCCCGAACCGCCGCCAGTGCCGCCGCCTCCGCTTGGTGGCGGCGTGGGGAAGGCTAACTCATCAATCGAATCGCTAGTTGTGAACCAGAGGCCGTTGCCGTTGGTTGCAATGTAGACGCCATAGTCATTCGCAGAGGAAAATTGGTACTCCGTGACGGTGCCACTGGGCGTTATGCTGCCGATCTGATTAATGCTGTTTTCGGTAAACCACAAGTTTCCGTCCGGCCCAGCCGTGACGCCCAAAGGATAACTGTTTGCGGTCGTGACAGGGAATTCGGTTATGGTGCCGGTAGGAGTAATTCGCCCAATCTTGTCATTGTTGGAGTCTGTAAACCACACATTGCCATCGGGCCCCGGGGCAAGACTCGAGATGGTGGTCGCCGTAGAAGTGTATGTTGTAGCCACGCCGCTAGTAGTCATTTTACCGATGGTGCCGCCTTGCTCGGCGAACCAAATATTGCCATCCGGCCCTAGCGTAACGTTAAGTACTGCCGCCGAAACCGGATATTCGGTTACCACTCCTGAAGGGGTGATTTTGGCGACTTGGCTGCCGCTGTACTCGGCGAACCACACATTGCCATCGGGCCCGGCGGTTATATCCCCCGGACCGCTTGCGCTGGTCGGTATGGCGAATTCGGTAATCGTTCCGGTAGGAGTAATTCGCCCAATCTGGTTGGTGTTGCCTTCGGTAAACCACAAGTTTCCGTCTGGCCCGGTAGTAATGACGCCGATGCCGCTGCTGCCATTCGACAAAGGGAACTCGGTTATTTGGCCATTCGCATCTATGCGGGCAACGGTGTCGGGGTTTTGCTCTGTAAACCAGGTGTTGCCGTCCGGCCCCTTGGTGACGGAGTACGGCGAGCGATCCCCCGGCTCTATAAAGTACGGTGTGAATGTGCCTGCGGCGGTTATGCCGGTTTCGAGCGGGCTAACAGGCGTAGCTGCACCTTGTCCCCATGCGTTGGTGAGCTGTACGTTTTCGGCGCTGGTCACGCTTGTGGTGGTGCGGATGGTGAGCGCTGTATCGGATTCGATTGTGTAGCAAGGACTGGTGGGCGTGGTTGGGCAGGGCGTTTGGGTGATTGCAGCGCCGTCCAGCGTTACGCCGCTCACATTCGCAAAGTTGTGGCCAGCCAGGGCGATGCGCGTCCCATATGTTGTAGGGCGAGTCGGCGCGCTTGTAATGGTAGGCAGTAGATCGAGTATACCGATTTCACTGTGCGTGTTATCGGTAAAGTAAATATTGCCATCTGCGGCTGCGGTAATTGCTTGCGGTGTTGTGGTGGGCGTGGGGAATAGCGTGACCGTGCCGCTCGGGGTAACGCGCCCAATATTGCCGCTCGATGTGCCGGTAAACCACATATTGCCGTCCGGCCCGGCCGCAATAAGCGCAGGCGTCGTGCCGGTGGTGCTGTATTCGGTAACATTCCCGCTGGTGTCGATTTTGCCGACGTTAGCGCTATCGCCGGTGAACCAAATATCACCGTCTGTTCCCAGGGTCAAACCACCGACGCCAGAAGTGGCAGACGGAATAGCATATTGCGTGATAACGCCAGAAGTTGTAACGCGGTCGATGGCGGTGGGTCCTTGCTGCTCAAACCATAAGTTCCCATCGGAGCCAAGGGTAAGTAATGACATCGTTGTCGCGCTGGACGGAAGGTTGAACTCTGTAATGACGCCGCCTGGCGTAATCCGGCCTACTTTATCGGCGTTCTGTTCGGTAAACCACAAGTTCCCGTCAGAGCCAGTACGGATGCTGGTGGGGGTACTTGGCGTGGGCACGGCGTATTCGGTGACCGTGCCGCCCGGCGTAATTTTAGCGATCTTGTTGTTATCGAACTCTGTAAACCACATATTGCCGTCCGGCCCGGCCGCCGGCGTGCTTAGGTTTTGTGACGCCGTCGGAATGGGGTAAACGGTGACCGTGCCGCCCGTGGTAATTTTGCCGGGCTTCTCATCGGCCGTGTTGGGATCGACGCCGACGAACCACATATTGCCATCCGGGCCGTTGGCGATGGTGACGGGTTCGCTGTTTGGGCTGGGCACGGTATATTCGGTGATCGTCCCATTTGTTGCGATCGTCCCGATTTTGTCTGCATTATTCTCTGTAAACCAGGCCTTGCCATCCGGCCCTCTGACCATACTTGATGGCTGGCTGTTGGATGTGGGCGTGGGGTATTCGGTGATGTTAGCCTGCTCCGCAGAAATACTCGTCGTCAGGACCGCCAACAGTGCGGCAATCGCCAGCACCGCACAAACGAACGTTATGCCGTGCCATATATTTTGCCTGCGCCAGTATGTATGGAGTGCAAGACCTATCTTAAATCCCCTGTTATTGCGCGTAACTACCATAATTATAACCCTAAAATGCTACAGGTAATACATTTAATATTTTTATCATTTCCGCTGTTAGTAACCTGCATTTTATTTGCCGAAAATCGTAGTGTGCTGTGCGCAAAAACCGGTATGATAAATGTATGAGTAAATCGCACGTCCGACACCGCCGGAAGGCGTTTGCCACTCTGGCACGGCAACGGCATTCGCATACACGCGCAGTATTTTTGGCGGGCGCAGCTATGTTTTTGGCGCTTGGCGGCGGCGCGTGGAGCTGGGTGCTCGCTCACCGGCAGTTCCTGCCTGTGGTGCATGTGGTCAACGCACAGGCGTCGGACCGTGCCGGATCGCATGTTGCCTTGCAGGTCCCGCCATCGGTCTTGGCCGAGCAGACGGCCGCGCACGATTATACAATTCCACCGGTAGTGAACGGCGTGGCGCCGCTTATTACGCATCTGCCAACCAAAGAGCCGGTAGTTTTCCTTGGCATTGATGACGGCGAAAACAAGCAGCAGTTCGAGCTCGACCTCATGCAGCAATACAACGTAAGGGCGTCGCTCTTTTTGGCGAACGAATTTATCAAGAGTAATCCGGGATTTTTTAAGCCGTTCCAGGCCGAAGGGTCGGTAATCGAGGACCACACGCTTGACCACAAACTAATGTCGCATCTGAGTTATGACGAGCAAAAACAGCAGATCTGCGGCCAAGCTGACCTGGAAGAGAAAGAGTATGGCGCGCGGCCCACGTTGTTTCGGCCACCCGGCGGCGATTACAACCAAGATACTTTGCGCGCTGCTGCGGCGTGCAGCATGAAGGCGGTGGTCAACTGGATCGCCAAGGCGAACGGCGGCTCAATGCAGTATCAGGTCGGCCGTAAATTACGCCCCGGCGACATCGTGCTCATGCATTTCCGCCCGGAGTTTCGCCAGGACATGCAGGCCTTTCTGAACGCCCAAAACGCCGCCGGCCTGCACACCGAACTGCTCGAGGACTGGCTGCCCAACTAATTTGGTGTGACTACGGCCATTGCCGCCGCCCCGCCCGCGCTGCTACAATACAGGCAGAAATAAGGAGAGGCTATGGGTATCGTAGGCATCGTATTACTGGTAATTATTCTATTTATTGTGGCGAATGGCGTGCGAATCGTGAATCAGTACGAACGCGGCGTGGTACTGCGCCTCGGCCGCGTGCGGCCTCATGTAAAGCAGCCAGGCTTGCGGCTCATCATCCCAATTTTGGACCAAATGAAGAAGGTTGGCATGCGCATTGTGACGCTGCCGATCGAGTCGCAAAAGATTATTACCAAAGATAACGTCTCGATCGACGTCGCCGCGGTGGCATATTACCAGGTGACTGACCCGATTCGCTCAGTTGTTGAAATCGAGAATGTTGTGGCGGCGACGTACCAGATCGCGCAAACCACGGTGCGGAATATTGTGGGCCAAAGCTCGCTCGATGACGTCTTAAGCGAAACCGCTGCGATCAACGAGAAAATCAAAGCCATCCTCGAAAAATCCACCGAAAAATGGGGCATTTACGTGAGCACTGTTGAGGTCAAAGACATTCAACTGCCCGACAGCATGCAGCGCGCCATGGCCAAGCAGGCCGAGGCCGAGCGCGAAAAGCGCGCCAAAATTATTGCCGCCGAGGGCGAACAGCTCAGCGCCGCCAAGCTTGGTGAGGCCGCCGACATTATCACCGCACACCCGATCGCCTTGCAGCTGCGCAATCTGCAAGTACTCAGCGACATCGCCGTCGAAAAGAACAGCACCATCGTGTTCCCGGCCCAATTTATGGACACCGTCAAAAGCATCAAAGACTTCATGGGCAAAGAACAGTGATCGAACCGTACTAGCAGCGCATCGACAAAATTTTACAGCAGTACGAAAAGCCATATTGGGACCCGCTCAGCCAGCTGGCGCGCATTATTGAAGAGGTGGGCGAGGTTGCGCGCATTTTGAACCACCAGTTTGGCGACAAACCTAAAAAAGCTACCGAAGAGTTGGACCTTGAGGACGAGCTGGGCGACATCCTATACTCGGTGGTCTGCCTGGCGAACTCGCAGCAGATTAGCTTAGACAAAGCGCTGGAGCGCGCCATCTATAAAATGGAAGTCCGCGACAAAGATCGCTTTGCCAAACGCCCCAAATAGTGGCCTGGCCAGCCTTGCTTAACCGGTGAAAATAGATTACAATAGCCCCTGTCGACCGCTGATGTGGCTCTTTAGCTCAGTTGGTAGAGCAGAGGCCTGAAGAGCCTTGTGTCCCCAGTTCGAGTCTGGGAGGAGCCACCAAAATTATCTACAGATACAAGATGGTTCTAGGATTTATTCCTGGGACTTTTTTGTTTACATTCGCTCCTGTTATTTTAGTTCGAGTCTGGATAGGGAGGTCGTTGTATTCTGAAATCTGCTATAATGGCCCTGATGCAGTGACCGAGAATAGGTGTTAGCTTGCAAAGCTTTCCACGGTAGGTTTATGTCTGCCCTGCATCTCCATTTATTATGACTCCACAAGAATATATTCAATCTGCACTGGCCCAACTTAAAGAACCTGTCGAGTTACCTCAGTCCGACAATGAAGCTGAATTAATCGAAGCTATCTTTCGTTTTGTGACTTCAAAAAAGTTTCGTAAGTACTCTTTGACAGAAGAATACGCAGCGCACATTAAAAATTCGATTGCAGAGAATGTACGGGCTAACAAGCCGATTAATCTCACATTCTTAGGTGGCTGTTATAAATTATGGCGGCTGGCCGAAGCGCCTGAATCTGATTGGGCGGAACTATTCGCTCACATGTACTTCACTCGCTGGGTAAAACCAATATGCGCGATCTACGAGCCCGGTGTATGGTTTGATTTTTTCCTTGACGATATAATCGTGTCGAGAATCAATAATCTTCCCGAAAAAGATGTTGAAGCGTATAGAAAGAGCCGCCAACAAATACTAGATTTTCTAAAACCTTATCAGCCAAGTAATCTCAAGATGACATTAACGGGTATTAGTAGTTTATTCGCCACTCGTGAAGCTTACGAAAAAGAATTAGAAAAGAGCATTGAAAAGCTAGCTTCTGAACTGCCTGACGGCTTGCCACGGCTAACAGAAGCACAGCTGGCAACTACGGCTTTGAATGTCAAGGCTACTTCCGAACAGCTTGCGGATTCAAAATGGCGTGAAAAAGTAGAACTAGTTCACAGTGCGTACATGGCTGTAAAAGGTGCGACAGGATATTCGACAGCGAGCGACAAGATTCGAGTATTCACTCAGCCATTTCCTAATGGCACTTGTATAGCCGTAGGTACTACTAAAGATTCAATTGCCAAATTTTGGGCTGGTATCGGTTCCCTAAAGCGCAGAGATGGTAGCTATCGACAATTAGTTCTTTCACCTAACCAATTAGAACAAGCGCAATTTTCTCTTGAACAGGTAGTCGTAGAAGGCCTGGAAGGTAAAAACTTCAGCCGCATTCGAGTTCTAAATTAATCGTTTAAATACCTAGATGCCGGTGTTGACTAGTGTATTGATATCAGCCGCAAGGGCTTCCTCGACGCCGGGTACGTGCGCGATGTTGCCTTTGCCCTCTAGCGGTCGGATTTCCCCTACGCAACTCATGTTAATAAAGCCATACGTGGCATAGCCGCCGAGCTGCCAGAAGGACCAGGCGCGGCCGCATTTCTCGTCCGTTTGAGGGGTCGTGAATTGATAATCAAGGCTAAAACTATTATCGGGGTGAGTCGCTGCGTGCATCCGCAGTGTATATAAACCATTTTTCGTAAGTTCGTTGATGGCCACGTTATACCGATCTGCGAATAGGTTGGTTAAGGCGGTATCGGCCAGACCAGTGCATGCGCGTGATTTTCGTTCATCGGTTGCGGTAGCGGCAAGCTGATTTGTCAGAGTGCTAACGTAGGGCGCAAAGCCGGATTCTTGTATGCTATCGCGCCTCTCGCTGGCGACGATTTCGTTCAATACGCCGAGCCAATCTGCGCCTTTTTGGATTTTTTCGCTTACGTAGCGATCGAGCGATCCTATCTCGCCGGGAGGTAGGTAGCCGGGAATTTCAGTAAGACGTACGTTTGCCATCAGTCCATACTATCATACGTTCATGCTATAATTTGCCGTGATGTCCGGCCCTGAAAATCCACATGATAATACAATATGGGACCCAGAAACCGGGGAGCATGCTATCGAAGATCGGATGCACGGCCCCTCGGCTGTTTTTGGCTTGCTGCAAACCCCGCCCATGCCGCGCGGAGATGGCACGTACTACCAAGCAGGGGGCTACTACGCCCTCGGCAGTAATATTCTGGACGCCAAGGACCAGCCTTTACTGGTGATTGGTGCGGCCCGAAGCACCACTTCTGTTATGAGAGAAATGCAAGACCTCGAAGAATGGCGGCTTGCAAATCTTGAGGGCGAAGGCGCGGCAACGGCACTAGAAGCACGGCGTCAGCGCGATCGCCTAGAGAAAAATAAGGTAGCGCGTGCCTTTAAGCCTTCGGATGTCTGCGCGGGCGCAAGCCGGCTTGAGAACTGCGAAACGGCTAGTCCAATGATAACTGAGGCTGAGGCGTATGCCGCAAACATCCCGCCAGAAGGTAATGGGGGCAAAGGCCGTGTTTGGAATACGCTGGCTTGGCTTGGCAAAACCTGCGCGTCGTGCGCGCTGCATTGTGAGGTGGCGGTTGAAACTCAAGACGGAAAGCCTACCGGTATAACGCGATTTTCTAACACCCGACCACTCGCGGACGATGTGCCTGTCATAAAAATTAACCTTGGCAGACTGCCAGGGGGTGAATTTTAACTACCTGGTTGTATTGCCAGTAAGTACCGCCGGCGGCATGGTCCATAAGCTGGCCGGGCGCCCTTTCCCGACGTACTGTTCGGACAACGGGACGATCGGCGTGTCCCTAACTGTCCGCTGAAAATTCGCAGGGTCTATGTAGTCTTCTGCGGACTGCGGGCGGCCAGAAGGGTCCATCGTATCATACAAGAGCGCTTCGTATGCGACCCTGAGTTCGGCTATGGTGAATCGCCGCGGATTTTCTACCAGCCGCGCTAACCTTGGTAGGGTATCGGGATGCTGCAACCGGGCGCTCCATGATATGTTCGGAAACTTGCGGAATGCCTCCAGACCCAGCTTTGTAAATTCTATTTCTATGTCTGTTAAGCCGAGCGATCTGCCTTCGATGTGCGGTAAAGGCACAGGGATAAGCGCCGGATTAGACGAAATATCGACAAGGCGCGCAAGGGCGGCGTATCCTATCTCGATGTCATCGTTCTTGCTTTCACTCCTAATGTAGGTGGTTACGGGTTCGAGCGTAGGCTGCGCGTCGCCGAAAGCGCTGTATAAGGCTTGGCGGGTTACCGCGGGAAGGTCGGGGTGATCCGCGCGCAGGTATGTGTTCGGCAAAGAATGCTTGCCTTCGGCCCATGTTGTAAGGACCGCCAAGCGATCCTCATGCAAGGTAAAGGTGGGGGCAAGTATATGTACGGCTGATTGTCTATGCTCTGGAAGTGACATGTAAACACATTTAACCGATATAGAGTACCATATAGTTACGATAGGAGGGATATGAAATCAGTCGTTGTTTGCGGTTCAAAGCGGTACAAAGCCGAAATCAAAAAATTTTGCGATGAACTTACCAAGCTTGGCGTGCTGGTATTCGAGCCAAGTATCCAGCAGCCCATTTTTGAAACCGAACAGATTCATTCCGAGTATGTGACGGCGAAAATATTTAAAGGTTTGACGTTGGAGCATTTTGACTGGGTGCGCAAGAGCGAAGTGTGTTTTATATACAACAAAGACGATTACGCCGGTATAAGTGTGACCATGGAAATGGCGTATGCGGCGGCGCTCGGCAAACCGGTGTTCGCGCTGTCGGCCAAAACGGGGGATCCATGCCGCGATGCGCTCATCGACAAAGTTATTGCTACGCCCAAAGAACTGGCGTCATTCTTATAAAGAAGGCGGCATAGATCTTGGCGGCATTGGCCAAAGGCGTATAATGAACCACGATGTCTAGTCACGAAGCCCCATCATTTAATAACGGCGATACCGAAAATAACGGCGAGCTGCCAGCTGGTGAACGGGCGTACTGCCTTTACCGCGATCCATCATCTATGCTAAATGATGACGACGCTGCGCGGGCATTTTTCGGCGAATTTCCCGCAGAGGCCGAAGAAGACTCGCCGGAGGCTGAAGCAGCAATGAGTCAATTGATTTGCAAACGCCCCAGCTGCCTTTTAAACGTCCGAGTAGCGTTAGCTTACGCAATGGAGCCAGGCATGGAAAGCGTCATCCAGGACGTCGCTCACGCCGTACCGCCGGATTGTGGGTGGCGCGAGGCTGGTATTCAGCCTGAATCCTAGGTTGCCTGACTGGTTATTTAAATGTTACGTTGCCGTCGCCATTAAGGATGAACGCCTGGGCAAGGTAGGCTTGGTCGGCGCCGCAGGCAGTGTCGATTTCGTCCACGAGTACCGAGAGGTTAAAGCTGCCGCTGATGCCTTGGTACGCCCCGGTGCCGGAGCCGGCCACAATAGGCGCGGTGCCCGTGGCAGTAATGTGCCCGGAACACGTGGTGGGGTTCGACTGAAATTTCGTGAACGCGTCCACGATGTTTTTATCCAGTCCGGATACGTCCAGGCGGAACGAGCCCTGACTCAGGGCGAGCGTGGCCTGGCTGTTGTGCTCAAGGTTGATTGCGCCGTTTGGGTTGACGCTGATGGATTCGCCAAAGTCGCCGACAGCGCCGGTGATAATCACCGACGCGCCCGCGCCGTCGCCGTTACTATATTCAGAAATATGCACTGCGCCATTTGCGGTCTTGCGGGGTTGTGCGCTGCCGGTTTTGTTGGTGGTGTTGGCTGCCGTATGGTTGCCAGTGCGCCGCAAAGTTATGTATGCGCCCGCGCCGATTATCACAATGGCGGCGGTGATGATAATGATGAGTAGCTTTTTGTTCATGAAGGGTCTCCCTGGTTTATGGTGTCGCATTGGATGCGCCATCGTTTCCCCTATTATATATCATAAATGTTGCGGCCGCCGGCCATAAAACCTCTTGCATAACGGGGGTGAACCCGCTATAATCACTCACGTTATGCGGGTCTAGCTCAGTTGTTTAGAGCGCGTCCTTGCCAAGGACGAGGCCAGGGGTTAGAGTCCCCTGACCCGCACCAAAAGAGACTTTTCAGGTTCTGGAAGGTCTTTTTTCTTGCTCGCTAATCTGTAAAGTGGGCTGATTTCAGGGGTGTAAACTTTATTATTCGTGTCCAGGTAAAAACCAGAGGGGAAAACAAGCTCTTTACACCTCAATCTGTTCTCTCGTGATATGCTAAAAAACTGACTGCCCATATTCTCAATGAAATCAAAGGCAAACTCTAAGAACTGCTCTCTATCACGCTCTGCACCGCTGGTCAGCTCGGCGAGCTTTTCATGTATGCTAGCCACTTCGGCTTTTTTGGTCGTGATTGACAGTAGTATGTCGTCCTTTATGGCTGCGTTACTAGGGTCAGTAGCAGCTTCTACATGATTGGTTATGTTGATGTTCAAAGTCTCGACCCGATGCTGTAACCTAATTACTTCTTGTGCCGCTTCACCTTCTTTTTCTTTCCAAACAGCAGCCAGCGCAGCCGATAATTCTGACCTACCTTTGGGAGTAATAGAGTGACGGTTAAACTGCTCTTCGATTTGTTGATGAAGGTCTTGCCGAGCTATGTATCTACCGCAGGCTCGACAACGGTACTTTTCGTACACAAGGGCTGGGTTCTTGCCATTGCCATGGTCAAAGCCAACAAATCTGCCGTTGGTCTTTTCGGTACACTGCGTACAGCTCACGTGATTTGATAAGGGGTATTTAGGATTGCCATTCTTACGAGCGCCGCTCTGTGTCTTTTTCTTACTGTTCATTATGCGAACCAATTCGTTGTGCTGTTCTTCGCTAATGAGCGCCTGGTGCAGACCATTCTTGTTTCGTACTTTGACCTGCTTATCTATCTCAACAATGCCTGCGTAAAATGGGTCGGTAACAATCTTTCTAAACTTGTCCATCTTATAGAGCGAGCGTCCTTTAACGAAGTCGCTTTGATTTAGCTCGACCAGTGCCTGGCTCGGCGTGACAACTCTGGTAGCGATTCTGATAAGGACAGCTTTGAGAATAAGCCCACGCACAGGATGGATTTCTTGTACGCCACGCTCATAGCCACGGCGGTAACCAGGCTTTGGGGAGAAGGGGTACTTGCCCTGGCGCAGAGCGGTAGTTTGTCCTTCAATAGACTTCGTTATCCGTTCGACATTGCTGCCTTCGCCTTTGAACGCTTCCAACGCTTTGAATAGTTTCGACTTATAGTCATCAGTATTAAGGTCTGGCTGGGATGCATACCAGACTTTTACACCAAGCTTCTCGAACTCGACCTCAAAGTAAAATAGCTCCTTAATACTGCGCATAAACCTATCGACTTCATGGACAATTAAGTACTTAACCAGCGGATGTTTTTTGCAGTAATCGAGCATCTCCATTAAGTCTTTGCGCTTAATGTTTGTCCCAGCCTTGCTCGATACGCTGCCCGACCACTGACCATCAATAGGTATGGTTGCTCCAAGCTCTTTGGCTGCCGCTACAACAGCCTCAGCCTGCCTGCCAAGGCTATTATTTTCCATCTGCTCTGGCGTGGACACACGGCATGTAGTGATAGCTAGTATTTGTCTAGACATCACAGCCTCGTATTGGCACTAGCGGAAACTTCTGGGACAAGGCTTGCAAATATAAGCCAACAGAAGTCTCCGCTACTATCAATAAATTAGTCTGCTTTGTTGTCATTTGCATCGTTTTGTCCTATAACTATTTTACCACTAGACTGCCTCTGTTTATAGAGGTCATAGAGGAGTAATGCTAGCTCTTTTGCGTCATCTTTCTCCTGCTTTTTCACCTGATTTGCCATGCCAGCTCCAACAGCCAGTGCGCTGTTCGTAGGCAAATAAAAAAACCGCCCCACGAACGCAATACGCTGATTGCAATTCGCCAGTGATGCTAAACATCACCGTTACAGACACATCTGGTCTATAACTTTTTGGGTCGGCTTGTCCTTTGAGCGGTGAACGAGGAGTACTGCGTAAATCGCTGTCTCATCCTTATGTCCATCAGGATTGATTTGTAATGTACTAATTCATTATAGCAAAAAGGTGGCATAATTGTTCTATGACTATTACGACATCAGATGTCATTGCTACCATAAGCCTGCTCGTATCAAGCTTTATTGCTTACAACATATACTTTTTGTCCAAACGGTTAAGCTTCCAGGACGAAATGAAGCATGGCGCAAAAATAAGAGAGCAAGTTGATTTGCTGCTGGCTGATATTCGTAAGGGCAACAGCAGCAAAATCGAGTTTATCAATGTAAAGCGCTACAAAAAAGACTATCCCCATAATAACGAGGAGAGCCGACACGGCTATACATATCAAGGCGCTGAATTGAAAGGTTATAGCTACGATGGCGTGGAGTTCTTTAACTCTGCTCATGATGGTTATCTGGATGAGAAGGGCGAACTCACTATCAAAAAAACTGACAAGCAAGCTGGTTTTGGTGTGCTTGAAGTCGGCGTTGTGCCATACGAGTGGATTCTTTATATTGACCCTGTCGGCGATGATACTGCATATAGACCCCAGTTCTTTACTCACTTCAAGGGAAGAATCGGAAAGCACGGTAAATATAGAGTGCCTTATCGGAGCTTCCGTTATTACAAACGGAATGAAGATTATGACCCTAAAAATCAGCCTCTTGTTATGAAATACAGTTCAGTGGAGCTTTCCAATGGCAGGTGATAATAAGCCCAAGCCACTGATAGTTGAGAAGCCCAAAACAGATGAGAAAAAGCGGCATGAATCATTCATAGATATTCCCATTAAGGGTGCTGGTCAGCTCAGAAAAAGGTTGAAATGGTCTTACAGTGCGTATCACATGATGTACGCACCGAGCGCAGCCGACCCAAAAGGCTACTATTTATTTGGTGTATTGAACGAAGTCGAAAAGACTGGCATGAGCTTGATGCACGCATCTGAGTTTATTGTAGATAGCCGCCCAACAGACACTGCTGTTGACCCTAAGGATGACGAAGGTCAGCGTATTGCCGATAACATACTGCAAGCAAAAATTGATGAACTAGTGCTTTGGCAACGAAAAATGACTGAAATAATGATAGATTTAGTCGGGTTCAATGCCGCAAATAACGAAGACTACTATCGCCATTATTTAGTGCTACAAGACCTGGCTGCACTACGAAGAACGCAGGCGGACATTAAAGAGTTTTATGGAGCTGTCAACGAAAACTATGCCCATCAAGAAAAACGATTAGTTGAGCAGGCGGAGGAACTTGCAAAAAAATTGAAGCCAGAAAAATGCTGGTATGCGAAGGTTAAAAATGGGCAAATCAAAAACACGCTTCGTTCGTTTGAGGACAAGTTCAAAGCCGTTTTCCCTAGTATGAAAGTCGAAGACAGAGCCGTGCTAAGAACACACCAGGTTTCATTTGGTAGTCAAAGCTCATCCCTACACCCTGGAAGCGCTGCTGGCAAACGTAATCTCAAACTGGATGACATAGATTCGCAGTTAACAATGGCGGCTATTTTAGCTTTACATGTTGTAGTGAGAGTCAAAGACTTAATGCGAATACACAATATCAAAGGTGTCCTAAAAGCTTGTGCTGACCTCGTGAAGAAAAATGACTACCCAGCCCAGATGCACAGAAAGGCAACTAACCCAGATATAGAAGTAGATGATTTTGTAGTCGTGGGCGGTGACCTTGCACAGGTCATCAAGGTTATCAAAAGCAAGTACGGCTATAAGTCCTTTCGTGTTAGGTATCTCGATAAGCCGCCCCTTCCTACCACGCCAGAGGATGAGTTTATTGGTGAGTTGGTGGGTCTGCATTATAAGAACAAGAAAGCCGTTGCGGAAGTGAAGGCAATGATACTAAAAGAAACACCAGGCGTCAGACCGACCAAAAAGCAGTTAAATGATGCTATGCGTGAAAGCATCATGCACATGTGGTCTATCGGTGTAAAGGAAATTACCCTCGGAAGACCCGATGAGGGCTACAAGAAAATGGGCGAATACCTCGAAGAACAGAAGAAAAAGAAGCCAAAAACTTAGCCTATTGCTTCCGCTTTCGCACGCAGCTGCATGTCACTAACTAAGCTCTGCCGCTGCTGCAACAGCCCCCATACACCACTCTTATCAACCTTTGTAGCTGAGATTTCAAGCTCGATATACTCGACTAACTTGGTGTTTGATAATTTGAGTAATTTATCAAGCCGAATGACCGCAGGCTGGTCGCTGCGAAGGTTGCTACTCTCCTTTTGTTCACGCTGCACAAAAAGGTAGCGCCTGTAACGTTGGCAAATTATCTCTTCTACACTATCAACCACTTCGCCAATGATAGCTTGTAAGCTGCGCAGCTCCTCAGAAACGCCATCGTCTTGCGACTTACCAAACTCTTTTGAAGCCTTGTGTTCGAGCCACCACTTAGCGATGCTTAGGTCGCCATTCGTTACGGCATGTGCGACCAGCTTTTTAGATTTCATGGTTATTTGGTTCTGTGCCTGCGCCATTATGTCAGCAAACTTGTCATCATTGCGAAGCCGCTGATAGTAGGCTTCGTGCGATATACCAGATTGCCAACACGCTTCTCTAACATTAAAGCCACTCTGAAAAGCTTCCATCAATTTACTGACAACGCTCGCATTTATTACGGTAGGTCTGCCAGTTCGCATTTGCTTATTTACCATTTGTCCAAGCTGTTAATTGAGGTGAACTGAACTCGCTTATCCAGATTCTGTCTTGCATATTCATCAATGCGCACCTGCATTATTGGCTTACCGTCCTCTCCGTCCCTAAGCCTTACGTGTACGGAGGGCAAGAAAATAACATATAGCTCCCCAAAGAGGTCACCGTTATTGAATTGATTGAACTTCTCGGAGGCATCGGTGAAGTAATAGTCGAGTTTATTTTTACAGCCCTCAAAGTAGTCCCAATCAGGACTGCTCTCATGTACCACAGGATTAAAGCTGCGCAAGTCCTTCGCTTCATGCATCTCAATGTCCAGAGTCTTCACCTCGACAGGCACATGGACTCCATTCTGTATGTATGCGATGTCAGGGGTCTTAACACCTTGCTTATTAGATTCGCTAACCCAGTGGACTTCTTTGCCTTCGTCAGTGAGTTTATTAAAGACCTCAACTTCGGATATGAAACTTACTATCTGCTGGCTGACTATCTCAGGCTTACTGTGTGAGGCTAGCAGTGCCACACGCCGAGCGAACTCGATTTTGTCTGATGGGTTTTGTGACGATAGCTTTTCTGCACGAATAGCTAATTGGTAATCCCATTTACCACGCTCTCTAACAGAGGCAAAATACGGAATATCATCAATCTTCATCTCTATTTACAAGCCTTTCTTTTAATGAAAGATAGTCATCATTCGCCTGGGTTCGAGCGTCATTCAGAGCTTCTTCCAGCTCGGTTTTTAACTGTAAGTCGCTTGTGTTGTTAGACCACTCTTCCCAAAGTCCTTCTATATCGTTAGCAAAGTTCTGGATTTGCTCGTTAAGATGTTGTCCGCCGACTATGTTGCTTGGCGTGTGTCGAGATGTTTTGACGTGTAGCGCATGGTCATGGAGAGCAGACTTCCATGTGCGATAAAAGGTTAAATCGAACGCATGCTGAGTAAACTGTGTTACCTTTGCGTCATTTCTAGCATTGGCACTAAAAAAGTTGTAAAGGTTGCGAGTGTGAGCATAAACAGAATCCTTCATGTAATTAATCGGATTACCAATATCGAACTCCTCGAACAGCTGGCATTGTTTGGCTGCTCCTAATAACATGCGTAATTCATAAGCCAGGTCTGGGATAGGTATGGTATTCATACTTACTATCATATCAATGTAACTCCCATGTGCCGCTTTGTTGCAACGATATCTGATAGGGGACATCCAGTATATTGCGCCAACGAGCCAGTTCATCCCTGATTGGGTGGAAACTTTTTAGTAGGTGCTGCACCAAATGTGACTTATTCCAACCCAAGCCAATTTTTTCAAAAGAGGCACGAAGGTTGGATTTTTCTTTCTCAAGGTCTAATCCCTGTAACTCGTTCCACTATATTATCTTGCAGAAATTGCATCTTCGGGCAACGTATGCATAGGGTATTATAATTACATATGACCACCAAATTCCGTGTTGCCCGGCAGCGTTTGCAGACTGTCCTTGATCAAGATAAATATCTACCTTACAGCGTTGGGCAGCGCACAGTCACAAAAACCGGCGAAGTATTTCCGGTTACCTTCATTGAAAAAATAAAAACGTACATTAATCCGGTAAGTGTATTACACGCATATTACCTCAAAAAATTTTTGCGTAATTTTGAGGACTATCGCGAGGCGGCCAACACAACATTTTTAGAGCGTGAACTTGCCCGAAATGCTAAGCTCTTTGACGACATCGGGGGTTTTCCTCTTGACGACCAGCAACGTCGGGCAATAGTTGCCGATGAGGACAACTGCCTGGTGATTGCCGGTGCTGGTTCGGGCAAGACATTGACTATCGTCGGTAAGGTCAAGTATTTGCTAGAATCATTGCAGGTTGAAGCTGATTCCATACTGCCCATATCATTTACCAGGAAGTCAGCAGATTCCCTAAAAGAGAAGATAAATGTTAAAGGCATTCACCCGCAGACCTTTCATGCCTTTGGCCTCACTGTCTTACAATCTGTAGAGCACAGAAAACCTAAAATATTTGATGGCGCAGACAATGGTAAGCTCTTTCGTTCATACCTTGAGCATCTCGCCAAAGATCCGGCGTATCTGACATTACTAAACAGTTTCTTTTTGAACTACATCAAAATACCCAAATCTCAATTCGAGTTTGAATCGCTTGGCGACTACATTCAGTACCTCAAGGACCAAAACTTTAACACCTATAAACGCATAAAGATTCCATACCAGGGTAGAGAGACGTATCGCAACGAAACGGTCAAAAGTATTGAAGAATGTATTATCGCCAATTTCCTGATTTTTAATCGCGTAGAATACGCCTACGAAAAACAGTATGAGCACCCATATGCTCAATTTGGACGCAAGAAAAGTTATAAACCTGACTTTACTATCTTTACCGACAATGGCGAGGTGTATATAGAACATTTAGGTATGGACAGAGAAGGGAACGTACCCTCCTTCTTTGCGGGACCAAAAGAATCGCATGATGAAGCAACGCGTCGCTACGGGCGATTGCGGGACTGGAAGCGCCGCGTACACCAGCAAAATGGCACGACGCTTATTGAGACATATTCGTATCAATCGGTAGAGGGCACATTGCTTGATGAGCTCAAGGCGGGCCTCATTGCTGCTGGCGTCAAACTGCAACCTATGAGTGATGACGAAATTTGGCAAGCTATTCAGGATGCGGGCAAAGACCAGGTGGACGCATTTGTGGAATTGTGCCAGACCTTCCTTGCATTGCTAAAATCAAACGGTCATTCTGTTCAGGATGCTCGTGACAAGAATGATGCTAGCGAGGCGCATGATTTCCTCAAGGAGCGCGCGACTTTCTTTTTGAATTTGTTTGAACCTATATATGTCATGTACGAAGACGGCCTACGAAATAGTGGCGAGATTGACTTTAATGACATGATCACTCAAGCTACTCGCTATATTGAAGACGGTGATTTTTACTGTCCTCTGAAATATGTGATCGTCGACGAGTTCCAGGATTTATCTTTTGGGCGTTATCGGATTTTGCAAGCTATTAGAAGGCAAAATCCGGATGTTAAGTTTTACTGTGTAGGTGATGACTGGCAGTCAATTTTTCGGTTTACAGGCAGCGACATCGCCCTGTTCCGCGACTTTGATGAACATTTCGGCTATACCTACAAGGCGCGCATTGAAACCACCTATCGCTTTAACGATCCGCTCATAACGATGAGTTCCGAGTTTATTCTAAAGAATCCAAACCAGTCGCCAAAATCTTTGCGTGCACCAGAGGGTACGCCATCGACGGGCCATACGGTTATTGAATCTGACGGATCGGATGATGACACCGACGCCGTTATTGCGGCCATACATACACTAGCCGACAAAGGGCTCACACTAGATAGCGAAGCGTATCTTATCGGCCGCTACAATTTTGACATTAAGCGTATTTGGAATAGGGGTAAGCAATTTACTATCAACTTTACTACCGGGCATTTGAAATATACATTCCCTACGGGCCCGTTCAAAGGTAGGGAGCTGAATTTACAATTTGTGACAGCGCATAAATCGAAAGGCTTAGAGGCTGATTATACAATTCTCATTAACTGCAATAGTGGCAAGTACGGTTTTCCATCTGGTAAAGCTGATGATCCCATTCTCAACTTGTTGCTGAGCTCGGCTGATCAATATGAAAATGGTGAGGAGCGTCGTCTGTTTTATGTTGCCATGACACGAACCAAGCGCCATGTAGTGTTCGTGACTGACCGTTACCGAAAGTCAAAATTTATTAAAGAATTGCAAGATGAACAGGATGGCGGACGCGAGCTCAAATGTCCGCAGTGTCAGAACGGCGAGCTGATTTTGCGTTCAGGTAAGACGGCAGGTCGGGGCTTCAAGTTCTATGGCTGCTCCAACTTTGCATATGGCTGCGGTTATTCTAAACCCTACAGGCCTGATGAAGTAAAAGCGGAGAGTAATCTAAATTCCACGAATTCCACACTCATGCAGACTCGGCAACCTAACCCGGGAATGGCTCAGTCAACCTATAGCTCTAATTCAGGTAGAACACAACCGAGTTATTCCAAGCAAAGAACTGGCTTATCAAATAAACCCAGAATTTCCTCTAAGCCTTCGTCCACTTCAGGACTTACTGTTAGTCAGAAAAATAAATTAGAATATTTCGTTAAAAAACCTACCCTATACGCCACGTCCGAAAAAGGTGAACAAAAGGTACGGGATCTCGCAAAGGTTAGTTCAAAAATGGACGCCAACGAGTTAGCTACATTTAATCAAGCATACATGGTGTGGGAAAATGCAGCCCTACTAAAAAATAAAGCAATCTTTTAATGTTGTGACAGTGAGCCCACCATATAAGGTATTATTAGAACATGAAGCAAGCATTCTCCACCAACGAAGTACTAGGAGCGCCAGCCTTTCTGTCGCAAGCACTTGTAAGTAACGATCTTATTTTTGTTTCTGGCCAAATCCATGCACTGCCGGACAATGCGCTGGTGGCTGCAAAATGAAACGAGCCGTTATAGTCCACTGTTGGGGCGGAAGCTCAAACTACGCCTGGTATCCTTGGGCGAAAACGGAACTTGAAAAGCTGGGCTACCAAGTAACGGTGCCGGATATGCCCGACCCAGACCCGCCAAAACTGGCTACGTGGTTGCCATACTTACGCAAGATTATTGGACAACCCGATGATGAACTGGTTTTGATCGGCCACAGCATTGGCACTGTTGCGATTATGCGCTATCTCGAGGCACTAGAAGTTGGTCAAGTCGGCAAGGTTATTTTGGTCGCCGGTTTTACTGATCAGCTCGGCTTTAAAGAGCTAGAAAACTTTTTTGAAACAAGGCTTAATTTTGCCAAAATCAAAACAAAATCCAAAAACGGTTTTGTGGTCATACAATCCGACAATGAACCGTTTGTGTCTGAGCAGTACGGCGAGCGATTAAAAGAAGAGCTGGGCGCAAAGCTCATAGTTAAGCACGGCGCTAATCATATGTCCGGTGCCGTAGATGGTGAGGAAGCGTGCGTGGAATTGCCGGAGGTTATTGAAAACGTATGAAACTCTACCGATTCAGCCCCATCCAAAATAAAGAAGAGCTGCTTGAAGCCATCAAGCATATCCACTTCTCGTGTTACAAACTCTGCAAACAATCTTTCGGGGAATACTTACCCAACGCTGGAAATGTAGGTGTGTTCTGTCATTACGATGATGAGTATGATCGTCTCATTGCCATCCGCAAGGAGCTCACCGAAGCCTCAGACAATCCCGACCAGAAATACTTTAAGTTGCATGAGCCAATTACCATTCCGGCCGAAGGTGACGTGCACGAGACGACATACACCTATCTTTATATTCGACGCCCTGATCCATATCGAGCGCAAGTTGGCGACGTAGATTTTTACCTCGACCCTAAAGAATACGAAGATCTAAAGCAAGCTATGCTAGCTGGCACCAAAACACTGCCCGGCGCTCGCGTCTTCGATCGCCCCGATCTAGATATGATCGAGCTGTATGACCCGGATGTTGACGCGCTCGGCTATGTCAGCACCGAGATGATGGCCACGGCGGTGCATGTAAAGTTATCGGAGGAAACGAAATTATGAGCAAACAGCAAATCACAACCAGCAACACAAAATCCGCCCACCTTCTATCATCCGGCATTAAGAGCAATGGCTTTATCTTTGTATCCGGCCAGGTTCACGCAAACCCTGATCTCACGCTCTTTGGCGATACGACTCAAGAAAAAGTTACTAAGATCATGGAAAACATAGCCACGATATTAGAAGCCGGTGGCGCTACGCTTGATGACATTGTAAAAGTCGTTATCTACGTGACCGATATGTCGGTCATGCCCGAACTGAACGAAATCTACCCAACATTCTTCAAAGAAATATTACCAGTACGTGAGGCCGTTTGTGTGCAGGCGCTCCCGCTTGGCGCGAGCATTGAGATTAGTGTGATCGCAGAAACGGGCAGCACGAAATGAAAATAGTTTTTCCCGATCGCATCGACCTAGACGAAACCTCGCGCCAAAAATTCCAGGAAATGGGCGTGACGATGTACGACGACACGCCAAGTGACGAAGCTGTCATAATCGAGCGCATTAAGGATGCAGAAATTATCACCGCCAATTTCATTGACATTACGCGCAAAGCTATAGATGCCGCCCCAAATCTAAAATACATTATCTCGCCCGCCGTTGGCTACGACTGGATTGACGCCAAGTATGCCGCCAGCAAAGGCATAAAAGTCCTGAACTGTCCGACGCAGAATGCCGAGGCAGTTGCCGAACATGCGCTCACGCTCATGCTTGCTGTGGCGCATCGAATCACAGAAGCCGATCTGAGCTTGCAGCAAGGCCAGTGGCAGCAGCAACAACTCGTTGGTGTCGAGCTCAGCCACAAAAAGCTTGGACTAGTAGGTTACGGCAAAGTCGGTAAACTCATCGAGCAAAAAGTAGCTGGCCTAAATATGGAAGTAAACCATGTTAATTCTAATTCTTCGGACGGAGACCTCGATACACTTCTACAAGAATCCGACGTAGTTTGTCTTTGCTTGCCACTCAACGATGCAACCCGCAATATTATTGATGAGCGCCGTCTTAAGCTCCTCAAGAAAAGTACTATTTTTGTAAATGTTGCGCGCGGTGGACTTGTAGACCAGGCAGCACTGTTAGAGCAACTGAAAACCGGCGGCATCCGCGGTGCTGGCCTTGATGTATTCCTGGACGAACCGTTTACTGGCGGTGCGCCCGATTCTATCACAGAAATTGCCAAGCTGCCAAACGTCGTTGCCACGCCGCATATGGCCTACAACACCGAAGAAACGATGCAGCGGCTTGGGCAGGAGCTTTTGGCGGATGTTGAGTCTTGCGTAAATGGTAGTCCGATGAATGTAGTTAACGGAGGTAGTTAGTTATGGGCGCAATGATCACCATCCAATATGACGCAAAAGCGGTAAGCGAAGACGAAGCACTATCCAAGAAGACGAAGTCGAACAAGTGAAATGGTTCACGCGGGCTGAACTTGAGCGCGAACTGCAAGAACACCCAAATGACTACCTCGAAGGCCTGAGCTGGTGTCTGGAAAATTTATGAAATCAACACATACTCTATCTCAGCTCAATGAATTGTTCCACGCGTACACTTCGGAGGATCTTGCTCATGCTGAGCGTAATCCCGCTGCCTACGCCAACGACGTATACAATCTCGTGACTAAAGGCGGGCAGAAATACGTTATGCGTATCTTAAAAGAACAGCGGCCCGAGACTGTAGCGTTTGAAGCATTTATGCAGACAAAGCTAGCCGCTGCTGGCATTGCATCGCCACACTATTTACAATTTCCTGGCGGTAACTTTGTGGGTGAACACGACGGCACATACTTTACGCTTAGTAAATTTATTGCAGGCCATACGCCTACATCGGCGTCGCTTGATTTGGTTGCCGACCTTGGCGCAACACTTGCTAACCTGCATGACTGTCTCGCCGGAGTACAAATACCACCGAGCAGCATGCAATGGCTTGATCCCAAGAACGCTCAAGCCAGTTTAGATTCTTATCACGGGGTGTATAAAGAAAGGTTAACCGCATTGATCGGCAAGCATCAACGGCTATTTGCACTACAATTGCCGCGAGCAATTATCCACGGTGATCTACAATTGCAAAATGTGTTTGCTGCCAATCATAAAGTAACCGCCGTCTTTGATCTGGAGACTGCCGAAAACACCTACCGTATTATTGACCTAGCGCGTACCTATTTATCTTTGCGGATGGATACGTCGCTTGACCCGAATAAGCTTATAGAACATCTGTTTGCGGGCTATGATTCCATGGCTCGTATACCTTTGACGCCAGAAGAACGCAGCAACTTTGGCCTGGCAACAGATTATGTGCGTGGCGTTTGCGCAACATGGCATGCTCTCCACGATACTGAGTATACAGATATGTATCTTGGCTTGAAGGACGCAGTATATGCTTGATCTCGAAGCCTTCCTTAAAGCCCACCAGCCCAAAAACAGCCGCTTTTTCACCATCGTCATAGATGGCCGGGGTGGCTCAGGCAAGTCTACCTTTGCAAAACTACTACAAGCTAAACTCCCTGGTTTTGTGGTACTCAATGGCGACGACTACTTTGAACCAGGCAACGATCCAATTGTCTGGGGCGACTTCAATGACGAACGCTTTGCCCATGACGTAATCACATCGCTCAAAACCCAAAACAGTTTTACCTACCGGCCTTACGACTGGCACGCCGATCCACATATCACCGAAAAGCAGGTCAAAGTAACCAAAGGCTTTTGCCTAGAGCGATGCTATGCATTCAGGTTTGACCTGGATTGGGATCTAAAAATCTGGGTCGAAACACCAAAAGACGTTTGCCTCAAGCGGGGCATTGCCCGCGAACATATGCCCAAGGACCGCGTCCTCGCCGCCTGGAACATCTGGCAACAACAGGAGGACGATTATATCCGTGACTTTCATCCTAAGCCAAAGGCTGACATCATAATCGATGGTACGAAGCCATTTGAGGAGCAGCTGATATGAAACGCCTCACCACCCCCGACCTCGAAGCCATACAACCATTCTTCCAGGCCGCCGCCGAGGTTGCCCAAAAAGCCACCTGCCACCGCGCCAAGTGCGGCTCAGTCATTGTTAAAGATGGCGCTATCATCGGCGAAGGCTACAACGCCCCACCGCTCAATGACGAAAGCCGTCGTACCTGCGATGCCAAATGGGACTACACCAAAAAACCAAAGTACGACAAGACATGTTGCATTCACGCTGAATGGAATGCTGTGCTCGATGCCTGTAAACGCAATGCGGATAAAATCGGCGGATCGGTGCTGTACTTTATGCGCATTGATGACGACGGCAACTTTACCGATGCCGGTGAGCCATTCTGCACCACTTGCAGCCGTTTCACTATGCAAGCTGGCGTCGGTGAATTCGCGTTATGGAACGACAACGGTGCGGATATCTACCCCTTAGCAGAATATGACCAACAGTCGTATGAGTTTTATAAACTAGAGAATCAAGATAAGTAATCTCAGGAGAGGTATTATTGAATAATGAAATCGATGCCACAAATCCGCATAAACTTCTCGCCATTGTTATATGATTACGTCGCTCGCGACAAATACAAGCTGTATGCGGATACGTGGGGCGATATTCCAAGCTACGAACAGTGCGAAGAATGGACGGATAACTACCGTGCTGCATGGCAAGAGCAGGAGTCAAAAATACTACCGACGCTCGAGCAAGTCTTGGGCCTCTCATTCCGTCAGCCGATCATAGACGCACATACCGTTCCAGGCATTCGCGATATGAGTGACCCGCTCATCATGAACTTCATGACCGACGCAGGCACATTTGTCGACCGGCTGACGCATGAGCTTATTCATACATTACTAACCGACAACACTGCTTACAGTCTTAATGACACAAACAAACCCACCTGGCTCGGTGACGAGTGGCAAAAGTTGTTTGGCGACCACGACTTTGACACGCTCGTCCACATTCCGGTGCACGCCATACACAAGCACATCTACCTGGATACCCTAAAAGAACCAAAGCGTTTGGAGCGCGACATGGCCAGCACAGCAGACAATAAGCCATATGCCGACGCTTGGAGATATGTGAACGACCACGATTACATGAAGATTATTACCGACTTGAAGGAACTGTACAGTGCCTATGCTGGCTAAGCTCAAAAACTACCATCCGCGCTTAGTTGTGTATACTGGCATGGCATTATTTGCGGCAAATATAGTGCTGGCCTATATACTGTCGCCGCACTGGGGCGCATTGAGTCACTTTGCCGAACACTGGTATACATTTATACCTTTCGCTGCGGCTATGGTTATAGCTATCTTTGAATTGATCTATGCTGCAAATCTATTACGCAGACCCGGTGGTATAACTACCGGATCGAATGCATTATATGCTAGCGCTGGGTTTATGACACTGGTTGTCTGTATTCCGTTTCTCGGCAGCCCATTGCAAAAAGATATCCACGACCTTGTCGCATTGTTGTTCGCGCTTTCAGTAGTTTTTGGATTCGCGGCAATCGCCAAGCGCCTGCGCAACATTACTTTGGCTGTATTAAGTGGTTTACTGTTGGCGATTTGTGTACTCGAGTTAGTGTTTTTGGCTCGCTACAATGTGCATCCGGTACGGCCGTGGGTGTGGACGATATTGGAGTTGGGAGCGATCGTCATACTTATTGTGGGCCTGGACGTAATAGCAGTTATAGTTAGTCGCCAAAAAGGCGCAAAATGATGAACAACCTCGACCTAAAAACGACCTTCAACCAAACTGTTGAGCTATATCACGCCCGACGCCCCAGCTATCCGTCGGAATTATTCGACAAACTTGTAGCTGATACGCATTTGCCGCAACACGCTAAGTTGCTGGAAATTGGCCCCGGCACTGGCCAGGCGACATTGCCACTCGCTGAACGCGGTTATCATATAACTGCCGTTGAGCTAGGCGAAGAATTAGCCGCCAAAGCTCGTCATGTTTTGGCTGACTACTCTAACATAGACATCATCACCGGGGCATTTGAAGATGTAGAATTACCAAGCGCACACTACGATTTGGTTTATTCGGCAACTGCAATTCATTGGGTAAAACTTGAGTTTAAATTTGCCAAACCACATCAGCTACTCAAGCCAAACGGCTATCTCGCTATCATCCAGACTGAGCACGTCTCGGATGAAGCGGGCGACGATTTCTTCTTTGCCAGCCAACCGATTTACCAGAAGCACCACACCAAAGATAAGCCGATTAACAAGCAGGGCGACTTTAAGCTACCTCAGCTCAAAGACCTGCAACCGCCAGAAAAGATCGACGAAGAACTATTCACGCCAGAGAGTTTTACAGTGTTCCCAATGACCTTGTCCTATTCGTCGCAGGAATACGTTGACTTGCTGGCCACCTACTCTCCGCACCTTGCGCTACCAGAAAGTGAGCGGGCCGCCTTTTTGCAGGAGATGAAGGAGCTAATAGATAAAGATTACGGCGGACGAATGGCCAAACATTACGGTATGACGTTGACGATTGCGAAGAAGAGGAACGGCAACAATGAAGCTTAATCAGCCAAAAATTAGCAAAACAGGACTTAATCCGGCTGACCCGAGCCAGCTAGTCCCCGAAGCCACACTGGATCAAGTCAAGCTTTCCCATCTTGATGTTAGCAACCTACGGGCTAGAAATCTAAGCCTAGACGAAGCAGTGCTGGAACGAGTGCTATGTATCGAAGCCCGCCTGGAAAAGCTAAGCTTGACCGACGCCGAGCTAAAGGCTTGTGACCTGTCTGCCGCTCGCTGCGCAGAAAGTTCGCTCATCCGCGTGCATGTTGTTGGCGGCCGCCTGACCGGCATCGATCTCAGTCGCAGCACCATAAAAGATGTTATCTTTGAAGACTGTAAGCTAGACATGGCGAACTTTCGCTTTAGCAAACTAACACGCGTGCGATTTGTTGGCTGCCAGCTAAATGAAACTGATTTCCAGGCTGCCGAACTAACTGACGCAGAATTCCAAGATTGCCATCTTGAAAAGACAGAGTTTGGCCTCTGCAAAATAAAGCGCGTAGACGCGCGCACCTCACAGCTCTACGACATCCGCGGCTGGCAATCGCTGAAAGGTCTCATGATTGATTCCGCGCAGCTTGTCACCATTGCGCCGCAGTTGGCGATAGAGTTAGGGCTCAAGGTAGCCGATGATTAGCCTATAATCCGTGCCGTCTACTTCAACAGTGTCGCTCTGATTCAGCATTGGTAAAGCCCTTTTGCGTACCACAGAAGTAAAAATGCTATGCTTGACCTATGACCTGGCAACTATTCGTCGCAATTAATCTGCTTACTTCCTCGCTTGTCGTGCCGTTGCAGCGGTTGCTGTTGCGTAAAGAAGGCAGCGATCCCATTGCCTTTATCGTGGTTTCGCAAATTCTCACCGGCCTTATTATGTTGCCATTTGTGCTGGCGCATGGGTTTGTAATGCCAGACCTCGCAAAGTATGGCTTGCTTATGCTGGCTATGTTTATTCTCTACGCGATTGGTCATGTGCTGTATGCTAAAACCTTGAAGCAAGTCGAGGCGTCGGTGTTTCAGACACTGCTTAATACCAATACGGTATGGGTCGTGCTCATGGGATATTTAGTCCTGAAAGAGCACTTTAGCCCTATCAATTTAATCGGAACTGCTTTGGTGCTCGTGAGCGTTGGGCTGCTAGTGGAGCGCAAAAAGCCGTTCCGTTTAGAGCGTTCAGTAGTGCTAGGCCTTTTGGTTGGATTAATCTTTGGCGTCGCGCTGTCATTATGGATATACATTGGCAAGCACTCCGACTTACTCTCATGGACAATGCTGAGCTTCTTTGGTACGCCAGTAATTATTGCGCTTGTTCGTCCCAAGACGTACAAAACCGTTGACTATTATTTTAAGGGTGACGTACTTGTTAAGCTGGCGGTTCTCGCTATTGTCTGGGCGGTTGATAACCTAGCGTCACTTGGCGCCTACAAAGCTGGTACGGTGAGTATCGTAGCGCCCATTCTACAATCCAGCGTAATTCTGAGCGTGCTTATTGCTATTATCTTCCTGCATGAACGAAGCCACTTAAAGCGTAAGGTAGCTGCTTCGGTTGTGTGCTTCTTTGGAGTGCTGCTCCTTCTGGGTGCGTAAGTCAACTAGGATAAGATAGTCATTATGGAAGCAGCACACGAAGAAATCTACAATGCTCATTTACCCCATATCAAATTAGGAAATGCGGATAAGCCTGCCCTCATCGTGTTTTCGGCTATTCCAGGTAGCGGTAAGTCTGAGCTTACAAAACGCCTCGTGAATCATCACGGCATTTCTCGTATTGCAAACAAAGATATTAGGAAGTCCCTGGAGCAAACAGGACATATTGATGACGTAGCTATCGGCGACTACACGCTGTGGCTCTTAGACAGGCTCGCCAAGCAAAGACCACGTACCATTGTCTTCGACCGAAATATTGATCAATGGTATGAAGCTCCAAAGAATTGGGCTGTCAAGAATGGCTATAAATTTGTGTTAGTGCGCATTGAAGTTTCGCGTAGTAAACTCGAGAAACGTTTACAGAACCGAGAAGGAGATAACGTCTCTCGGGTACTTGAAGTTTTAGACTTTTATCATGGTGAGCATAAGCGCATGGCGCAAAGCATGCAAGCCAATATCACGCTTAAAGATGACTACGACTTAGACGCTGCGGCGCAAATGATAGCCGATACTATACTGAGAAACAGTGTGATTTGATTTACGTTTCGCAAATCATCCAGTGTTACATATTGTAATCCCAGCCCGTACTTATAAGTATATCTGATAGGGAATAGCCAAATATCCCGCCATCGCTCTATCTCGTCACGAATTTGGTGGTAACTTTTTTGAGCCCGATGCACCAGGCATGAAATTATACATGTAAAGAGTTAGAGTTGCGTAGCCTCCACTCCACATGCCTTCTTCCAACCCGAACTGGTATCATAAAGGAATGAAATATCCTGAATACGGCCACGAACTTTTGAGGATGGCAGAAGAAGATCAATACGACGCCCGTAATATGAGCCGTATTATGAATGCCATGACCACGGAGGCCGAACTGCAAGAATATCGTCAAGAAATAGCCGACAAATTTCATGAACGCTCCAAAAGAATGCTTGAGATTCTTAAAGAGATTGGCGTTCCGACATTTGAAAATATTGGCAGGGAAGCGGCTGAAACCGTGTCGCTCTTTGCGCTACATTCTTACATTGATGAAATTAAGAAGGTGCTTGCTATTTATGAGGAGCAATTCAAAATTGACCCTAACAGTTTCTATAAAGAAGCAATTCCGCCGTTAGTAGATAGAATCATGATTGCCGAGCAACGCCGTCAGAAATTTGGCACTAACTGGAGCATTGCCAAAGATGGCAAATGGTTTTTGATACCTGTCGAAGATTTTGACAACGTCAACGATTTGCGTGTGGAGTATGGTCTCCACCCAATACGAAAGCCGCGTTGCCTATCGGTGGGTGCTGCAGAATGGCCACTTGGCCAAGGCCCCGCAGAGCCGAGTGATCAAAAAGAGCTGACCGATAGCGAATATGCTGAATATATCAAATATATTTTTAGAAAATGAATAGCTTATTAGGGTTGGAATAAACTCGCACCAGGTGCACCAAACGAGACAATCTATTTTCAAACAGATTTCTAATCTGTAAAACAGGCCAGAATAGTGTTCGACTAATGGCCTGTTTTCATGTTCACGGGACATATCTCGACACCACGAGGTTTTATCTCCTCCAATGAGGGGTATTATTAAGTGATGAGCAAAATCGCATCTGAGGTAGACTATCGCAGAATGGTACATCTCAATACGATTAAGGAGGAACTATGAACAGATACACCTTGGGTAGCGAAGCATTTAATAATGATGGAAAGCCCGTTGATCCATTTGCACCAGTGGTACACGGGCTTGAATTTATTGCGGATCACCAGAGACCTTTGCTTGATGATGAAGTTGCCACTCCGGACGCATTAGCTACGCTGCGTCGATTGGCCGATCGAGTAATCATCCTCGATGGTTTACCTGAACATGCAGAAGTTGATCCTGATCTACGTGCCTCAGTTCATCCATATCCGCCCATACGATCAGAGTTGTCTTCTCCTAGTCTTGACGATGGAACAAATCCGTTCAATGGCTAATCAGAATAAGCTCAACCAGGCTTAGTATTGTACGCAAAATTGACCCAGCACTCGAGAAGGTGTTCGAAACAAAGCGCATCAAACGCACCAAATGGGACTTAGCTTTTTGCTAGGTCTTTTTTGTCGGGGTAAAGCGTATTCGATAAAATAGTCTAACTTGTTCTGATGGGACAGACTTCGAACACTTTTGCTTTGCGCGGTCAACAATAGGTATCATTAGGGGTATGAAAGCCACCCTATATCCCGCCATCACCCTAGACGGCTTCATCGCTGATCCTAATGGTGAATGCTACTCCTGGATTAGCGACGAAGATGAAGAAGACTACACTCAGGCTATCGCCAATGCCGGCTGCGTGTTCGAAACAAGATGCTTTGAATATTGAGGGCGCACCCGCCTCTTTTTTATTTGTCGCTAAGCCATCAGACAGAGCATGCTCTACGGCCAATTCAAAAACACTAAATCAAGCAATGCCTCGAAGACCTTGGCATAACTTTTCTCGACACGTCGTGCAAGCCACAGACCAAAGAACGCCACTCCAAGTCCGACTGCAATGCCAGTGATCCGGCCTCGCATATCGCCTTGGGAAATGCCGAAAAATATGGCGCCCAGCAGCCCAAAGACAAAACAGAAAAAACCAGGGACAATGAAAAGTGCCTTCTTGACGGGATGCATGACTAAATTATATAACAGACCGCACCGTTTTTATCTCGGAGCTTAGCTTCTATGCCGCGTGCTTGGTTTTGCGGGCTACGGCGTCTACAAACATCAGAACGCTAAGACAGCCAGAAACAGTTCTACGAACGGAACTACTCAAACATCCAGCGCGGACCCGGCAAAAGCTACCAATGTGGCTGCTTCGCCTAAAATCAGCTCCACTGGCGATTTAGACAAAGCCTCGGCAATATTAGACCACACTGACCCAGATGGCAGCAATGGTGCTGACGCGAGTCAGCTTGACGCGCAGTCGGCTAATTTCTAGCAGAAGAGACAATTGCTCTCAGCGCCACACTGCAGAAGAGCAAAGCGCATCATGGGCGCAAGTAAGCAATCATTCGCTTATCTTACTTTAAAGCTGCCCCAATACGGATCGTACGTTTTGTATATCACGTCCTTAAAAACGTCGGCTGTCGTGAGGGCGGCCGGCACCGGTTCGGGGTGACGGTCTGCGTAATCCGTCATTTCTTGGATTACTACTAGCTGGTCTGAAAGACCGAGCGCCTCGGTGGCCTGAATGAACTTATTAACCTCTCTGGTGTCGCGCTGGATTCTCGTGGGGCTCTGGTAACTGTAGCGTGTTGACGAGTCGGTACAGTGATCGCCGATGATGCACGTTCGACAAATTTCGTCCTGCACGGCTCCAAATTTTACCGGATGGTCGGGCGCAAGATTGTCAAACCTGCTAAGCATGGCTTTTGAATCTTTTTGATGACGCCTCCGTTCGAGGACAGTATCTCCAATGAAGTCGCTCCAGTAGTCCGCGTTCGGGCTTGCGTTGGGGTTGTTTTGCGCCGCTATTTGTTGCCTCCGGTAGGCCCTCGCATCTAAGCTGGCGGTCTGTGCGGGTGTTTCTCGGTTATGATATTCATCCCGACCAAGTAGTAGGCATGCAAACATTCGTACGTGATGACCGCGTATGCCAAATGGCGTACGCTCGTCGGTAAGCAATTGGCGCTGAGTGTCAGAAAGCACCGGTGAAATAATTTCACCACTGCCGCGCCGCTCAAATTCCTGAGACATAATGCACATTATACAATAAATGTAATAATTTTTCAACACCTAAAACCCTGCGCACGAGAGTTAGGGTGAATCAGTCTCGCGTTCTATACAGCATAGTAATTGGAACGATGCATATAAGCAGCACCCCTATAAGGCCGGGTATGAAATAGGGGAAGAACTGGCTATTAACCAGAGGGTGGTTTTGGTAGATAAACCACACCGCCTTTACTACTGTTATAACCAAAAGCGCGGCAGCAACTACATGGCTGCCAGCAAAAACCCAATCGATCCAGGATATTTTTTTGCTCTGTCTGCCATAAAAAATGTATAAATACGCAGCAGCGCGAACGGCCAATGCCGCAACTGCAAAGAAAGTACTGGTAAAGATTGCTGCTGATAACTTATCGAGTGAATGCGTAAACAGCATAATAAGCATAACAACCGCAAAGACTAGTAGCGTATGCGTTACCTCCCAGGTGGCGCTCAGGTAGTTGGCGCGGCTGGGCCTTTTTTTGCCAAGCCGAGTAAAACTGAGGTAAGTCTCATATAAAAAGGCGAGCACAAACAGCAGCGTTGGCACCAAGAACAAAATCATTGCAGTAAGCATTAGATACTTCTCCCTTTTGATGCTTCATCGCGAATTATTTTACGAAGGGCTATGATGGTGACCGCAAAAAGTAGTGCATACGCCGCCGGGAAGAAATAGCCAAAGCTAGTAATATTGTGCGTTTTGGTGACGGCTTGCTCGGTGGTCACGTATCCGCGCACCGCCCAAGGCTGCCGGCCGATTTCAGTAATCATCCAGCCGAACTCTACGACGACTACCCCGAGCCAGCCGCCAATCGCCAGTAGCAACAACGGGATCTTATGGGCAAGCCAGCGTGGCCGGAATAATTTTAGTAAAAAGTACAGTACGATCAGAATTATCAGCGCGATGGTGCACGTCAGCTTTAGGTTAAATATGGGCCGTATTGCGGTAGGCGGCTGCTCGTTTTTAGGGATGTCATTGAGGCCGGTGACCGTGCTCGTGGTTGAGCCGCCAGCCAGCAGGCTCAGTGCGCTCGGGATTTTGATGTACGGTCCGGTAATTTTGCCGTTTCCGCTATCAATGCCGCCAAAAATAAATGGCGCGTTGCGTGTTGTATGATCGACCATTTCGATGGTCGCGAGCTTGGCTGGCTCGTGCTTAGCGAGGTATTTACCGGTTAAATCGGCGGTTACGGCGGTTAAAATAAATGCGGCGCAGGCAAAGATCATAAGTTTTTGAATCACAACCCAGTCCGGCCGGTTTTTATCTGCTGTGCGGTCCTTAGGTCGGGTGCGCAACATCTTTGCGGCATATAGCGCCGCAATGGCAAGCGACGCGGCGAGCCAGTAGCCGGGCATAGAGTGCAGGAACTCAATCAAGGAAGTCGGGGAGAACATCGCCTTAAACACGTCAACGTTTTTAAACGTACCTTGCACAATGGTAAAACCGGTAGGCAGATTCATCCAGGCATTGACGCTGGTAATAGCAAAGGCGCTGAGCGTGCTGCCGACAACAATGCCCAGTCCAAACATCCAATGCAGCCACGGCGAAATCTTTTTGTTATTCCAGGTCGCCATGTAGGTGCCCAGGAAAACCGCCTCTAGCAAAAACGCGTACGTTTCAAACATGAATGGCAGGCCGATCACGTCGCCGCCAAATTTAAGAATGCCCGGCCAGACAAGGGACATTTGCAAGGCAATGATCGTGCCGGAGATAACACCGACAATAACGAGCAGTGCCATAATTTTTGACCAAAACTTGGCTAGCTTTATGAAGCGCTTGTCGTTACGCCGCAGGCCAATATATTCAAACCAACTCACCAAAATCGGTAACGTCAGGCCGAATAGTACAAAGATAATATGGAACCCTAAGCTGTCTCCCATGAGTACCCGGGATGCATGTAATGAGTCCATGAGACGCCCTTCTCGTTTATGTTTTATATGCTTCCCTGAGTATATAAAACTGCGGTTGCTGGATATAGTGATCTCCGTCACATCCATGCTTGTTGCGCCAATTTAGTTCATCTTTGTTATGATTAAAAGATGGAGAACAAAGGTCTCGCCGCACTCGAACCACTTATTGGGGAGTGGGACTACACTATGTATAATTGTTGGTTTTTGGAGAGCATGGATGCGACGGCCAAGGGAACGGCAACAATTAACCGGATACATAATGCGTTTGTTGTACTCAACGAGACCGGCGCCGATAAAAAACCTGGCGGCACATGGGTAATCGGTTATAGCGATCCGCAAGAGAAGTACGAGATGTTCTATTACGATCCGCGCGGTGTAGCCCGTATATTCGAGACAACGTTTGATGGCAAGCAACTGGTATTTAATCGTGAAGACAAAGATTTTTATCAACGGATTACGCTTACTATTACATCTGATGGTCTGCACTGTATAGCTGAGGCCTCTGAGGACAGGGGAAAATCCTGGCGAAAAGACCTCGAGATGTTATATAAGAAAGCAGCAAAGAACTAAACGATATGAGTGCAAAGCCATCTGTGCAGCCAAGCTGGCCTGAATGGCTAGGAACGGTCGTTGTTTGGGCACTGATTGTCGGCGGCGTTGCCGCATACGCAATCGTACACAATTACCATACAGCGCCGATCGCTAACGATACTTCTGATGTTTCTGCGGCGCCGGCTGCTTCGCCTTCTTCGGCTTCATCGCAAGCACCCAATCCGGTTTCAACTTCGCTCGGGTCGCATAATGGAATTCCGGAAGTATCACCAGGTCAGGCAGAGGCAAATTCTACATGTACCGACGTGACTAGCTTTGATTACGATTGGAATGATGACGTTCTTTGCACGAAACCCGACGGCTCTCAATTTTATACTAATTACGCTGGTGGCAGAGCGGCAGATGTAACCTTTGAAAGATAGTTCAGACATTGACCGTATTTCTGGCTTTGGCGAGTTGGTCGCCAGTGCGCGGAATTATTCCGACGCCGACTGCATGATACACTTATGGAATGACTGAAAAGATAGCGCACATCGTTAATGCCTTTACGGCAAACGGCGAACACGGCAACCCTGCTGGCGTTGTGCTCGATGCCGACGGTTTAAGCAAAGAGCAGATGCTTGCTATTGCGCAGCAAGTCAATCTGTCTGAAACGGCGTTTGTAAGTAAAAGTGATAGCGCCAACCAGCAAGTCCGCTTTTTTACTTCTACAAATGAAGTGGATCTGTGCGGCCATGCTACCATCGCCACTTGGTCTCTATTAAAATTACTGGGACGCATCACGAATGGCGGCTATACGCAACAAACTCTGGCCGGGAATCTGGCTATTACCGTGCAGACGACATTATATTTATGCAGCAAGCACCTGCTGTTTTTGGCGAGACCGTACCAAATGCCGAAGTGGCCGCTCTGTTAGGAATTGTGCCTGCCGATCTCCATGCGTCATTGCGGCCGCAGATGGTTTCGACCGGCCTAAAAGATTTAATGGTGCCAGTCAAAGATAAGCAGGTTTTATCACGCTTGCGGCCACAGACTGAAGAAATCAAAGCATTTAGCAAGGCGCATGATTCATATTCTTTACATGTATTCGCACTTTTAGCGGGTGACTCCTTGGCCGCGGCTCGTAATTTTGATCCTGCTCACGGTATTCCTGAGGAATGCGCCACTGGCACATCTAACGGGGGACTTTTATGTTACCTAGGGCAAAACAACATGCTCCCAGCCAGTGAAATGTACAGAATTGAACAAGGTGAAGCCATGGGCGAGCTGTCATATATCTATGGCAAATTTGTTGGCGATACGGTATGGATCGGCGGCAATGCTACTGCCATGGATGTGCTGCCGGTCGTAGTTTAGCTTTAAGACGCGATGGTTTTGTTGCGGTATAGTCGCAGCGAAGCCAGATAAAAAACGATCAGAATTCCTACACACCACACTAGAGCCAGCCACGCCTTGCTGCCAGGCGTGCCGTTCACGAGCAGGGAACGCATCGTTTCGACGATCGGCGTAAGCGGTTGGTTGTTGGCAAAGCTGCGCAGCGCCGCAGTCATGGTGCCGGTCGGCACGAACGACGGGCTAATAAAAATCAGCAGCATTAAAACGTAGCTGAACGAGCCTGCGCCTTCGGCCGATTTGGCGAGCAAAGCAAAGAATATCGCCATCCAAGTTGTCGCAAGCGTAAAAAGTGCAACCAGCCCGGCAAAAATAAACCACTCCGCTACACCGGCATGCGCACGAAATCCGATCGCAAAAGCCACCGCCAGCACCAGTAAAGAAGAAAACAAGTTAGACAACGTTGAAGAAGCCGCTTGTCCGCCCAAAATCGAGGACGGCGCCACCGGCATAGTGCGAAAGCGATTAATAATGCCTTTTTGAATGTCGGTGCTCAGGCGAAACGCCGCATACGCGATGCCGCTGATGACGGTCATTACAATAATGCCCGGCGTAATAAAGCTGACGTAATCCACGGAGCCGGTCTGCTTGCCGAGCGCGCCGCCAAACACATACACAAAAAGCAGCAGCATAGCGATCGGCGTCAGTACCACTGTGATAATAGTGTCCGGGCTGCGCACAATGTGACGCAGGCTGCGCTTGGCCATTGTCCAGGTGTCGGTAATAAGCTGCATTATTTTTCCTCCTTTTTGTCGCCAATAATTTTAAAGAATACGTCGTCAAGCGTTGGTGTTTTTTGTGAAAAGCTGGCCGGCTCAATGTGCGCGTCGCGCAGTTGCATAAATAAATCGGCGAGTCGCTTGGTGCCTTCGCCTACAGTTACTGTCAGGGTGAGGTTTTCGCCGGGCGTTACCTCGTAATGGCTTTTGAGGATTTCAGCGGCGGCGCGCAACTGCTTTTCGTCGTGGAAGGTCAGGCCGACCAGGCCGCTCGGCACCAGCTTTTTGAGCTCGTTCGCGGTGCCACTGGCCACGATTTTACCTTTGTGCAGCAGCGCTATGGTGTCGGCCAATTCGTCTGCCTCCTCGAGGTATTGTGTAGTCAAAAAGATGGTTGTGCCATTGTTTGCCAGTGTTTTGATGGTTTGCCACATGTCGTTGCGAGCCTCGGGGTCAAGGCCGGTGGTCGGTTCGTCCAAAAAGATGACCGGCGGGTTGCCGATGAGGCTCATGGCAATATCCAGGCGGCGGCGCATGCCGCCGGAATACGTCTGGACCCTGCGCTCGGCGGCATCCGATAAATTAAACTTTTTAAGCAGGTCGGTCGCGGTTTGTTTTGCGCTGCGAATGTGCCGCAGGTCGGCAATTAATTCTAGGTTTTCCCGGCCGGTGAGCGTATCGTCAACAGCGGCGAATTGCCCGGTGAGGCTAATGCATGAGCGTACCTTGGCCGGATACTTTGCCACGTCATAACTGGCAACGGCAGCCGTGCCGCCGCCGGCTGGAATAAGCGTGGTTAAGATATTGATGGTGGTTGTCTTGCCGGCGCCATTGCTGCCGAGCAACGCAAAGATTTTGCCGCGCTCGACGCTGAAGGTTACGCCTGTCAGCACGTCGTTCTTTTTATATGATTTTTTCAAATCCTTGGCGATGATTGCTGCTTCCATATTCCCCCTATTTTTTATGTTCTTTAACTTTCTGGGATGCCATCCATTCGTCGTATAGTTGCGGGAGCCGTTCCGCCAAAAAGTCATTCAACGAAGCCATCATCTCGAGCGGCTGCCGGCGCTCCGGTGAGGCGTTTTGCAGTAACGCCAGTCCTTCACGCGCTAGGGCGGCCATTTGCATGTACTCGCTTGGCTCAAAACCGGTATTTTCCCAGCCTAAGTGGTTGAGGCCGATGAGGTCGGCACGCGTCCCGGCCGGCCGCGTACGCTTTATGAGCTTTAAATTCTCGAGCATCTTGATTGCCCCGTTAATGGCACTGCGGCTGGTGAGCAGCGTTTTGGCGATGTCGTTAATGGATTGCTGCATTGGCTCGCAAACCGCCAAGTAGCCGATTAGACGGCCAACTACCGGTGGAAAGCTATATTTTTCGGCGTAAAAACGGGCTGTGTGGTCGGCGTATATTAGTATTTTGTCACGGTCCATACCAAGATAATACACGAATGAATGAAATAACACAAATTTGTGTCATATGATTTCTATCTACTGTATGGCCGCTTGATCGATGTATTCATGAGCAAGATTTCTGAATGCATTCGTAACATAATCTTTCAATTCCAGATCGGCTTTCGGGTGGTTGAGCGGCTCTGCAATGCCAAGTTCTACTGTTTGCCCGACGGCCACGCGCAATATGCTCGAGTATATTGCCGGCTCATAATAACGAGGCTCTCCCTTATAAATAGTGTCGGGTAGGGCGACCGGGTTGGCGCCCATGCTCATATAGTCTAGGTTGAGTACGGCTGCATCAATAGCGGCGGCCCCGACGCTGCGCAGCGGAGAACAGAGCGTCGATAACGCGTACCGGTCTTTGGTGTACTCACTAATTATGAGCGCATTTTTACCGGCTATAGCAAGATCATCTTGTGCGAGTCGCTCCCGCACCGCCCATTGATGCTCAGGCAAGTCACGAACCCAGCGCGAGTTCGTGATGTGCACTGTAGGCGGCGGCCCACCGTCAACGGCGCCCGAAAGCGAATATACGTCGCTCAAAAATTGGACGAGGAAGTGCGAGCTGCACGCATCCGCCACCCACACGCCCCACTGGGAAGCTGGCGCAGCGGCAAGAACCTTGTCGGCGAGGCTAAAAAGATTATCGCGGTCACGCAGCATAGAATAGGCAACGTCACCCGCCTCCTGAGCCGAAATCATAAATATATTATATCATATTTATTGGTAATTAATACTTGATGTTACTAGCAGCAGGTATATAATTATCATTCAAAATGTTTAAATAAAAGTGAACCAAATGGAACGGGAACAGGAGAATACATACGAATGGTAGTGCAAGAACATCCGGCTTGGCCACGATTGACAGGCGAACTACAGCGCACGGATCAAATGCTGACGGATTATCTGAACAACATGCCGGTAGCCGACCGGGAATGGTTTGAGCCGGAGCAGCTGGCAATTATAGGGGCGCAGGCTCTTGGGCAGACCACAGAAGAAATACAGAGCGATTTTCCGGAGCTGAGTCCGAAAGACTTTGGCGAGTTGTACACGGGTATTTATGAAATAATGGGAGCAAAGCAAAGCAGCGATGCGATCGTAACATATCGTGCATGCATAAGCGGGCTTGTCGAGTACGACACGAAAGATTGGGATGCCTCGTATTCAAGCCTCGGTGAGTCAGTGGCGATTGTGTACAAAGCACGTGCGGCAGGTTACACGGCGCCCGAAATTGGCAAGTTGCTGCCCGGATCAGGAAAAAGCATGGTTAATAATGCCAAGGCCAGAGCCAACAAATATTTTGGTTCCAGAGGCTCCCTCAATGTCATAACCTGTGGATTTGAGTACGGCCTGTTTGCGCGTGATGTATAGCGTCGCAGTGGTGGCATAAGTTACGATGAAGCTATTTGGCTCAAGGCCGCGCCACTCGGAAGAAATATACTCGCAGGAATTGCAGGTGCTCCACGAGGCGGAAAGATTCCGCAAGCTTGCCGTTTTTGCGTGGGACGAGCACACGATTTACTCCAAATGCAAGTACACGAAGGGCAGCTCGGAGGGTCAGTGCGGCGTGACTAATTTTGGCTTTGGGTTATGGCTCGCAAAACTACGCATCGTTCAGCCATGGCAAATGTTTTTTGAAGAAGGCGAAATCCTGGCCGTGGATGGCTCGGCGGTCGGCGAGAATCACACTTGGCTGCGCATCGATGGAGTTGACGACGGCTTTGCGCACCCAGATTTATCAATGCGGCTTGACCTGGCCGGCGATCAATTCCCGGCCATCAACTTGCCGCAAGTTGTCCAATACGACGATTATTTTTACCCTGATGTCAGCGTGCCCAGCGGTAACCGAATATATACGCCCGCTGCGGTCACGCCCTTGCTCGTTTACAATATAGGCCGTTTTGCCGGACGCCTCGAACGCTTTATGGATAATGTGTGCGCCGTCGCCGAGTCCGCCGCGCCGTAATTTGCTATGATATAAGCATGAGAAAAATAGTCGTATTATCGTTTATCAGTCTTGACGGAGTAATGCAGGCGCCGGGCGGGCCGGACGAGGACACCTCGGGCGGTTTTCGGTACGGGGGATGGACCGTGCCGTATTTTGACGAATTTTCAGGTAATATAATGGGCGAACAGATGAGTATGCCGTTCGATCTGCTGCTAGGCCGAAAGACGTACGACATATTTGCGGCGTATTGGCCCAAGCAAGACGCGGCAGCGCTGGCAACCGTACCGTTTAATAAGGCGACAAAATACGTTGTTTCTGGCACGTCGCCAAAGCTCACTTGGGAAAAGTCCGTGCTCATCGAAGGCGACGTGGCTGCAAAAATAAAAGAGCTCAAGCAGCAAGACGGCCCGATGCTGCAAGTGCACGGAAGCGGCAACTTGATACAGACATTGCTTAAGCACGACCTCGTCGACGAGCTCTGGCTTAAGATATTTCCGGTAACTCTGGGGTCGGGCAAACGCCTTTTTGCGGACGGCACGCAGCCCGCGGCGTTCGAACTTGTGGAGTCTAAGGTTTCGCCGAAAGGGGTTATCTTTGCCAACTACAAGAGGGCCGGCGAAGTTAAGACCGGTTCATTTAATTGATATTAATTGCAATAAAATCAAAAGAGTGTTGTGTTATTATGTGTCTTTATGAGAAGTCGCGGAACACACGAGGCACGCCAAAATTCGCAAGACACTGATGGTTTGCGAGCTAATACTGCGCAGTATTTAGCCGGACTTTTTAAGAGGGGAAAGGCGGACGAGCCGGCGGCCGCCGTGCCGTCCTCGCTTGAGCACACAAACTTGGATATTCACAAAGGGCGCGTGGCTGTCACGATCGCGGCGTTTTTTCATGCTGTTGATGCGCGGGTTGGCGAATGGATAGGGTACGAAGGCAGCAACATCCGCGATGAGCTGCGTGGCAGGCTTGTGCCGATTGGCCTGCGTCAGCACCGGATTGATACCGTCGGTATGCAGCCAGCACTGCGGAAGCACGTAGTTAACAACAGATTTCTATTTAAGATCCAGGGCGAAGACGACACCCCGGAAGCTACCTATAAAATTGACTGCCAAGGCGGCGGTTTCCTGCCTTCAGTCGAAGTGGCGATGCCGGACGGGTCCGTAGAGACAACCCTTTTCATACGGCATGAAGCCGGCGATGCGTTCCATCATGTGCGCATGCGAAGGGTTTACGGGCATGGGGACGTACGCTACCTCACGACATTTGCGCCGCATCCGCTATTGATCGAGCAAGGCACGCTCACGGCTTCCCGGTCGCGCATGATTTATGAAGATGTTGACCCCGAGGGGAATGTGAGTCTGCTCGACGGGCAGGTGGTAAGTGATCCAACTGGAAGTTATGCGGGCAAGTACAGTGCGGCAGAGCCTATGATAACACCGGTCAGAGGCAGCCGCTTTCCATACGAATTTAAAGACGAGCAGCTCACTATAGGCAATCCAGGCAGCAAAGTGCGCTTTCCGCTGCAAACAAATATCTACGCAGAGCTGGAAAACATCACGCAAACTATGCCTGGTATCACGGCCTAGCCCCGGCCGAACTAGTTGCCCCATCTGTTATTTTATGGTTAAATGTGGGCAACGTGGTCACTCCTTTGCACCCATGCGCTGCTCATTCGGCGAACAACATAGACGACATTACAGGCCACCGAAGAATGAGTACGCCTCCGTGTTACAGGGACATCGTCGAACCCTTTTGCGGCCGGGCTCTCATCAATTAACAAAGGGGCAATATGCAACACCAAAGCAAAAGTCTCCAAGACCAAAAGGCCAACGAGTACAACCACGAGGACAGTCTGAAACACTGGCGTGCGTGGGGCTCGTGGTTTAGCTGGGGCAGCCCGGTTGGTCTGGGCCTGTTCTTTATCTCCATCGCGGCAACGCTTTGGATTTTAAGCCAGGCTTTCGGCTGGAAGTAACGCTTCCTGCCGGCAAACAGCACCGTCATTATAGGCGGTGCTGTTTTTAGTTTTCGCGGGCCGCTATGTTGCTAATGCTTGGAGAATCTGCTATCGTACAAATAATGAATCACATCGAGAATTTGACCGAGATTCAAGACTTACGTGCCATTGCTGTCGATCTGGCACCATTACTTAGAGATGACGCCAACGATGACATTGCCCTGCAATTTCCAGAAACTGTAAGCCGCTATGATGGCGGACCTGCTTTAGTAACCCGTCATCTTCTAGAAGATCAAGGTGGGTGTGAACCAGAAGTGCGGCAACAATTCGTGGCATTTTCTGATGGCCGGGCTGTAGGGATGGGCGCTGTCCAGGATCGCCTTAATGTCCCCGTAGGTGTGCCATCCGGATATCCGAATATATGGAGTTTTATCTGCCACCCATACCGGGGGAAGGGCATCGGCCAATTATTGCTGGCGAAAAATCTGGAAACCGTGGATGCTCAGTTTGGTGGCCACGCTTGGACGCGCGTACCGAAGACGGACGAAACTTCGATACAAGCTGTTGAACGCGCCGGTCTTAGAAGGGTTGCCGAGGAAGAAGCGGCCTTGATCTATGTACGCCGCTTGGTTCAACGCGTGAGCAATCCTGCATGAGCGTTGCGGGCGCTGATCGCCGAAGCTATTAAGCTCAGTCAAAATAATTATAGCCGGAAAATTAACCCTCGAGGGCGGAAGGCGGCGTGGAAGCCTGTAGCTCGCTGGTATTGTATGTTTCAAGAAGACCGTCTAGCTCATTGACCTTGCCGAAGGTTACGGCGAGCAGGTCGAGCCGTGTCATTACATCAAACTCAGCCAGTTTGGCATCGTCCAAGCGCGTAGTTTCAAGCTTTTCGCGGCTTAATTTTACATCTAAGCCATATCTGGCGACATATTTGGCGTAATCACGCACGAACAATGCGGCGCCTTGGCCTCGGACTAGCATATCGTTCCGGGCTAGATACGTCCGGCGCGGAGAGTTGACCGCTGAAACGCGCAGCTTCATGGCATCCTGGTCGAACATGGATCGCAGCGTCTCGGGATCGCAAGCGTCGGAAGCCGCCAGACGCTGGGCCTCGTTTTCGACGATTGCGTATTGGTCGTCCCAGAGTGTAAGCTCCCTAATGCCCCGCTCGCCGGCGGTTGCGCCGAATAATAGCAGCTGTACGGTCGGCTTGCTATATGTCTCCCTTGCGGGTGGTAATAGGCGCTGGCCAATTATGTAATATGGCGTATTAAGTATTGCCGTCCACCTTCGTGATGCTTCGTTGCGCATCTTGAGCCAGATAGTATTGGCTTGGAGCTGCCGAGCGGTATACATATCATCCGCCAGAAACCCATTTTCATCGGCGGTAGGCAGTTGCTCGACGAATTGCGAGATCATTTCAAAGTTGGCGCGGCCGGATAGCTCGGCATTGCGCAATCCTTCCAGGGTGCTGTGGCCTGCCAGCTGAGCTGCAAGCTGTTCTCGAATTTCCCTAAACTGCGGGCTAAGAACGTCGGCAAAGGCGCCAAGGCCGGCCCTTGCAAGCTCGGCAGAGTTGTTGTCCATATAACGTATTAATAGCACCATTATGATTAATTACAAGTTTATGGCTAAAATAGCGAATATTTTTATGGAATTACCGGCTCGGCGCCGGCGCCCGCCCGTACTAATTGTTGCTTAAAATGTTTGCGAAACACTCTATTTTCTTCTATTCTTAAGACAACTAATTAAAAAAAGGACGAAAAATGAAAAAGGTCAATGACCGAGGATTTGGCGCCGTAGAAGCGGTCGTCATAGTATTAGTTGTGGTGCTGATTGCCGCTGCAGGTTGGTTTGTGTACAAGCACAATCAAAAGAAGCCGGCAACGAACACTACCAAGACTACAACCAGCAGTAATACCAGCACGAGCAAAAGTCCACCTGCAACTGGCACGACCACGCCCAGCGTCAACTACTACACTATAAAAGAATGGGGTGTCAAGGCGCCATACAGCGGGCAAGACACGCTTACCTACACGCTTAAAGACAATAACGGTGCGGCCGTATTTGTATCTAAGAAGTTGGCGAGCGAAGATAGCGGTTGTGCGACGTTTGGCGCCGGCCAGATCTCGCGGTACTTAGGGACGGACGTCGCGAACGAAGACGGCACGTTAACGATAGAGCAAAACGCTAAGGCGAACCCCGGCCTGTACACGCATATTGGTAACTACTACTACCAGTTTGTGCATGACCAATCGCAGTGCGGCAATGCGCCGATTGCCGATCAGAATCAGGCCAACGATACGGTCAAGTCGTTTGTAACAAATCTTCAGGCAGAGTAGCGGGGTAGCACCGGGAGTAAACAGGAAAGGAGGTTCGACGTAACCTCCTTTTTGTTATGTTATAATCGTCACCATGGCAGTCGTCTCTAGCGAGTTCATCGGGGAATATCAGCAGTTCGAAGCAGTATTTAATAGGCAGAGAGACCCAATGGACAGGTGTAGTTTAAAAGAACCGCCAGAGGTGCCTGCTGAGCTGTTCGAGGCGGTGCAAAAGAGCGTAACGCCTCACCTCGAAGCAGCGACACCGCTTGGATGGGCGACGCTTTCTGTGTACTATTCCATAAAGGACAGCCCACACAAGGCCCTGCCGTCGATTCGGCAACCGCTGCCGGCCGAGTGCGATATTCCCGGAATCCCGCCCTTTATCCGAGATAACTATCGCGTCGAGGTTGTAGGCAAGCGCCCTTACGGCTTCGAGGTAGGTCTCCCCGACAAAATTATAAAAAGCCGCTGGACAGATAGCGTGAGGACGACGATCGCCAAGGGCGACGCAGAATCGCCGGACATTTTCAAAGATTTCTTAAGGACATTCCCAAACTTGAACGCGCCGGACCGTCCAGAAGGGCATAGTCAAACGGCAATAATCGCTAACAGGCGGACAAAGCGCATGGCGGCGGTTATGGTACGCCTTTTTGGCGACGGGCCGGATATAACGCATATCTGTACCTCCGAGAGCATAGGCTCATCGGTCGATCAGTGCACACCAGAACATAGATTTGTGCAGATAGGCAATGCCAACGGGCCCCATACTCCAGACCTCTATAGGAGTTTGTACAATGACTACGAGCCCTACACCAAACAGGTACATGATTTTCAGGAAATGGAATGGTTGCAGCAAGCCAAAGGTCACTTAGCGGAAGTCATTGTTATGGCGGGGCGGGCCTGCCGCTATTCAGACATTGAGTTCCGCCGCTGGCCGAAAGGAAAGGTTGGCAATCCGGTCGTCTATAGCGTGTCTACGGCAAACGACTACACTGTTAAAGATCGGCAAGAGCTCCCCCGCCCGAATGAGATGTGGGACGATCCACGGACCACTGTGCTTGGCATAAAGGATCTGCACCCCATTGCAGCTTTTCGTGTTGCGATAGTCGGTTGGCAGCAAGTCCATTACGAACGCTGGATATAACGACTGCCGATTTAAGGGTAAGGCAGTTGGCAATGGCAACCTTCTTCCGGTACAATAGGTGCCATGGCGCCTTGGCGGAGTGGTTACGCAGAGGTCTGCAAAACCTCGTACACCGGTTCAATTCCGGTAGGCGCCTCCATCGTTATGATTTTTTAGGAGGGGGATTATGGATTCAGAAACTAATACCAACCAAACTGCCGGCAGCACCGCGCCGCAGGCGTCAGTGCCGGTTACCTCTGGAATTAACACCACGCCGCACGGGTCAGGCCGCAAAAAGTTATTGATTGTTGTCGTGGCAGTGCTTGTTGTATTGTTCGGACTTTCGCTGGTGCTTGGCAAGCTCTTGACGCCAAAGACCGCTGACACCAAGAGCTCGGCCGCCAAATTATTCTACGCCACGCTGTCAAAAACAGCCCAACAAACAACGGTGCACCTGGCGCATTACAGCACCGAGTATCAAAACCAGGCAGCCAAAGATAAACACGACCCGGGTAACACGACTATTGATAACTCGGTAGCCGAATTCGACCTCAAGTCTAAAACATACAGCAGCCTGTACGTGGGCGGCGACGGCGTCATCCCTCTTCAGGGGCGCTGCATTAAAAATGTTGAGTACGTTCAAGACGTCGATAAGGGGATCGACCTTACAAGCATCGCGCAGGCCGAACAGGACCTTAAAAACCCATCCCACCCAGCCTCAGACGCGGAGAAGTTCGATAGTAAGGATGGGCCGTGCTCGTACAACTCACCATTCCGCCACGGTAAACTCACGGACGGTATTATCCCGATGGGTTTTAGCCCCACGCAGACCAAAAACTGGCTCGACTCCATACAACTAAATAATATGTTTGCCTTGAAAGACGAGGGCTCGGCCAGCTACAACGGCCAAAGCGGCCGCAAAATTAGCTTTACGCTAAACCACACCACTGATTTCTTGTTCTATGCCCAGCGCGACGGTACGAGCAACAAGGTTGGCGCCAATAACACCGACAGCACATTATTCGACCGCTTGCTCGATCCGGGCGCCGGCACCAATATGTCAGGCTACTACATCATTGACGAAAAAACCGACTTGCCGATTTACAGCGAATTTCATGACGAAGCCGTACCTGGCCAGGAGTCGCAGTTCATCCCATATGACAGTAAGCAACACTACAGCTATCCGACAACGCTGAGCATGGATAAAAATACGCAGCTCGAATTTTCAACGCCGTCTTGAGGTTTTAGGACGGGGTTGCCGGGGCATACTGCGTTATTGCAGGTAGCGGCCCATGCGCAGAAGGGTCGGGAGGTGTCCCGTGCGTATGAGCTTGTTGATATAGCTGGTGATTTGGTTGGCCAGACCAGACTGATAGCACACGACCAGTGTGTTGGTCTCGGGTAAGCGGCCGATGCTCGTTAAACCCTCGAGCGAGGAGCGTATCGTTTTCGCTACGTGTGCAATGTGCGCAAGTGTGATGCCGTACTGCCGGTACTGTTCGGCAATAACAGAGGCTGGCACGAGGTTTGCTGCTGGGGGTGGATATTGCATGATAGCCGCACGCAGTGTCTCGGCATTTTTAGGCGTGTCCCAATATGCTCCGTGCTCGTCTTTCTTGGCTGTAGCGTGAATTCCGGCACGCCGCATAATAGCCGGAAGAAGTGATGGCTGGCAACCGACCCCATGCGCCGCCAAATAATCAACGAGATTCCGGTAATTTTCCGGCATACTTACCGCCGGTTTGCGGGGGAAACTGCTTGGTTGAATAGGTTGTGGCTGCCGTTCGGCGGCGAGCGGAGCATGGTCAGGGCGCCTGAGGGACCGGCTCGGATTTGCGGCGTGGACCGCGGCGGCCCGTTTCATTAATTCTGGGTCATCCTGCTCCGCGAGCGCTGCCGGGGCGTTCGGGGGAGTTTCGGGTGCGGCAACGATGGGTAGTTTGGGAAAGCGCATGACATGCTCCGAAGCCATGTATTGGGCCTGAAGGTCTACAGAGTACAGAAGGTCTTCATGATCTATCGTCCTGGGACTGTGAGCAACCTTGTTGTAGTCGATCTGCTGCGCGGAATTTTTGATGCCAAGCGATTCCTCGAGTGTTTGCATAATTCTCCAGGGATATGCCTTTACTTTCCCAAGGCGTCCGGGCAGGTTGATATACGTGACGGGTATGTCGGCCAATCGTTTCCTGACGGCTTCAACTTTTCGCTGCGACCGCTTGAGGATCATGAAAAGCGGCACAAGGTGCGGCGGCATTTTTTGTGTCTGCAAGCGCTCAACAATACCCATGGCAACGTCATGCGGCAGGCAGTCTTTAGTCCGCAGGGTTTTTGCGGTGAGCCTTCTGGGAGTTAATAAGGCGCTTTCTTCCGGTGTAAGCCTGAGCCGCACGGTTTGATCGCTTCCTCCGGTAAGGCGCGCGATGTCGTCGCAGCCGTAATCTTTGCCAGGTTGGGCAACTGGAATTGCCCTGGCCGCAGCATAAGCGGCGCGTATTTTCACGGCTTCTGCGGTAGTTATGTGTGCTGCAACGCCGGATGACCCATTGTCGGAGCGGTAATGTTTGGGCGTAGGCGTGAAGCCGTCTGGATGTGTCTCGACATAGTAAGTAGCGTATCGGCCATCGAGTTCTTCATCGAGTGCGGCGAGCATAACATCGTCCTTTTCGGCACGGGGGATCTTGAAAATCTCGGCTGTTATAAGTTCGATGGCTGGGCCGTCGTGGTGTCGCCGAACAGCATTTCGGGCATCCTGCATCTTATTAACCATTGGCAGCTTTTTCTGCCCGTCAAGCATTTTAACGGTCCGCACGACGCAATTGTAGGATACTTTTAAAGCTTCGCTGATTTGACGGGCTGTCATGCTTGCTGCTGTTGCGCGCTCTGGCAAAGGATGTTTAGCCAGATAAGCTTCGAGCGCCTCCCGTTCGTACCAACGTTCGTAGCCTTCGAACACTTCTCCGTCTTCGCTGTCGCGGCGGAGACCGACATACGGAATTTCGTTTTTATCGAACGTATAGTGCAGCCAAGTGAGGGGTAAGTTTTTCTCGTTCGCGAGCTCTTGTGATGACACACGGTTCTCGAGGCTTACGACTTCTCCCTTGAAACGTGCGGCCAGGGTGATAGAGCGTACAAGGCGGTTTGATGTCACGGCGGCTTCAATGTCTGGGTGCAGTTTGGGTAGGGTATGATCGGGGCTGTGGTTTACGGCTCGTTCTGCGGAGCGTTTACTGGGGCTGTCGCCTTGTTTTGCTAGCGGGCCGAGTATAAAACCGGGCTCAGGTATACGATCCAGGCCAACTACTTGCCATATCGAAACCATGTCTCTGCTCGTGTGCTTGCGTGGCATAAGTTCCGTGACGGTAGCGATATTTTCTCCCGGTCGAAAACAGCGGCCCATACCTTGGGCAAGCGGCAGTAGTGCGTAATATGGACCGATGAATATAACATCGTCAAGCGGTCCATCAACTCCCTCACGTAACGACCAACAAGTGGTGAGCACGCGAAGCTCGCCGTCGGCACTAAAAAAGTCATCCTGATTTTTCTCATTCTCGGACCTATTATGATGGCCGATCGAGGCCGCTATCCGCCGTCCGGCCATCTTGTTGATGAGATTAGCCACTTGTACGGATTGCCGTTCTTCGTCATCGCCCTTCATCCGCTGGCAATAAACGAAAACGCGCCGGCCCTGCTGGGCGCTGGTGAGGCCGTGCTTGGCTGCCAAAGGCACAGGATCACCGTCAAACATGACAGTAAGTAGCCGCACAGGGCTGAGTAACCCGTCTTCGATGTCGGCGCGTAAGTTCCCGATTTCGGCGTAGGCGGTCGAAATCTGATGACGTATGTCGCGCCGAATGACTTCGCGGGCCGGTGTGGCGGTGAACAGCAAAAGACGGCTGCCAATTGCGCCTAGGGCACGGGTGAGTTTTGGGGCCAAAGCGTGATGTCCTTCGTCGATCGCCACCGCTTCGTAATCTTCTGGATTAATGTAACCCCGCGCAAGGGCTTCTGGCAGCGAATCTTTGCTGACGAGCTCTAAGGCAGCATCAGTGCGCTTGCTATGCTCCCAAATCGCGCCCAGATCAGTAATACCCGAAAATCGCCGGAAGGTGTCATTGCCTCGCTTTCCCAGGAATTGCCGCCCCAGCGCCTGATTCGTGAACACGAGCAAACCACGGGCGATGCGCAGATCCGTATCGCTTATTGGTTTGCCAACGCCAAGAGTTTTAAACAAGAATGCCTCCATACCCGTTTTGCCCGAGCCGGTTGACGAAATGAGCGCCAGGATCTGTCTGCATTGTTCGACTACCGAAGCTTTTGCGTCGCCTTCGGCGGGTTGCGGAATAGTTTGCATAAAGAGCGACATGAGGTTGAGCGCATCGGTCTGCCGCTGTGCGCGGACTGTACCTGGTTCATCGGCATCGTCGGGGCGTAAGGCTTCGTAGCCCCCGCTGAGTGCGAACTTGTTGCCGCCCCGGATTTGCCGGGCGATGAGGTGTAACTCAGGGGCAAAGGCATCTCGGGTGAGGGCAATCGTTCGCTCATGGGCAGACTGGTCGGCAAGGGCAAGTGTTTCGCCATGCAGTGCTTGCCGAGCGAGCGCCAGGGCCGTCTTAACACCCCACAGACGAACATCGCGGCGAACTTCAGAAGATCCGGGGATGAGATAATCAGGGAGCGGGGTGACACTGCCCGGGAAGACCGGCATGCCAAGCAATTCCTCGGCAAAGCCGATAGTAAGCGCAGATGGCATTTCTGGCAGGTTCCCCTCGGTTAGAGCGGTTAAGTCATGGGGAATTAGTCTGTGCTCTTGTCGACTCATGACACCTCTCTGTATACGTGCTTCGATAGTAAAAAAAATACTTGTGCCGCGCAAGTTCCTTCCAGTAAATGGTCTTGTCGCCGCCTGACAGATCCCCGGAAGCTAAGAATTGGCAGCTCGAATTTTCGCCGCCGTCTTGAGGTTTGTAGGGCAACGGTTGTATAATCATGGGAGCTTTCCCGGGCCAAGGGAGCTTCCATAGATGGGCGAGTGGCGGAATCGGTATACGCGGCGGACTTAAAATCCGCTGGTCTTACAACCTTGAGGGTTCAAGTCCCTCCTCGCCCACCATTTGCTGATAGTGTTTGCGCGTGTTATAAATAGTCGTTAACGAAAGTTACCGGCTATTTTACTGGGCATCAAAGGAGGATAGATATATGGGGCGAACTGGGGAAAAGATTGGTGGCGCATTATTAGCAGCCGGGCTTTTGGGTGGCTGCACAGAGTCGGTAACGTCGCCGCCCACGCCAACTTTTGCGGCGACTGGCTGCGAACACTTTGCGCCGCATTTTGCCAAAGACGTTGATCCGGTCAAAGCGATCGCCCAGGCCATCGCGGACTGCTACAACAAAGGTCCGGCGACTATAGAAAAGAAGATGTCTTGGGAGGATGACTCATCGCTGCCGGCCGTGGATAACATCGGGCTTACTGTACATGAAAAGGATAGTGGCACGGTGACGTTTTTTGCCGCCTCGCTAGCAGCCGTTACGAGTCCCAGTTTTGCCGATAAGGTTACTGAGGTTGAGTTCGGCATACAGCGGGGTCCGAACGGCAATAAAAATCTATTGACCGCCGTCTACTACAGCAGAAACGGCACGGGACCAGAGATCGACTGGACAAAACAACATCCGTCGGCAACGAGATTCGAAGTTATAAAAGGCGTAAAAGAGTCTGCTATGTCTGTACCGCTCGACATGAGCGGACCAAAGGGCGAAATCACCTACGACCCGCCTACCATCGACTGCGCGAAGCAGCAGGCATATGGCGCGTTCGCCCACCTTATGGGCACTGTGCCCGATCTCATGTCAGGTACGCCCGACATACCCGTACCGTCGTTGCATGCCAATTGCGGCAGCGCCGACCAGCAATAATTGCTTTAAATCAAATTACATGGTATAATATAAATACTCTGAGATTTCTCAGGAGACATTTTATCTCGTAATTGGTGTTTTGTAGTTATGAAAAAAGTTGCTGGATTGATTGCTGCTGGCGCCCTCGGCGCCGATATACTTGTAGGCGGTTGCGCCTCGGGCCCGGTGAGCTGTGCTCCATATGAACAAATGGTGGGCGAGCCGCAGCCAACGCTGGACGCCCGCATCCACGCATTAAGCCGGGCTATCATGGCCTGCTATAATGCGATGCCAGGAAGCAATCGAAACGATCGGGGTTCGAGCTTTGGTGCCGCGATTGATGTGAACCTACCCGATGGCGACCTCCTAAAGATCGCTACCGGCACTTTCTCTACTACCACTGAACGCAGCGCGTCCGATTTTGCCGAGAAAACAGATGACGTTAGCATGTCTTTGCTCGAGGGCCAAGACAATACGCTCGTAAAATATACCATTGAGCTAGATGCAAACCGGGGTGGCATGATATGGGGAACGTCTTCGAACAAGGAAACGGGTTTCGTTAAGTACCGTACGATTACTGCCGGTAATTTAGACGCGCAAGGATTGCACACCGCCAACGCGCACGTTGAGGCCGACCCATATGACGGCGGCGGTACATACATAGTAGATGACGCAGCAACGGTTGCCTGCGTAGAACAGCAGCTATTCTCTGACGCCAAAAGCGTGCTCCGCGCTACCGCTGGTAACGTCCTGCCGAGCATTGCTGAGCCTTCCGTCACCGGCGCGTGCGCCCTGTCTTAAAAAACGCTATCTATACTCGGCCGGCAAACTACGGTACTATAAGCCTAATGTTTGTAAGCGAGGGACAAGCGTGGCACAATCCGGTGTAAGAAAATGGCTGCCGCTGGCCGTATTGGCACTCGCACTATTTATTGTGGTGCTCGATACCACTATTATTAACGTTTCGATCAAATCGATCATCGGTGATTTACATAGCAATCTTAAGGCCGTGCAGTGGGTGATAACGGGTTATTCGCTAGTTTTGGCCGCATTCACAATTACCGGTGGGCGCCTGGGCGACATTTTTGGCCGCAAGCGCATGTTTATGGTTGGCGCGTGCGTGTTTGCGGTGGGATCGCTGCTGGCGTCGCGGGCGCAATCGGCGCCGATGCTGCTCGGCAGTGTTTCGCTTATTGAGGCGATGGGTGCGGCCATGATGCTGCCGTCCACGGCCTCGCTTATTTTATCTTTGTATCGCAACAAGGATCGGGCGATCGCCTTTGGCGTGTATGGCGCAGTCGCGGGCGCGGCGGCTACGATTGGCCCGATTGTCGGCGGCTTTTTGACCACCAACTACAGCTGGCGCTGGAATTATCTGATTAATCCGGCCGTGGTTTTAGTGCTCTTGGCCGGCTCATTTTTGATTACAGAATCGCATGCCGAACGCCGTAATCCGCCGGACTTTTTGAGTATTGTGTTGTCGGCGCTTGGTTTGGCTGGCGTAGTGTACGGTATTATTGAGTCGTCAACGTACGGCTGGATCAAGGCTAAGCTGCCGTACGAGATTTTTAACGCCCATTACACTTTGCATGGCGTGTCGATCACGGTGTACGCACTCATTCTCGGGCTGCTATTTATTGGACTTTTCATGTGGCGGCAGACCAGCCTGGAACGCCGGGGCAAAGTGCCCCTGGTGTCGCTCGGCTTATTCCGGAATCGCCAGTTTATTATTGGAGCTACCGTAACTTTGGTTGCGGTCTTGGCGCAGTTTGGGTTTATTTTTGCGCTGCCGGTGTTCTTCCAAGGGCTGCTGGGCAAGGATGCGTTTCATTCTGGATTAGCAACCTTTCCGTTTTCGGCGAGCCTGCTGGTGGGCGCGCCGCTGGCTGGCGTGTTGGCGGGTAAAAAGGACGTGCCCCCACGCTACCTCATACAAATTGGCCTGAGTTTGGTAGTGGTCGGCACGCTGTTATTGCATGGCGAGCTCCGTGCCGATAGCTCCGCGGCCACATTTTTGCCGGGGTTATTAGTATTTGGTTTGGGTTTTGGGCTGAGCTTTTCGCAGCTTGCCAATTTGACGCTTTCGGCGGTTTCGGTGAATCAGGCCGGCGAGGCTTCGGGCGTGAACAACACATTTCGGCAAATCGGGAGTAGCCTGGGACAGGCGTTAATTGGCGCGCTGCTCATCTCGTCGCTCGCCACGCAATTAAATAAAGGGGTGAGTGCGTTGCCGCAGACGGTTGTGCCGGACCGCTCCAAACCGTATGTAACAAGCATGATCGCCTCAAGCGCCGAGAGTTTGGGTACGGCTGGCACGGGCTCGTTGGCGCAGTTCCCGCCAGCCGCGCAGCAGGCGATTGTACGAGTTAAGAACGACGCAATCGTCAAAGGTGCGCGCACGGCGATGCTTGCCACGGTGAGCGCGGCGGCGCTCGCTTTGCTGCTCTCGACGCAGTTGCCGAAACGTTCGGTGCAGCGGGCCGAAGACCTCGAAGCGCCGGCTGCAAACCAATAAAAGACGCATTTTGCTAGTAGCGGTGTTATAATAAGCTGAAATGTCGGCCAAGACTCATTTTATCGGTGTTATGCGCATGATGCCCTGCAGGGCATAATTCTTCACGCACTTAGTAAAATTTCTTTTAATAGTAAAACCAGGTAGACTTTAAAGTATGAACTATTTTGTAACCACCTCTATTCCGTATGTTAACGGAGAGCCGCACATTGGCTTTGGCATGGAAATCCTGTACGCCGATGTTTTGGCCCGTGCCGCTCGTAAGCAAGGCAAACCAACTATCTTTTCGACCGGCACAGACGAGCACGGCACCAAAATCGCCGAAAAAGCGGCCGGGCTTAACTTGCAGCCGCAGCAATTTGTTGACCAGATCAGCCAGGAATTCCGCAGCCTCGGCACGCTTTTAAACACCAGCAATGACCGTTTTATCCGCACCACCGACAAGGCGCACGAGCAGCGCGCTCAAATTATCTGGAAAGCAATGGAACACGACATTTACAAAGCCACGTACAGCGGCTGGTATGATGTTCGCCAGGAAGAGTTCGTGCCCGAATCGCAAGCAGATCCGGAGCGCATGAAGCCCGACCACCCGCAGGCTTACCAGCGGCTCGAAGAAGAAAATTACTTTTTTAAACTCAGCAAATACACCGAGCAAATTCGTGACGCAATCGAAAAAGAACAGTTTAAAATTGTGCCCAAAACCCGCCGCAACGAAATTTTAAGTCTGCTGAACGAGGGCTTGGAAGACATCAGCATCAGCCGCCCTGTCGACAAATTGGCATGGGGCATTCCGGTGCCTGGCGACTCAAAGCAGGTCATGTACGTTTGGTTTGAGGCGCTCATGAACTACCTCACCGTTTTGGGCTATCCCGAGCACGACGACTTTAAAAAGTTCTGGCCGGCAAACGTACAGGTGATCGGCAAGGATATTATCCGATTTCATGCGGCAATTTGGCCAGCGATGCTGATGAGTCTCGGCCTTGAATTGCCGGAATTATTGTTCGTGCACGGCTTTATCAATGTGGATGGCCAAAAAATGAGCAAATCTATCGGCAACGTCATTTCGCCCAAAGAAATTGTGGATGAATATGGCCCGGACGCCTTTCGCTACTTCTTTTTGCGGCACATTCCGGCGTACGAAGACGGCGACTTTAGCTGGAAAACGTTCGAGGCGGCGTACAACAACGAGCTAGCGAACGAGCTCGGCAACGCCGTGCAGCGCACCGTGGCAATGATCGAAAAATACCAAAGCGGTATTGTGGGCGAAATCCCCGAGGCCGAGCACGACACCGGCGACATCCAGGAAAACATCGAGGTTTGCCGCTTTGACCGCGCGCTCGACCAGATCTGGGCGCAAGTCCGCGGCCTCAACCAGTACATCGACGAGGAAAAACCGTGGGCGCTGGCCAAAAACAACGACATGGATCACTTGCGCGAAGTCCTGGCGTATCAGGTGAGCTGCCTGCTCGAAATCGCCGACTTGCTGGAACCGTTTTTGCCGGACACTGCCGCCAAGATCAAAGGTATCTTTAAAGAAGGCCTGGTAACACCGCTCGCTGGCACGCTATTCCCGAAAAAAGAGACCGCGCACGACGCGCCACCGGCGTCAGCCGCCCAAGAAACCGCGTAATAAAGCGATGATCGAACTGATTGACACCCATTGTCATATACACGAGGCGCTGCGCTCGGTTACCGACGCCGACGAAAACGTCCACGACGCTTGGCGGCGCGACGGCAAGGTGCGCGATCCGGACGTCATGATTGCCGAAGCGAAAGAAGCGGGCGTCAGCAAAATGCTCTGCATCGGCTGTACGCTCGCAGACAGTGCGCTGGCGGTAGAGTTTGTGCAATCGCGGCCCGAGGCGTGGGCGAGCATCGGCATTCATCCGCACGAGGCGCGGCATTACGTGAACGATCCGGCTGCGCTCAAAACGTTTGCCGCCCTGGCGGATAAACCGAAAGTTGTCGCGGTGGGCGAGTGCGGGCTCGACTATTTTTACACCAAATCCACCAAAACTGATCAGGAAAAAATCCTGCGCTACCAGATAGAACTGGCGCTCAAGCACAACTTACCCATGGCGTTCCATGTGCGCGAAGCGTTTGGCGATTTTTGGCCCATTTTTGACGATTACAGAGGCATTCGCGGTGTCATCCACAGTTTTACGGCCACCGAGCGCGAGCTGGAGCAAATCCTGGCGCGCGGGCTGTACGTGGGACTCAACGGCATCATGACGTTTACGAAACGCCCAGAGCAGCTGGCCGCTGCCAAGGCTGTGCCACTCGACCGGCTCGTGCTCGAAACAGATGCGCCCTTCTTGACACCGGAGCCCTACCGTGGTAAAGTGTGTGAGTCAAAGCACGTACGTTTAACAGCCGAGTTTCTTGCGCACCTGCGAGGCGAAACCCTCGAAGCGCTAGCGCATAGCTCGACCGTAAACGCTACGGCTTTATTTAGTTTGGAGTAGAGGACAAATGAAAGACCTTTTTCGTGCTGCGACGGGTGAGTCTTTTTCGCCTGAGGAAGCAGCTCACCGTGCGCGTTACGATGCCCACAACTTTGGTGTGATTGATTTGGCTCGCGCCATTGTGCACGATCACCCTGATCTTTTGGGTAACGGTATTGAAGACGCGGATCTTCTGATGCCTGGCGAAGCGCTGCCGCAGGCCGATGCCGAGCGAGGCACCGCACCGGTTTCTGGCATGATCGCTGCCGCACCAACGGTACAAATTGAAATGCCGGATCAAACGCGGCCAACAAGGGCGGGCTATGAGCTTATTGGCTAAGGTTTTTCAGCAGCACGGTAATGAGCGCAACGCACGGATTTACCGCGAAGTTTTGCGCCGTGAGGCCGAGATCGGCGGCAAACTCTTTGGCCCAATCAAGCCCGAAGGTCGCCGCGAATTCTTCTGCCTGGATCGCCACACCTGGATTTGGCACGAAGAATGGGTGGACGAGCACGGTGTACGCCACGTAGTAACGACGCGCTACGATGTTCGTCCGAACGGCGTATTTAAGGCGCAGGACAACCAACCCTACCAGCGTTTGAGCGCCGCCGAAGCCATGCACCTCTTTAAAGCGGTCAAAGCCTACAACAAAGCCGTGGATGCCGAACTCTACGGCATCGTAGCCTAGATCTAAGGTATACTTTTAAACATGGACGCGCTCAGCCTGTATTTCGATTATGCTGCCGCCACGCCTATGGACCCGCAGGTGCAGGCGGCGATGGCGCCGTTTTGGCACGACAAATTTTATAATCCATCAGCCACGTACTTGGCCGCCCAGGCCGTAAAAAAAGATCTGGACGCCGCCCGGGCAAGCATAGCCTCGTGGCTTGGCGCCCGCCCCAGCGAAGTGATTTTCACCGCAGGCGGCACCGAGGCAAACAACCTGGCGATCCACGGCATCATGCGGCAACATCCGGATGCTCACGTTATTACAAGTGCAATCGAGCACGAGTCCGTATTGCAGCCGGCGCGCGCCTACAACTACACAGAAGCGCCGGTAACTCCGCCCGGCCTGGTTGACCTCGATAGGCTCCGGGAGTTGATCGACGATCAAACGGTGCTGGTAAGCATTATGTACGCCAACAATGAGGTCGGCACTGTGCAGCCGATCCGCGCTATTTCGCAGCTGATCGCAGCGGTGCGTAAAGACCGCCGCACTCGCGGTGTCGAGCTGCCAATTTACTTGCACACCGATGCCTGCCAGGCGGCCGCGTATCTTGATTTGCACACGGCTCGGCTCGGCGTGGATTTACTCACTCTTAACGCTGGCAAAATTTATGGCCCCAAGCAGTGCGGCGCGCTGTTTGTTGAAAGTCACGTGCGCGTGCAGCCGGATATTTTAGGCGGCGGCCAAGAGCGAAACTTACGCAGTGGCACCGAAAACGTTGCCGGCGCCATTGGGTTTGCCAAAGCACTCGACCTAGTACAATCACGCCGGCACGAAGAAGGTGTGCGCCTCGCTGCATTGCAGGATCTCTTTTATAACGAACTCAAAAAAGCCGTGCCCGGGGCGACCGTAAATGGTACGCGCAAAACCCGGCTACCGAATAACATTCACATTACGATTCCCGGTACCGACAACGAGCGCCTGCTTATGCAGCTCGACGAAGCCGGCATTTTGTGTGCGGCCGGCTCGGCCTGCAGCGCCAGCAACGAAGAGGCCTCGCACGTACTGCGCGCCATGGGCCTGAGCGACGCCGAAGCCCGCGCCTCGCTGCGTCTCACCATGGGCCGCCACACAACCGAGGAAGCCGTTCGGCACGCCGTTGCCGCCTTGCGGGACATATGCGCTCAAAAACAGAGTAATTAATACAAGGTTTTTGTGTTGCTCGCCTGGCCGGACATGTCTATACTTGTCTCGGTATGAAAATTGAACTAGCAGATAGTCCTTGTATTGTGCCGATTTACGGCTTTGGAACGAAACCCGAGAATCAGCCCGGCTACTGGGCCGAATTTGGCGCCGTCCCAGCGGCTGAACGCTTGCATTACGATACGCTTACTGAGTCTGTCGACGCGGCATACGATAAGGCCGCCTCGGCAAACAAGTGCAATGAACCGTCTTCGCACTGGAGGCTGGCTAGTTTGCTTGTTGACAGAGCCGTACATCCCGCCACAGACGATACCCTGGCCAGTGAGGACTTTGAAGGCGCCGAGGAAGCGCTCGACAGAGTCTTTAAGATCTGTGAAGAAGTACCGCTCAATAGGCTCACGGTGCGAGCGACACAGTTTCGTACCGATTTGTCCGCTTACCGTGCACGCCGAAACAAAGAGTGGCTTGCCGAAGGTGAGATTCAGGGGGCTAATGAAAAGCGCGGAGAATTACTGCGTGAAGTCTTGCAGTTGCCTGAAGGCGAAAAGATGAGGAGCATGGTGGCACAACTTGCTACACGGTTGCTGTTAGGGCGACACCCTTCCGGTCTGCAAATATTGACTTCAGGCGCCCGCGAACGTGCCGAAGTAGGAGAGTTTGAAGTTGGCACTGTCCCCGACTTTTATGGATGGTTCTACCATGATCACGGCGGCAATACGGTATTTGCGGAAAAGCTTCCAATGAAGGCGTACGTAGAAAGGAGACGTATGAGGCTCCAGCGAGCTGCCGCGCCTAATTCTCCGGTGCGGCGATTCGCGCTTGGTGATCATGCACAGCATTTGCTGGCGCGGTATGATAGAAATCCTGCGACTATGCTGGTTGCAAGGTGGCTTAGCAAAGAGGCACTTGGCGAAAAGTTAGATAACCATGCTAGGAGCGTGTTGGATGTGCTTACGCAACGGGCACATGGATTTTTAGTGGGCGCCACGCTTGACTGTTGTTCGTAGGCTTGTTCTAGCGGCCAAAAGCGGTATACTCTTAAATGATGAGTAAGTATAAGCGCTTTCTGGCCTCGCTTGTGTTGGCGGTTGGTTTGCTTGCTGGCATCTGCGCTCCGGCTGCCGCGCAAACGCAAGAAGTGCCGCAGGGGTACAACAGCGACCAAACGCTGCAAAAGGGCTTGATTGTTGCCCTAAAACCGGACGATAAAAGCAAGGTCGTGCCGCTCTCACTAACCAATATTAACGCTATGTACGGCGTTGTTGTCTCGGCCAATGATTCGCCGGTGAATCTTACGAATAATAGCGCCGAATCGCAGGTGTACGTGGCGACCGCCGGGCAATATGATGTGCTCGTGAGTACGCAAAACGGGCCGATAGCGGGCGGCGATTACCTGACGATTTCGTCACTCGACGGCGTTGCAATGAAGGCCGGCGACAGTCAGTCGTTTGTGATTGGCAAAGCCTTGCAGAGTTTTGATGGCCGCAGCGGCACCGAAAGCACCACGCAAATCACCGACACCGCTGGCCACAAAACACTGGTGAGCCTGGCGCGAATTCCAGTCGAAGTCAACGTGGCGCGCAACCCGTACCTAAAGGTGACGGTCAGCAACTTGCCGGGATTTCTGCAGAAGGCGGCGCAGTCCGTGGCCAACAAGCCGGTTACCGACAGCCGTATTTATGTCTCACTCGTAGCATTGCTGGCCAGTGTATTGATTGCCGGGGCGCTGCTGTACGCTGGTGTGCGCAGTAGTATTACGGCGGTCGGGCGCAATCCGCTCGCCAAAACCAGCATCACGCGCGGCCTGCTGCAAGTGGTAATTCTAGCGCTTATTATTTTCCTGATTGGCATTTTTGCGGTATATTTATTATTGAAACTATAGATACAGAGACTTTTTAGGGTAAGGGTGGATTGATGACAATTTGGTGGCTCGTACTGGTTGTAGGATATCTGGTGGCAAGTGCCGCTGGATTTATTTGGCTGTTGCTGCACGTTGGGCGCGGGACGGCACGCGGCAATAATAACGGCTTGACGGCGACCGATTCGCTGCGCCAGGCCGCGCGCGAAGACGTCGAACATATCTTTAACAATGAGTTTCGTGAGGAGCTTCGTAACCGCGGCCGCTTGCATTTCGAGAAAATCATTGGCGAAAACGCCATGTTCCTGCAACAGGACTTGCGTCTGACGACCTCGCAGATGAACGAGTTCATGAAGCAGGAAATTACTCGATCGCTCGAGGAAGCCTTTAAGAACTACCAGAGTGCGGTCGGTGACGCCAAGCAAATGGCGATCGACTCGCTCGAAAAGACCAAAACTACGGTGGACGAACAGCGCAAGGTGCTGACGCTCCAGCTCGAAACCGAATTTAACAAAGAAAAAGAGCAGCGTCTAAAGCGGTTCGACGAAAAAATGGGCGACATTGTGAATCACTATATACAGTTGGCTATCGGTAATCAGATCGACCTCAGCGACCAGTTGGAATACATTTTGAGTCAGCTCGAAAAGAACAAGCAGGCGATCCTGGAGGACGTTAAAAATGGCGCATGAGCCGCGGGCGACCACCGGCGCTACGCTCGAATCGGCTGCCGGCCGGGACAATATGCAATTGCCGGCGTCGATTGTGAGCACCATAGACGTTGGCCGCTTGAGCCGGGAGCTCGAAGCATTCGAAGATTACATCGAGCAAGCCCATGCCCGCAAAGGTGGCGCAGGATTGACGCCGCCGCGCACCAGCCGATTGCTGGAGGAGCTTACAGCCGCAAACAACTGTAACTTGTTGCAGGACGGTGACCGCGAACGACTCAAAGCATTTTTAGAAAGTTTGGCCGAGGCACCGGTGGTGCACATAAGTTTTGCGGCCGATCCTTCGGCGGCTTTCACCGAAAAGTTAGTGCGCTGGCTGCGCATGAACATTGATCCGCATCTGTTGGTGCAGGTTGGTTTGCAGCCAAATATCGCGGCCGGCTGCATCGTGCGCACTGCAAACAAGGTGTTTGATTTTAGTCTGCGCGAGAACTTTATGCAAAAGCGCGACCTGCTTATTAAAGCGATCGAGGGTGCAGCGTGAGCGATAATCGGCATTTTGACCAGCTTGTCTCTGGCGGCAATCCCGTCGGTGAGGTAATCAGTATCGACCACTTTTTGGTAAAAGTTAAAGGACTGCACCCTGTAAGCCTGCATGCGCTCATCATGTTCGAGGACGGCAGCAAGGGCTTTGTGCAGCACGTTATGGAAGATCACGTGGTGGTTTTGCAGCTCGGCAGCGGTACGATTACGGTCGGCATGTTGGCGGTGATCCAGCACAACGAACTCGTGGCCAAGGTGGGCAAAGATTTTATTGGCCGTGTGATTTCGGTAACTGGCGACCCGCTCGACGAAAAGGGCCCGATCGCCGCAGACGCGGTGTGGCCGGTGTTTTATGACGCGCCAATGTTGTATGAACGCGAGCTTTTGGACCGCCAGCTCGTCACTGGTGTGACGGTGATCGACGAGCTGTTTCCGATTCTGCGCGGGCAGCGCCTGGCCGTTTTGGGCGACAGCAAATCCGGCAAAAGCACGCTGGCCACGCAGCTGGCAATCAACCAAAAGGACACCGACATCGTAGTGATTTATGCCATGATTGCCAAGCGCCGGACCGATGTTGACGCGCTGTTGACGCGCTTGCAGGCCAACGATGCACTCAAAAATGCGATTGTGGTGGTTTCGACCATGGCGGATTCGCTGATTTTGAGTTATTTGGCGCCGTACGTGGCCTGCGCCATGGGCGAATACCTCTGGCAGCAGTGCGACACCGATGTTCTGGTGGTGTATGACGACCTCACCAATCATGCGCACGCTTACCGCGAAATCGCTTTGCTTTCGGGTATGAGTCCTGGCCGTGACTCGTTCCCGGGCGACATGTTTTACGTGCATTCGTCGCTCCTTGAGCGCGCTGGAAAGTTGGCGCGCAACCACAAAAGTTTGACGGCGCTGCCGCTGGTTTTGGCGGCCGGCGGTGACATTACGGCGTTTTTGCCAACGAATGTGATGTCGATTACCGATGGCCAGTGGGTGCTCGATATGGATATTTTCCGCGATACCATGCGTCCAGCGGTGAGCATCGGCCTGAGCGTGACGCGTGTTGGCGGCCGCGGCCAAAATTTGCGGCAAAAACAGTTGGCCGGCCAGACATTTAAAGTGTTGACGTCGTACGCGCAGGCGCAGGAATTTTCGCACTTTGGTTCGGAGCTCGCCATTGCAGCGCAGCGCGATCTTTCACGCGGCCAGCAGATGTACAAAGTACTTAACCAGGCACCGGGCGAGAGTTACTCGCTGGTGGCGCAAACGCTCATGATGGACATCACGCTTAATTTGCAGGACAACGAAATGCTCGACGTCTCCACCCTAAAAGCCAACGTTGCCGAGTTCGCCACCAAAGTCACGAAAGACGAAGAATTCGAAAAAGTCCGTGATGAATTGAAAGCTAAAAGCCTTGTGGAGCTCAAAAAATGATCCGGCCGCAAGAAATTTTACGCCAGCGCGACGCCATGAGCACCATTCTGAACCTCACGAGCGTGTTTGAAGGTTTGGCCAGCATGAAAATCGCACAGACCAAAAATCAAGTGTTGCAATCGCAGCAGTTTTTTCAGGAATTATGGGATATTTACAGTCAGATACGCGTGGACAGCATCTTTCGCTTTGGCCGCACGCAAGCCGAAGCGGCGAGCAACAAGCAGTTGTTCATCGCTATTACCAGTGAGGGCGGATTCAGTGGCGACATCGACCAAAAACTTATTACCTGGATGCTGCAAAACTTTGATCCGGCCAAGCAGGATATTATTGTGATTGGCCACCACGGCGCCACGCAGCTTTCGCAAGCCGGCGTGTCGTACAAAAAGTATTTTGGCTTGCCGGTGAAGGACCAGAACATTAACGTGCAACCGCTGATCCGCGAAGTGCGCGCCTACAACAGCACCACCGTGTATTACCAAACGTACACGTCGCTGATGGTGCAGGACGTCAAACGTATTGAGCTCAGCACGGCCGTGCAGCAGCAAGCGCGCCACGCCAAACCAACGGCCGAAGAAATCTCCGAGGCCACCTACATTTTTGAGCCGAGCACCTTTGACGTGATCGCGCATCTTGAGCGTTCAATGCTGCAAATTGCGCTCAGCCAGGTAATTTTGGATTCCAAGCTGGCGCAGTATGCCAGCCGGTTTCGCGCCATGACGGCTTCGAACGAGCGCGCCGAAGAACTGTACGGTGACCTCAATATGCAATATCACCGTAGCAAGCGCGCCAACAACGATGAACGCCTGAAAGAAATGATCAACGGCCTGAAAGCCGCGGGGAGAGTGGCATGAGCCAGGGCATCGTACGCTCAATTAAAGATTTGATCGTCACGGTTATTTTTGACGATGATTTGCCTGAGCTGCACGAGGTTCTGCTTGTTAAAGTCGGCGAAAATCACGAAGTGCCGCTGCTGGTTGACAGTTTGCAGCCCGGCAACCGTGCGCAATGTCTGAATATTCAGTCCGACCGTTCGCTCCAAAAGGGCATGGCGGTTACGCGTACCCACCACAGCATCGAAATTCCGGTTGGTAACGAGCTGATTGGCCGCGTGGTTGACACGCTTGGTGCGCCGATCGACGGTTTGCCGCCCATGCCGACCAACTTGCCGCGCCGCAATATTTTTGTAGCGCCGCCGCCCGACACTACTTTTGCTAGCCGCGCGCCGGAAATTCTCGAGACCGGCATTAAGGTAATCGACTTTTTCGCGCCGTTCGTAAAGGGCCGCAAGATTGGCATTATCGGCGGCGCCGGCGTGGGCAAGACCGTGCTCACTATGGAGCTCATGAACAACGTGGCGCAAAGCGGTACTGGCTTCAGCTTCTTTACCGGCATTGGCGAACGCATTCGCGAAGGCCACGAACTATACGACACGCTGAAGGGCAAAAATCTGCTCGGCAGCACCTGCATGTTTTTTGGCCAGATGAACGAGAACCCGGTCCGCCGCGCGCTGATCGGGCTTTCGGCCGCCACACTTGCCGAATATTTCCGCGACGAACAAAAAAAGGACATCCTGTTCTTTGCCGACAACATGTACCGCTACGTGCAGGCGCGCAACGAGATCGGTACCATGCTTGGCCAAGTGCCGTCCGAGGGCGGCTACGAGCCAACGATTTTCTCGGACATTAAAACGCTGCAGGACCGCTTAAGCTCCAGTTCCAAAGGCTCGATCACGGCCATCCAAACCATTTACGTGCCGGCCGACGACCTCAGCGACCCGGCCGTGCAAATGATCCAGCACGAGCTCGATTCAGTGATTGTGCTGAGCCGCGCCGTGGCCGAGCAAGGCATCCGCCCGGCCGTCGACCTCATAAAAACCACGTCGTCACTACTGACGCCCGAGATCGTGGGCGACCGCCACTACGTGCTCAGCGTGCAGGTCCAGGCGCTACTGCAAAAGTACGAATCGCTCAAAGGCATCATCGCTATCATCGGTGAAAACGAGCTCAGCCCGGGCGACCGCAGCGACTACGCCAAGGCCAAAAAACTCATCAATTACTTCTCGCAAAATATGTACGTCATGGAAGATATGAACGCCAACAAGGGCGAGCACTTTACGCGTGAGCAAACGCTGAAAGGTGTCGAAGAGATCATCGTATGAGCTATGAGGACATGCAGCGCTCGGCCCAAAAGGTTGCCGCCGAGAAAACCGCGGCTGTCAAAACCGCGGGCAAAACCGTTAAACCCGGCAGCGAACTGCCGCAGATGCACATCAAAGTGTATTCGCCGTTCAAAACGTATTTTGATGACGAGGGCTACAGTATTTCGGCCGAAAACGAGACCGGGCCGTTCGACATTTTGCCGCATCATCACAACTTTATGACGCTTTTAAAAGCCTGTGAACTTGTGGTGCGCACGCCCGATGCTATGCGCAAAATCCGGATTTCCGGCGGGCTGATGCACGTCAAGGCCGACCGCGTGATCGTGTTCCTCGATATCTAGAAAAAGGAAGTCGCTCTGCTAACTTTTTGGCTCTCGGCAGCACTTCGGGTGCGGATTCTGCCGCACCACTGCGTTTCGCTTGACTGCCTCGAGCTCAAAAAGTTAGCAGAGCGACGTATTTTTATCTAATCAAAAATCGCGTAATCAAAACTGATGTTCTGGCCGGCCGGCGCCGGCGAGGCGGTGCAAACGCTGAAATTCGTGCTGGTGCGGCTCACATAATAGGGCAGTCCGGCAGCAGCACTGCTAACAGGGGTCAGCAATACGCGCGGCGTGCCACTGTATGCGCGCGCAAAAGTAACCGTTACAAAGCATCCGGCGGCCGGCCCGCTGCCGGTGTTGATAGCGATTGTGCCGGCCGTATCCGAGCCGCTCAGAGAGCTCGTCCCGCCGCTGCCTAAAGCGTTGCCGTCTGATTTACGCGGCACTGGCCCGCCCGCTGTGATGTGATTGGTGAGCACCAGCGCGCCGTTCAGCTGCAACGTGCCTACGGAAAGCTGTTGCGCCGAAAGCGTCCCGAACGAGCCAGTGCCGCTCACATTTAAGTTCTTCTGAACGCTCAAACCGCCCTGGAGTGTGCTGTCACCGGAAATAGTAAGGCCGCCCGCCTGAAGTTGCGCAAAAGTACCGTTTCCAGAAACATTAAGGCCAGGGATTGATAGCGCGCCGCCAACTTTTATAGTGCCGGCGACTTCAAGGTTGCTGCGGACGACGACTTGTCCGGCAAATACGGCGTTAGACTGCACGTTTAGGGTTTGACTGGAGGTGCCGACGGTGGCATCACTATTTGATAATTGCTGCAGCGCGCTTTGCGACAAGGATTGACCGTTCGTATTATTGTCGGTCTTGGTGGCGTTTTTGTGCGCCTGCAACACCGTGATCGTAATGACGATGCCTGTAATAAGCAGCACCAAAATGAAAAGTAATAAATAAATGTTAAACCGTGCCGCAATGCCGCGCATGCGGTCGCGCAAACCATGCTTTTCTGATTTGTCGTCTTGCGGCGGCTTGCTTGCTGGCGGGTGCTGATCGGGGGCATCATTGCCGAGCTGCCCGTCTGGCTGTATGCCCGCCGCGTTATTCGTGTCGGCATTATTTTGGGTATTTTCGGATGCGGCGGCGCCCGCCGTTGGCTCGACTATTGTTTCAGGTGTCTCGAGCGAGTCCGGCGTATTTAGGTTAACGGACGTAGCGTCCTCGGGCTTTTTATCTGCATCCATGACAAATTAATAGTCTAATCCTTGCCCTTAATAATAGCAGGAAACCCCGAAAAGCGTAACCGAAATGTCCAGGATTTTATGCACATAAAAAAGCATATGCGAAATACTTGCATTCCATGCTATTATGAGTTAAAAATGATTGGTAATTTAAGCACAAGCAAAAAATAAATAAGGAGAATGACAAAATGCAGGGCATCCAGCACGTCATAAAAAGGACCGGTCTACTTACCGTAGCTCTGAGCTTTGTCGCAGTTTTGGTTGCAGGCGTTGCATTATCGTCGTCTACAAAAGTCGACGCTGCGCAGCTGACCAGCCGTAGTTTAACAATGAGCAGCTCTTCGATCGGGACCGTCACAACCGGTGCAGCCGGTAGCGGCTCGAACGGCCAAAAGGCAAAACACACTTTTACGGCAACGCTTGGTACGAGCGGTTCAACAATCGGCTCAATGTCGATCATGTATTGTACGAACCCTATTCCGGTAGCCGGCAGCTGTACGTCGCCGACCGGTTTGGACTTAACGCATGTTGCAACGATTCAGTCACAAACCGGATTTACCGGGTCGCTCAGCCTTGATACGACCACCACGAACGGTACGTTTAACGCCACCTCGTCGACAACCGGTGGTGGAAGCCAGGGTATCTGTAACGGTACATCCGGCAGTACAACGCGCGGCAACTGCTTGCTCGTAAAAATGGCGAGCCCGCAGGCGCAAACTGGCACAGCGACAGTTACGTTGGCCTTTGGTGGCGGCTCATCCGACTACATTACCAACCCCACAACTACCGGCACATTCTTCGTGCGTATTACGACTTATTCGGACGTTGCCTACGGCACGACTGTGGATGCCGGCTCGGTGGCTAGCTCAACTGCCACGCAAGTGACCATTACCGCAAAAGTACAGGAAGCTCTAAACTTCTCGGTCGGTACGACGGTGACTGCTCCAAGCACAACTTGCACCCCATTTAGTGACAGCGGTGCGCTGACACTTGGCGACCCGAACAACGGTTTGAGTGCGACCACCTCGTACGACGGGCATTCATACTTTAGGGTTAGTACCAATGCTTTGCACGGCACGAGTGTCTATTATTCCGCGCCGACCCTCACGAGCGGCGCCAATACCATTGCAGCAATTAACGGCGGTACAGAAACGGCCGGCGGTACAAGCAGTAGTCCGGGCACAGCGCAATTTGGTTTAGGTATTGATACAAGCGACACGCAGAGCGGGTCCGGGTATAGTTTCACGAGCTTAGCGGCGGTCGCTAACCCGGCATACGGCTCGGCAGCGGGTACAATTACCTCTGGCGGTACGGCGAAGTTCAACTTCAATCCCGGCAGTGCAACAACACCGATTGCTCTTGCTACAACGTCAAACGTCATCACCTGTGACACAGGCTCGGTCCGTTACCTGGCGAACATTGCAACCAACACGCCTCCGGGCATTTACACAACGACGGTCAACTACATCGCAGTTCCGAGCTACTAATCTGCGGCAACTTCTCGTACAATCATAAGCATGAAATATGCTGGGCAACCAAAAAAACTTTTTGTAGGTTTTGGCTGGTTGCTCAGTTTTGCTATTGTGCTGGCAGTCCCGATACTTTTGCATGGCCGGGCAACGGCGGGCCAGCTCTCGCAGCGCAGCATAGCGCTCGGTTCGACGATAGATTCAGCGACCACAACAGAGGAGTTTACCTTTACGTACGAAAACACCACGGATGTCGGCTCGGTGCTGTTTGAGTACTGCACAACGCCGCTTTTTCAAGATGTCTGCACTGCGCCAACTGGCTTGGACGTAAGCGGCGCGGTACTGCAGGGGCAGGGCGGCGAAACCGGTTTTAGCGTGCAATCTGCCACCGCCAACAGGCTCGCAATGACGCGCACGCCCGCGCCGATCACGCAACCCGCCTCGCAGTATGTGTTTGCGAACACGGTCAACCCTTCGTCAAATGCAACGTTTTTTGTGCGAATTTCTACCTACGCATCCACTGATACCACTGGCGCCTATACCGATGCCGGCACGGTCGCCACAAGCACAACGCAAACAGTGACGATCAACACCGAGGTGCCGCCGATCTTGGATTTTTGCGTTGCCCAAACAATTCCCGGCGATTGCACGACAGCGCAAGGCAACTTCATTCAGCTGGGCGATTTGGCTACGAACCGGACGGCGAGCGGCACATCGCAAATGTGGGTCGGGACAAATGCGCTGAATGGCTACATAATCGACGTACTCGGAACTACAATGACCTCCGGTAATAACATTATTCCGGCAATGAGCACGCCCACACAAAGTGCCGCTGGGAATCAGCAGTTCGGCATTAATTTACGGGCGAATGCCGTGCCAAGCGTCGGCATAGATCCTGCAGGCCCTGGCACGGCGGGGCCGACTGCCAACTACAACACGCCAAACAAATTCATGTACCAGAGCGGCGATACGGTGGTCGCCGCCGGACATTCCTCGGACTGGCAGCGATTCACGGCAAGCTACATCGTAAACATCAACGCCGCGCAGCCGCCTGGAGTTTATAGCACCACTGTTACATACATTTGTAGTGCAGCGTTTTAGCTGCTACACTTAACGCTAAGGATAAGAATTAAGCAGAGGGGATAATGAAACGATTTCTGAACAGACTGGTATTGACGTTGGCACTGATAGTAGCTGGCATTACGATTCCGGCACTTCCGGCACATGCCGCATCTAATGGCCTCGGTATTACGCCGCGCAAAAACTACACATTGCAGCCCGGCGCACACATTACCGATACGCTGTACATCAATAACTTGAGCCAGACACAAACGCTCAGCGTTGGCTTAAAGGTTGTTGATTTTAGCGCCAAAGACCAAACCGGCAGTCCAAGTCTCGCCTTGCAGAAGAATGCGCCGCAAACAAGCTGGTCGCTCAAGCCGTTCATAACAATGCCCGCCAGCGTTACAATACCGGCCGGCAAAGCCGTAAATGTGCCCATCAGCATCAGCATTCCGGCAACCCAAGGTGCTGGCAGCTACTACAGCGCCATTGACTATACTGCCCAAAACAGTCCCGGCGAACAAAACGTGACGCTTTCGGCATCGAGTGTTTCGCTGGTGTTCGTAACAGTGCCCGGCCAGGCGCACGAGTATATGCAGCTCAAGCAGTTCGGCGCATTTATTCCGAACGGCGATGATACGACAGGCTCGTTTAGCTCGTGGTTCTTTGGCGGTGCGCCAAGTACGCTCGCCTATGTGCTGCAAAACCAGGGGAACGTGGCCGAGCAACCGACCGGCAGCATGGTTATCAAAAATATGTTTGGCAAGCAGGTGCGTTCGGTCGATCAAGTGAATCCCAAAAACCAATTGGCGCTCATCGACCAAACGCGGCGATTCGAAACGTGCGTACAGCCGATCAATAAAACGGCCAAGACCGGAACGGGCGAGGATCAGACTACGGTTGTTTGCGAAACGCCGCATCTGGCACCCGGGCGCTATACTGCGCAGCTCGCTGTTTTTTACGGCTTGAATGGCTCGAGCAATCAGGAAATCATGGCGACCGCAACGTTTTGGTACTTGCCTGTATGGTTTCTGGCGCTCATTTTTGTAGTATTGTTCGCAGTCGTTCTTGGTATCTACTTGCTGCAACGCAAAATAAGGCGCGCGACCCCTCGCGGCAAGCGTAAGTAGGCGGCTTTACAGATGCGCAGCATACGGTGGCGCGAAGTATGCAGTACCAATAAGGTTGTGAGTTTTTGCGCACTTATATTACTGCTGGCAGCCGTATCATGGGTAGCGCCACCCCGCGTGCACGCTATTACGCAGCCGCAAAATCCGCAAAATGGTTCTATTGGTATCGAGGGTACTATTCCGACGGCCGCGCCAACGCAAGCGCCGACCATCGCCGTGCCATCGAATGGTCAGGTTTTTACCGGCACGCCGATCACGGTGAGCGGCTTATGCCCGAAGGGTCTGCTGGTGAAAATTTTCTCGAACAATGTATTTGTGGGTTCGGCGCAGTGCACGAACGGCAGCTACTCGCTGCAGGTGGACATTTTTAGCGGGCGCAACGATTTGGTGGCGCGGGCATATGACTCGCTGGACCAGGCGAGTCCGGACTCGAACGTGGTAACCGTTACATTTAACGACCAGCAGTTCAATGAGTTCGGCAGCCACATGCTGCTTACCAGCGCCTACGCCAAGCGCGGCGCCAACCCGGGCGAAGAGCTCGATTGGCCGGTCATTGTGAGCAGCGGCTCGCCGCCATATGCCATCAGCGTAGACTGGGGCGATAACAAGCCGAGCGACCTCCTTAGCTTGAGTCAGGACGGTACCTTCACCATCAAGCACACGTACGATGCGGCCGGCGTCTATAACATCATCATCAAGGGTGTGGATAAAAACGGTACGAGCGCTTTTCTGCAGGTTATTGGCGTGGCGAACGGCGCAATCCAAAGCTCCACAGCGCCGCAGACTGGCAATACGGCCGCCACAAACACCGCCGACAAAACAACAATTTGGAAAGCCGCGGCCGTATCATCGGTGATCGCGCTGCCCATTACGGTCATTACATTCTTCCTTGGACAGAAATTTGAGTTGCTTTCGTTACGCCGTCATCTGGAGCGAAGCGCCGAGCGCCTCGACCGCCATTGAAACCCAGCACCAAAATTTGCTAAAATAGCATAGATATGACAAAAAAAGTTTATGTTGGTATGAGCGGCGGCGTGGATAGCTCTGTAACGGCAGCGTTGCTAAAAGAGCAAGGCTACGACGTCACCGGCGTGTATATGAAAAACTGGAGTCAGGACCTGCCCGGTTTTGTGTGCCCCTGGAAAGAAGACTACCAGGACGCCAAGCGCGTGGCAGTGCAGCTTGGCATTCCGTTCAAAATGTATGACTTTGAAAAGGAGTACCGCGCCAAAGTCGTTGACTACATGATCGACGAGTACAAGGCCGGCCGCACGCCAAACCCGGATATCATGTGCAACCAGGAGGTCAAGTTTAAACTGTTCCTGCAAACCGCGCTCGAAGACGGCGCCGACATGATCGCCACCGGCCACTATGCACGCGTGCAAGACGGCCAATTATTAGCTGGCCTCGACAAAAACAAAGACCAAAGCTACTTTCTGTACCGCGTAACAGAGGATGCGCTCCGGCATTCGTTCATGCCCATTGGTGAATACGAAAAGCCGGCGGTCCGCGAGCTCGCCAAAAAATACGGGCTAGTAACGGCCGAAAAAAAAGACAGCCAGGGAATTTGCTTTGTAGGCAAAGTCGGAATTAAAGAATTTTTGGAGCAGTTTGTAAAGACCGAGCCAGGCGCAATTATCGACCGGGACGGCAGCACAATCGGCGAACACGACGGCGCACTGTTTTACACCATCGGCCAGCGGCACGGCCTGGATGTGGGCGGCGGCTTGCCGTACTACGTCATCGGCAAGGATATGGCCAAAAATGAGGTGTACGTTACGACCGACCTTCAAGATAAAGGTTTGTGGGCCGATGCGCTTGCTTTGGCCGACGCGCATTGGATTAACGACGCGCCAGAACAGGAAAAAACGTACCACGTGCGCACGCGGTACCGAGCGCCGCTCATCCCAGTTAAACATATAAAAAAGCAAGGCGACGGCGCCTGGCGGATTGAGCTCGCCGAAGAAGTCCGTGCGCTCACGCCGGGGCAATCCGCGGTGTTATATGAAGGCGACCGCGTAGTAGGCGGCGGCATCGTTATATAACTTTTGTATTGCTCTAAATTTTAGCGCTGGGCGAGCGAGCGTTGAATTGCCCCTTCGGGGTCTTCCAGGAATGCAGGGCAAAACCGTTCAAAAAAGAGCTTCAGGATAGACGAGGTATGAGATTGTGGGTCTTTGACGATGTGATTGTGTCGCAGGGGCAGCGTTGGATCGTCCTCGCACAAAGCGTTCAACATTTCTTGATATTGTTGGCGTCGAATACCCGTACTGCGTGCATCGGCCTCTTGGCTTACAGCGTCAAAAATTGCCTTGGCCCGGATAACTTCGGCGGCTTTTTTGGAAGTACCGGGCGGCAAGCTAATCTCAGAGTCAGATATGGTAAGTTCGGAGGCATGGGCTGCGCCAACATTGCCGATGATCGGCGCCATGCTATTCCGGCCCTCTTGGATGCCGCGTGCTACCGAGAAGGCGTTGCTGACGCGCCGTCCAACAATTTGCAGGTTCTCTGGCGTAACTCTGCGTACTGCTGTGCCGAGCTCATCGCCGTGCGGCCGGAAGAATAACAAATCCTTAACCGGCTCGTCGCCTTCTTTTGTCGAGCGCGGCGTGAGACGTACGAGCGGTGATGTATTGCTGCTACCCATCACGCGTGCCCCCACTAGCCGCAAGAAGTCGTTGCCGCCGCCTTCGCCGCTTACGCCGCCGTGATGAGTGAGGTCATTGACGAATTTCAGGCCGCGCACGTCGAGTCGTAACACGCCGCATCTTCCTTCTAGCAATTCGCGGCGGAGCTCGGCGTCGGTTTCGATAAGGTGTTTCATGCCGAAGAGGTTGAAAAATTCAGGCAGTAAGTCGTCGTGTCGCGCTTCTTCGAGTTGTTGTCCGAGCCGGGCGTTGGTGGTCATTAGCTCTTGGTTCCTGAGCTGTAATACTTTTCGCTCGGCTCCGATCGCCAGCGCTTTGCAAGACTCGATACCGCACGGGGCGCAACGTTCGGCCGTATTAATGCAAGGCGGGATTGGGGCGCCACTTTCTAAAAATTCACTACTCATCACACTTGTTCCGATCGATCAATTCTGTTGCCGATTCTATACCATACTTTGCCAACGAAGCGCAAGCGGTTATATACGCATATTGTATGTATGATAACGCGAAATTGCTGTTCAAACAAGGGAAATTTTGCTATTATTACACCTATGACTATGACTATGACTGCTCAACAAATTCGCGCTGCGTATTTGGACTTTTTCAAACAGCGCGGCCACAAAATTATTCCGCGGGCGCTGTTAGTGCCGCAAAACGATCCGTCAACGCTGTTCACCGGCTCCGGCATGCAGCCCATGATTCCGTATTTGTTGGGCGAGGAACACCCGGAAGGCGTGCGGCTTGGCGACAGTCAAACCTGTTTGCGCGCACAGGACATCGACGAAGTCGGCGACAACCGCCACACCACCTTTTTTGAAATGCTTGGCAACTGGAGCCTGGGCGATTACTTTAAGGCCGAGCAAATCGCCTGGATGTTCGAGTTCCTGACAGAGGTCGTTGGCCTCGACGCCAGCAAACTGTACGTCACATGTTTTATCGGCGCGCCCGAATACGATGTGCCAAAAGACACCGAAGCCGCCGAACTCTGGCAAAAATTATTCAAAGAAAAGAAGCAGATCGACGCTGGTATTGCCGACATTGGCTCCGAAGCAGACGGCTACAAGCGTGGTATCAAACCGGGCGAGCGCATCTTTTATTATGATGGTTCCAAAAACTGGTGGAGCCGAAACGGCCGGCCCGAAACCACACCGGTGGGCGACCCGTGCGGCCCAGACTCCGAAATGTTTTACGATTTCGGCACGCCACATAACACCGAATACGGTGCGCAGTGCCACCCCAACTGCGATTGCGGCCGCTTTATGGAAATCGGCAATAACGTCTTTATGGCGTACCGCAAGGTGGCCGAGGGCAAATTTGAACTGCTCGAAAAGCCGAACATCGATCACGGCTCCGGCCTGGAGCGCATCGCCGCTGCCGCTCTGAACGATCCGGACGTCTTTAAAATCAGCGTGCTCTGGCCGATCATCCAAAAACTCGAAAGCATTTCGGGCAAAAAGTATGACAGCCACACCGAAAGCATGCGCGTCATCGCCGACCACCTGCGTGCCGCAACCTTCTTGGCGGTCGACGGCATCGTGCCAAGCAACAAAGAACAGGGTTATGTGATGCGCCGCCTGGTGCGCCGGGCCATCCGGTTCGCGTTCGAGCTGGGCGTGGAGCAAAACTTTATGGAGCAAATCGTGCCAGTTATTGCCGATTTGTACCACGAAGATTTCCCGGATGTCGCCGAAAGCCGCGAGCGCGTCATCGAAGTTTTAGTTAAAGAAGAAAAAGTCTTCCGCCAAACGCTCCGCAAAGGTATTCAGGAGTTCCGCAAAATGGTTGGCCAAAGCCAAAACGTTACAGGCGAAATCGTGTTCAAATTGTATGACACCTATGGCTTTCCGGTTGAACTGAGCCTGGAAGAAGCATTTACGCAAAACGCCAAAGTCGCTGATGACTGGCAAAACGAGTTCGATCGGCTGATGCGCGAGCAAAAAGAGCGGTCGCAAACTGCGGCCAAAGGCGTATTCAAAGGCGGCCTCGGCGGCCAAACCATGCAGCACAAAAAGTACCACACTGCCACGCACCTGATGTACCAGGCGCTGCGCCAAACGCTCGGCGATCACGTTATCCAGCACGGCAGCAACATCACCGAAGAGCGCCTGCGTTTTGACTTTTCACACCCCGAAAAAGTCACGCCCGAGCAGCTCAAACAAGTCGAAGACATCGTCAACGAACAAATCCAAAAAGACCTCAAAGTCAGCTACGCCGAATACCCAACCAAGGTCGCGCGCGAAGAAATGGGCGCGCTGGGCGCCTTTGGCGACCGCTACGGCGACACCGTAAAAGTCTACAAAATGATCGCCGATGGCGCCGACAAGCCGTTCAGTTTTGAAATTTGCGGTGGCCCACACGTTGACCACACCGGTCAGCTCGCCGAAGACGGCAAGCGCTTCAAGATCCTGAAAGAAGAAGCGAGCTCGGCCGGCATTCGCCGCATCAAAGCTGTTTTGCAGTAGTTTTTGCATTTTTATAAACTCCATAGCGCGGACAGGGTGTGACCTTTAAGGTTGCGCGGGCAGCGCGTGGTATAATTAATTACGATTATGCTTGATAAGATGAAGAACCTCAGTCAAGTTGTAGCTTCGAGGGTCGCCAATGAGGCCTCCCGCGCAGTAAACAAGGCGACCAAAACCAAGGCCCTAGGCAAAAGCAAAAAAGGCGCACAAGAAGAATATTTAGTTGCGCTCGATATTGGCACCGAGTTCGTGAAGGCGCTCGTTGGCCGGGTGAAGCCGGATGGCGTCGAAATTATTGGCGTTGGCCGTGCGCATCAGGCGTTAAGCGACATGCAAGCTGGCGCCATCGCCGATATCAGCAGCGTGGTAGAAAATTGTGATAAAGCCTTAAGCCAGGCCGAAGACCAAGCCGGCGTCAGTGCTCGCACCGCTGTTATTGGTATTGCCGGCGAGCTGGTAAAAGGCACAACTACAACCGTGCGGGTTTCGCGCAAGCAGGCCGACAAAGCGCTTGACCTTGCCGAAATGGAACGGATTATTAAGCTTGTGCAACAGCGGGCAGAAGCCAAGGCTAAACAGCAGCTGGCATGGGAACTTGGCGGCAAAGAAGTCGAAGTGCGCCTGGTAAACAGCGCGCTCGTCGGCATCGAAATCGACGGCTACAAAGTAACCAACCCAATCGGTTTTCAGGGACGCGACATTGTAGTACAGCTGTACACGGCGTTTGCGCCCATGATTCACATCGGTGCTCTTGAGCGCACCGCACAACAGCTCGACCTTGATTTACTGGCGGTAGCGGCCGAGCCGTTTGCCGTGGCTCGCTCCGTTATTGGCGACAACGCCAACGCCAGCATGAGCGCCATTTTAATGGACGTCGGCGGCGGCACCACAGACATCGCCGTCATCAACGACGGCGGCGTGCAGGGCACCAAAATGTTCGGCATTGGCGGCCGTGCCTATACGCGTTCGGTTGAGCGCGAACTCAGCGTTGAATTCGATGTAGCCGAAGAGCTCAAACTGGGGTTAAGCGACAACCACATTCCGCCGCAAAAAATCCCCGCCGTCGAAGGCGCGCTCAATAAAACGCTCGATGTTTGGATGAGCGGCGTGGAGCTGGCGCTGGGCGAATTCGATAAGCTCGACCACTTGCCGTTCCGCCTGTTGCTCTGCGGCGGCGGTTCCAGCCTGGACATGCTCATGGACAAATTGCAGGACACCGACTGGTACACCAAGCTGGCGTTTACGCGCAAACCCACTGTGCAGCACATTCAACCGAGTCAGGTGATCGGCATTGTTGACAAAACGGGCTACGTCACCGATCATACATTCATCACCGCCATGGGCTTGTTGCGCGTTGGCCTTGATACCACGCAATTCGCGGGCAATGATCCGGCCAGCTCAATGCGCGAGAAGTTAGATAGGATGCTACGAGTATGAGTACAGGCACAAGTTTAGCGAACCCGGCAAACGCCGGCAAAGAAACGATTTACGTCGACATTGACGACGAGATCACGACAATTATTGATAAAGTGCGCGGCTCGTCGCAAAAAATTGTAGCGCTTGTGCTGCCCAAGCGGGCAACCATGCTGCAAAGCGTTGTTAACATGAAGCTGCTCAAGCGCACCGCCGATGACGCCAAAAAACATCTGGTGTTAATTACGACCGAAGCCGGCCTGCTGCCACTTGCGGGCGGTGTTGGTTTGTATGTTGCCAAAAACTTGCAGTCCAAACCCGAAATTCCAGAGCTACCGGGTGCCCAGATTCTGCCGGACGACACCGAAGAGGCGCTGACAATGGACGACGAAAAACCGGCCGCGCCCAAGTTTGATAAAAACCAAGCCGTCGGTGAGCTTGCCGCCGGTACGATTTCGGCTGCAGCTGTTGAAGACACCATCGACCTTGATAATGACGGTGACGACGACGCCAACATGCCGGCGTCGGCTCCGGCAAGCGCTAAAAAGGCCAAGAAACCAAAAGGCCAATTTAAAATCCCGAACTTTAACCGTTTCCGGCTGATGCTCGTGCTCGGTATTGCCGCACTGATCTTGCTGATTGGTGGTTGGATACTGTGCTTTAATGTGCTGCCAAAGGCAAGCATTCTGGTCAAAACAAATGCCAGCAACGTCACCAATAACGTAACCGTTACATTCAGCACGACCGCAACAGCTGCGAATGCTACGACGCTGCCCGCGCAGGTTCAGCAGACAAGCAAGAGCTATTCGCAGCAAGTTCCGGCCACTGGCCAGAAAGACAACGGTACCAAGGCGAGCGGCCAGGTGACGATGACCGCCCAGGAGTGCGGAAGCATTAATCAGGCGCCAGACGTACCGGCAGGAACGGGAATTAGCTCAAATGGACTGACCTTTATTACTCAACAAAATACCTCTTTCAGCGTTAATGGAAGAGTACAAAATCATTGTATAACTTACGCAGCTGTATCGCCGACACCTGTACTCGCGCAAAATAATGGTGATAAGTACAATGTGCCTGCCGGAGACTTTACTATTGCCGGCCGCTCCGATGTGACCGCATCGTCAAGCAGCGCGATGGCTGGCGGTACGAGTGTTATTGTGAAGATTGTACAGCAATCCGACATCGACGGTGCCAAGCAAAAGATTACCAGCCAAGACACGTCGGCCATAAAACAGCAACTGATGAGCGCGTTGCAGGCGGCAGGTCTGACGCCGATCCAGGCAACCTTCCAGGCGGGCGCGCCTGCGCCAACGCAAACAGCGAACGCTGGCGACCAGGCCGACACGGTCACGGTGAGCGAAACTGTAAATTACACTATGTTTGGCGCTAAGCAAACCGACCTCCACAGTCTCGTCGAAGCAAACGTCAAGAAGCAAATCGATACTTCCAAGCAAGTGCTGCTGGACGACGGTCTTTCGCAAGCAACTTACACGGTACAAAGTCAAGATGCCTCGAAGGCGATCGTGGCACTACAAGACACGGCAGTCGCCGGTCCGGACCTTAAGGTTGACGCGCTCAAGCCGCAGGTTGCTGGCAAAAAAGCTGCTGATGCCGAGAGCGTCATCAAGGCCAACCCCGGCGTGACTGACGTGAGCGTTAACTACAGTCCGTTCTGGGTGTCCGCTATTCCTAAGAACACCAGCAAAATTACGATCGTTATTGAGAAGCCTTCGCAGAATGGCTCAGGATCCTAGTACTGTCATTGCGCTCGATGTAGGTGCGCGCCGGATCGGCGTTGCCATTGCTACGCAGGGCGCGCGGTTGGCCCGGCCGCTCACCACGTTGCTCAATACAGAGACGATTTTGTCAGATATTCAACAGCTTATTCAGGCTCAGCATGCTAGCATGATTTGTGTAGGTTTGCCGCGCGGCCTTGACGGGCAAGAAACGCAGCAGACTCGCACGGTGCAGGCATTTGCCGCCGAACTGCAGCAAACACTCAGCTTGCCTATAAACTTTCAGGATGAAGCAGTGACGTCGCGCCAGGCCGAGGCCGAACTACAAGCGCGCGGGAAACCGTACGCCAAAGGTGACATTGATGCGCTCGCCGCAACGTACATCCTCGAAGATTTTTTACGTGACCACAAGGAGGTGCTCGCCGCATGAAATACCACGCTAGACCTGTAAAACGCCGCTGGCCGCGCCGGCTCCTCTGGATTATCGTAGTGGTAGTAGTGCTGCTGGTTGGTGCAACCGCAGGAATCCGCACGATTTATGACCAAAATCTCAAACCGGTAAGCTCGAGCGACACGACCATAATGGTGACTATTGCCGGCGGCTCGTCCGTAAAAGAAATCGGCTCGAAGCTCAAAGGCATGGGCTTGATACGCAGCACCTGGGCGTTTGAGTGGTATGTGAGCAGTAATGAAGTGCGCAGCGCCCTGCAGGCCGGCACCTACGCGCTGCGGCCCAACCAGTCTATGGCGCAGATCGTGGCGCAGCTGACGCATGGCAAGATCGCCACGAACCTGGTCACGATATTGCCGGCACAGCGCCTCGATCAGCTGCGGAGCGCTTTTAAAAATGCCGGCTACAGCGATCAGGAGGTGACGAACGCGCTCGACCCCGCTAATTATTCGAATAATGCCGCGCTGGTAGATAAACCGGCCGGGGCGAGCCTTGAGGGCTATTTGTATCCGGACTCGTTCCAAAAGGATTCCGGCACCAGCCTACAGACAATTTTAAATGAATCGCTCGACGAAATGGGCAAGCGCTTGACGCCTGACCTGCGCTCTGCTTTCGCGGCCGAAGGCCTGAGCACTTATCAGGGGATTATTCTGGCCTCGATTGTTGAGCAAGAGGTGAGCAATCCAACTGACCGCGCCCAAGCTGCGCAAGTATTTCTTGCGCGTCTGCATTCCGGGATACCGCTTGGCTCGGACGTGACGGCATTCTACGGTGCAATCCTAGCCGGCAAAACACCCTCGGTTGCCTACGATTCACCCTACAATACCCGACTGCACCAGGGGTTGCCCCCAGCTCCGATCAGCAACGTGAGTGATATCTCATTGCAAGCGGTGGCGCATCCGGCGGCTACGAACTGGCTGTACTTTGTATCCGGGGATGACGGCAAAACGTACTTCTCGCAGACCGAGCAAGAACATGAAGCTCAAACCGCTCAATATTGCCATAAATTATGCCAGCAATAGCCCCTCATAACAGGGGTGGCGCGCCCCAAAAAGCTTGCGGGCGGGGCGCTATTTGGTATAATTATAAGCGTATCTGGCATGTCCGCACGGCGACCGCTGTTACGCATGCAAGGTACTCTTTTGCTGTCAATTTCATTAAAGAGGCGAGCGGATCGAAAACTCGCAAAATTAGGTAAGAAACAGCCGGAGATAGGCAATATTGCCAGGAGAATTGTATTAGTCAATCAAATCCTCACACTTTAACGGAGCAGCTATCAAAATCGCGCCGTTTCAGTAATTTGTTGAATCCCCTGCGCAAACGGTTTGCGCGTAAGTCGGTGCGCAAGCGTTCATTGCGCTACGCTCTGTTAACTGGTAACGTCGTGCTGCTGGCTGGCATTGTGTTCTTTGTGTTCCACGGCTCGCACGCGGCTCCGGCAACGGTAAATTTGTCGAATGCGACCGCCGCCGGCCACAGCACGGCTGCCGGTCCGCTCGACCAGCTGTCGTCGGCCGACATTGCTACAAGCATCGCGCGTATGGCAAGTCTGCCCGAGGCTGGTGAGGTGGCCAACCAGGCAATTAGCGTGAACGCTGAAATGGCGATTACGCCTGCCGATAACACCGTGGTTGCCAAACCGCAGGCGGTGCTGACAGCGCTTAAATCGCGCAAAGATATTCAGACATATACTGCCGCGGCTGGCGATACCATCAGCAGCATTGCCGCTAAATTTAACATCACCTCCGACAGTATCCGGTGGTCAAACGGTCTTACGGGCGATACTGTTGCAGCTGGTACAAAACTGACGATTCCGCCGGTAACAGGTATTGTGTACACTGTTAAGTCCGGCGATACGCCCGACACCTTGGCGCAAAAATACAAGGCCGACCGCACGCAAATCATCGCTTATAACGACGCCGAAATCTCAGGCCTCAAGGTAGGCGAGCAAATTATTATTCCAAACGGTCAACAGGCGGCCGCGGTCTCGACGTATAGCACGGGCGGATCGTACGGCCTGGGCTACCTGGGCGGCACGCCATCGTACGGCGCAAACGGCTATGACTATGGTTTTTGTACCTGGTACGCAGCGAACCGGCGTGCGCAGCTGGGTAATCCGGTACCCGGCAACCTTGGCGACGCGTACACATGGGCGTACCGCGCGGCCAGCTTTGGCATTCCAACCGGCAGCGCGCCGCAAGTCGGTGCCGTCGCCGTTAAACATAGCAGCGCGCCTGGCCATGTGGCCGTTGTTGAGTCGGTGAATGCCGACGGCAGTTTCTGGATTTCGGAAATGAATTCGTACGGACAGGTCTCGATGGCGAACGGGGCTGGGGCCGGCGGCTGGGGCCGCGTAGATTACAAGCTGATCGCCGCCGGGGGCGCCAGCGGATATACGTTTATTTACTAGTAAGGCGGCCGTCAGCGACAGCTCTTACTTAACAGTGGTAATTTTGTCCACAGTTTGCTACAATAACAGATATGAATTTTATTGATCACGTAACGGTCACGCTGCAGGCGGGCAATGGCGGCAACGGCATTGTCAGTTTTCGGCATGAAAAGTTCGTAGATCGCGGCGGTCCGGATGGCGGCGATGGCGGCGATGGCGGCAGTATTATTCTGCAGGCCAGCCGCAACCAAAACACGCTGCTGCGGTTCCGTTACCAAAAAGAGGTTGTGGCCGAGAACGGCAGAGATGGCGGCAAAGTGCGCAAACACGGCCGCAGCGCACCAAACACAATCGTACCGGTACCGGTGGGCACAAGCGTTGTTGATGACGAAACCGGTGAAGTTTTGGCTGATCTCACCGCCGACGACCAAACGGCCGTGATCGCCAAAGGCGGCAAGGGTGGTTTTGGCAACGCACACTTTTTGTCGTCGCGCCGCCAAGCACCGCGCATCGCCGAAAAAGGCGACAGGGGCGAGCTGCGCACGGTGCGGTTTGAACTCAAAATGATCGCCGATGTCGGACTTGTGGGCCTGCCGAACGCTGGTAAATCCACGCTGCTGAGCGTGGTAAGCAACGCCCGGCCAGAGATCGCCGACTACCCGTTCACAACGCTGACGCCGAACCTTGGCGTGGTTGATGTGGACGGGCAGGCGAGCTTGCTGTTCGCCGACATTCCAGGACTCATCGAAGGCGCCGCGGCCGGCAAAGGCTTGGGCGACGACTTTTTGCGCCACGTGGAGCGCACGGCTGTTTTATTGCACCTTGTCGAGGCGTATCAGCCCGACGTCGCCGCAACTTACAAAACTATTCAAGCCGAACTCAAAGCCTACAAAGTTGATCTTTCCAAAAAGCCGCAAGTGGTGGCGCTTACCAAAATCGAAGGTTTGGACGACGAAATCGTGCGCGACCAACTTGCTCAGCTCAAAAAGGCCGCACCAAAAGGCACGCCCATTTGCGCCATTTCGGCCCACACCAAGCAGGGAGTGCCAGAGTTATTGCGCACCCTGAAAGCGATTGTCGAAACCGAACGCGCCCGCCAGGCCGAACTCGAACCGGCCGAAGCCGAGCTGCCGGTCCTGCGAATCGAAAACACGCAAGACGCCTGGACGGTGACCAAACTCAGCGAGCATCACTTTATGGTACAAGGCAAAAAGGTTGAACGCTTTGCGGCCCGCACGGACTTTTCGAGCGAGGCCGGCCTGCAACGTCTGCGCGACATCATGCGCAAAATGGGCATTATGCACGGCCTCGTACGCCAAGGTGTTGAGCCAGAGGACAAAGTCACTATTGGTGACGCAGGCAGTTTTGAGTATTAATTAGCTAAGCCTGCCGTAACCAGGCCTAAAGTGGCGTCTGTCGATCTTGCGATTGCCTTGAAGAGCAGGATTGCCCGCTTGGTTGCGCTCGTTAATTATAGAAGCGATTTCTTCGGCCGTGGCATTAGGAAAGCGCAGTATTAGGTCGCCAATCGTCATTGGTGTCGGGATGTTGTCGCGCGAAATACCTTCAGCAACGGCGTCGACGATGTCGATGAGCATGACTTCCTCGGCATCAAGCTGCACTTTTGTTTTAGGCGATTCGTTCTCTAGGCGGCATCGCCGCAGCACGAGCAGCAGCGCCTGCCCGGCATTGCGGTAATCGTCCACACTGCGCCCGGTAGTCAGATCCGGCGGGGCATCCGGCTCTTTTGACAGCGCCTTGGCGACTATATTCGAAAGCTCAATAAATTTGCCAATAGGAAAGCGGCCCGGCCGGTTTTTATCAATAAAACTGTCGATAAGGCCTTGCAAGCGCACCATGTCGCGGTCGCTGTTACCGGCTGCAATTTGCAGCGCTCCAATCATGCAATTCTGCAGCGCACGTACTTGCTGACCGGTATCTGCTTGCAGCATCCTGTTAACACTACAGTCGCCGCTGATGAGCCGCGCGTGCAGCAAAGCCAGCGTCTGGGGATGCTGGTTTGAGATAGGGCTCATCAGCATGTGCGTGTAAAATTCATCGCCGATAACGCCGACTTGGGTGAAGGTCTCTATGAGCCGGAAGTGCATTGCCTGGCGTTCGATAATCTGTTTGAGCTGCGTTTCACGCCTTTGATGCCTTTGCTTGGGGTCTATCGTATATCCGGCGTGCCAGTTCGGGCTTTCGAGTTCTGCGCGTTTTTGGGCCGCATTGCTGTCGCGACGAGTGGAAGCCAGCAGCGTGGCATACACCCGGCCCATGTAAAAACGCATGTAGGGATCGGGCTCCCCTTGTTGTTGCTCGCGGTCGAGCGCTGCCTTGAAGTGCGCGGCAATCATTTCGGCGCAGCTGTGCCCGGCGCTTTCGAGCGACGCCCCGGTGTTAAATAAAGTGGCAACGACATACGGCAGGTGTGAAGGGTCAAGGTCGTTGGGGTTATCAAAGCGAAACGCAAAAAGCTGGCCGAGCTGCCGTTCGAGCTCGGCTGCAGTTTGCAAGTCTCTAATTCCCGCCGATAACTGCGCAAAGCCTTCGAGTGTGCCGGGGTATCGCGGCTCGCTAATGGACGTCTCGGGCGCGAATGGCACGAAAAATTGTTCCGGGTTTTGATTATTTTGAAATTCCACGGTCTTCTTAGCTAATTTCTCCGTAGCCGAGCCTAAACCTTTGGCTGCGGTGCGGGCCACGCATATAGCGGACGGTGCCAGTGCGCCGATGTTCGGCAATCATGCGGCTAATTTCGTGCGGTTCCGCATTCGGGTACCGCATGATGAGATCGCCGACGGTCATTGGCGTCACATCTGTCCGGCCTTTCGATCCAAAGCGGTGCGCAATGGTATCTATGATGCCGACCAAAAGCTCATTCTCGGTATCAAGCGCTGCTTTGACCTCCCAAGTCTCGTCACGGTACCGGCCCGCGCGTAAAATAACGGCCACGGCTTGGCCGATATTGCGTAAATCCTCGGCGCTTCGTCCGGTCGTTACGTCTGGGGTGGCAAGGCCGGCTTCTTTCATCTTGTCCACAATGATATTCGAAACTTTTATAGTTTTGCCGAAAGCAATGGCGTCTGGCCGGCTCTTATCTGAAAGCTCAGCGACAACGCTGTTGAGCAGGACCACGTTGCGCCGATCGTCCTGCGCTGCCATCTGCAATGCGCCGCCGATGCTATTTTGCAGCGCCCGGATGTATGTCGTGGCGCCATTGGCCTGCAAAATGTCGAGTACGGCCCCAGAAGGATCGGCAAGCTGCTCGTGCAGCATGACAAGTGCTTCGGGGTAACGCTCATTAATTGGCGCTTGCAGCATCGCAGCGTAGAACTCGGGTTTGATAAGACCCTGGCGGGTGAGGTGATCTATAATTCGCAGGTTTGCTTCGTGCCGGCGCAGGCGCTGATTTTTCTCGTATGTCTCAATGCGGCGCTGCTCGTATGGTGAGTGATTTAATTCAAAGGGCGCATTTGTGTGACGCCGGTGCGTGACCGGGCCGAGGACCTCATGGGCGCCTTCGAGGTGTTTTTGAAAGTATGGATCGGCTTCGCCGGCGGCTTGCTCGCGGTCGGCGGCCGCACGGAATCGGGCTGCGATCATCGGCGCACATGACTGCCCGCCGCCTTCTATGCGCGCGGCCGCAATAAACACAGGGCTAACACTCCTTACGTTGATGGGTGCGAGAGAATCGGGCTGTTCGGATCTGAAATTTAACAGGTGATCAAAACTTTGGCGCAGCTCATCGGAAGTTTGCGACTCTTTAATTGTGGTTTTGAGCGCCGTGTATCCTGCAGAAGTGCCCGGAAAGGGCGTACTACCCGCCGCTTCGAGCGGGGGCAACACAAGATTTTGGTCCAGTTCTTTCGGGGGTCGAAATTCCACGTGCATACTATAGCATAATAACTTCTCTTTACAACTGCGGGAGCGTTTTGTCTCTGGCTGCGAACGTGGCGCGCGCCGCCAAAAAGATGTACACTGGAGCGGATGGCAGCACCGACGACTTTCTTCTTTTATGATCTCGAGACCAGCGGTTTTAGTCCGCGCGAAGCTCGAATTATGCAATTTGCCGGCCAGCGCACCGATCTGCAACTCAAACCCATCGGCGAGCCGGTAAACGAGCTCATTACCATGACGCCAGACATTCTGCCAGACGTCGACGCCATTCTACTCACTGGCATTACGCCCCAGCAAACCATTGCCGAGGGTCGCACCGAAGCCGACTTCTTGCGCCTTTTTGAAGAACATATTGCCACGCCCGGCACTATTTTTGTGGGCTATAACACCGTGCGATTCGATGACGAATTCGTGCGCTTCCTGCATTACCGCAACTTTTATGACGCCTACGAATGGCAATGGCAGGACGGCCGCTCGCGCTGGGATTTGCTGGATCTGGTGCGCATGACGCGTGCGCTCAGACCCGAAGGCATTGCATGGCCGTTTGACGTTCACGGCAAGCCCAGCAACCGGCTCGAACTCCTGACAGCGCTCAATAAAATCGGCCATGAGCATGCTCACGACGCGCTTAGTGACGTCGAAGCATCCATCGCTGTCGCGCGCATGATCCGGGATCATCAGCCCAAATTATTCGAATTTTTGCTGAGCTACCGCGACAAACGCAAAGTCGCCGAGCTGGTCATGACCAAAGAGCCGTTTGTGTACACGAGCGGCAAGTATCCCTCGCAGTTCGAAAAAACCAGCGTTGCCGTGGCGGTGAGCGAGCATCCTAAAAAGCAAGGCGCATTAGTATACGACTTGCGCCATGATCCGGCGCAGTTCAAAGATATGTCGCCAACCGAGCTGGCCGACGCCTGGAAGTGGAGCCGCGACGAAACCAAGCTGCGCCTGCCGGTCAAAGCATTGCAGTTCAACCATTGTCCAGCGATTGCACCGCTCGGCGTACTCGACGAAAAAAGCCGCGGGCGCTTACAACTTGACCTCGATGCCATCAAGCGGCATCACAAAACATTGCAAAGCATGAAAGATTTTCCGGGCAAGCTGCGCAAGGCGCTCGAGCTGCTTGACACCCAGCGCCAGCTCGAATTCGCATCGAGCGAGCAGGCCGTTGACGGCCAATTATATGATGATTTTTTTGGCAACCGCGACAAACAATCCATGCGGGTCGTGCGCGCGGCCGAGCCAGCAGAAGTTGGCGAAAGCCTTAATCTGCACTTTGACGATGCACGGCTCGAAGCACTGCTGCCGCTTTATAAAGCTCGCAATTTTCCAAAAGCGCTCACCGGTGAGGAACGCGCCAAGTGGGAGGCGTTTTGCCGTCAGCGGCTCTTGGGTGGCGGCAAACAAAGCCGGCTCGCCAAATATTTTGCGCGTTTGCAAGAGGTTGCCGAGCGCGACAACCTTACCGGTCACCAGAAATACCTGCTCGAAGAGCTCAAATTGTACGGCGAAAGCATTATGCCTATCGACGAAGGCGGAGAGGAGCAACTATGAAAATAACGCTGGTGAGCGTGCAATCGCTCGACGGTAAAATGACGCGCGGCGATGATCCGCACGTGCATCACTGGAGCTCGGACGAAGATTTCAAACAGTTTACGGCAATGCGTGACGCTCACAATTTAATCGTGATGGGCCGCCGCACCTACGAAGCCATACGCAGCACAATGCACCCGCGCCCCGGCACGCTCCGTGTGGTGCTCACCTCTAGCCCTGCGCAGTTCGCCGGCGAATCCGTACCCGGATCGCTGGAGTTTACAGGCGAATCCGCGGACGCGCTGGTGGCCAGGCTCGAGAATGCCGGTTATTCCGAAATGCTGCTTGCTGGCGGCGGGCTGGCTAATGCGGCATTTTTGCAGGCCGGGCTCGTAACTGACTTGTATGTAACCATCGAGCCGTATCTGTTTGGCCAGGGCGCAGAAATGGTCGGTGCGCAGGCTATGGACGTGCGCCTAAAACTCGAGAGCGCCACGCAGCTGAACGAGCGCGGCAGCCTGCTTTTACATTACACTACCGAGGCCATGTAGCTCCGGGTACCAAATACATAAAACGTATGGATACTACCCGGGACCTCTCGCTCGAAGAAATCGAACACGACAAGTGGGGGGAGCCGCCATCGGACGCCACAAGGCTGATCGCGACCGTGTATAACTTGCGCCGCAAGCCGATTGGCTCGCTCACTCCTGAGGATATGCGGCTTCTCATTTCGCAGGGAGTCGGCCTCGAAGCGCTCATGCCGCAAGTACTCGCCCAGTTGGAGCAAGACGCGCTCCTTGAAGGCGATTTCTACCCTGGCGATGTGCTGGCCGCTGTTTTAAGGTGCCCGCCCGCTTATTGGGCCGCGCACCCGCCATTGCGTGCCAAGGCTGCTTCGATCGCAGCGCGCGTCGCTCGCGCAGACACGGAGCTGGCCGCCGCCATCCACGCATTTTCAAATTAATCGCCCGGGTTATTATCAACTTAGCGGCGCATATTTGTTGACAACGCAGGTTACATGCGAGTACTCTGTGCACCAAAGAGGACAAATGCCATGCTACTCAATAAACGCGTTACAACTTGGTCAAGCTTTCCAGCCCAAACTCGCTAACAAATATAAATTAAAGCGAGGAATATCATGAAAATTCAAAAGTTTGATCTATTAGTAGCCCTGTACATCTTTGGCGTCATGGTTGCCGAGCTGATGGGTGCTAAAACATTTCCGATTGTACACGTCGGGCATTTTGTCGTAAACGCCAGTGTGGCGATCTTTGTGATGCCGCTTTTATTTACGGCGGTGGACGTAATTATTGAGGTGCATGGCAAAAGTCGCGCCCGCAGCGTCGTGTATTCCGGCCTGATGATGGTTGTATTGCTCACGCTATATAGCGCGCTTGTGGTGCATTTGCCGGCCTCGGCCCACTTTAAGTCGAGCGAGCCCGCATATGAAGCGGTGTTCGGCGCCTCGATCCGGATCTCGCTTGCCAGTCTTGCTGCATTTGCGTGCTCGGAGCTGCTTGATGTCTTTGTGTTTAGTAAGCTCCGGCAGCGTATGCACAAAAAAGCGCTGTGGTTTCGTAATAATGTAGCGAACTTTATTTCGCAATTTGCTGATTCTGCAGTGTTTTTAGTGTTGGCGTTTTACTCCTTTGGCCGGCCGTTCGGTGATAACGCCAGCTTTATTGTTGGTTTACTGATTCCATACTGGCTGGTGCGCTGCGCTTTGTCTATTTTTGAGACGCCGCTCGTTTACTTAGGTGTGCGCTGGCTGCGCGGCAGCAGTGACCCGGCCGCCAAGCCTGCCGAGGCGTAAGACTTTTACGCGATTTTTGGTGTACTGCGGCGCACGGTGACGGCAAACATAGTTGCAATTAGCCAGTTGCGCAGCAGATGGGCGCGGTGGCCTAGCCAAAGGCCACCGAGCACCGCCACCGTCGCAACACCGATAATCCAGAGCGCAAATGTAATTTGAATCGGGGTGCCAGGAATAATCCCCAGGACCAAAAAACTCCACATAATGCCACCTTTTTGAGCGTTACGTTACTATAATGTATTGATTTCATTTAACCCCAAAATTGCACAGAAAGCAAATATATTTTAAAGCGTAAGCATGATGCGGGGCAAATCATTAAAAATTAGTCTAAAATCGGCGGTTCACCAGCGGCGGGGTAGCATTTATTTGATTTTTTGACTATACTATATGGGCTTATGAGTTTCATAGTTGTGAAGGGTGCCAGGGAGCACAACCTTAAGAATGTTGACGTCGAATTGCCGCACAACAAGCTGGTAGTTATTACTGGTTTGTCGGGGTCTGGCAAGTCGAGTCTGGCTTTCGATACGATTTACGCCGAAGGCCAGCGTCGCTATGTAGAAAGTTTGAGCAGCTATGCGCGCCAATTCTTGGGCTTAATGGAAAAGCCGGATGTCGACCAAATTGACGGCCTTTCGCCAGCGATCTCGATCGACCAAAAATCAACCAGCCGCAACCCGCGTAGCACCGTGGCGACCGTAACCGAAATTTATGACTATTTACGCTTGCTGTTTGCGCGTACCGGTATTCCGCACTGTCCGATTTGCGGCAAACCGGTCGCTCGCCAGACCACGGCAAACATTATTGATAAAATTGCCGCATTGCCGAAAGATGCGCGCCTAATGATCCTCGCGCCGGTAGTCATCGACAAAAAAGGTGCGTTTGAGCACATTCCCGAACAGTACAGCCGCGCCGGTTTTGCCCGCGTTCGCGTCGACGGCGTGGTATATGCGCTCGACGAGTTCCCGCAGCTGGACAAAAATTTCAAGCACACTATCGAAATTGTCGCTGACCGCATAGTTAATAACGTAGAAAGTGCCAGCCGCCTGGCGCAATCGGTTGAGCAAGCGCTCGACGTAGCCGAAGGCAAAATCACCGCAGTCAACGCCGATACGAACGACGAGTTTAACTACAGTTTGATGTACGCCTGCATTGACCACCCGGACGTGACAATTCCGGAGCTTGAGCCGCGTACCTTTAGTTTTAACTCGCCGCATGGGGCTTGCCCGGTGTGTACGGGGCTTGGATCGCGGCTCGAAATCGACCCTGAACTTGTGATCCCGAATGGCCGGCTTACGATTGCCGAAGGCGCTATTCGTCCGTTTAACCGGGTGGCCGCGGACGCCTGGTACATGAAAAAAATGCAAGCCGTAGCCGATGCCTACCACTTTAGTCTGCATGTTCCGACCAGCGAGCTCAGCAAGGAAAACCTCGATCGCATTATGTACGGCACGGGTGGGCAAAAATACCGCGTCAGCCTGGGCAATGGCCGCACGTTCGAAACCACGTACGAGGGCGTCGTGCCAAACTTAGAACGCCGCCACAAAGAGACCGACAGTGATTTTATTCGGCACGACATCGAGCGCTTTATGCAGGAAAAGCCGTGTTACGCCTGTAAGGGCATGCGCCTCAAGCCGGAAGTTTTGGCGGTAACAGTGGCCGACAAATCTATTATGAACATCTGTAATATGTCGATCGACGACGCACTGGACTTTTTTGACGCCCTGCAACTCGATGAAAAAGGCATGAAGATCGCCTACCAGATTTTGAAGGAAATCAGGGCACGGCTGCAGTTTTTGCGCGACGTGGGCCTTAATTATCTGACGCTGCTCCGTAGCGCAACGACTTTGAGCGGCGGCGAGGCGCAGCGCATTCGCTTGGCAACGCAAATTGGTTCCGGGCTCATGGGCGTGCTGTATGTACTTGACGAGCCCTCGATCGGGCTGCACCAGCGCGATAACGAGCGCCTGATCGGCACGCTTAAGCATTTGCGTGACCTCGGTAACACCGTGCTTGTGGTGGAACACGACGAAGACACGATTCGCACTGCCGACTACTTGCTCGATATCGGCCCTGGTGCCGGCGTGCACGGAGGCGAAGTCGTGGCACGCGGTACGCCGGATCAAGTCGCCAAAGATCCAAAGAGCGTCACCGGTCAATATTTATCCGGCAAGAAGACCATTCCGGTACCTAAAAAGCGGCGCAAGGGCAACGGCAAGTCACTCAAAATTGTTGGCGCGCGCGAAAACAATTTACAGGACGTAACGGTCGAAATTCCACTTGGCGAGCTCGTGGTTGTGAGCGGCGTGTCCGGCTCTGGCAAGTCGAGTCTCATCAATGATATCTTGGCCAAAGAATTACTAGCGCGCCTGCACCGCGCCAACACCGTGCCTGGCCGCCACGACGACATCGAAGGCATCAAGCAGCTCGACAAGGCGATTATTATCGACCAATCGCCAATCGGCCGTACGCCGCGCTCCAACCCGGCAACATACACCGGTTTATTCACGCCGATCCGCGAACTGTTTGCGCAGACGCCAGAGGCCAAACTCCGTGGCTACTCGGCCGGCCGATTCAGCTTTAACGTCAAGGGCGGGCGCTGCGAAAACTGCGCCGGTGACGGCATTATTAAGATCGAAATGCACTTTTTGCCGGATGTATACGTGCCGTGCGAAGTTTGCCACGGCAAGCGCTACAACCGTGAAGCGCTCGAGATTTTCTATAAAGGCAAGACCATCAGCGACATACTCGAAATGACCTGCGAACAAGCGTTGGAGTTTTTCGAAAATCAGCCGGCCATCGCAAGAAAGCTGCAAACAATCGTGGACGTTGGCCTGGGTTACATTTCGCTTGGCCAGCCGGCCACACAGCTGAGCGGTGGCGAGGCGCAGCGCGTTAAATTAGCCACAGAGCTCAGCCGCCGCCCGACCGGCCGCACATTGTATATTTTGGACGAACCCACCACCGGCTTGCACATTGCCGATGTCGCCAAGTTGCTCCAGGTACTGCACGCGCTGGTTGATGCCGGCAACAGTATTGTGGTTATCGAGCACAACCTCGACGTCATAAAGTCTGCCGATCATATCATCGACATGGGGCCGGAAGGGGGCGCTGGCGGTGGGCAAGTGGTTGCCGAAGGTACGCCAGAACAAATTGCCAAGGCCAAAGAATCGTTTACCGGTCAATTTTTGCGGAAAATGCTCTAAAACTACGCGGTTGCCGTAACGCGCAAGGGCCGCGAAATCGCAATAGTCGCCCTCTTTGGGAGCAGACTGCGGAAGTAACTGCGCACTTCGCGCTGAATAGCGTGCACCTCGCCAGGTGTTAGCTGGTAGTCGACTGGCATACCGAGGCTCGTGAGCGTTTGCTCCAGTTCGACACCGGTGAGCGCGAGCAAATCGGTTACATGCATTTTGGGCAGTTGGCGGCCGATGAGCTGCTGCATGCGGCCCTGAACGCCGGATTCAAATTGTGGTTTGTGCAAAAATACAACTGGTTTACCGAGTAATATGGCGTACAGAATGCCGCGCGCCATACTGTCGCTTATAAAACCGTCGTCGTTGCTCACCGTGTAAAAATCGTCGAGGGCGATTGCCTGAAAGTAATCCAGATTGGTTTCGTACGGTGTCCAAAGCGCCGAAACAACGGTTGGCGCCGCCGATTTTTTGGTAAAAATAAATCCATCACTCAAAGGATGGATAACCTGAATACCGCATTGCTCAAGCTTTGCCTTCACCCGAAAGAGGGAAGAGCGCTCTGATTGGTACATACCGCTGATTTGTGTCCTACGTGCCATAAAACCACCTCACTATAAGTACTACTACACATATTATACACACATGATGTAGAACCCGCAATAGTGAAACATGATAAATAACAAACCCCCTACTGTTAAGGTGTTTTTACGAGTTTCTGATTATTTTTTGAGCAGAACGACGGTTTTTATGTCTTGGATAGGGGCATGGCGCTTAATTGAAGCATATTGCAAGACTTCGCTGCCTTCTATGCTGAACGGCGGCAAAAGTGGGTCGAACGCGCGGCTTTCACCGATTTTTATTGCCCGATTTATGTCTTCTTGGATGGGCTTTGGATTGTCTGGGTCCGAAATGTCGATGCTTTGGCAGGTGTTGGTAACAAGCGCGTACTTAAAGTTGCAATCGGCGAGGCGCTGTAAGAATAGATCGACTTGGTCGTTTGGCCAGTGCTGCAGCACATCTTTGATAATAATAAGGTCGGCCGGCGGTAAAACACAGGGGCTGAAATCGCCGCAGGAGAACTGTACGGTCTCGTTGGCATATAGCTTTTTGTTGGTTTCGATCAGAGATGGAACGACGTCAATTCCGATGTAGCGCGCGCCATCCCAATCAATAAATTTCGAGGATTGCCAGTCGCCGCACCCGAGGTCCAGAACGCTTTTGATCCGGTGCGTCCGGATAAAATGTTCCAGAAATTTGCGGTATACCGTGGTGTTCTCGGGCAGCGAGCCAGAACCGGAACCGTGGAACCAGTTGTGCTTTCGGTAGATGCCGCTAAAGGCTTTCCCCATGGCGGCGTCGGTCAGTCGTCGGAATATATCCATCATTTGTAGTGTAATCCTTCTTGTTATTTATGTCAGTTTTATCGGAGCCAATTCGAATATGCCGTTTTTAATAAAGTCGTTGGCGTATATTAGGTGTATTGATTGGTGGATGTGTGCTAAAATAAGATCGTTAGTCGGCTGATAGCATCTGATATATAGCTTCGGAAAGAACTAATCCAACACGATACAGCATACTGCTAAAATTATCAAGCATAACCACATTTATGAAAGTACACTTCCTTACATCACGAGCTAGCTTACTGAACGACATTGAGTCGTTGCGCAAAATTATCAGCACCGTCAAGGAGGCTGGTCATACGCTGGACGATGACTGGATAGAGGGCGCATATAGCCGCGAGACGGGTAAGGATAGTGCTGCGAAAACGAGTGCCAATACCAAGGCCGATTGGTCGGCAATCTTTAAAAACAGCATTGAAACGATCGCCAAATCAGACGTAGTTATCGCAGAAACAAGCAATCCGAGCTTCGCCATCGGTTATCAGGTGGCAGTTGCCGTGCAGCAAAAGAAGCCAGTACTGCTCTTGCGCCACGAAGCGTCCGACATGAACGCCTATATCATGGGCGTCGAGGACGGCTGGACCCAGCACGAGAACTACACCGAAGACACGCTCGTTGGTATTGTCGAGAAATTTATTGCCGATAACGATATTTTATCTAAAGATATGCGGTTTAACTTCTTTATCGACCGCAAGATCTATAACTATCTGCGCTGGGCTGCGCTGCGAACGGGCAAGACCAAAGCAGAAATTCTGCGCGAACTTGTTGAGCGCGAGATCGACCACGAAAACGCATAAGCGGCCGGAGCTGACTGCGCAAAAAGACTCACGGGCGTTACGATTTACGCGCGGGGGTCTTTTTGGTTGGAGGGGTCGCGGTGATTTCGCCAACGGTGAATAGCAGCAAACAGGCGCTCACGCGTTGTTTTGTCGCCAAATAAACGCCATGCCATCGGTCCAAAACTCGCTACGACCACGACGCCAATAACTGGCAGAATATAGTGGTCGAGGTTTGGAATTTTGCTGCCGAACCAATAACCGATCAGCGTAACACTGGCCGCCCACACAATGTCGCCGATAGCGTCAAAAAGGAAGAATTGCGGGCGCGGCATTTTGGCAACGCCGGCCAGTGCGGGGGCAAACGTGCGCACAAACGGAATAAAGTGCGAAAGCAGCATGGTTTTATTGCCGAAGCGTTTGTAGAACTTTTCGGCGCGCTGTACGTATTCTTGGCGAAAAACGATGCCATCTTTCTTGCGGAACAGACGCGGTCCAAGTAAACGGCCTACTACGTAACCGGTGTTATCGCCCAAAATAGCCGCAAGGCTGATAATAGAAATGGTTAATGCCAGCGATAATTTGCCTTGGGCAGCGAAGACGCCGGCACTTAAAAGCAGCGTGTCGCCAGGGAAAAAGAAACCGATCATCAGGCCGGATTCACCGTACACAAGCGCTGCAATGGCAACGAGGCCGCCGCTTTGGAGAAGGTGGTTAATATCGAACATCTACTTAGGTATCGTAACGTGATTTGCCCCGAGCGTCCAGTGGAAAATCGGGGTTACCTTCAGCCGGTTCCAAGCTTTTGATGTATAATAAGAGTACTAATGGATGAAACTGCCAGGAGGGTATGATGGACGCATTGAAATTAAAACTGGATCCGCGCGATGTAACGGGCAAGGCCGTAAAGCACTTGCGCAAGGAAGGGCTTGTGCCTGCAGTTATTCACGACCACGGCAAGGCATCGGTTGTCGTGCAAGCCGAGTATCAGGATATTTTTCACGCCTACCAAAAGGCCGGCAAACACCACCCAGTCGAGCTGAAGGTGGGCGACAAAACCCACACAGCCCTTATTAAGACGGCAACGTTTGATCCCAAAAAGAACTCGCTTGCGCACGTCGTGTTTAATGCCGTGAAACGTAACGAAAAGGTTACGGCCGAAGTGCCGGTGCGCCCCAAGTACGACGAGGGCAATGATGCTTCGCCAGCCGAGCGCGCCAGCCTCATCGTATTACATAACCTAACAACGGTTGAGGTCGAGGCGACAGCCAAGGACTTGCCGGATGAACTCCACTTTGACGGTGAAAAACTGGTAGAAGTCGGCGACCATGTCACCGTGGCCGATCTAATTGTACCTGCGGGCGTTACGATCAAGGCTGACCCGGCGCAAGCGCTCAGCACCGTGTATGAACCAAGCGCACTGCAGGCCGCGAACGACGCAGCCGGCGGCGATGCCGAGGCCGAAGACCAAGCAGAGGTCCCGGCCGAGCATGAAAGCACTGCCAAAGAAGGCACCCAAGATGCGGAAAATCAGCCTGGCGGCAAAAAGCAGTTCGAAGCTGCCGGAGAGTAATTCGTACTATGAGCGAGCAGGCGCCGCGCGGTGAGGAAGGGCCAATTGTTGTGCGTACAGCACGTACCATCGGCCGGGCGGCGCTGCTGTTTTTAAAATTGATCGCTAAATAGGAGTTAAAAATAGATGGCGTGGTTCCGTCCGCAAACGCTGCTCGATAAAACGTACGAAATCGGCATCATTATAAAAGGTATTGATGGTGTTGCCGAGCTAATCGGCGGCATTTTATTGCTGGCCGTTCCGCCAAGCGCCATAAATGACCTGATAGAATGGCTTGCGCAAAGCGAGTTCGGCCACGAACCGCACAGTTTTGTGACTACTCATATTTTGCAGTACGGACACCACCTTGCCGAAGGACACAACGCATTCGCGGTGGCGTTTTTGTTAACGCATGGCCTCGTTAAAGTGGTGCTGGTGGCATGTTTGCTGCGCAACAAACTGTGGGCGTATCCGTTCGGCCTTGTAACGCTCGGCCTGTTCATCGCATACCAGTTGTACGAGATGATTGTTCATCCTACGTTTGGCATGGGCTTTTTGACGGTTCTCGACGCGATTATTATCTGGCTGGTGTGGCGCGAATGGCAGCAGCAAAAGCGCAAGCAGTCGCCGCAGGCCGCCAAGACGACGGATGCCGCCTAGGGCAGTCTACGGTGGTTTCGGTTTACCCCTATCACTCCTCGATGAAGCCGCCTGATTGGTGCGCCCAAAGCTTGGCGTAAATGCCTTTTTGGGCGAGCAGGTCCTTGTGACTGCCTTGCTCCACAATGGTGCCGTTCTCGAGCACTACAATGCGGTCCATTTTTTGGATGGTGCTTAGGCGGTGGGCAATGACAATAGCGGTACGGTTTTGCATGAGCTTCCAGAGCGCATCTTGGATGAGCACTTCGCTTTCGGAGTCCAGCGCGCTGGTGGCTTCGTCGAGTACCAGGATTGGCGCGTCTTTTAACAGGGCGCGGGCGATGGCGACGCGCTGGCGCTGGCCGCCGCTTAGTTTGACGCCGCGTTCACCAACCAGCGTGTCGTAGCCATCGGGCAGCGTGTTGATGAACTCAGTAGCGTGCGCCTGGCGGGCAGCGGTGACGATTTGTTCTTCGGTTGCACCGGGCCGGCCGTATGCAATATTTTCGCGGATCGAACGGTGGAACAAGAGCGGTTCTTGAGCCACGTAGCTTATATGACGGCGCAAGTCGTCCTGGGTCAAATGGGCAATATTCTGCCCGTCGATGAGGATTTCGCCAGCATCAATGTCGGAAAAGCGCAGCAAAACGCGCGTCAGCGTGGTTTTACCCGAGCCCGAATGTCCGACCAGCCCGACTTTTTCGCCCGCTTTAATGTTCAGGTTGAGGTTGTGAAACAGGGCGTCCTCGGAACCGGCGTGGGTAAAGTCGACATGCTTGAGCTCAATGGCGCCGCTGCTAATGCGCGGTTTTTCAGGATGCTGCGGGTCTTTAATGGCGGGCTCGATGCGGAGCACTTCGATCATATCGCTGGCATCGCCGAGCGCACGATTGTAGTTACGCAGCGCTCCGTTGCTGAACGTGAAAAGTTGGTTCACGATGCTGGCCGTATAAGTCAGGATCAAGAACATGGTTGCGACGTTGGCGTTAAAAATCATAACGCTTACCACGGCTAGTGCAAGCGACATGGCCGAGATGCTACCTGTCAGCGTACTAAAGTACATTTGCTGCCGCTGGTGGGCATACATGAGCCGGTTGAGCTGGGCCCGCGTGCGCGCCGTAGCTTCGGCAAAGCGGCGCCGTTCGTATTTGCCGCCGGCAAAGCTCTTAATGGCCATGACATTGGTGATGCTGTCGGCGAGATAGCCGGTTTGAGCGCTCTCTGACTCGGCCTGTTCGGCGCTGATGCGGCGGACGTTGCGGGTGACGAACACGGCGCTGACCATATAGAAGATCGAGAAAGCAATCAGAGCTCCATCGAACAATGGCGCGCGGTGCGCAAGTATAATAGCCACGGTTACGAGGCTCGATATGAGTGGAATGACCTGGTACGTGGTTGTGTCGGCAAAACGGATGTAGCTGCCCATGAGCTTGTTGGTTTGCGAGACGAGCGAGCCGCCAAACCGATTGGCATGAAAATCGGCGCTTTGGTCGAGCAAGTGGCTAAACACCTTTCGCGCGATGCGTTCTTCGACTTTACCTTCGAGCTGCCAGGTTAGCATGTCCACAACGCGCCAGCCAATAAGGCTACCGCCCAAAACAAGCGCAGCATACAGGACTAGCTGCGGCCCGAAGCTGGCCCAGACCTGGTGTTGATGGAAATCGCCGTGGGTGAGGCGATTTAATACGTTTGCTAAAATAAGTGGCGGCAAAAATTGGCCAACGATCACTGTCAGCGGCACGCTAATGGCGGCACCGATAGCATATTTGGGGTGCTCGCGTACCATCGTCCAATAAAAGGCGAGGGTACGTTTTGTAGTATCTTTGCGTAACGGCATAGGCAGAACTCCTCCCTAGGGTTGCCAGAGTTATAGTGATAAATTGTTATTTTTACGGCTGCTCGTCGATCGCAGCTTGGTTTTTGGTTCGTGGTTGATTAAAGAGTCGCAGAAAGGACGACGCCTGTCACTTGGTCCAAATGCGGGGGTAGTATATACATTGTCGGCCCTTTCCTTTAGTTTACCGTACGATTTTAGCATACACGTCAATGGATTGTAAACACCTTATAAAGTGTAATAAATAAAACAACAATAAATATAGGGGCTGTTTGTTTTTTGCGTAACCGCCCACAGACTCTATAAATTTCTTGCGTTTCCACTATAATGTAGTGTGATATGCAGAAAATTTTACTGTACTACAAATTTGCGCCGCTCTCCGATCCTGAGGCGATCCGGCTTTGGCAAAAAACGTTATGCGAACGCCTGGATCTGCGCGGGCGGATCCTGATTTCTAGACACGGCCTAAACGGGACGGTCGGCGGCGAGCTCAAAGATTTAAAGGCGTACGCGGCAGCCACCAAGCAGTACCCGGCATTTAAAGACATAGTATTTAAATGGTCGGACGGGGCGCGCGAAGATTTTCCTAAATTGAGCATAAAAGTTCGGGACGAGATCGTTAGTTTTGGTGCGGGCGAAGAGCTGCAAGTAGACGAAAACGGCGTGATCGGCGGCGGTACACACCTCAAGCCCGAAGCCGTGCATAAACTGGTTGCCGAGCGGGGGCAGGATGTGGTATTTTTTGACGGCCGCAACGCCCACGAAGCGGCAATCGGTCGATTTAAAGATGCGGTTGTGCCAGATACGCGCACTAGCAAAGACTTCATACGTGAGCTCGAAAGCGGCAAGTATGATGCCATTAAAGATAAGCCGGTAGTCACATATTGTACCGGCGGCATCCGGTGCGAAATTTTGAGCAGCCTCATGAAGAATCGCGGCTTCAAAGAGGTCTACCAAATGGACGGCGGCATTGTAAAGTACGGCGAAAAATATGGCGACGAAGGCTTGTGGGAAGGCTCGCTCTATGTTTTTGACGGCCGCAAAGATGTTCGTTTCACCGATAAGTCGAAAGACATCGGCCGCTGCATCCACTGCAAGGCCCAAACCAGCAATTACGAAAATTGCGCGCGCAAAAACTGCAACCGGCTCGTGCTAATTTGCGCTGCCTGTAAACCAACCGAAAAATTCTGCACGGACACTTGTGTGGCAGTAGAGGCGTAATATGGCTGAAATGATTGCCGAAGAAACTCGCATAGCGCAGCAAGAGGAGGGCTTACGCCGATTGGCGGAGATGGCGCCCCGAGGATCCTATTTTGCCGCCGATGCGACGCCCGACACGATTTTTGAAGCGATTGGGCGCTACGAACAAAGTCTTGTGCTGTGCACAGAGGCGCTCGCACGATTACGCCCCGAGGCAGCGATATATGACGAGGTGCGGTACTCAGATTGGGATGACTCTAAGAAAGTGCAGGGTACAGATGCTTACCGCGCGTGGCGCGAAGCCGGGGAAGGCACGCCTGGCCAGCGCTATCAAGAGCTGCAAGTAGCGCTGCCGGTTGGCAAGCAGACCCTGAAGCTTTCTACGAGATATAAGAACACCGATCTGGCGATTCCGCCCGAGGCGGCGCACCACGCCGTACGGCTGAGCCTCGTGCAACAGCGTTTAGAGGGCGGCGTAGGGCAGCGCGCGGTCGATCAGCTGCAGAGCATAGACGTATACTACAAACCACAAGGCCAGGCTGCACCATATTACCTTCAGGGCAGTATGTATACGCCAAACGTGCCAGGATCCGAGGCGCTGCAGTATGACAGCAATTATGTTTTTAATGAAGGCGACACGAGAGCTTACCGCTATCCCGGCATGCTGGCGCAGCATTCAGTAGTCGCCTCAAGGGCGTATTCTTCTCACGGATTTGTTGGCCTTGCCGCGCACCAATTATGGGATATGAGCCTACGGCTATGTTTGGCCGCAGAATTGCTGGTCTAAGCAAGCCGGCTGATACAATAACAACTGAGATGAACACGCAACTTGCCGACAAACTAAAAGACTTGCCGCGCGAACCCGGCGTCTATTTTCATAAAGACGCTTCGGGCGAGATTATTTATGTGGGCAAAGCGGCGCGTTTAAATAACCGCGTGCGCCAGTATTTTCAGAAATCGCGCGTGCGCGACCCCAAGACCGACGCGCTCGTGGCCGAAATTGCCGACACCGACTGGATGGTCGTCGAAAGCGAGCTCGAAGCATTATTTTTAGAAGCCGAAATGGTCCGCCGCTACATGCCGCGCTACAATATTTTGCTGCGCGACGACAAGTCGATGGTCTATATCCGCATTGATTACGACGCCGACTACCCGACGGTCAGCACCACGCGGCGCCCGCTCGACGATGGCGCCCGCTATTTTGGTCCGTATTTAAGTGCGATCAGCGTGCGCCAGGCACTCAAATTGCTGCGTCGTGTATTCCCGTTTGCCACGCGGCGGATTGCCAGCCAAAAGCGCGCCACATTACATTATCACTTGGGGCTAGATCCGGGACTTGAGGAGGGTAAAACAAGCTTACACGATTACCGCGCCAACTTGCGCAAGCTCATGGCCGTGATAGAAGGCAAGCGTAGCAGCGTGGAGCGCGAGCTCGAAAAAGAAATGGCGCAGCTTGCGAAAGCCCGCGATTACGAAGCGGCCGCCCGCAAGCGCAACCAGCTTTTTAGCCTGCGTAATCTGACCAAGCAAGTCATTTTTAGCGACAAGGAATTTTTGGACATTAGCAAAGACCATGCCCTGAACGAGCTCGTCGACCTCCTGAGTTTAAGCGGTTTTCCGCGCCGCATCGAAGGCTACGACATCAGCCACATGCAGGGCACCGACGTCGTCGCCAGCATGGTGGTGTTCACGAACGGTGTCAGCAATAAGGGTGAATATCGCAAATTCAAGACAAAAAAAGAACACAACAACGATTTTTATAACATGAACGAAACCCTCAAGCGGCGATTGAGCGAGAAAAACCGCAAACTGTGGGGCGTACCCAACCTGGTGCTGATTGACGGCGGCAAAGGGCAGCTCGACGCGGCCATCCGCGCCCGTGATGAATCCGGCTGCAGCAAAATTCCGTTTGTCGGACTCGCCAAGCGCGAAGAGCAAATCGTCATTCAAAAAGAAAAATCCGGCGTTACGCTCAACGTGCAGGTACTGCAAAAACTCGGCGGCTTTTGCAGCGAAAGTGAAGATTTTATTTTAGTGAACGTGCCGCACAACACGAACGTAGTTAAGCTGTTGCAGCGCATTCGCGACGAGTCGCACCGTTTTGCCGTGAGCTATCACAGCGTGCTCAAACAAAAACGCCAGACAAGCAGCATGCTCGACGAAATTCCCGGTATTGGTCCGGCCACGCGTAAAAAACTGCTCAGGACTTTTGGGAGCGTGCGCGGTATCGCTCAGGCGAGCGAGGTTGATTTGCAGGCCGTGCTCGGCGTCAAAAAGGCCGCGATTGTGCGCCAGTATGTGCGGATTTAAGACCGGCATGCGGCAGATGTTCTAACACGGTATCTCTACGCCCCGTTTATGCGCAATGGGTGCCGCGGCGCCGGCACGAGTTCCGGCTTGTAAGTAATGTCACCGACTACTTGCGCGCCCACTAGATGCAAGAGGTATCCCATAGTGGTATCAAAGCCTTCTTTATCGCGGGCGTCATAGAACTCAGTCTTTAGGACGTACGGACTTTTACGCGCCGTTACCGCTATCTCTGTGAATGAGCTGCCCCTTAGCAGCCACTTTACTGTGGCGTAAGTTGAGTGATCTAGTTTATTTGTAAGGGTTGCCGGCTTCCCGAGCTCAAGTATGCCGAGTTCGCACACCCGTGAGAGTGCATGCGCTGACTGGGGACTGCGTGATCCGGACCGAGCCTTTTTTATGCCAAGTTGACCGTATGCAGTAGTGAGGCTTGCCTTTACGGTGTTTTTACTGATCCCCTGATAATCCCCCGACTGTTGTGCTGTAAGCCCTACGAATGCACAGGCGAGCGCCGCGACTCTCGGCGGTGCAAGATACTGAGGCGATGCTGACTGAGGATCAACCGAGGCTTCATAATTAAATACAAATACTCCGTCATGTTGCTTGATGCGCGTGACTTGCTCTGTCGTCTCCGATGCCGGCTCCCAAATAAGTTTTGTATTAGGCGGCAATAATCGTTCGTTACAAGACATATTCTTATCCTTAGTGTGTCTCAGTATAACGCAATATGCCGATAATTTAAGCCGCAGGCGGTGTGGGCGATGGATTTTCTAAGGGCAAAACGCCGGCAAGATGCGCATTGAATATCAGAAGCTTATCGTTGCGCTCCGCCTGTAAAGCGGTCCGGGCATGCGCCAATGCGCTCTTAATTCCTATGCTATCGGTGTAGCCTTCTGCGCTGGCCATCATAGCCTGCGCTGTCTCGCCGCCACTCAGACGATTGACGTATCCGTATGCTGCTTCCGACAGCGGATCTGTGAGCTCGATTCGCTTTTTTACAACATAAACGCCGAGATCAAACAGACGCCGGATAGGGCGCGGATCGAAATTGTCTGCTTCGGGCAGGTCGAGTTTATCGCAGGCAGTCTGATATGCGCGTTCGACATCTTTATGGCCACTGAACAGCTCCTCTCGCAGCCTCGGGTGGATAACTTGGCGGAAGTGCGCGCTTTTGACACCAAGCGCATTGAGCGCCAAGGAAAGCTGCTCCGGAAATGTAAATTCATCATCCTGCGGCAATTTTGCGCAATGATTAACCGTTACTACGCCGCCCATGTTGCGAATTTCGTCGACATGATAAGCCAAGAGAGTGTCACTGGTCGGCCGTGTAGCAATAACGGTACGACCCGGATATAAAACGCCCATCTCTGGGCTGAGTATATTTTTGGACATCAGTTCTTTTTATCATTTTTGTGTTTGCTGTGCAATATTATTTTAAAAGTATAGCGCCGCGTTTACCGCGCCCGCCAGGCTGTGCTAGAGTACGATGGTATGAATGAGCACATTTTTACGAGTGACTTCTTTGCCGGCAACCGTGATCGGCTGCGGCAGCTATTTACCGGGACGGCGCCAATCGTTATTACGGCGAACGGTCTTCTGCAGCGCGGCGGAGATGACACGTACCCGTTCTTCCAGGATGCGAACTTTTGGTATTTAACAGGGCTGAACGAGCCGGACCTGGTGCTAGTGCTCGATAAGGATAAAGAATATATTATTGCGCCTGGTCGCAATGCGATGCGCCAGACGTTCGACGGCGCACTCGACGTCGACGCAATTATACAGCGGTCCGGTGTGCGCACGGTAACCGACGAAAAAGATGGCTGGCGCCAGCTGAGTGCCCGGCTTAAACGGGTCCAGCACGTGGCAACGCTTGCTGCGCCGCCCGCTTACCTGGACGGCTACGACATGTATACGAACCCGGCGCGGGCGCGCCTCGTTGCCGCATTAAAAGAGGTGAACGCAAGTCTGGAGCCGCTCGACCTGCGCGAGCACCTGGCGCGCATGCGCACTGTTAAGCAGGAGCCAGAGCTTGCGGCACTGCAGGCGGCTATCGACATCACGATGGCTACCTTAAAAGATGTGACACGGGTGCAGCAGCTCGCTAAATATGGCTATGAGTACGAAATCGAGGCTGCAATAACCGCTGGTTTCCGTAAACGCGGAGCGGTGGGGCACGCCTTTTCGCCGATCGTAGCCAGCGGTAAACGCGCCTGCACACTGCACAATATTACGAACAATGGCCAGCTCGCCGCCGACGAATTAGTGGTGCTCGATGTGGGCGCGGAAGTCGAGCATTACTCGGCCGATGTTACCCGCACGGCAGCACTGGGCAAACCCTCGCCCCGGCAGCGCAAAGTACATGAGGCCGTGCTTGACGTCCAAAATTACGCCATGAATCTGCTAAAGCCAGGCGTGACACTGCGCGAATACGAAAAGCAGGTCGAGCACTACATGGGCGAAAAACTCCGCGAGCTCGGACTTATCAAAACAATTAAAACTGAGGCTGTGCGACAGTATTTTCCGCATGCGACCTCTCACTTTTTAGGATTAAACACGCACGATGCCGGTGATTACGAACGTCCGCTTGAGCCCGGCGCGGTGTTGACGGTCGAGCCCGGCATTTACATTGCGGAGGAGGCGATCGGCGTGCGCATCGAGGACGATGTACTGATCACCGCCGATGGTATCACTAATTTGAGCGCCCGGCTGCCGCGCGAACTTTAGCTAAGATTACCATTCCCGGCAGGCCCTAGAGCATGGTAAAATAAGAGAAATAATGAAACACGGATTTATCTACCGACTGTTAGTGCGTTGGCTGGTGTGTAGCCTGGGGCTGTGGATTGCTGCTGGCTTGCTCAGCTCGCACATTAGTTATGGCAATCGCATTCAAGTGGTCATCATTGCCGGACTTGTGCTGGCTATCATTAACGCCGTGCTTCGGCCTTTTATTGTTATTTTTAGCCTGCCGGCAATTTTGTTTACGCTTGGGCTTTTCATGATTATCATCAATGGTTTCATGATTTTTTTGGTCAGCAAGATTTACACGCCGCTGCATGTGACCAACTTTTGGGCGGCTATACTTGCGGGGATGATTATCGGGCTGGTAAACTATTTGGTAACGACCATTTTGGAGGATCGTTAATATGAGCATGAATATTTGGAACTACATTACGATCGCTTCGGTATTATTGTTGACGCTGCTTATTCTGGTGCAAACGCGCGGAGCGAGCCTGGGCGCCGGCCTTGGCGGTGCGGGTGAAATCAACATTGTCCGCCGCGGCACCGAAAAGACGATCTACCAGCTGACTATTATCCTTGGAGTTGTCTTTGGGATATCGCTGATTTTAGGCATTATTGCCGCTTAAGCGGGAAACGATGGTGGTAGTCCGCGCATTTAGACTCCGCTTCCGGCGCCACCTGCGCCGCAGTAAACGACAGGCAGAAGCGTTCGGCCAATTTGCCGAAGAGCGCTTGGAACGCGACTTTTTCAAGCGTCTCGACCGTTTGGCTGGCGTACGGCGATTTGTGGCTGGCTGGGTAGTGCTCGTGGTGTTGCTGCTCGGTTGTCTCATTACACAGATGTATGGCCTGACGCGCTACTACCAAACGCTGCAGCCGGCGCCGGGCGGCAGCTTTAGCGAGGGCATCCTCGGCAGTTTTACGAACGCCAATCCATTATATGCCACCGGCTCGGTGAACGCCGCGGTTTCGCGGCTAGTATTCGCCGGCCTTTTAAAGTACGACGATAATAATCATCTGACTGGCGACTTGGCTCAAAGTTACGAGGTCGACGCCCGCGGCACTACTTATACCGTGCACTTGCGTCCGCATTTGACGTGGCAGGATGGCAGACCGCTCACCGCCGACGATGTCGTGTACACATTCCGTGCCATCCAAAATCCCGATGCTCAATCCCCGCTCAACAGTGGTTGGACCGGCATTAAAATTTCTGAACCGAACTCGCTGACGGTCGTATTTACGCTGCCGAACGTGCTTGCATCATTCCCGGATTCGCTGACCACCGGCATTATTCCACAGCACATTTTGAGCGGCACGCCTATGAGCCAGCTGCGCTCGTCTACGTTCAATACGAACGATCCAATCGGCGCCGGGCCGTTTGCCTGGCAGACGTTACAAGTTAACGGCACCGACGACCAATCGCGCGAAGAGCAGATCGAGCTTGTGCCGTTTGCGGAGTATCAGGGCGGCAAGCCCAAGCTCGACAGTTTTGTAGTGCATTCATACCTTGACCAAGGGCGAATGATCAAGGCATTCCAGTCGCAAACCGTCGATGCTCTGGTCGGGCTCAGTACGGTGCCGCCAGAGGTAGCGAAGTCGTCGAATGTGCGTATCAACAGCCTTGAGCTAACGGCGGCAGTGATGACGTTCTTTAAGACTTCTACCGGTGTGCTGAGCGACACGCAAGTACGCCAGGCACTTGTGAAGGGCGCGAACGTGCCGGCGATTGTGCAAGGGCTCGGCTACCCGACGCTTCCGGTGACAGAGCCATTACTCCGCGGGCAATTAGGATACAATCCGGCATATCAGCAGGCGCAATTTAACCAGCTGGCGGCCATGCAGCAGCTTGACCAGGCGGGTTGGGTCGCCGGCAAGGACGGGATCCGCAGCAAGGCTGGGCAGCGCCTCAGCTTTAAACTCTACGCCGAGGACAACGGCGAGTATGCGGCGGTCGCTACGGCACTGCAAAAACAGTGGACGCAAATTGGCGTCGATGTGCAGGTTACGCTGCAGAGCGCAGCCGATTTTCAAACGACCTTGGCGCAGCACACTTACGATGCACTCTTGTATGGTATTTCGATCGGCTCCGACCCCGACACATTTGTGTATTGGGATAGCTCGCAGGCCGATCCGCGGGCAGCGCACCGGTACAATTTCTCGGAATATAAGTCGGGTACCGTCGATGCTGCACTTGAGTCCGGACGCACCCGACTTGACCCGGCGCTTCGCATTGCCAAATACCAGCCATTTTTGCAGGCCTGGCAGGCCGATGCACCGGCGCTTGGCCTATACCAGCCGCGCTTTTTGTACATTACTCGCGGCCCGGTATACGGTTTGCCGCCGCACGCCATTAACACCGAAACAGACCGCTTTAACAACGTCCAAAACTGGATGGTCCGCGAAGTTTGGACCACGCCCAAATATTAGCTGGCGGTAAACGCCCAAATGTATTACAATATAAGCCGTTCCCGTGCGCGAGTGGCGGAATGGTAGACGCGCTAGTTTCAGGTACTAGTGAGGTTATACTCGTGGAGGTTCAAGTCCTCTCTCGCGCACCATTTTAGAATTACAGATAAGAAGGCTTCCAAATTTTGGAGCCTTTTTATTCTGTTTGTCCTCTCGTTGCGATTCGCCCGCCATGTTATTCTGTGAACATGAAAAACGCCGATGATACAATGGGCAGCGTAGAGCTGCCAAAAGTCCCCGAAATCATCAGCGGATCGAAGCTATCACTGTTACCAAAGGCGACGGTCTGTCTTTTACGGCAGCTGCAGATCGCACGCGATATCATGCGCGCTTCCCCCTGGGGTACGTTCCGGACGAAGGATTTTACCAGTGATTGTTTCAGCCATCACCACACAGCCCAAGGATTTTTTATTTTATTGACATGGTGACATGAGGTTATGAAAGTATTGTGAATAGCATTGAATCCTTTAATAAGCTGGACTCAGTTCCCGTTGTGACCTTCGATGTTGGATTGGGCGCCAAAACAGAGTACATAGACTTCGACTATGCTGCTTACGATACATATGTGCGCTCAAAAGGACTGTCAGACGAACAAATTGATGCCCTTTCTTTGCATTTCTATCCTCAAAACGAACAGTTCCACCTAATAGGCGGTGAGTATCAACATACGACAAATAAGGCTAGTGTAGGCATTACGTCTGACAAATCGGCCATCGCCGTAAATCGAGCTTTGCTACATGAAAATGAGCATATGGTTTCACACATCATGGGGCGCGTCACGCCGCAAGAAAGGCGACATAAAGAAATCACCAGGGTTTCTTGGGCGGCCGCAAATGCGGCGGGTATCACGGCGCTAGGCACCGAAGTTTTTGCCTTTATCGCACAATCTGCCGAGGCGGCAGTAACCGGAGGAGAAGTGGCGGCGCTCGGTGTCGTTGCATTTATTGGCAGCGTCCTATCCTATGTAACCGACGAAGACGAAATAAGAGCTCGCATGGCCGAGTCGGCGCCTGACGCTCCAATGATCGTGACATATACCGCCAAGCCCCAGGGGCAAAATGCTGTAGACGGATTGCCGCGGCATACATTGAGCATCCCTTTTCCAAAAGGGCAAAGGTTACGCATAACCTATCGAAATCCTTTTGCGAAAAACAGTAGTGACCAGTAATAGAGTAATTGCATCTAAAGCATTTCGATGTTATTATTTGCAAATGTCATATGAAATCACTCACCGAAGAACGGGGGAAGAAGGATTTGGATTCGAGATCCAGCCGCCGCTAACCGAGATTGCTGCTAATGGATTGCGGAGCGCACTTTTAAGGAGAATTCCCGGAGAGAATCACCTTGCGCCTTCAGTTGACATCACGAGAAGTGATGAGGCTGGTACGGCGTTGGACGTCCAAGTGCCCTGGACCGCGGCAAGGCTTGATTCTGGCAAGATCGCCGACCAAATAGCGACCCTTCTTAATCCCGGCGGTAAAGTAGAGGTTACCGTATTGCCGTCAGCTCTGCCTGATTGGCACCGGCTAGCCTAGTCGGACCATTTGATTCTACCTAGGGGCGCACTGCGCGTCGAGAGATTATTCCAGGTCAATATGGCGAATCCGGTATTCAGAGAAATGTACTTTGGCAACACCTCCATGGCATATCCTGGCGGCCTGAATTTTGAAAACCCTGTCGAAATGAACGACTTTAGCATAGGCCCTGAAAGGCGTTATTCGAAAAACTACTGCAATTGTGTCGCGCTGGCAGCTATCGGTCCCGAGAGTTGCTTATTAGGTCATTTTGAAAGGGATCGATGTATCCGGCGAGGCTCAAGACCGTTTCTATGAGGCGGTTGCCGCCTTAAAACAGGTGGAGCCTGAACTTATTGTGTTGGCTGGCGCCCGCGCGGAAGACGATGGCTATTCCAGTCGGCTCGCTTTGGCGGACCACTTTTTCGCGGCCACAGCGCTCGGTGTATACATGAACAGCAATCCGGCAGCTACCCTTATAACGCATTGGAATCAGAGCGATGCTGAAGGGGTGAATGTTCACGTGGATCCGGCACATGCACAATTACAGTGGTAAATATTAACTTGATACCCTACGCAGTTTACCCTGGCAGAAACGAGATTATAGATTGACTCTAAGTCCGCGATAATTAGGACTCCATCCAAGGTCGTATCGGCGCATCACAGTCGAATACAGATATAAAAGTGTTCCGCATTTGGAGCACTTTTGTTTTGGTTTTAGGAGGGCGTAGTGTACCAACGCGGAGATCTGTTACAATACAAGGCAATATGTTGAAAAACTTCACAAATAAAAAAGAAGTCGTGGCTGCTATTATTGATGCAAGTCTTCGATCGGCCAAGGCCAAAGAGGTTAACATCTTTGAGATTGGAAACCTAAACGAGCTTCTTCCTATGGCAGAAGCCGAAAGCATCCGGAAAGAGTTCGTTGCACATAACACGCCCATTAAACAAATTACCAATCACCGAAAATTTACTTCCTGGACAACCAATAGCGAACTTATTCAGCAGAACCTAAAGGTTAAATATGTATCGCCTGACAATTTTGCTATAACGAACGAAATACTTATTTTTGACGATGTCGTCTGCATATATCGGTTGCTGCCCACGCCGCTTTATATTGAAATTCAGGATAGCTTGTACGCCGAATCCATGAGACGGCTATTTCTCGGTACCTGGCAAATGGGCGATGCCTTGCTGCTTGCCGAGGATGGAAGCACTCTCACCAAGCAATATTTGCCACTTTCGTTTACGGCAGGAGCTATCCCGGTCGTTGCCTATCCTGCTAAGGATGATGGCAGGCTTGAAAATGCCTTTCCGCGTAATAAGCCGGGAATGATTGAGCGCTATGTGACGTCTCTCCTAAAAGCCGATACGACGTATTTTAAAGATGCCGACATGGTGCTGGCTTATGTGTGGAATCAGGGGCAAACTCCATGCTGCGATGTCTGGAAAATAATGCGGAATGGTATGAGTGATGACTCGGGATTTCTTTACGACATGCATGTGTACAAAGGCACTACTATTACACCTGAATTAGGTGTGGCAAGCGGGAACTCATCCATTGTTATAACAGCCGAAGAAATGCTTCTCCGCGAATTGATCCTCAAAGAAAAGTTATCATTTACAGATGCTGCGGATCGCACACGGTACCCTGCACGCTTTCCGATGGGCTACGTTCCAGGCGAATCTTTTTATAGATAAGTAAGCGTTTGACACGGTTTAGCGTAATCATTAAGATAAAAATTATACAAATGTTACCTAGTGGGGGTATATATGGCGGAGAGCAACGCTGATAAGCAACTAAAGGTCATAATTATAGGGGCGGGAGTAGGCGGCAGAGCCTTAGCATTGTTCCTGAAAAAGATCGGTATGAAGGCGGACGTTTACGAAGCTTATCCCTACACAAAAGGTGTGGGCGGCGGTCTTAATGTCGCGCCGAACGGCATGTGGATTCTGGACGCCCTTGGACTTGCAGGGCGCATTAAACAAATAGGTAGCTCAACGCCCATCGGTTACTTTGAGGATGGGGCTGGCAAGTCGCTCGGCCAAGTTACGTACGGGGATGTGCCAACTTACGGGCAGCCCGCGGTCAGTCTTTCCAGGGCGGCGCTCAACGAATTGTTGGCCGACGAGCTGCAAGCCAAAAATATCCCTGTTCATTACGAAAAGAAACTCGTGCGGGTCGAAGAAACTACGGATGGTGTTATTGCGCATTTTGCCGATGGCAGCAGCGCCAAAGGCGACATTTTAGTTGGTGCCGATGGAGTGCATTCAACCGTCCGCGGACATTTATTGCCAACCGGACCGTCTCCTAAATTTGTCGGCGTGGTTGCGGTTGGCGGGTTCACGGCCCTTAAAGACCTGCCGCCAATAAATGAAGTCAAACGGGATGCAATGACGTACGTGTTCGGCACTAATTTCTTTGGCTACTGCGGTGGCGATAACGGGTACATGATGTGGTGGGCTAACGTCTGGCGCAAAGCTGCTTATAGCCCAGAGGAGCTGGCCAACCTTGATGACGAAGCAATCAAGCGAGAGCTTTTAACGATGTACGGTAGCTTCCATAGCCCTGTACCCGAGCTTATCGAGCGCAGCGGCCACATGCTAAAGCTGAGCGTGTTTGATATACAGTCACTACCAACGTGGCACAAAGGCCGCATTGTATTGATCGGCGATGCTGCGCATGCGGTGAGTCCAAATGCCGGACAGGGAGCGTCGATGGCGCTGGAGGACGCCATGTACTTAGCCAAAATGCTTCGCGATAAAGACGGTTACGAACAGGCATTCACGTGCTTTGAGAATGACCGCAAGAATAGGGTGGAGGCTATCGTTGCAGAAGGGCGCAGGCGGGGCGGCGATAAGAAAACTGCCAGTCCCTTCAAGGCTCGTATCAGAAATATGTTCATGAAACACTTCCTGAAGAAAGCAGCGCACGCCGTAGATCCCAACATGATGTATCGCATTGATTGGTAGGGTCCCAGCATAGCTTACTGGGGCGCTGTTTGAATGATTGTCGACTGTTCGCCGAGGCCATAATAATACAGAATAGTGGCGGTGATGTTGGGTAGCTGCATGGCTTCGCGGAAATCCCTAAAATTTTTATCCAGGTTGCTTTTGTCCATCAACAGCTGCGCGCTAATGGCTTTGACGTTCTGATCGGTCTCGAGGGATGCGGCGTATGCGGTAAAGAAATCGCTGACCCGCTCTTTATGCGCTGGTGGCACTTGAATTGGGTCGGTCCACTCGAGTATTTCCTTCTCATGGGCGCGTACCACGGCCAGGTTCAGTGACCTCCCGCCGAAGGGAATGTCGAAAAAACGGGACAGCTCACGCTGCCGTTTTTTGACAGTGCCGTGACTGATATTTTCGGCTCTGGCGGCCTCGGGCTGGTCTAGGCCGAGCGCACCGAGCACAAGTGCCGAACCCAGCGCCCGCGTTAGTGGTCGTAGCTCGCCACCGGTTAATTTTCCTACAGCGCGTTCGTAGTCGACAGCAAACCTTCCGCCGTGAAACCGCGCGCCCGTGATAACCGGCTTGCACTGTCTATCAAAATGCCACTCAAGTTCGGCATGTGGCGGCAATGTTTCTGGGTTAAAATACATCATATGTCCTCCTCCGTTATGTTGCATAAGGCACGGGAACGGGGAATGGCTACGGCCCATCAAAGCTATTTTTTAGCATAGTCAGCAACAATGGCACAAGTAGAATTTTCATGTGATACAATACCAAGGAAGTATTAAGCTTAACCTTAAGTGAGGATTTGATGAACCCAAACAATCAAACGCCGCAGAAGCCTACGAACCCTGATAACGCCGCTCCGGAAGACCGCCCAGCACCTTGGACGCCACCCGAAGAAGGTGCCGCGCCCACCGATCCGATAGCACCTCAAGGCGATGAGCCGGCACCAACTGAACCTGCCGTGGACGTATCTGGGTTGCCAGAGGAGCCTGCCGCTCCAGAGTTTGGTGTCGAAGAGCCGGTTACGCCGCCTGCTCCCGAAGGCCCGGTACCGCCAATGCCTGCCGGCTCAATGCCAGGTGCCGGAGAGCCGACGCCGCCAATGCCTGGAATGCCGGCAACGCCACCACCAGAAAATCCGCTCATGCCAGGCCCTGATGTTGCATCGACGCAGCCGGGCGGCATAAATGGCCCCACGCCACCCACACCTGATCTGTTACCGGCTCCGGCTTCGCAAGGCAAGCGCGTTATGATGCTCGTTGTTGCGTTGATAGTAGTCGTGGTTTTAGCTGTCGGTGGATACTTTGGCTACAAAGCGCTCAAAAAGACAACCCAGAAGGGTGCAGTCGGTAGCGCACTTACGCAGGCAAACGACAAGCTGAAGGCGAGCGGCGCTATAGATCTTAGCACTGCCAATAGTGTAAGCTTTGTTGCCCCGGCGAGCGCACTGGCCAGCGCCGGCCTGACCGAAGACACGAGCGTATCGGCTTCGACTCCTACCGCTAAAGAATACGTTACTGCCGACCAGACTTGCTTTTTGACCTACGGGACGAACGACGCGGCGCACTTGCCGGGCTCGAACGTCGCGGACATCGTCAACAACTATCTGGACACCGTGCGCAAGGCTGGCGCTACTACGACATCGCCGACCGTTGCGGACCCGCGCATATTTAAGGGTGACAACGGTAAGCAGTACGGCATGCCCAGCCTCAATCTGTCGTTCAGCCAGGGTGCCGAACACATCATCGGTGACTACAGCGGCGTGGTCCTAAAGAGCGGTCAGCGTGCCATTCTTGAGACGGGCTGTTTGAGCAAAACTGGGGCCGTTGATCCCTCGAAACTCGCAGCGCTCGAGCCAGTTGTGAAGCAGCTGACGATCGCAGTTAAATAACAATAGAGATTTTTGGCAAATTAACGCCCCACGAAGGGCGTTTTTGCCTATTATCTCATCATTTGCCATGAATGCTATAATTAAGTTAATTAAAAGTTTATAGTTCGAAGTTTCGAGAGGTTCTGTATGAGTGTAGCTGATTCTTATCCTGAAAATGCAGGTTTTGCAGTGCGCAGCGAAGATTTTTTAAGTGTGGTGTACGAAGAAGCGGAAGGCGCAAGGATGGGCCTTGACCGCATTCGCGAGGAACAGGCCGCTCTGCGCGCTAAGCAGCCGAGCGGCACAACACCTACCGCCGACTTATATGAGTTGCCCGAAGCGGAGCTCGCCGAGGTTATTAGTCTTGCGGACGCGCAGCGCAAACACCTGAATCGTCATATTTCTCACCGGGCGCCCACCCAAGATGAGGCTGTCCTGATTCGCCAAAATCATCGCAGGTTCATGCAGGGCATGTGGGAAGAGCTGGGCCGCACACAGGAAGGCACCGATATGGTGACGTACTTCAGCACGGCAGCTGCACTCGGTGCACTGAACATTGACCTAAAATATCCGACGCTTACCGCCGAAGCCACCAAGATGCGCGCCCTAAATCTATTGTACGGACTTGAAGTAGGTTCACCGGTGCTTGGCCGAGCAGATACTTCAGAAGAGGCCAGCCGTGACGGGCACGGATTGTTCGGGGGCATTGTAGAAAAAATCGGCCATGAAAATCTGTACGAAGGCTCTGGCGATCAGATCGACGTTGCGCTCAAGCTGCAGCTCCGGAACGCTGCCAGCGGCGAAGTCACAGATGCCGCGGTCAATTTGCAGCAAGTGCTCGCTCACCAGGGCTACCAGCGCCTGTATACAAATCCGGACTTCAAGCATTTCAGAGAGCTTATTACTGACCAGCAGGCCCGCCAGGAAGGCATGCTCGCGCTCCGAGCCGCCGGCCTCGATGGCCTGTCGCTGCCAGACCCTTCCTAGTTCTAGCATAAGCTTGTTGGGCAATTGTGTGCTATCATAACTCGTATAACTAATGACTAAGAATTCTGGGGTAACAACAAGCAATGAGTAAGGTTGCGCACTATCTACAAGATCATTTGATGGGCGAAGTGACGGTCGCCGCAGATGCCCGCCGATACTTTTCAACCGATGGCAGTGTGTTCGCTATAACGCCGTCACTTATTGTGTATCCCCGTAATGAAAATGACGTGCGTAAGGTGCTCCGTTTTACATGGCAGCTCGCCGAGCGCGGCCGTATTATTCCGGTCACGCCCCGCGGTGCCGGTACTGACCAGGCCGGCGCGGCACTTGGCAGCGGTATCATGCTGGCGTTTCCGGCGCACATGAACCGCGTGCTCGAGCTCGACGATAAAAGCGGCGTGGTTGTAGTTGAGCCCGGCGCCAATTACGGCAAATTGCAGCAGACTCTGCACACGCACGAGCGGTTTTTGCCGCCGTTTCCAGCCTCGTTCGAGTATTCGACTATCGGCGGTGCGGTGGCCAACAACGCCAGCGGCGAAAAATCGTTTAAATACGGTGACACGCGTGAATACGTCCGGGGGCTGCATGTGGTGCTGGCAAACGGCGAGCTGATCGAAACGGGCCGGCTTAACAAACGCGACCTCAGTAAAAAACTTGGGTTATCCACATTTGAGGGCGAGATTTACCGGGCCGTCGATGCCTTGCTTGACGAAAATCAGGATTTGCTCGACAAGATTAATCTGCGCGTTACAAAAAATTCGGCCGGCTACGCCCTGGCGCAAGTTAAGCAAAAGGACGGATCATTTGACTTAACGCCGCTATTTGTGGGCTCGCAGGGTACGCTTGGCATTGTGACTGAAGCTGCATTCGACACCGAGGCTTACACCGGTGAAACAACGCTGCTGGTTGGGCACTTTGACAGTTTGCAAGACGCCCAGGCGGCTGTGCTTGAATTCCGCGCCATGGCAGAATTGCCGAGCGCCATCGAAATGGTCGACGACCAACTACTCGATCTTGTGGATAAACTCAACCCGAACCTGCTAAAAGATGTCGTTGAAAAACCGTTTCCGAAGGTGGTATTGCTGGTAGAATTCGACGGCGCGGGCGGCCAAAAGAAGGCTGTTAAAAGGGCTGGAAAAATTCTTGAAAAGCACGCCAGAAGTCACCGGGTAGAGACCGATCCAGTTCAAAAAGAGCAGCTTTGGAAGATCCGGCATTCCTCTGCAACAGTGGTGGCACACAGCGAAGGCAACCTGAAGGCGGTGCCGGTTATCGAAGACGGCGTCGTACCGATCGAGAAGTTCAGCGAATACCTTGAGGGCGTATATCAACTGTTCACGCGCCAGCGTCTGCACGCGGCAGTGTGGGGGCACGCTGGCGACGCCAACGTGCACATGCAGCCATTTTTGGATTTGTCGCAGGTTGGCGACCGCCAAAAGGTTTTCCGCCTGATCGACGATTATTACAATTTGGTCATTAGCCTGGGCGGCAGCACCAGCGGTGAGCATAACGACGGCCGTTTGCGCGGCCCATACCTTGAAAAGTTATATGGCCCAGAAGTCTACGCCGTATACCAAAAGGTCAAGCAGATTTTTGACCCGTACGGCACGCTTAACCCCGGCGTAAAAATCAACGTTACGCTCGATCAAATCAAGCCGCTGCTGCGCCAAACCTACACGCTCGACCACCTGCACGACCACATGCCCCATTCGTAGAAGCTCGCGTGCGGCGATGTGAGCAGGAGTTGGCGAGAAAACTCTTGAGTTTTTTGCCAAAAACAGATAAGATAGCATAGTTCTTTATACAAATCATACGCGGACGTGGCGGAATTGGTAGACGCGCTACTTTGAGGTGGTAGTGGGGCAACTCGTGGAGGTTCAAGTCCTCTCGTCCGCACCAAGTATAAAGCATGTGGGTGATTAGCTCAGTTGGCTAGAGCATCTCGTTTACACCGAGAGGGTCGGGGGTTCGAGTCCCTCATCACCCACCATATTGTATAGTGAATCGTCGCTTCTCTTTATAAGGGAGCGGCGTTTTTATTTGTCCAGAAAAAGCTTGCATTGTTGGGCATTGTACGGAATAATGCCGCCAACAACGTAAAAGGGTAGGGATTATGAGATACAAAAAACGATCGCACGGGTTCTCGGTCATCGAAGCGCTCATTGTAATTGTGGTAGCTGCAGTGCTGGTGCTGGGCGGCTGGCTCGTATGGCGCCACAATCATCAGACAAAGAAGGCGGCCGTAGTTACCGGCAGTACCGAAGGCGCGGCTACCAAACAGACGCCTGCAAACCAGCCGGCCGATCCGTATGCTGGGTGGAAGACATATAATAATGCCGCCTACGGCATTGACCTCCGCTACCCCTCGGTATGGACGCTCGACGAGGGTTCTATGGATGCGGCCGCCTCTTCAACTAAACAGGAATATGCCATCAATCTAAAGCGGAACGAAAATGTAAAGTATAACGAGACCGCTACTATCGAAGTTCTCAACGAAGATCTCGCTGCGGCTACGCTTTGGTATGACAGCTACTTTGCTCAATCGGCGTCTGGTAAAGTCAACAAGACAAGCGATCAGCTAAAGGGGAGACATTCAGTACAATACACTGTTACTAACGCTGGAGTAGAAACAAAACTTTATCTTTTTGAGGTTGGCAGCAAGACCTATACGTTTACTAGCATCAATGAGGAGCTAAACGTCCAAGCAGATACGAATTACTGGACTATCCTTGGCAAAGTTTTCGATTCAATGCAGATCAAGTAGCAGTACGCAAACGTCATACAATTAAATCTTTGCCTGGTGGGAGGCAAGGCAAACACAGAAGGAATATATGAGCGAACTCCCACAAGGAGGCCAACTAGAAGTTGGTCTGGTTGAACACACCCCTAATAGACTTACTGCATTGCTTGCAGCGGGGAGCCTGGCCGTAGGTCTTATGGTGAGTCCCACTTTCGAACAATCCGCACACGCCGATACTTCTCCTCAGGTAGTAATCGGTATGCCCTTTAATGGCAAGTGGGCATATAACGCCAACGTTGATCCGCCATATACAGATGCCAATTCCAGCCATCCGTCGGTGCACGAAGCTTATGGCTTCGACTGGGCAACCGATATATACGCCGCGGCGGGCACTGAAGTAGATCTGTATGGCACAAGTTCTAGCGGCACAGTTACATTCAAGCGTAACAGTATAACTGATACCTGTTCGCAGTATGGAGCAAACATCGCCGGCAAAGGCGTCGTGTTCGATGTTCGAGTCAACGGTACAAAGATTGGAGAGGTAAAGTATGACCACCTTGATCTCACTGATGTTGGCGACGACCCTATTAATAGCGGTACAAAGATCGGCGTTGTCACAAATGAAGCGCTCAATTCCTCTTGCTATCAAACACGCCATACGCATATGCAGCTCTTGAATACAGGAGGGAACTTTGCATGCTATTCCGATCATGGCCATCCCGGCGTCACGCTGGACGCTAAAGCGGATCTTGGCGTGATTGGATCTACGAATAGTGCCGGAAAACAAGCTTGCGCACCGAACGCGACAGCTGTTCTGCCGCCGCCAGACAATCTGTTCGTCCTCCAAGGAAACACATTGTATGGCAAGACACGTCTTGGTGATAACTGGTCGACGCTTACGAGTGCGGCCGAAAGCTTTCAGGCGGCCGGCCAACGCGTCGGTATTATCGACACTGCGGGCAATCTCAAGGCAAAAGATGGAATAGGTGGACAGTGGATTGCGGAAATGGGTGCCATTGATCAGTACGTTATTACGCCTAATTTGCTCGCCGTTCGGGTCGGCGGCACGATTTATGCCAAAGCCCAGCTCACCGATCAGTGGACCACGCTGACTAGCAATGCGACGAGCCTGGAGGCGGCGGGCGGCCGTATTGCCTGGCAAGATACACGCGGTGCGATCTGGGGACGTGATGGCCTGCAGGGTAACTCGGTCGTTGAAACATCAGGCGCGGCGCAATATGCGGTGACGCCAAATCTGTTTCTTGTGCGCCAAGGCACGACCTTGCTCGGTAAAATTCAACTGGCAGACCAATGGTCAACCCTGACAAACGCCGCAAACGACGTTAAGGCGTCGGCCAACCGTATCGCGATTATAGACACGTCAGGTGCTATCGAGGCAAAAGATACCCTAGGTGGCCAGTGGCATACGGAAACGACCGGAGCGGCGCAGTACCTCGTCACTCCAGATAAGTTGATCGTGCGGCAAGGTGATTCCTTGTTGGACAAATCCGGGCTCGCCGACCAGTGGACAACGCTCGGCGGTGGCATTGCTGATGTCAAGGCCGGGGGCGAGCGAGTTATGGCGATTGATAGTACTGGCAAAGTCATCGCCAAAGACGGCCTCGACGGCAACTGGAGTACCGAGACGTCCGGTGAAAGTCAGTATGGAGTAGCAAATACGCAATAAGTAATATGCTCGAAGTACATATTCAAGGAGCGTTACGGCCTGCGGAAAAGCCGCCACCAAAAATTTGGTCCGTTTGCGGTTTGCTGCAGGTGCACGTCTTGCGTACTTTTAGCATTGCCCGCAGACAGTGTAAGCGTGCCGACTTTGGTTCCGGCCGCGGTGCCGCCTTTTAAGGGAGCTAGATTAGCGACTGCTTTTACAGTAGTGCCATTCCAGAGAGTTGGAGTAATGTCGTCTGCGACCACTGCTTGCACGGTGCCGCCCCACGGTAAAGTGTAGGTAGCAAGCACTTGGCCAGCATGTACAAACGTCTGCGCGGTAAAGTTTTGCCGGGCCGAGAGCAAGAATGATTGCGATTCATGCAGTGCCGAGCCTAAATCCGCGGCGCCAACAACGGCGGTCACGATCGTAACTTCCTTGCCATTCGCAGGGGTGTAATGTGCGGCGAGCAGGAAACAACCGCCTGCTTGATCGGTGTTACCGGTCTTAATGCCCACAATGCCATTACTGCCAAGTAAGGCGTCCACGTTGTGCACCGTGCCTGCTTGCGGCAAAATTGCCGCTTGCTGACTCACGATGTCGGCCAAGACCGGATTCTGCATCACGTGCTGCCCAAGCCGCACCAGATCACTCGCCGAGCTAACAGTGTGTGGCAAAAAACCGCTGGCGTCGTCGGCCACGACCGTGTGGGTCAGGCCAAGCTGCTGCAACATTTGATTGGCAAAAGTTACATAATTAGATATGGAGCCAAACGTCCATATTGCGGCGGAGTCGGCAATATTATTAGCACTCGGCAAAAGCATCGCCTGCAAAACTTGCCGTTCGCTCAATTGCTCACCTAATGTGACGGGCACGACCGAGCCATCTTCGGCGACATACTGCTGGTACAGGGCGATGTCGTTGGCGCCGATTGTCAGATTCGGACCCTGTTGACCGGGGTTGAGCGGTTTTTTCTCAAGAATTGCCAAGCTGGTGATCACTTTTGCAATGCTGGCGATAGGCAGTGGCGTTTCGGAGCCGTGCGCCCCCAGCAGCCCGTAGTCGCTCGCCCCAACGGCTGCCTCGGTGCTTGCTGGCCATGTGAGCTGCAGCGCCGGCGTCTGGAGATCGCCGAGTGAGGCGGTAACGGCTGCTACATTTGGCAGCGGCCGCAGATAGTTCAGCGCACCGGCGGTCACAACAAACAGAAGCGCTGCAATAATAAGCGTTCCGCGTTTAACCCTTGAACGTGTGCGACGATGTGCTTGATTCATTCCTATTTATGATACCAGTGTTTTCCTTGATTTTGTATGGAGACGCCGGCCGATTTTGCTGTATACTGATGAATACAGATATAAGGAGTAACAAAATGATAGTATGGATTGTGGTTGCGGCCGTAGTAATATTGCTGCTGATCGTCGCCGGTATGTATAACGGCCTGGTGCGCCTGAACGTCCGCGCCGAAGAAGCCTGGAGTGACATCACCGTCCAGCTCAAGCGCCGGTATGATCTTATTCCGAACCTCGTCAACACCGTTAAAGGCTATGCGACCCACGAGAAAACCGTTTTCGAAGATGTCACTGCGGCTCGCTCCAAAGCCTTAAATGCACAGGGCGTTGAAGAAACCGCCAAGGCTGAGAACCAGTTTTCGCAAACACTTAAAAGCCTTTTTGCTGTTGCTGAGGCCTACCCGCAGTTAAAGGCCAGCGACAACTTCCGCGCCTTGCAGGACGAACTAACCGATACCGAAGACAAAATCCAAGCCTCGCGCCGCTTTTATAACGGCGTAGTGCGCGACTTTAACACCAAGCGTAAAACGTTTCCGACTAACATTTTTGCAGGCATGCTTAACTTTAAAACCGACAAGCTATTCTTTGAACTCGACGATGCCGAGGCGGCTAAAGTCGAGCAGCCCGTCGACGTTAAGTTTTAGCTCAGCAAGCAGCGGTATAATCACTATAAACGCATAATTGTAAGTTGAAATGTACAGCCAAATAGCGAGCAACAAACGCAAAACCATTTTTATTATGTTCTTTTTCATGGTGCTTGCCGGCGCGCTTGCATGGTTTTTTGGGATCTATACTAACAGCAGGGACCTCACCATCGCCATCCTGATCGGCGCGCTGTGCTATGCGGCGATCAGCTACTTTGCCGGCAGCCGCATGGCTCTTGCATTAAATGGCGCGGTCGAGATCAAAAAGAGCGATAATCCGCGGTTATGGCGCACAGTGGAAAACCTGGCAATAACCGACGGGCTGCCCATGCCCAAGGTGTATGTTATTGATGATCCGGCGCCCAACGCTTTTGCGACCGGCCGCGATCCAAGCCACTCGGCCGTCTGTGCCACGACCGGTTTGCTGGACATTATGGACGATAACGAGCTGCAGGGCGTGTTCGCGCATGAGCTCGGCCATGTCAAAAACTATGATATCCGCGTCAGTATGATTGCCTTTGCGCTGTCTGCGGTTATTTCTATTTTGGCGGATATTATTTTGCGTATGACGTGGTTCCGCAGCGGCAATGACCGCGAAGAAAATAATCAAGTCGTTATGATATTAGGCATCGTGGCGGCAATTATTGCGCCAATTGTGGCCACGCTGATTCAGCTGGCGATCTCACGCAAGCGCGAATATCTGGCAGACGCCACAGGAGCACTGACGACGCGCTATCCCGAAGGCCTGGCAAGCGCACTCGAAAAAATCGCTCAGACCGGCAGTATTATGAAGCGCCAAAATACCTCGACTGCGCACTTCTTCTTTGCAAATCCACTGAAGGGGCACAGCATTACTAACTTATTCAGCACGCATCCGCCGATCGAGGAGCGCATCCGCCGCTTGCGTGAGATGGGAACGCACGCATAATTATGGCAAAGAAAACTCCGGCAAAAACCGCTGCCAAAGCTGCAAAGACTGCCGCGACAGCTAAAACCAAACCCGTACCAGTTCCGGACGCCGCGTCCACAGAAACCCCAAAGCGCACTGCATCCAGGCCGCGCCAATTGCGGCTTCCTAATTACAGCTTGCTGCGTTTGCGGCGCCGTCACCGCCCGCCAGTAGCTAAAATCCCGAATGCATTCCGGCTTTTTGGCCGCGCATGCAAGATTTTAGCGCAGCAGCATAGGTTGTTCGTAGGCATTGTGCTGGTGTACTCGGTCCTTAATTTTGTATTTGTGGCTGGTTTTAATGTGGGCGGCACGGATATTGCGTCCGTTAAGGCGGCACTCACCGGCGGCCATCCTGGCGGGTGGAATTTCAGCCTTGGCACGTCATTGTTTGCGTATTTGATCGGCAACTCCAGCAGCAGTACGGCGACCACGAGCGCATATCAGGTGTTGTTTGTGCTGATATCCAGCCTTGCGCTCATCTGGGCCCTCAGGCAAGTCTACGCCGGCAACAAGGTGCGCGTCCGTGATGCATTTTATTTTGGAGTTGCGCCGCTTACTATTTTTACACTGGTCGGACTCGCAATTAGTGTGCAATTGGTGCCGCTTATTTTTGGCGCCGTGCTGTACGCAACAGCGATCGGCCCGGGCGTGGCATTGCACACCATCGAGTTGATCGGGTGGACTACACTCAGTATTTTACTGGCTTGTATTTCAATTTATCTTGTATGTTCTTCGCTGTTTGCATTGTATATTTCGACATTGCCCGATATGACGCCGCTGAAGGCACTGCGCTCAGCGCGCCAGCTTGTGCGTTATCGCCGGTTGTCGGTATTGCGCAAAGTGTTGTTTATTCCGGTGACTCTGTTTGTGATTATGGCTGCCATAATGCTGCCAATTATTTGGTTTGCTACTCCGGTGGCGCCGTGGGCGTTCTTCTTTGTGGCGATGCTTGACCTCGCGCTGTTCCATAGCTACATGTATGCGTTATATAGGGCCTTGCTATGACCGAGGCGCAAGCCAAAAAGCGCCTCACTGAACTCCGCCAACTCATGGCGAAGTATGCCTACGAATATTACGTGCTTGACCGGCCAAGTGTTTCCGACGCCGTATACGACGGTTTGATGCGAGAGCTCAAAGCGCTCGAGGCCGAATTTCCGCGGCTCATTACCCCGGATTCGCCAACGCAGCGCGTCGGCGGTGTGCCGCTCGAGAAGTTTACAAAAGTCACGCACTCTACCCGCATGATCAGTCTGAACGACGTATTCAGCCGCGAAGAAGTCGAAGCCTGGGTTACGCGTATGGACAAGCTGCTGCCCGGCCGCCAGCACGAGTTTTCGGCAGAGATCAAGATGGATGGATTGGCCTGCGCGCTCATTTACCAGGACGGTAATTTTGTGCAGGCGGTGACACGCGGCGACGGCTATGTGGGCGAAGACGTAACTACGAATATTCGCACGCTGCCCTCGGTGCCACTCAGACTGCGCGAATCCAAAGAATACGCCGCATTTTTGCGCGGGCGTACCGAAATTCGCGGCGAAATCATCATGTATAAAAAGGATTTTGAAGCGCTCAATAAGCGGCGTGAAGCCGCCGGTTTGCCGGTGTTTGCAAACCCACGTAATTTGGCGGCGGGTACAATCCGGCAGCTCGATCCTAAGCTGGTAGCCGCGCGTCCGCTGCGATTCCGTGGCTATGATTTACTGCGTGATAACCCCGCCGAGGTTCCAACTTACATGTTCGCGTACCAGGCATTGCGCACACTCGGCATCGCCAGTAACGAACAAGCAAACCTCTGCACTTCTGTTGATGAAGTCATGCAATTTGTGGATAAGTGGGAAGAAAAGCGACATGGCTTGCCGTTTAACACCGACGGCATTGTTATTAAAGTGAACGACCGCCATTTGTATGCCGAACTTGGTACCGTTGGTAAAAACCCGCGCGGCGCCGTCGCCTACAAATATCCGGCCGAAGAGGCGACGACCATCGTCAAAGATATTGTGCTGAGTATTGGGCGAACTGGTGCAGCTACACCGGTCGCCGTGTTCAACCCGGTTGTTGTGGCTGGCACCACTGTGCAGCACGCCAGCCTACACAACGCCGACGAGATTGCGCGCAAAGACGTCCGCGTCGGCGACACCGTAGTTATCTTTAAGGCCGGCGACATTATTCCGCAGGTCGAGCGCGTGCTTACCGAGCTGCGCCCCAAAACCGCGCGCGCCTTCAACATGGAAAAAGAACTCGCCCGGCAGTATCCCGAGCTCGAATTTGTCCGGCCAGAAGGCGAAGTTGTGTACCGAGTTAAAGGTGCGACCGGCACGCTGCTCCTCAAACAAGCACTCGAGCACTTTGCCAGCAAAGGCGCGCTTGATATCGACACGCTTGGCGAAAAAAATGTCGCAGCATTAGTCACGGCCGGGCTCGTCCACGACCTCGCCGATATTTATACGCTCACAAAAGAGCAGGTCGTTGAGCTGGACCGCTTTGCTGAGATCTCTGCGCAAAAACTGGTTGATGCGATTCAGGCCGCCAAAACACCGGAGCTGCCGCGTTTTGTGTACGCGCTGGGCATCCGGCACGTTGGCGCGCAAACGGCGATTGACCTTGCCGAGCATTTTGGCTCGCTCGAAAAATTGGCGCTGGCGACGCTTGATGAGCTCATGCAAATCGAAGGTGTTGGCGAAGTAGTGGCGGAGTCGGTGCTCGCCTGGTTCGCCGATCCTGATAACCAAGCATTGCTGGCGAAGTTCCGTGAGCTCGGCATAAAGCCGCACTATGTTTCGCGGGCGCGCGGCCCACTGCATGGCAAAAGTTTTGTTATTACCGGTACGATGGAACACATGGGGCGTGACGCAGCCGCCGAAAAAATCCGGGCGCTCGGCGGCACATTCCAAACGAGCGTTGGCAAAGACACCAGCTATTTGGTTGTCGGGCAGAACGTGGGCGCCAGCAAACTCAAAAAGGCCGAAAAGCTCGGTACGACCCAAATTGATGAACAAACGCTCCTAAAATTGCTACAATAGTGCAGTAAAAGGGGGTAAGTACCGTGATCGACGAGCTGAACACCGCGCTGGGGGACTACCGCAAAAAATGGCAAGCGCTTATTAAAACGCGCCAAAACAAGCAGTTTTTTGAAGGCCTCAAACCAACCGCCATTGGTTGGAAAACGACCGATCGCGCCGAGTATGATCGCTTATGCGCCGAGCTGCACGACCTCGCCGGACATATTGTGGAGACCTGGATGAACGGCCGGTGGACCGCCAAATTTCATTTGCGCGATAGCAAGCTGACGGGCTTTGGAAGCGACATCGAAATTATAAAAATCATGCAGCGCCGTCCCGGCTCTACCGATGCAGTGGGCCTCGACCATGTGGACTTTTACAGCGAAGAAGTAGCGGACGCCGAGCAGATTTTGCAGGATGAGCCGGACTTGAAATGGACAAACGAGACCAATGACATTATTGCCGGCTATGGCTGGATTTCGTTGTGGTTTAACGGTACCGAGGCGAAACTAAAAAGCGATACCGTGCTCGATATAATACGCGCCGAATTGCAAGAAGTGAGCGACAAAATTAAGAGCAAAGACTAATGCGGTTTCAAAATCTTGTTTTTATCACCGGTAACGAACACAAAGCCGCGCAGCTTGCCGCATGGCTTGGACTGCCTATAGAACACCAAAAGCTCGACCTCGAAGAAGTGCAATCGCTTGATGTACGCGAAATTGCCGAGCGGAAAGCCCGCGCGGCGTACAAAGTTATGCAGCGTCCGGTGCTGGTAGAGGACTGTTCGCTCATTTTTACGGCGCTTGGGCAGCTGCCCGGGCCGCTCGTAAAATGGTTTGAAAAAGGTACAGGCCTCGAGGGCATGTGCCGTATGCTTGATGGTTTTTCCGATCGCAGCGCCGTGGCTCAAATATTTTACGTGCTGTTTGATGGCACGACGCCGCACTTTTTTGAAGGTGTTATGCGGGGCACGGTACCTGAGCACCCGGGCGAAAATCAGCGCGGATTCGGCTTTGACAGGATTTTCGTAAACGAGGGCCAAGAGCGTCCGCGCTCTGAACTTGATGAGGCAACATATGCTGCGCTTTCGTATCGCAAGCAGGCGCAAGAAAAACTCAAGGCCTTTTTGACGGCGAACGATTGACATACTAGTTATTTAGGTTATGCTTAAAGTAGTTCGTGCGCTTACAGCGGCGCGTGAAACAAAAACCATCAAAACAAAATGGTCTCTCCACCCGCCGCAGGGTGGGCGCGCACGAAAAAGAATCGCCCTCACGAGGGGCGATTCTTTTGGTGCATGGCTGCGTTAGTGCAGGGGGTGTTCTTCGATCAAGTTTTTGGGATCTTGATAGAATTTTATGACCGCAGGGTTGTCCTTGCCGGTCGGCCCTTTGATGCTCGGGTTGGGTACGAGCCGCGTAAACTCTTTGCCTTCGTCGGCGGTGTCGTAAAACTCATGGTGAGTGAGCTCAATGCCATATACGCTGCTGCCCGGCAAAAGGCTAATGTAATTGGCGTGCGGCTGCATGTCTGCAAATGTAGCCTGGGCTTGCAAAACGAGCGCCACTGGCTGACCTTTCTTGATGCTTTGGCGGGCTACGGGTTCGCCCAGGGCAAATATCTTTGCGTTGGTGTTTATTGGCAGCGTAGTCGTGCCGTGGCCCGGAATATTAAGCGTAATCGATGTGTGCGCTACCTTCGATACAACGCCGGTCGTCAGGTAATATTGCGTGTTGATTTCGGCCGATTCCAGTGCTTTCTGGTAACCGCCCGGCTGGGTAATGTCGATACCCTTTGGCGCAGTGCCATTCAAGGCTATGCCGGGGAAAACAGATGTAATATCGAGGTTTTCGCAGGTGCCGGCAACCATGTCGCTAATTTGAGCGGGCGTAATTTTGCTGCCAGCCTTGATGTCAAAATACTGTTTGCCCTGTTCGTCGGCGCAGTCGTGCGCGTGTACCCAAAATCGGGTATTGCCATTCGCGAGTGTCGTAATGCCGCCGTAATCGGCTGTGCCTTCATTGCCTTGCCAGCGCAGTGCGGCGTACGTTGTGCCGCCTACAAGCAGCACTGCAAATATACTTGCCATCGCGCCAACATGCTTAATGTGTCGAATCTTCATTGGAATACTCCTTTTGATGCGTGAGGCCGCCCGACCGAACACCGTCTGGCGTTGTTCGGTCAAGATGCGCGCCATCGTGCGATCGGTAAAACTGCCCGACACCTCTCGGCGCGGTTCTGTACCCGCACTATGACGCAAACGGCTATCTAAGTCTGTCATGACAAAGCCTCCTTTAATTCTTTTTTTGCGCGGTGGAGCCAACCACGGACCGAGCCAATCGGCGCATCCATATACGCGGCAATTTTTTCGTAGCTGTAGCCATGCCAATAATGGAGCGCAATTACGGTGCGGTAACGTGGTTTTAATCGGAGTACGGCTTCGTGAACTTCCTGATTTTTGGCATCTTCCGAGGGAGTGGGAAGGCCGCTGATTAGAAAATCCTCGTCTTCAAGTTCGAGCGGAAGTGTGCGGCGCTTTCGCAGCTGCTCCAAGCATAGATGCGTTGCGATCGCAAAAAGCCATGTCTTAAAAGCGGCTTTGTCTGCATCGTATTTTTTGAGCTGTGCGTAGGCGCGCACAAACGCTTCTTGCGCCATGTCCTCGCCGTCCTCCTCTTCGCGCATAATGTAAAAGCAATGACGATACAATGGTTGCTTATAGCGGTCAACCAAGACACGATAATCTTCGGAATTGCCGCCTATGATGCGAGCGATCAGCTCGATTTCGTCAGTGCTCATACCCTTTATATGCATGAAGTTCCCAAAAAGTTACAAACATGGTGTGTATTGTACGCGAATTTGCCCGTAGACGCCGCCGCTGTCTTCCATTCCTGCCAATTATCTGCTAAAATTACCCTGTTCTAAAGATGCGGGGCTGTAGCTCAGTTGGCTAGAGCGCTTCCATGGCATGGAAGAGGTCCAGGGTTCGAGTCCCTGTAGCTCCACCATATCGAACATGATTGTCGTTTTCGACAGAGGTAACAACAAGGGTTCGAACTTGATCGTTTGGCCCTTGTTGTTTTTTATGCGTCAACTTTGCGGCAGGAAAGGGTTCGAGCCCCAACAGCATCTAAGTTGCTAACCAGACGGCGTGCGGGGAGTGTATTAGAGTTCTGCTATTTTCTTCAATATTTTTCCAGCTTCTGAGGCTGAGACAGAAGTGTCCAGAGTCACTAAGGCCGTTCGAGCTAGATTGGTAGCATGGGTAGGAAAATAGTCAAACTGGCCTCGGGACTCCTGGCTCAGAAACATTTCTTGCCATGCCAGTATGTCTTGTATGTCTTCTGCGGGTAAACTTTTCGCTTCTGGATCTTTCTTATGTGCTTCACTAACTTTATTCGAGTAGTAATCGTATTGATGCTTGTAATTCTGATCGATTACTGATTGTAGGTTTTCCTTGGATATCTTGACAGCAGTGTCATAGTCGGCGCAATTACTATAGAAGTTATCGACTAGGTCCCACATGCCATCCCGTTTTAAGTCCTCCAAGAACAGGTGCTTGTACCTGGACCAACTTTCGTACTTCATAATTTGGACAGACTCTACACTAGGAGCTTGAGTGGCAAAGAAGCGTGCGCGTATAGGCTTGAGCTTATTCTCGGCCGAGCTAATCTCGCCAAATATAGTCCTGGCGGCAATCCGCTTTTCGTCGTAAACTTGGCGACGATATAGATATAGTGCAAATGAGCCAACTACTACAGTTACTAAAGCAAGGAGCATTCCTGCGGGTTGTTCGATAAATAGATGATAGAGGTTTGCGAAGTACATACATATTTTATAACCTACTTGCAATAATTTCCAAAGCGTAAGCATTATGTGCTTGCAAAATCCGGGGGGGGGTAAATTACTGTCAATGCCCCGCAAGCGACGCCGTTTCCACAAAACCTCGCCTCCTGCACGGTTCATCGTAATTCCCGAGCTGCATCCGCAGCCCGATTCTATGCAACTCGCAGATGCGCTGTATGCCTTCATGCCTATATTAAAAGCTGCTGAGCGAGGAGATGAATCCGCCGCTCAGCAGCTGGCCCGTATTCATGCGCAGGCAGTTCGATTACGCTACGAACGCCGAAAACGTACAACTAACTAGGCATCACGTTCGTCGTACGGCCCGCTTTCGCAGCAACCGCTTTACGCTGCTCTCGCTGATTCCATATTTCGCGGCGAGTACACGCTTAGCGGTGCCAGCTTCAAATGCGGCAACGAGTGCATCGCAGTCTGCCGCACTCAATCGATCTATGATTCGCCATGCTGTGACGATGGGTGTAGCTTCTACGATCGCGGCAATCCTACGCTCCGTGACGGCCACGTCACGTTGTCGCCACTCCTCTAGGTAGCGCCGCACCGCAGGATTCAACCTCCGTCCTGCTTGGGCCACCATTTTGAACGTGAATTGCCGGTCCTCGGCGCAGAAAAAGAGCTGAACAAAACGTTCGGCTCTTTTTAATGGCAGGCGTGGTGCGCAGCCACTGCGTTTAGAAAGGTACACCTGGAGCACTTAAATAAAATCACATGACGCAGTAGCACACTGCGCCCCAACGTTTTGTAACTTTTTTCATAGATCCATGAAGGCTGCGCAGCCTATAATTATGATTTAAAAGAGGGACTAAGTATGCGTAGAAGCTTTTTACAGCGAACTTTTATCGCGCTAACGGGACTATTTGTGGGCGGGGCGCTGACTTTTGCGCCGGCAGCAGCGTCGGCTCAAAGCCTGACACCTATAAAATATGCAGCCTTGGGGGATTCTATTGCCGCGGGCGCTGGTTTGCCGCTAATGATGGGCGCAAGCAATGAGGACAAAGCTTGTGCGCGCTCCGATGCTGCGTACCCGCACTTGGTCGCGCAATACTTGCAAGCTTCGCTTTCGCATATTGCTTGTAGCGGTGCCACAGTGAGCGACTTGTACGGCTCGCAAACCGCCCAGGGTTTGAACTTAACTCCACAAATTGATGCAGCGTTCGCGAACGGTAAGCCAGACGTTATTACGCTGACAATCGGCGCTAACGATCTGAACTGGTCGCAAGTAGTCGGCCAATGTTATGCCACCACTTGCGGAACGAGCTGGTCGCAAGATGCGGCTTTGGCTGTGGCACGCGGATATTTGCGCATTAAACTGGCCGCGGCCTTGTTCGATATCGACCAAAAGAGCAACTTCCAGCCACCAAAGGTGATCGTAACCAGTTACTTCGCGCCGTTCTCAACAAGCGCGCCTGCTTGCGCCGACACCCAAGGCATTACGACTTCGGAAATGCAGTGGGTGAATGGGCAAGAGGCTAAGCTCGATCAGGCAATTAAAAGTGTTAGCGATCTCTTTGGGAATATGACTACGTACGTGCCAGTGAACTTTAGCGGCCATGAACTTTGTACGGCAGAGCCATGGATTCAGGGCTTGCATGCACCTGCAGCATTTCACCCAACCGTCGCCGGCCAGGCTGCTATTGCAAAGGCTGTCGAAGCAACCCTTTAGCTGATGTAGGGCGTCCTTGCCGGCGCCCTAACTTTCCGCCCGTTCATATGCCACCATCAAACTTTGCGGCGGCATGACATGCTCCAGCTTGGCAAACGTTTCGCTATCCGTGTCGTCTGCCAGGTAAATCGTGTGGCACGTTGCCAAGAGTGTAGCGGCATATTCCATAGTTGTGAGCAGTACGTCCGCTTCGCTTGCGGGCGTGGGTTTTTCTGATGTACTTACGGCAAAGCGCATGCGCTGCATCGCGGAGATCTCGTAAGAAAGCTCCATAATGCGCGAGGCGTTTAAAGTGCTGGATCGCTCACGCTCGATGTGGCGGATGATTTTGTACCATTGTTTTGTAAGTGCGGAAAGCAGGCTTTCCGGCTTCGGTACAATTATTATCGCCACGCCTTGTAATTGGCGCGTGTAAAGGTGGTGCGCGATATCCCACGAAATCGCAGTATTTTTTGGTACAAAGCGATGTTCAACGTAACATCCAGCCATTGCTACCCTCAGTTACGGCATTATCTTCTTGACCGATGAGGAGCTCGCGCTGTCTGCTTGCAAAGGCTGCCCACCCAATAATAAGTTGAGAACCAAGCCGGAAATGACCTTCGCACGCAAAGGCCTGCTGGCCTGTTGCATCGCAAAGTCCAACACTTAGCTCACTCGGGGAACGGTTTTCATTACAAATCGCGCACGGTAGCAACTGCGGAAGGCCGGTATCTTGCGGCCAGCTAACAATAGCCATTCAATTTTCCTTTCAATGTAAGTGACGATTAACGGTTTTTGGTGCACTTATACTAAGCCTGGCCCATGCTAGACGCCAGACTTACAGTAATTTTGCACGGTTTATCGCTAAAATTGTGAAAATGGTACACTGCCAAATATTTGGCCCTATGAGGTATGTCGAGTCGCTCAAGCGCAGCACCCATGAGTTCGTCGAGCGCAGGCTCGTAGCGAACAGCGAACACAGGCATTGCGTCGGCAGCGCTGTAAGTGCCGAGCCCAACGGAATGGGACTCTCCCGGCCTCAACGCGATAGTCGCAGCTGTGAATTTCTTTTGGGTGTGATGCGCTCCGAATCCGCTGACTCCATGAGGAGTAACTGTCATTCGAACCATATGCTTTCTCTGGATTTCTGACCGGGAAAGGTTGTCGGACTTGAATGAGAGACAATTTCACTACACTGATGTTGGCGATTCGCGCATCATAGTCGTATAATGATGCCGACGCTACATCCACACAATATGTGTAGCTCAGATCAGAAACCAAGTTAGAGTTCTTTAAAATAGACTTGAAGAACAACAATAGAAGTGTTACGGTTAGTAACTGAAAACTGGTGCTAATGTAGCAGTCGACTGCTAATCGACATGTTACATTTAAATAATGAAACATGTCAACAAAAAGTTGACGGAGTTATCCACAGAAATGCTTTATTTTAAGAATCCCGAACTCGCCCGCCTCTATCATGTCACGCTGCGCACCGTCCTAAACTGGATTGAAGCCGCTAAACAGGGTAAGCTCGACCTGACCTTGCACACTGAAAAAGGCCGCTCCTACATCGCCAACACCACCAAAAATACGACAACGATAAAACGTTTAGTTGAAGAACGCAAAAAATACCGCAACAGTCGCGCCGTAAAGGTTGTAACACCCCGCCCAGAATTTTATAAGCTGTACAACCAAGCACAAATTTACGAGATTGTTACTAACTTGAATGTACACAAGGAAGTCCCACGTCAATTTAATTATTTTGATGGAGGCGCGCACAATTGGGACGAATACGTCAGGAGACTTGAATCTGAAGAGGGACCCAATCAATTAAAAAGCACGATTCAACTCTTCATTGAAAATCGCGGATATATCGATAGTGTACTTTTCGCTAAATATAAGCGTATTAATGTTGTCGATATAGGAGTCGGAAATGCACTACCTGTAAGGGAGTTTCTTTCTCATTTACTCGGACAGCAAAAGCTGGGAAGGTATATCGCCCTTGATATTAGTGCAGAGATGCTGGAAATAGCCAGAGCTAACATTGAGAAGTGGTTTGAAGGAAAGGTAGAGTTCGAGGGCTATGAACTTGATATTAATTACGACCGATTTGCAAATATTTTAGCCACAGAGTCGCTTGGGGGAGATGCAAAAGACACGCTCAATCTAATGCTTTTTCTCGGAGGTACCCCCTATAATTTTAGGGACCCTGACGGAGCCTTTAGAATCATCAGAGATAGTATGGACCGAAACGACCTCCTAATCTATACCGATAAGCTCGACAGCGAAGCAAGCCGAAGGTACTTTGATTTTAACAACGAACCCGGTAAAACAAGACTAGCACCCAATCATCGCTTCATTTTTAACTTATTAAACATCGACGAGTCGTTTTATGACGTTGAAATGGGGTACGATGAATATATACATCAACGCTATATCCGCGTGCGCCTCAAAGTATCCTTAAACATAAAGTTTAAATTTGATATGGGTGAAAGGATTCTCGAGCTCAATAAAGGCGAAGCAATTCTGCTTTGGCGCTTTTGGCAACAATCTGCTCTCGATTTAGAGCGCCGCTTCGACAAGAATGGTTTTTATACCTTACATTCAAGTCAAACTGCTGATCGTCAGTACATAATGACGATTTCTCAAGTTAAATGTGAATAAGATTATTTAGGCGCGAGGGCAGATACACATCGCATGCGTTGACATGTGCTCACATTATGGGGTGATATTTATCACATAAAACTACGGCCTCCGAGAGCTATAGTGAAGTTGTACGGTGGAGGGCATCGCACAACAACTTGGCATAAGGAGGCTGTTATGAGTGAGCAAACAACAGGCTCTCAGTTTGTTGCACCCCAAGAAATCGGGGTGTTGGAAGCGGAGCAGACAACGCGAACAATGCAGGAGCCATCCGTAACGAGCGAGAGCGAACTGATACTGCCGCTCGTGGCCGCGGAACAGGGTGTAAATACGGTGCTGGAGACGCCGGCGATAGCTACCGGCGAGCAGTCCGTCGGAGATAGTTGGCTATCGGCTCGCGCAAAACGCGTTGCGGCAGCGCTGACTTTGATTAGCGTCGTCGGCGCCGGGGCGGCGGCCTGCGGCGAGAGCAGCCCACAGCACGCTAGTGCTGCACCGGTTGGCACCAGCGCACCAGCGCCGCTCACCGTTACGGGCACGCCGACAGTCAAAAGGGTTACGCCACCGACTGTCGAATCCATAGACCCGTCTGCAATCCGGCCCACGGTAGGGGTGCCGGAATGTGGTTATGCGGATAGTCCGACCGGAGCGCCCAGTACCGATGAGAATGTGGCGGACATAATGGAAAGCGTACAACGTCAAGATGTTGCAGATTTACTGCAGTCCAGCGTACAGGATATTCATCCGTGCAGCGAGCCGATAATTATAACGGCGATCAACGACGGTAAAATAATAACATCAGAAGAGTTTAAGCAGCAGTCGACTGGTGACGTGGTGGCTATTTGGGCCTCGCTTGACGCGCAGGATGCTAATGGCTACTCGCAGGAGGCCAACGCTTTGGCGCGCGACATAGGCGGTGGCAAGGCCTTTGGCACGCGGATTACCGCCGACAAGCCAGGCGAATATTCGATCGCGACCTTCAATGGCGCAGTTGCTGCGTACGCCGATCCGGATAACCCGGAGCGCATTAGCCATGAGGAAGGGGTGATTTCCTATAAAGATAGTGCGTCCGGTGTAACGTATGATCTTCGCGTGGCGATCGACGACGGCCAGCGCGCCACCGATAATCTCTCGGATCACATAAGCTTGCCAAATCTCGACAAAGCGTTGATTGCTTGGCTTCCAAACACGCTCTTCCATCTAAAGAATAACTAAGGCTGACAGGCTCGCATAATCGGCCAGGATTTGCTATGCTCGAAGTATCTTGGGGTATTAGCTCAGTTTGGCTAGAGCGCAGCATTCGCATTGCTGAGGTCGGGAGTTCGAGTCTCCCATACTCCACCAATTTGATTTTTAGGTGTCCTATTCTTCGGCTTTCCGGGCGTCAGAGCTGCTACAATATACATATGTCAAAAACTCCCTCCGCATTCCTCGACCGGTTTGCCGCGAATCGGCGGGCGCCGCTCTATTTGTACGCCGCCGGCGCTATCCTGTTAATCTTGAGTATCTGGTTGTGGTGGGCAAAAGTGTCTATTGATCCGCAGCGTGTTTTTCGTGGAATGCTTGCAAATAGTTTGAGCACGAGCGGCGTCACATTCAACCTTGTGCAGGGTAATGCGAATACGGATGGCGCTGCGCCGGATGGCTCCAAAGAGGTGGTGCAGGTACAATTTGGCGCTCATGCCGCTGCACATGCCCGCAGTACACTCACGCAAAATAACAATACAGTAACGACCGAAGCAATCGGGACGACCGCCGGCGATTACACGCGTTACCTCAGTATCAAGACGGCTAACAAAGATAAAAACGGCAAGCCGGTTGATGTGTCCGCCGTGCAGAATGTGTGGGCCAAAACGACGCCCGCCGAGGCGGCGGCAAATCAAAATACACCGTTGTTTACGCAGGTGGTGCTCGGCATCGGATTGCCGCTCGGGAGCGTGCCGATGCCAATGGCTGATTTGACCCCGGCGCAGCGTGCAGCGCTTTTGCAGCAGATCCAGAACGACAATGTGTATTCGCCTGATTTTGCAAAGGTCAAGAAGGGCTCGGCGCACGGCCGGTTAGCGTATGCGTATCCGGTGACGCTACAGCCCATCACGTATGCGCGTATGATGAAAACGTTTGCGGGCGATCTTGGTTTGCACAATCTTGACAATTTTGACCCGAATTCTTTAACCGGTGCGCAGCCGATAGAACTAACATTTGTAGTGGACGCCCACGCTCGCCAGTTGGTTGAAGTCGATTATGCAACCACATCATATAAAGAAACGTACAGTAATTATGGCGCTATCACACCGCTGCAGCTGCCAACGCAAACTATTACGAATGCTGAGCTGCAAAAGCGGCTCGCAGCGCTGGAATAAAATGCTTGCAAAATGGGGTTATTTCCGTGTATAAAAACGCTGGCGCCGCGCTTGGGGTAGGCGACAATTCGGCGCCAACAGGGTATAATTAAGGTATAAACTATGCAGGTTGTTGTAGACTCTTTGCTGACACAATACGAAGCACTCGGAAGGGGCCGAGTTGTAGTGATGCTGCATGGCTGGGGCGATCGGGCTGCCGGGCTGGCCGGCCTGCAACAAGCATTGGCGCGAAAATATCGGGTGATCGCCGTTGACTTGCCGGGTTTTGGGGCAACGCAGCCGCCAATTACGACCTGGGGCATCGAGGATTACGCGCAATTTGTCGCGCACTTTTTGCAGAAGATAGGGTTACATGAAATATATGCGATTGTAGGGCATTCTAATGGTGGCGCGGTCGCAATTCGTGGGCTTTCGCGCGGAATTTTGCAGGCCGAAAAACTCGTGCTGCTGGCTGCTGCCGGTATTCGCAGTACTGAGGGCATGCGTAAGTTCGGGTTTAAGGTGCTTGCAAAAAGCGGCAAAGCAGCAACAGTATGGCTGCCCGCCGCCCAGCGCCAAAAAATGCGCCAAAAACTTTATAAGGCAGCAGGTTCTGACATGCTCATTGTTCCTGAGCTGCAGGAAACATTTAAGAAAACAGTTTCACAAGATGTGCAGGATGACGCGGCAAAATTAACGCTCCCCGTATTATTGCTGTACGGCGAAAAAGATACAGAAACGCCAGCTATATACGGTCGCCAGTATCATGAGCTCATGGCCGACTCCACGCTTGAGGTTTTGGCAGATGCGGGGCACTTTATTCATCTCGATCAACCCGAAAAAGTAAAGAACGCCGTTGAAGGATTTTTGGAATGATACGAAGCCTTCTTAGCCTGTACTCCTGGCGTTACCCCAGTATTGTCGTGTATATGTTGCAAAACACAGAATATGAAGTTGGTCCGTATTTGTCATGGTATTGGCATACTACCGACTTTTCTCAGGTGATGAAGCGCCGGACGCTCGACCGGACCAAAGCGGCGCGGCTGTTGCTGCTGGCTTTGCGGTTCGGTATTGTGCTCCAGGTGGGAGTGGGCTTGCTGTTTTTGGCGTTATGGCGCTGGTATGGATTTATCGGTGGCTGGGAGTTCGGACTCGCCGCACTTATTTCGTACCCCATTGTTTGGGCGCACTTGATTACGCTGCCATTAGTGGTCGCCCGGATCTTTATTATTAAGCCGCGCCAGCGACGGCGTATCCAACGCGGCGAGCGCGTTTTTGCTTCCTTTAAAGGGGTGAAGGTCGCTATTGCGGGCAGCTACGGCAAAACCAGTATGAAAGAGTTGCTGCTGACAGTACTCAGCGAGGGCAAGAAGGTGGCCGCTACGCCCGCCAACAAAAATGTTGCTATTTCACACGCTGCTTTTGCAAACACGCTTACTGGCAACGAAGACATCCTTATTATTGAATATGGCGAAGGTGCACCTGGCGACGTCGAGCGGTTCGCGGCGCTTACGCATCCTACGCATGCCATAATTACCGGTCTCGCTCCGGCTCACCTTGATCACTACAAAACCGTCCATGCTGCCGGTCAGGACATTTTTTCGGTCGCTAAGGTTATCAAGGGCGACCAGGTGTATGTTAATGGCGAATCGCCTTATGCTGAAAATTTTATAAAAGAACGGTACCAGTTGTATAATGCCGCGGGCGCTTTGGGGTGGAAGGTGAGTGCGGTGCACGTCACGCTCGAAGGCACGGACTTTACGCTCAAGAAAGGCAAGCGGACATTGCATTTGCATAGCGGCTTGCTCGGCAAACATCAGATCGGTCCGTTGAGCCTGGCTGCGGCTTTGGGCGCAGAGTTTGGCTTGAGTGATGCGCAGATCGAACAGGGAATTGCCAAGACGGCACCGTTCGAGCACCGCATGCAGCCGTATCAGCTCGGCGGCGCATGGATAATCGACGACACCTACAACGGTAACATCGAAGGTATCCGTGCAGGCACTGAGCTCCTCCGAGAACTCCCGGGCAAGCGCAAAATATACGTGACGCCCGGTTTGGTCGACCAAGGCGGCGAAACCGAAACAGTGCACGAAGAAATGGGGCGGCTGATTGCCGAAGCTGCGCCGGATATCGTGGTGCTTATGCGCCACTCCGTAACACCGGCCATTGAGCGGGGGCTTGCGACTGCCAATTACAAGGGCGCGCTCCAGATCGAAGATAATCCACTTAATTTTTATAATAATTTGTCGCTATTTGTGGCGGCCGGTGACCTCGTGCTTATGCAAAATGACTGGACGGACAACTACCGCTAGTGGAGGCGCACTGATTAAGCTTCGGGTTGTTGCGGTGGAACCTGGGTAGCCTGCTCGATTGCTGGCTGTTCGCGGCCGGTTTCAAGGGCTGCGATTCGGGCTGCTACCTCGTCCTCAATTCTTTGACGGCGAAGCCCCTGCTCGGCGAGGTCGTTCTCTGCGGCGAGTAAGTTAGCTTTGGCGATAGTTTCTGTCGCGCGGTAATTTGTGACGCCCGCCTGGTCCAGGGTGGCGAATGGGCAGTTCCTGCATGCGGTGCCGCCCGCTACACGGGCAAGATTACGCCGGGCTGCAGCCTTTGAACCCAGATTCCTCTTATCTGACGACAAGCTGTCGCCGGCACCGTCGCATTGAAGGCGGGCCCAATAACCGTCATTACTTTTGTACTCGACTTGTTTAGTTGCGCAGTCGTTAAAAGCTCGCTCACCTTTGCTCATTCCAAGCATCACAAATCTCCGAATTTACGTATAGTATTATACAACTATTTTAATAAAAGTGCAAACATTAGTACAAAAAAGTAGTCTTTCCGCGTTAACGCACTCCTCTGATATACTACGAGTATGAAAAAGCCCACGGTTGCAGTTATTTTTGGTTCGCGTTCAACGGAGCACGATGTTTCGGTAGTGACGGCAATTGGCTCGGTGATCCGGCCGTTAGAGCTCGCCGGCAGTTTTGACGTTGTGCCGGTGTACATCGCCAAAGACGGCCGCTGGTACAGCGACCCGCAACTGAAAGACATTACGCTGTTTAGTAATGGCAAACTTCAGACGTTTTTGGCCAAGCAGCCGCCTCTTTCGATCTCATTCGACAATGGCTTGACGCTTATAAAAGGCACGGGCTTGCGTGCGCAAAAAATTAAAATAGATGTTGCCTTTCCGGCTACGCATGGCACGCACGGCGAGGACGGCGAGCTCATGGGCGTCCTGGAAATGGCGAATGTGCCGTACGTGGGTTGCGACGTGCCGGCAAGCGTAATTGCGATGGACAAAGTGCTTGCTAAAATTGTGGCTCAAGCCAACGGCATTGCTATCACTAAATTCTATGCATTTGCCAAAAACGAGTATGAGGCGTCGCCCGAAAGCTGGCACGAAAAAGTAAATCAGGATCTGCGCTATCCGGTGTTCGTGAAACCGGCGCACCTCGGCTCGAGCATTGGCATTACGCGCGTAAAAACCAAGAATGATCTGGCGAACGCCATTGAAGTCGCGCTGCACTACGACACCAAGGCGCTCGTTGAAGAGGCTGTGGAAAACCTGACCGAAGTGACACTGCCGATCATCGGCAATGATGAGCCGCTGCCGGCACTTCTCGAGCAACCGCTTACTCATGCCGAAGATTTCTTTGACTTTGACACGAAATATATGCGCGGCGGCAAAAAAGGCAGCCAAGGAGGCGGCAAGCAGGGCGCGCAAGGGTACAGCAAAATCCCGGCCGATTTGCCGGAAAAGCTGGCGACGCAGGCGATCAGCGTAGGCGTACAAACGTACCGGGCGCTTGGACTTGGCGGCACGGCGCGCGTTGATATGCTCGTTGATACCAAGGCGGGCAAGGTGTACCTAAACGAGATCAACCCCATGCCCGGCAGCTTGTATGCGCACAACTGGCAGCAGGCAGGCATCTCGAACGTCGAGCTCGTTACGCGGCTCATTACACTGGCTCAGGAGCGGCACGCAGCGCGTAGTAGTCTAACCACTAGCTTTCAGACGAATTATCTGCAACAATTTAAGTAATGAGACGGGCGAAACGAATAGTACACGCGGCGCGCCGACCGCAGTTATTGGCCATACTTGCAGCGTTGGTTTTGCTGGCACTCAGCCTGCGCGTTACGCCCGTACCGCGTCCACCGAAAATACAATCCCAAGCGCCTGCGATTGCGCTCCCCGTGGCCGTTACCGGCGTCCATCCTGCGTCGACTGGCAAACCTGGGGTCGATTGCGCCAAAATGCAGTGCCTTGTGCTTAGCTTTGACGACGGTCCCAACCCCATCACGACGCCGCAAATTTTAACAATTCTTGAGCAAAATCAGGTGCGCGCCGACTTTTTTGTAGTGGGTTTGCGCGCCGCAACTATGCCCGAAATCGTGCATCGCGCTTACATTGACGGTGATGAAATCGGTAACCACAGCTGGAGCCACCCCGACCTCACAACGCTTACGCCCGAGCAAGTCCAAGCCCAAGTTGCCCAGACGCAGCAAGCGGTGATAGCAGCGGGCGTGCCCGCACCGCATCTGTTTCGCCCGCCATATGGCGCGGTTAATGCAATGGTCAAGAGCCAGATTCACCTTACATTTGCCATGTGGAACGTTGACCCGCAGGACTGGAATACCAGAGACGCTAACCAAGTGGCTCAAAAAGTTATTGCGCAGGCCAAACCCGGCGGCGTGATTGATATGCATGACATCGACCCCGTAACCGTAGCGGCGCTGCCGGCCATTATTCAAAACTTTAAAGCCCGCTTTCAGCTCGTCACTATGAGCGAAATGTTCAACTTGGCGGCTGGCCAGCGCGGCGAATTTTTTGGCCGCTAGCAGTGGCGTACCTCAGTATTTTGTGGTAAAGTAACTATGTTATGGCCAAGAATTTGCTTCTTACCACGCTTCTCCTCGCCCGCTAGGGCATATATTTCTTTTCTAAAATTTTCCAACGCTACTCAAATAACTGATAGGATAAAAGTATGAAGCGCTACAATCCAAAAGAGATCGAACCAAAATGGCAAAAACAATGGGCCGAAAGCAATATTTACCAGGCATCTGAGGATGCGAGCAAGCCAAAGCGGTACATTCTTGAGTACTTTCCGTACCCGAGCGGCAGCAGCATGCACGTTGGCCATGTCCGTAATTATGCGATCGGCGACGCGCTTGCGCGTTATGCCCGTCAACGCGGCTACAATGTCTTGCATCCAATGGGCTGGGACGCCTTTGGGCTGCCGGCCGAGAATTATGCGATTAAAACCGGCATTAGCCCAAAACAGGCGATTGTGGAAAACACAGGCAAGTTCAAACAGCAGCTAACCCAAATGGGCTTTAGCTACGATTGGTCGCGTGAATTCGCCAGCTCTGACCCCGAGTATTACCGCTGGACGCAATGGTTCTTTTTGCTATTACACAAGCGCGGCTTAGCCTATCGTCAGGAAAGTTTACAGTGGTGGTGCCCGGTTGACAAAACCGTGCTCGCCAACGAACAAGTCGAAGCTGGCCGCTGTTGGCGTTGCGGCAGCGAGGTCGAGAAAAAAGCACTCAAACAATGGTTCTTTAAGATCACCGAGTACGCCGACCGCCTTGAGAAAGATTTGGACGACGTTAACTGGAGCGACTCTATTAAATCAATGCAGCGCAACTGGATTGGTCGGAGCAAAGGCGCCGAAATTAATTTTGTCGTTGACGGCGTGGAGCAACCTGTGACAGTATTCACCACGCGGCCGGATACGATTTATGGCGCAACGTTTTTGGTATTGGCGCCAGAGCATCCGCTGGTAAGTCGTATCGTCAAACCAGAACACCGCGCACAAGTCGAAAACTATCTGGCCAAGACGCGCAGTAAATCCGATATTGAACGCCAAGAAACCAACCGCGAAAAAACCGGCGTCTTTACTGGTGCGTACGTAGTAAATCCAGCGAACGACCAAAAAATTCCGGTGTGGGTTGCCGATTACGTGCTGGCGGGCTATGGCACTGGCGCTATTATGGCCGTGCCTGCGCACGACGAGCGCGATTACGAGTTTGCCAAAAAGTTCGAGTTGCCGGTTGTACCGGTGCTCAGCCCCGTGTTTAACGAGTATTTGCCAAAGGCTGTTGATCGGCCTTCGGCTATTGTAGTGTGTCGCGATCCGGAAACAGATACATATTGCGTTTTGGATTGGCGCGGCAAATTCAAACCGGGCTGGCCGGGTGGCGGCATTAACGAAGGCGAGTCAATCGAACAGGGCGCTGCGCGCGAATTCCGCGAAGAAACCGGCTATACCGACTTTACGATTGACCAGCAGCTGCCCGCCGCAACCTCCACCTATTACACCGATGCCTATGAACCATTGCAGCGCTCGATCCGTCACATTTTTACGGCCACGCTGCACTCGCGCAAGCAGGAACCGATTGACCGCGACGATTACGAAAAAGACGCCTACGACATCATGTGGCTTACCAAAGAAGAGGTGCTGGCACGTTTAGAAGATGGTTGGAAGGCGGCCGCCGAGTTTGCATTTGGCTTGCCGATTCACATTGGCGAAGGCGTAATGATTAACTCCGGCCCTTACGATAATGCACCGTCACAAGAGGCGCGAGAAAAAATCGTTGCCGATTTAGCTGATAAGGGCGTAGCCAAAGAACGCGTCAATTATAAGATGCGTGACTGGCTGATCAGCCGCCAGCGCTACTGGGGTGCACCAATTCCGATGATCCACTGCGAAAGCTGTGGCACGGTGCCGGTCCCGGAAGATCAACTTCCAGTACAATTACCGGAGGTGGAGAGTTTTGAACCATCCGGCGACGGCCGCAGTCCGCTTGCGCGCGTGCCAGAATTCGTCAACACCACTTGTCCGAAGTGCGACGGCAAAGCCGAGCGCGAAACCGATACTATGGACGGTTTTGCCTGCTCAAGCTGGTATTTTTTGCGGTTCGCCGACCCCCACAATACCGAAAAACCGTTCGACCCGACCAAAATCAAGCAGTGGCTGCCGGTTGATGATTACATCGGTGGCGCGGAGCATGCAGTCATGCACTTACTGTACGCCCGCATGTGGACCAAAGTCATGCAAGACGAGGGGCTGATCGACTTTGGTGAACCGTTCAAAACGCTGCGTAACCACGGCATGATCCTGGCGCCCGACGGCCAAAAAATGAGCAAAAGCAAGGGCAATGTCATTGCGCCCGATAATTTAATTGAACAGGGGTATGGTGCTGACGCCATTCGCATCATGGAGCTGTTCATTGGGCCGTGGAACCAGGTTGCCAGTTGGAGCGTAGAGGGCATGGGTGGCGCGTTTCGCTTTTTGCAGCGAGTCTGGGGACTGGTCCAAGAGTTTAATGAAATGGCCGGCCAACAACTTGGCGAGCAGCAGCCATACGAGCGCGAACTCCAAAAAGTCACCCACCGCACCATTAAAAAGGTAACTGAAGATCTGGAAACTCTGAGCTTCAATACCGCCGTTGCAAGCATGATGGAGGCGGTGAACGATCTCTACAAAGTTAAACAACAAGATCATTACGCCAACACGTACGCCTGGCGCTTTGCCCTGGAAAGCCTGCTGCAATTGCTCGCTCCATTTGCGCCGCACATTGCCGAGGAACTTTGGGGGCAGCTCGGGCATAGCCAGTCAATTCACGCCAGTGAATGGCCATCCTACGACGAAAAATATCTGGCGAGCGACACCATGACGGTGGTCGTGCAGGTTAATGGCAAGCTGCGCGCTCAGCTGCAAGTGGCAACCGGTGCGGCCGAGGCCGACATTACCGCTGCCGCTAAAGAAAACGAAAAAGTCCAATCGGCACTGAACGGAAGCGAGCCTAAAAAAATAATTTACGTGCCAGGCAAGCTGGTGAATTTCGTCATTTAGTTCCGGCGGCGAGCAGTTATATATGACTGAGATGGCATCAGGCCCAAGCACGCCGAACCTGAATCCCATACATGTCGCGGCAGAAGCTGACGGCCAGCCTTCGGAAGAAATGCTATTCAACGTCGTGCAGGCGGCGCAGCTTGCGGTGCTCGAAAAGCCGCCGGCGTACATGCAGAACGCGGGCACGAAGATCACGGCAAGGCAAGCCCGAGCGTGGACGTATCCACATTCCGAAGCGGTGCCGCCGCCCGTGAAATTTGCGCACAAGACTTTGGCCAATCGCTACATGCCCCTGGCCGCCGGGGTCGCTAAGGTGTCGATGGGGCTGCGGCCGGCACGGGAACTCCAAGAAATGGTGTATCCGGGCGACCAAGACTTGCTGGCAGATCTTTCCAGAATGCGGTCGCCACAGGCGGTGCTGGCCGACCGCACTCAGGTGGCAAGCGTGGCTTTGCTCGAATCAATCTGGACGTATTCAGTGACGAACCGGCGATACCAACGCGAACCGTTTTTGTTTTCGTGGTACGCGGTACGCCGAATGTATACTGCGCTGCGTGAGCACGCGGTTACAGACGAACTTTTTGCATTTACCCCTGATGTTGTCGAGGATTATCATGCGCTGCAGGCCGGCGAGGCGGGTGCGGCGTTTGCTGGCGCCGCCAGGCAGACGGAGCTCAAGCGCTTGCGCGGTTTAACTGAGGTTGCGAGCTTTGACGAGCTCACCGATGAAGGGCTTGCCGACGCACGGGCAGACGCGCCGTTTGATGCGGTATATTTCCGGGAATTTCTGGAGCAGCTGAAAGAATGGTTTGGCGAGCGGCATATGGAGTACTTTCTTCGGGCACATGGCCTCGAAGGAGGCGGCCCTGCTGGACGCAAGGAGATCGCCGAAGAGCTGGGCGTAAGTAGGAGCCAGGTCGACGAACTGCATCGCCGGTGTAATTTTCTTTTAGATCTTTCCCGGAAAGTTATGCGAAAGGCGTGGTACGAAGGCACGCCGCTGCCGTCCCCGCCGCATAAAAGCACGATTTACTTACGTGACGAATATGGGCTGTAGATCGTGTTGACTGCGAAGCGCTTGAGATTCTGGGTTATTTCAGATATAATACTGGTAAGTTATTAAAACGTAAGTACACTTGTAAGGAGTTGCTTCTTCTATGGGTAAGCCAAAGAAACGCACTAGCCCCCGCAAAACCGGCACACGCCGCAGCCATTTAGTTCTTAAATTGGCCCGCGCTGTAAATGCCAAGTCTCCGGTTAAGGCTCGCACGACTGTCCGCGAACACGGCAAAAAAGCCGCGTAGTTCAGCGAATTTCCTGCTTCAGCAGCGTATACTAAGAGTGGTAGCATAGGAAAGCTTAACAACTATGGCATCAAACCGACACCTCGGCCGCATCATTGCATTGCAGACGCTCTACGAGCAAGATTTCCGGCGTGCCTCGGGTGATGCCGGCTTTGATCTCGCTGCCGTACTCGCGCGCAATATTTCGCGCTATGAGTCAATGGTCGAGGACCAGGCGTTCATTGAGCGCCTAGTCCATGGCGTTACCAAATACGAAAAAGAGCTTGATGCTGCGCTGCAGCCAATTGCGCCGGAGTGGCCGATTGACCAAATCGCGCGCATGGATCGCATTATTTTGCGCATGGGCTTGTACGAGCTCACTTATGACAAGGGTGTGCCGGCAAAAGTGGTCATCAACGAAGCTGTGGAACTTGCCAAGGCGTTCGGCAGCGAAAATTCGTCCAAGTTTGTGAACGGCGTGCTTGGTACGGCGCTTCGCCAGCAAGAAGGCGGCGACGCCGAGGCCAAAGAGCCTGACACCCCCAAGTCCGAGTCTGAGTCCGAACCCGAAGCCGAACCTACCCCTGACGACGAAGGCGCCAGCGAGTCCGAAGCTCCCCACAAGAAAGAAGGGAAGTAAGCCCTATGAAAATGAAACGTCCCAAGCCGATCCAAGGATTGAAACGGTTTGTGTCGCAGCGCCGCCCCTCTATTCAAGAGGTAGTACGCGAAACGACCTCCGGTGGCATCGTATTTCGCCGCAACCAGCAGAACGGCAAGCTCGAAATCTTACTAATGCAGGACGCCAAAAACCGCTGGACGATTCCGAAGGGTCACGTCGAAGAAGGCGAGGAGCCCAAGCAAACCGCCGAGCGCGAAATCCGCGAAGAAACCGGCCTGCAAGAAATGAAAGTGATGAACTGGCTTGGCAAAGTCAACTTTCGTTACCGCCGCGGCCAGACGCTGGTGCTCATGACCATGCATATTTATTTGGTGCAAGGTCTTGGCAAAACTAACGAGCTTAAGCCCGAGGACTGGCTGAACGATATCAAATGGTTCCCGGCCACCGTAGCAATCGACAAAATCGCCTACGACGACATCGGCAAACTCATATTATTAGGAATGAAGAAAATTCGCGATGCAAGACTTTAGTGCATATCAGGCGTTCGCCAAAGAGCGCCTCGGCATTACTTTTGACAATATTGAACTGCTCGTGACGGCGTTTACGCACCGTTCGTACGTGAATGAGCATAAAAAAACCGCTCATGAACATAATGAGCGTCTGGAATTCCTGGGCGACGCCGTGCTGGAACTGGTCACAACCGAATACTTATACAAAAATTTTAGCGATCCCGAAGGCATTTTAACCAACTGGCGCAGCAGCCTTGTGCGCACCGAAAGCATCAGCGCCGCCGCCGCCCGCTGCGGTTACGAGCAAATGCTCCGCCTGAGCCGCGGGGAAAAACGCGGTACCGAGCGCGCCCGCGCGCAGATTTTGGCAAACACATTTGAGGCCGTTATCGGGGCCATGTACCTCGACAAAGGCTACGATGTTGCGGCGAAGTTCATCACCGATAATCTGCTCGTGACTTTTAAAGACATTCTGGCCTCCGGCTCATGGATGGACCCAAAGTCGCGCTTGCAAGAGCTGGCGCAAAGCCGCGAGGGCCATACCCCGGTATACAAAGTTTTGGCCGAAGAAGGCCCAGATCACGAAAAAACATTTACCGTCGGCGTGTTCGTTGGCCAAGAACTGAAAGGCCAAGGCGTCGGACCGAGCAAACAAGCCGGCCAGCAAAAAGCCGCCGAAGCCGCGCTCAAGACATATCAGCAGTAGTGGTTTGACATGAGCAGTATCGAAGTCGTACCATTCGTCCCGGATTTCGACTCTCCATACTGCCGACAGGCTTACGATCTTATTAAGCACGAAATATTTCCCGGAGATAAAGATTTCCCAAGCTTTAGCATACAGACGCTCATAATGCGGGAGCAGTGCGGCACGTTGTACGGCATCATACCGGAGCATCGGCAGTCGCTCATAGCGGTCGGCGCTCTAGACAAAAAAGTTGTTGAAGGCTACCGTGAGGTTGCCTATCTGGCAGTCGCTCCGGAAAGCCGCAAACACGGCTACGGCAGGTACTTGCTCGGTTTACTCGAAAAAATCGCGGCCCAAGAAGGTGCCGACGGGGCGTGTCTTATACCGAACGCCAGCGCAGTTAAGTTTTATGAAAAGCGTGGGTATCGCGAATGGATTGACCCGCCAGTCGTCGATGGCGTGGTCAACGACTATTGGCGCAAACAGTTTGGCGACACGGCATGGGCGAAATAATCCACACGGTCGCACCGTCACCAAATAGCCCGCACGATGTGCCGCCGGTGCAGCGGCTCGCGCTCGCGCCTGACAATCCGCATATGGTGCAAGCCGCGATACTGCTTGACCGCGAGATACAACACAGCGTGGTGTTTGATACTGCGAACGCCGCGCGCATTATCAGAAAGTATATAAATCTTCGCGCTCAGGCGTACGGCATCATCGAGCCGGAGAACGGCGCTATCGCATCGGTCGGCATGCTCCTGCCGAATTATAATGGCGGTCACGTTGTAAGCGCCCTTGCAACGACACCAGAATACCGTGGGCGGGGCTATGCCACGGCGATTTTGGATAAGCTCGGCGCGGTCGCCACCGAACTAGGGTCGGAATATTTATTTTTATCCGCCCAGCCAAATACGAAAGCATTTTATGAAGAGCGGGGATTCGAAAGCGCACACAGGCACAATGCCCTTAACTATTTAATGCGCAAAAACTTGTTTGCCGAGCAGACTGCGGAATAATATTTGACATAAGAGGCGCTTATCTGTAAAATAAAGCAAGATTAGTTTAAAACTTTAATCAAACTTACGGAGAATCAATCGAGATATGTTAGCTATTCGCATGCAACGCACCGGTCGCAAAGGTCACGCAATGTTCCGCGTGGTAGTACAGGAGTCACGTTTGACGCCAACAAGCGGTCGTGTCGTTGCAACTATCGGTAGTTACGACCCGCACACCAAGCAGGCTACGCTCGCCAAAGACAAGGCAGAGTACTACCTGACTAATGGTGCGCAGCCTTCGGATCGCGCCGCCCGCCTCTTGCAAAAAGAGGGCGTCAAGCTACCAAAATGGGTCAAACTGGAGGCCGGCAAAAAGCGCGAGCTCCGCAACCCAGAGAAGCTTCGCAAAAATCAGCCTAAAGAAGAGCCAACTACCGAAAAACCTGCCGAGCCAGAAGCCCCAGCGGCCGAAGCTCCTACCGAATCCGACGAAAAGGCCGAGACTGAAGCGTAGTGATACGATCAGTTCATGAAAAAAGCGCTCTTTTCCGACGAGCGCTCTTTTTATGGTCTGATATAATAAGATGGCCAGTAATTGAAGGAGGCGTCGCATGGGAAGTATTGACCAGCAATTCGTAGAATTCATTGTAAAATCACTTGTAAGCAACGCAGATGCAGTGCACATCGAGCGTCGCATTGACGAAAAGGGCGTGTTGCTCGAGCTCACGGTTGACCCGGAAGACCTGGGTCGCGTAATTGGTAAGCGAGGGGCTACCGCGCAATCACTGCGCACATTGCTCCGCGCACTTGGCACCAAGAACGACGCGCGTTACAACCTTAAAATCGTTGATAACGGCGAAGGTGCACCAGCAGGTAACTACAGCAGCGCGAGCGACGACAGTTCGACTGACAGCGCAGCATCAGATGACGACGAGCAAGACGAGAACAGTGTTGTAAGTAAAACTCGAAAAGAACTTGAAGAACTCGACGATCTCGATGTATAGTAGTCGTAAGTCCCAGTGACTGACCTTTCAAAACAAAAATCTATAGAAGCTCATGCGAGCCACGTTACCGCAAAGTAATTTGGGAGCTTTATGTGACAAAAAGAACCTCTTAGGGCACTTGTAGGGCCCGACCACAGGGGTTCTTTTTGGTTTTTATGGACTGGACGTGCCGGAGCCGAAAGGATTGGAAGGAGGAGATTGTTCCATGCAAAACTGCCTCGCGGGGCATTCTGCACATCCTCGCATAGCCGCCTCGAATAATACTTGCCAGCCGCGATCTATGACATCATCCGCAGCGACCAACAGTTGATGCATCTCCCAGAGGCGCTGCCGATTTTCTGCGAGCTCCTGTTCTTCTCTTGTTACTGCATGGCCGGTAGGCTTCGGAATCTCGGCTACGGTGTTCGGGATTTTAACGTCTGAGGTAGAATTTTCTCCATAAAAGACGCGAAATAACTTGATATTTTGTAAGTCCCTAAGGACGTCGCCACAACCCGGATCACTATCTTTATAACATTCCATAAGGCAGTATCTTATAATAGTTAGTCATAAAATTGCAATAAAGAGGCGGCCTATGCCAGAGGGTCAGACTGCATAAAAGGGCTGAGCGGGCACGTCACGCAAGCTTCCGTTTCGATGAATTTGGCAACTATGGCCATGACTGTCTGGTGGGTGGTCGCGGCCCTAGCCTCGACTCGCATCAACTCTTCCGTACGGGCTCGTACTTTGGCGGCGACCGGATCTTCGGGCGTGTTCATGTTATCAAGCAACTCAGGTGTTTCGGGAGTGACGACTTCGTACAGGGCACTCGTTGCTCGCTCGCAAGCCAAGAGAGCGGCTCGCGAGAGTCTAATGTGTTCTATTGTTGCTTCGCATGCGGTAAGCCGAGGACATTCCATCCAGATATATTACAATATTTGATAATTTTTGCAAGTAAGTTATACTAATAATTAATGACGCGAAAAATCCAAATTATTACACTGTTCCCGCAGATGTTTGACGGCGTACTGAACAACAGTATGATGTGGAAGGCACAGAATCAGGGCGCTGTTGCGTTCAGCTACATTGACTTGCGGCAATTCGGCCTTGGGCCGCGCAAGCAGGTGGACGATACGCCATATGGCGGCGGTGATGGCATGCTGCTCAAGCCCGAGCCGCTGATCGCTGCTATCGAGCAAGCAAAGGCAAACGATCCCACCGCACTCGTATTTTTGCCCACGCCACGCGGCGCAGTTTACAAACAGTCCGAGGCCAAGGCGCTTGCCGCGAACGGCCGCGGCCTAATCATTATTTGTCCGCGTTACGAAGGCTACGACGAGCGTGTGGTAGCGTACGTTGACCGGCAATTCTGCATCGGCAATTACGTTCTGACCGGCGGCGAATTACCAGCCATGATACTCATCGACAGTGTTGTGCGGCTGCTGCCAGGTGTGCTTGGCGGCGAAAGCAGTGCCGAGATTGAATCCTTCCAGCAGGACGACGAGAACATAGAATTTCCGCAATACACGCGGCCCGAAGAATTCCGCGGCGCGCGCGTGCCAGAGGTGCTGCTGAGCGGGCACCATGCCGAAATCGCGAAGTGGCGCAAGCATCGAAGCAAGCGCGATTAATGCGCGCTGCTACATGCTGCTCTTCGGGCTTACTCGGTAATTACGTCTCGCAAATTAATTGTTTCAACGATGTGCCTCGCGGCGATAGTCGGGCTCTCGAGATAGGCGTGGCCGCCCTCCATAACATCGGTGCGTAGTGCGGCGTAGAAGCCTTCTCCGCTCGCTTCTCCGACGTGCTGGCGCATTTCTTTCAGGCCTTGTAAAAATTCTGCCGTCTTTCGTTCGGGGTCGGAAAAACTATGGTTAACGCCTACGATATGCAAAGGCAAAAGCGGATCTTGGACGAGCTCGTAACTGCGATCCAAGGTGTAACGGCCGGCAAGTAGCGTGCTGTAATTTGCGATTTCGCCTAGGATCATTGCCAGCGTTGCCGCCTTGCTGGCAAGCGTTTGGTGCATGTCAGGCGGCATGTCGGCTTTCGGGAGCGGGTACTCGCTTTCGTCGTAACGTACAAAATCCACCACGCGTTTTAAACGGTTGCCGGGTTGCAGATTGATGCCGTCACGCAGCAGCACGCGTTCGAAAGGTTCGACGCCGTGCATACCTAAGATATTGGCTACGGCGCGGGAATCGCCCCATCCCACAACAGAGTCGTAGCCGCGCGCTGTTTTATAGATGGCCGCGACCTCGTCTTCGCAAGTATACCGAAAGTTTTTTGGCGCGATAGCGCGGTGTCTGAGGTCCCGGAAGGTGTAGCGACCGGTGCCGGCGGCTTGCCACGCCAGGATATCTACGCCCGCCAGCTGGGCGGTTTGGGCGATGCGGTCGTGTGTATTGCGCGGCCGGCCGCCAAGCGGATACGGTGCCACAACTAGGACGCCTTCACTGTTGTCCTGATACTTTTTTGGTGTATGTATCTCTGCTCGCATGCGCAAAATTATACCAAGAATTCCTCATTTATCCACAGCTATCCGGACTTTTGGTTTGCCCCCGCAGTGCATGATGTGGATAATAGGGCTGATGAAAACACCAGAACATCACCGAACACACGACAATTTAGTTACGCTGCACCGCGCGATAGGGGGAGAAGTTCTGAGCGCGTATGGTAGCCGTACGCGCGTGCTCGAACAGCGGGATGATACTGCTTACGTTGTCTGGGGCGCAGACTATATGCCCGTACCAAGGCTTGTTCGTTGGCTGACTCGTCCGCTGCTGCGCCCGGGTAAGATTGATCCCGAACTTGGGATTCCCACTGCGCTTCCACCTATAGACGGCTGGCTCACAAAAGCTGTGCGGTTGGACAATGGCGACGCCCGACTCACGCAGTACGAGTACAGTACGGGTTGCTACCGCAGTATTCCTGATCTCAGCCAAGTAAGGGAAGGGGACATAAAAGTGCCATTTGAGTCGCTTGAGATCGGTGATTTGCGTGCCGGCCACGGTTTTAACCGTTGCGTGTCGGTGGCATTGGGCCAATCTAACATCGTAAGTTCGGAAGGGCTCGAAGCAATGACGGCCACCCTGAATCAATTACTGCAGCACCAAATCGAAGCCGCCCGCCCGGCGTAATCTTTACGGAACCGGCGCGGTAGGTGCCTGATAGTTTATAATAAGAGCGTAATAGGAGGGCTTATGAAATTACCGTTTATCAAACCGGTCCACGCGCACTGTGACTTGCCGTGCGGCGTTTATGATCCGGCGCAGGCGCGCATCGAGGCACAATCCGTGCACGCCATCATGCAAAAATATGATGGTCTAGACGAAGCCGGCAAAATTCGCGCCATTATGATTAAAGAGGAGCGGGCCGAACTCGTCAAACATCATCTGTGGGTGTTATGGACGGATTATTTTAAACCGGAACACCTTGAAAAGTACCCGAATTTGCATGACATGTTCTGGAAGGCAACCAAACAGGCGGGCGAGTGCAAACACCATCTCGAGCCCGAAGAGGGCCAGAAGTTGCTCGACCAAATAGATGAAATTGCCAAGATTTTCTGGGAAACCAAGAAAGCCTAAACACGCTCGGGGGCCGCGTCGTCGCCTCGTGATATTACGCCAAGTCACAGGGCAGAGCATGCTGCCCGCGCTGCGTCCTGGCGCGATTGTGCTCGCGCATGGTTTGTGGCGTCAGCTCAAACCCGGCGATGTCGTAGTACTGCGCCACGACGGCATCGATAAAATTAAGCGCATTCAAGCTATACAAAATGCGCAGGTGTACCTTGTGGGTGACAACGCTGCGCATAGTACCGATAGCCGCACGCTCGGTTGGCTCGACGTGCGGCTTATTATTGGTAAAGTGGCGTGGCCATGGTGTCGCGCCAATAAGTAAGCTGCTTATTCGGCGGCTTTAAATTCGAGGCCTTCGCCTTCGGCTTCTTGCTTAACGGTGGTGCGCAGCGGCGTTTCCTTAAGAAACAGGGCGACCACCAGGGCGATGATCGAAAACGGAATCGCCCACAAGAACAAGTCATGGAAGGCGAGTGCGAATGCCTGCAATACCTTGTGGATTGTTGCCGGCGGCAACGTGCCCAGCTGGTTGGCGCTCTTTTGCAGGCCTTGGGCGATGCCTTCGCTGCCCGGGCCGACTAATTGCACGACATGGTGTGTCAGGCGGGCGGTCAGGATCGCGCCAAAAATGGCGGCACCAAACGAGCTGCCAATGCTCCGAAAGAACGTCACGGCGGAAGTCGCGGTGCCCATATCCTTGCGCTCAACCGAGTTCTGCACGGCCAAGCTCATAATCTGCATGAATGAACCAAGGCCAAGGCCAACCACTACCATCCAAAGTGCCAAAATAACTTCGTTCGTAATCATAGTTATGTGGCTGAACAGCCAAAGGCCGATGGTCATGACGATGGTGCCAAAGATCGGTAAAAAGCGGTAGCGGCCAATTTTTGAAACCAGGCGGCCCGAAACGATAGAGGCTACCAGCAAGCCGCCAACCAGTGGTAAACCGAGCAAGCCCGAGGCCGTGGCCGAGTAGCCGCGCACCAGCTGCTGGTATTCGGGCAGGTAGATAATGGTCGCAAACATCACCAAGCCCGAGACGAGCGAAAGCAGGCTCGACACGCTAAAGATCTCGTTTTTGAACAAGCGTAGCGGCAGAATCGGCTCTTTGGCCTTGTGCTCCCAGCCTACGAATAACAGGCCAAGGGCTACGCCGGCCACGGCAAGCTCAATAATCTGGTGCGATCCCCAGGCGTATGTGGCGCCGCCAAGCACGCTTGCCAGCAGTAAACAGACAACGCTGAGCGCAAGCAATGCCGCTCCCAAAAAGTCTATGCGGTGCTCGGTACGGCGCGCCGGCAAGTGCAGACGCAAAGCAATCGCCGCCAGCGCCAAAGCGCCAACAGGCAGGTTAATATAAAAGATCCAGCGCCATGAAAGGTGGTCCGTGAACAGCCCGCCAAGCAGCGGGCCAAGCACGCTCGAAAGTCCCCATACGGCGCCAAAGTACCCCATATAGCGGCCGCGCTCGCGCGCCGGCACGACATCGCCAATAATCGATAACGCAAGTGCAATCAAACCGCCGCCACCCAGGCCTTGCAGCCCGCGGAAGATAATCAATTGGTCCATGTTTTGCGACAAACCGCACAAAGCCGAACCTACCAAGAAGATCAAAATCGAGATCTGGAAGATCTTTTTGCGGCCGAACAAATCGCTGATTTTGCCGTATAGAGGCGTCACCACAGCACTGGTCAGCAAGTATGCCGTCGCCACCCACGAAAGTTTGCTGAGGCCATGCAAATCGCTGGCGATTTTTGGTAAAGCGGTCGACACAATCGTCTGGTCGAGCGCCGCCAAAAACATGGCCAGCGCCAGTGCGCCCATGACGACCATGATCTCGCTGTGCGAGCGTTCGCCCTCAACCGCAGCTGGCGCCGGAGCGCCGCCGGCAGATTTTAATTTTGCTTTCAGTTTCTCCATTATTTGTCCTCCTCCTTTTCTTTTGGTGCGTGCGTTTTTAGGTAGTGGAGCATTTTTTCTTGAACGCTGAGCCAAATGGCGACTTCTTGGTCGCTCATCTCGGTCATAATATCGGCTACCATTTTGTGATGAATGGTGTGCAAGCGTTTTACGAACGTTTTGCCGCCCGGCGTAAGGCCGAGGTAAATAATGCGGCGGTCGTGCTCGTCCGGTTGGCGCGTGATGTATCCAAGTGCGTCAAGACTGTTGATGCCTTGCGTGACAGCGCCAGGTGTGAGCATGACGTGCTCGGCAACTTGCTTAAAGCTAATTGGCTGCTGCGCGTCGATCGTGAACAGCAGCATTGCCTGCGCCCGCGAAATGCCCAACTCGCGCAGCGCATACTGAAAGTGGCTTCCCATGAGGCGTTTGGTTGCCTCCATGTTGCTGAACATTTTTTGCAGCGTTTCGTCGCGTGTGCCCATGACTACCTACTATTAATTTATAACCTAAACAGTATACATGCTAAACTAAATTATGACAAGCCCTTTTTGCAGCTGCAATGTGGGTCGGCGTCGTGTGTTGAAACGAATCCAGGCTCAAAAGATATAAAAGTACCAAAAAAAGTCCCGCTCAGTTGGCGGGACTTTTCTTTTTTACCGGCTGCTATTTTCCGGTTTTTTCGAGTTTAGCGCGCGGAGTCTTGAGCTCTTCGCTCCAAAAACCGATTTTGGTTAAGATGTCGTGCGCAGCCTTAGTCTGCGCCTCGTTCGGCTGGAATGCGCCTTGCTCGTCCAGCTGCGTCCAATAATTAGGGATGATCAGACTTTCGCGCAGGTCAAACAGCGCAACCGTCGCCCCAAGACTACGCAGGTGTTCAACGGCACGGGCGCCGCCGGCCTCAGCGCCGTACCCTACGTAGGCGACTGGTTTGTAGTACCACTCCTTAGCTAAGAAGTCGATAGCGTTCTTAAGTGGCGCCGGGTAGGAGTGATTATACTCGGCAGTTACAATAATGAATCCGTCGGCCTCGCCAATGGCCTTGGCCCAGGCTTTCGTGTGTGCGTTGGCGTACTTGGCGTACAGCGCCGGGGTTTCTTCGTCCAGGAATGGCAAGTCGATTTTTTTGAGGTCGACAAGCTCAAAGGTTGTTTCTGGGTGTTCTTTGGCGAGTTCCATAAGCCAATTGGCGGGTTGGATACCAAAACGGCCGGGGCGCGTGCTGGCAACAATGATCTTAACAAGTGACATGAATGTTCCTTCTATATCTATTATAGTTGATATACAAAGTATAATAATGTATAATGAAACTATTGTAAAGTAGTAAATATTCCGAACATATGAAATCCGTCAAAACCCCTATATGTAGCAGCAATGAAGGCATGTGCGTGGCAACTGCCTCGAGTATCGTTAGCAGTAAATGGACGCCAATGTTGCTGTTCGCCCTCAGTAACGGCCGCACCCGCTTTGGTGAATTACAGGAAGCCGTAGGTGGTGTGAATCCGCGCACACTGTCGGCGCGCCTGGATTCGCTTGAGCAGGACGGAATTATTACTAAATCGGTATACGCCGAAGTGCCGCCGCATGTAGCCTACACGCTGACGCAGAAAGGGCAGGACTTGCTGCCAATTATCGAAAGCATGATTGTGTGGGGGCAAAAATATAGCGCCTAGCCGCAGTGGCTGGCGCTATATTTTAACTTTGAATTCGTTTAGAAGTAGCGAGGATCCTGCTGTGCGGTGCGCAGCTCGGCGGCTTCCCGCTCTAGAAGTTCTTGGTTGGGTGTAAGCGGCCGGTTGACGAGTACTGCAGGCGTGTATCCTTCAAAAATGCTACGGCCGGCAAGGCTAGTAGCTAAGCCATTGACTGCAATTTTATCTTGAATTGCGTCCGCGAGGCCTGTTTCGACGGCCGCTGGCAGTGTTTCGCCAAAATCGCCAGCGGGCATGCCGGCTGCACTTTCTACTGTTGACATGATTGTTCCTTTCGAGATTTAGTAACGATTAATAATAGCAGGCTACGTTTTCGCAGTAAAGCAAAATTGGTGTTAAAAATATCACATCATTTGCGGCATGTCGGTTTGTACTGGCGGGCACTTCGGGGTAGGATAAAGCCATGGATATACACGCGCTTTGGCAAAACGAAATATTTCGAATTTTATTTACGATTCTGTGTTTGTCGGTAATACAAGCTGTTATTCGGCAATTTATGTCGCAGACGGTGCGGCACATTGTGCAGTCGCATAAATACTCAAGCAAACACGAGGAGCGGCAGCGCGAGGACACGCTTATTACTATCTTTCGTACGATGAGCGCGGCGATTCTTTGGATCGTCGGTATAATTTTGGTGCTGAGCGAGCTGCACGTACATATTGCGGCGCTGCTTACCGGTGCCGGCGTGGTCAGTGTGCTGGTTGGTTTTGGCGCGCAAAACACAGTCAAAGATTTTTTGGCCGGTATGTTTATTATCATGGAAAATCAGTACCGCGTTGGCGACATTATTACCGTGCATGGTGCAAGCGGAACGGTGTCTGGCGCGGTGGAGTCGATCACCATCCGCATTACGCGCTTGCGCGACCTCGACGGCGCTTTGCATGTTGTGCGCAACGGCGATGTGAGTGTGGCAACGAACTTATCGTTCGGGTTTTCAAATGTGAATGTGGACTTGCGCGTAGCCTATGACAGCAACATGGAAAAGGTGATAGAAACGATTAATAAAGTTGGTGACGAGCTCGCCAAAGACGAAGTTTGGAAAGAACATATTGTGGAACCGATCCAGTTCCTAAGGGTGGACGATTTTGGCCAATCTGCGGTGCAGATTAAGGCGCTCGGCAAAGTCCGGCCCGGCAATCAGTGGGATGTGGCGGGTGAATTCCGGCGCCGCCTGATGCCTGCATTCGACAAAGCCAAGATTGATATTCCATTCCCGCAGCGCGTCGTGCACGAGGTGTAGGAGAGCTACTTGCCAGTCTGGATTGGCTGGATTTTGCCGGTCCGGAGTTTGCGCGCCAGCGCGCGGCTCTCAATAATAAAATACGATAGAACGCCGCCGCTCGCAGCTAAGATGGCGCAGAACGAAGCAGCGAACGTATAAGCGTGCGCGCTGCCTAAAAATCCGAGCAGGGCAATAACAATTAAACCGGCTGCGCGGGCCACGGCGTTATTAATGCCGGACGCAATACCGGAGTTAGCATCGCTCACCGAAGCCATAACGGTGGTTGTAAGCGGCGAGACGAGCAATGTCATGCCAATGCCGAACAGCAAAATGCCCGGCAAAACTCCAAGCACATAACTCGCCCCCGGCTGCAAAAAGTAGAGCAGTCCCATGCCGCTCGCCGCAATAAGTGGTCCGGCGGTCATGAATGGCCGCGGCCCGAACCTTCCGGCCAGCGCGCCAATTTTGCCCGAGAACGTCATCAACAGAATACTGGTCGGCACTATGCTGAACCCGGCAGCAATGCTTGAGTAATGCATACGGGTTTGCAAATAAATCATAAGTGAAAACGTGAATCCGCTAAGCGCGCCGTACATGGCAAAAGTCATCAAATTGGAGCCCACAAAATTACGTGATTTAAAGAGCGAAAGTTTAACCATTGGGTCCTTGGTGCGTGCCTCCCATGCCAGAAAAATAGCCAGCAGCGCGGCTCCGGCACAGAGTAATACGAGCGGTATCGTGCTCCAGTGCCGCGCCGGTCCTTCGATTAAGCCGTAGGTAAGTCCTGCTAGGCCGAGCCCGGCAAACGCTGCGCCGGCAATGTCGATGTGCCGCGGCTCGCTGTCTTTACTGTCGATAATTGATGGCGCGGCCAGTGCAAAGCAACCAATGATGAGTGGAATATTTATAAAGAAAATCCAGCGCCACGAAGCCACTTCGAGTACGCTGCCGCCGATCAGCGGTGCGAGCACGATTGCAATGCTGCTCCACGCTGTCCACTGGCCGATAGCTTTACTGCGGGCTTGCGGCGCAAAGCTGGTATTTATAATGGCAAGCGCGCCCGGCACAAGCAGTGCGCCGAACAAGCCCTGCAATACACGGGCACTTATGAGGAATACGGCATTTGGTGACATCGCACATAGCACTGAACTTATACCAAACCCGACTAGTCCGGTTAAGTACACTTTTTTACGGCCTAGAATGTCGCCAAGCGAGCCGCCAAGCAGTATCAGAGCCGAAAGCGACAACAGATAACCGTCAACAATCCACTGCAAGCTGGCAAAGTGAATGTGTAAATCACTGGCGATTTTCGGCAGTGCCAAGTTTACGATGGTACCGTCCAGAATCGCCACTGAGCTACCAAGTACCGTGGCCAGCAAAATCCAAAACTGGCGACGCGGAGAGGCAAAAGTCGGTTTCATTACTTAATACTGTATCATGTGTTACTGTCAAACCGCCATGGTACGATAGTGTTAGTAAAAAATAAGGGCATGCTATGGCACCGGAAAAACCAAAAGAACCAAAAGATACAATTGTACCGACGATCGGAGGACTCAATCTACGCAGTATGGATCGCTCGCTCGGCGGTTACATCAAGCAGCACGCGCTTGCGCCGGCGCTGGTGATCGTGCCGCTGGCCACTTTGCTGGTAATTTTCGCTATTTATAAGGTTGTGGCGGCTTTTCAATCGCGGGCCGACCAGGCAGAGGCGGATATTATCGTATTTACATTCGTAGCTATTATGGTGCCCAGCATGTTGCTTGCGTGGTTTCAGGTGTTACGGGAGCGGTACGAGCGTGCGCTGCTCGGTGATTTTGCCGCGGCGAATGGCTTTGCGTTTGATAAGGACGGCACGGTCGATAAAACATACGGCACAATTTTTCGGCTCGCGGGCACTCCCAAAGTTTCGGACGTCATTACGGGCACCTACGACGGCTGTGACATGCGTATGTTCTTGTACGAGACGACGGTGGAGACCGGCCGCAGCTCGTACACTTACCGATACACCGCGCTCGAGCTCGACGTGCACGGCAAGCTGCCGGAGCTGCTGCTCGCCAACAAGGCCTCTACTGTGATGAGCATGAATTTAAAGGCTAACTTTGGCACAAAACAAAAGATGTCACTCGAAGGCGATTTTAACGAGCGATTTACACTTTATGCGCAGCCGGGTAACGAAATGGAGGCGCTCGAAGTTTTTGCGCCGGATGTGATGGCGCTTGCCGAGGATGAGGCCGGCAAGTTTTCGCTTGAGTTTGTTGCCAACCGGATTTATATTTATGCCAACGGTTTTATCCGCGACGAGCGGACACTTGGCGCCGCGTTTGCCTTGGCGCATAGCCTGGTGGGCAAAATACGGCCGCTGGCAGCACGGCTGCAGAACGATTCGGCAATCGCCGCGCCGCCCGTCAACTTGCAGGCCATGAACACCGAAACGCTTAAAATACCGGGTTGGATCATCATATTGATGTGTATCGTGACTTTTGGGCTGACACTTGGCGCCGCGCTCACGCTCGCCCGCTGATTTAATTATTTTTTAACGAGTCTGGCGAGTGCTATTATTGATGCTATGACAGCCATGCGCGAGGAATGGGGATCGGCCGCTTTTGCCGCGGCATATCCTGAATATGAGCAAACGCGCGAGATTGATGTGCTGCGCAGCGTCGGCTACGCGCAGCTTGAGCGCGAAGTGTATCTTGATTACACGGGGAGCGGCGTTGCATCACGCGTGCAATACGAGCGCGAGTTCCAGGATTTGGCGCATGGCCCATTGCACGGCAATCCGCACTCGGCGCACGGCCCTTCGATGCGCTCAACCGAGCGAGTCGAGCGGACACGCGGCCGCGTGCTTGAATTTTTTGGCGCACCACTCGATGAATACACGGCCATTTTTACAGCCAACGCCAGTCACGCTCTAGGGCTGGTGGGCGAAGCATTTCCGTTCGGACCGGACCGTTCCATATTGCAGTTAGTCGATAATCATAATTCGGTGAATGGATTGCGCCAGTACGCTCGCCACGCCAAAGCACCGATTGACGTCGCCATGTGCGGCCAAGATATGCGGGTCGACGATCAAGACCTGATGGCGCGGTTAGATAGCGATCGCCCGGGCCTATTCGCCTATCCTGCGCAGTCTAATTTTAGCGGCGTCAAGCACGCGCAAACGTATGCAAATGCGGCGAGCCAGAGAGGGTGGCGCACGCTGCTCGACACTGCTGCGTATGTACCGAACACCCCGTTCAATATGCGGCAATCTGACGCGGATTTCGCCGTGATGTCCTTTTATAAGATGTTTGGTTATCCGACGGGCGTCGGCTGCTTGATCGCCAAAAATGAGGCACTGGCCGAACTCAGGCGCCCGGCGTATGCGGGCGGCACAATTTGGGCGGTGAGTTCGCTTGGCGACTGGCACGAAATGGCGCCCGGCGCTGCGGCATTCGAGGATGGTACGCCGAATTTTTTGGGTGTGCCGGCGCTCAATTACGGTCTCGACATACTTGATAAAGTCGGCATGGAAACAATTGCGACGCGCACGCGCTGTTTGACGGGCTGGATGCTCAAACACCTTACGGCAATGACACACGGCAACGGCGTGCCGGTGGCAGAAGTGTACGGTCCACCACATACAGGCGGCCGTGGTGCTACGGTAAGCTTTAATTTCTTGACGCCGGAGCGGCGGATCGTAGATGAACGCGTCGTGGAACGCATGGCCGCCGATCAGCAAGTATGTATGCGCAGCGGTTGTTTTTGTAACCCTGGCGCCGGAGAAGTTGCCTTTGGTTTGCGGCGCGAAGACTTACGAGCTGCCACCGATACCACCGGTACGGAGCTACCGTCTTTTGATGAGTACTTGGCAAAACTCGGCCTGCAAAGCGCTGGCGCCATTCGTGCCTCGCTCGGCATACCGAGCAACTTACATGACGTGCAGCGCTTTTTGCAGCTGGCTGACACTTTTCGTGACAACCGGCATCTGCCGGCGTACGATTTACCGCCGCGGCAGCATTGCTAATATTATTGCCGCTCGGGCTCGTGCAGCGCGGACAAAATATTGCCGGCCGGGTCCTTAAACCACAGAATGTCCGGACCTCGGTGTGCCGAAATACCACGGGCGATGCCATGCTCGTCGGTCATGCCTTCGTACTGTTCAAGGCTGATGCCGGCGTCAGTCAGCGCCTGCGCGGTTTGGTCGATGTCGTCGACCGGAAAGTTGAGGATGGTATAGGCGGCGGGCACGTGATCGGGCTTGGGATAGATAAAAATATTGTTGCTGTTGCCGTTGACCTCGAGTACTAAACCCTCGGCAACCTCATGCACGGTGAGACCGAGCTTATCGCCGTAAAATGCCTTGGCCGCGTCAAGGTCGTTGACCGAGAAGCCACTGAATGCTTTGCTGTCCTGGAACATAAATCGTACCTCCTTACTGTCATTATCATAACGCGATTTGCCCGGACTTGATAATTATGGCCCGCGTGCTATAGTTTTGGTACCTATGGCCGAGCAGTGCGACCTTTCGCCCAATGCGCCTACCCCTGAACAGCTCACGGCTTTCGTGCGACAGCTTGGCCCCTGCACGAGTGCGCAACCAACATTCACCGAGCTAAGCGACGGTTTCAATCATGTGAATTATGTATGCGAAGGCGGCCCGGCGGAACTCACTTGCGATGGAGAGTCAGGAGTGCTGCTCCCAGAGCGAATCGTAATTCGTTATGCGCAGCGACCCAATGATTCCACGGATTGTGCATTGCGCCGCGAACACGCCATGCTTCAGTTCTTAGATGAGCGCCTGCCGCCCGGAACTGTACCGAAAAGCTACGCCTGCCGCCCATCGCCTATACTTGGCGGCCATGCCGTGCTGCTCGAAGAGTTTGTAGAGGGTACGGTCAAAGCCGAAATGAACTCGCTGACGCTGGATGAAACGAAGGCACTTGCCCGGACGGTCAGCAGCCTGCACGCCATAACAGACGCCCGATTTAGCAGCCAGCCCGGCGGTCAGGCAGATTCCTGTGGCGATTACGCTACGTACATCCGCGCGCTCTTGTACAAAAGCGTCCACATGCGGTTGCACGTCCTTGGCATGGAGGCGCATGAGATTGCTGGCGGCCTGCTTGTCAGGGGTATTAGAAAACTCGAGGGCATGCTCGCTGCGCCAGAACTCAACGACAGAAGGAGTACTTACACCGTTGTGCATGGCGATCTCAATCCGCGCAATTTTATAATTCGGCCGGATGGCAGCGTAACCCTTATTGACGCCGAAGGTATACGATTTGGCGATCCGGCCAACGACAACGCATACTTGTTTGTGAATAACGGCTGGAAGCAGAGCTACAGAGAGCCGTATTACGGCGCGTACCGGGCGCCGGCTACCTGTGGAGACGTGATTGGACGGAGCGCAGTGTACGACTTGCTCAATAGCCTGGATGACATAGTGTGGGTTACGGCAAAGCGCCTCGAGAACCCCGGGCAAGCTGATTGGTACAAAGAATATCGCAAGCGTCACCAGACGCTTGAGCGCCTCGCCGCCTAGTATATTCTCGCGCGCAGGCCTATACTGCAAATAGGTGAGCGCGCATGCTCGCCGCCGAATCTCGTCACCGCTGTTACCTTATTGACATAATGCTATAAAAATGTAATTATATTGCATATGCTGCAGAGCACGGAGACCTTGCAAAGCCACGCGTTCGTTGAACGCTCTCTTGAAGGCGCGCAGGAGCTCCTGGCTCGGCCCGAACTCGAAGCCCAGCTTACGTTAACCGGTGCCTATCGTTATTTAATCGAAAACAGTTTTATACCAAATGTAAGCGCCGACGGCGTAGTGAGCATCCCTCGAGAATACCAAGGGCGCGATACGATGCCCGTGCTTAGTGCGCCAGTGGGTACGCGGCTGCGGCTTTCGCCGGAATTCGCTTTCTTCACACCGGGACGTGAGAGGTATGCGCGGCAAGCGCTCGATGTATGTTTTGGCGACCAAAATGCCGTTGATGTGGAGATGCCTCAAGTTGTGAACACGCTTTACAAAAGCCTTGCTCGTTCTGAAGTCGTGTTGCCAACCAGTGATAAACCTGATGTGGCCGCTCTCGTTACAACCTCTCGTTTTACACATAATTTTTCGCGGGCAGGCAGGATGATATTAGCGGCGGCGCTGCCTGTCATGGTATTACGCCCAAATGCCGATAGGGCTGCCTCGCCGAGCGTGATGGTGCATGAAACGCATCATATCCTTCAGGACTGGTGGCATACTGTTATGCCAGCTGAGGTTATACGCGTCAGATCCCAATTTAGGCAGCAGCGTGAGCTCGAGGCTTATGGCGTCGGCGCTGTTGTAGCGGAGCATATGCAGCAGGCTGGCGACCACCTGTCGAGAGCCGATAAGAGGCATCTGAGGATGGGTGGCGTTTTGCGAGAAGCTGGCGGTGGCCAAATGCCGACGCGTCCGACGGCCGAGGTTATGCGGCACCTTTGCCGCAACGGCATCTTTATCAAATAGATTACGCCGCCAGTTTCGTGGCGGCGTAATCGTATTTGTAGTTTTGACTGCTGGCAGGTGCTTTTTTGAGCCGTAGCTCGAGCTGCTTGCTATGCGCCGGTCTGAATGGCTGTGGCCGAAAAGCCAGGGCAGCTGTAATCCGACCAGCTGGCCGTCACTGCAGTTGCGAGTCCGGGCACAAACATTTGCATGCTCGAACCAAGCGGACTGCACGCGCCCGGGTCAAAGTTGCCCTGTTGCGGAAACGCCACAACACTGTGCGCTTGTCCGCCGGGGCTCAGGGTAACAGTGGTGACGGCATATAGCGCGTTTGCTGCTGCACCGCCGCCAACCTGCATATTGCTGGCATCACGCATGAATACACCCGGATAACCAGTGATAGTGCAGGTTGTGCTGCTGCTATTCGTCAGCACGGCGTGCTTGTAAATGGTGCCCGCCGCTCCGCTTGAGCTGCCTTGGCTCAGCGTGAGGTGGGCGCAAGGTGCCGCCGCTGTAGTCGTGCCGCTATGTTTGTGTTTGTACCAAATCCAATAAGCCGCCCCGGCAATCACTGCCAGTACGATGATTATCACAATAACCGCCATAGCATTCCCGCGCTCGTTACTGTCCAGATCTGTCCGCGCCATAAGTAGCTCCCCACATTATTTGATACGCGGAAGTATAGCGAGGGTTGGCTGTCGCAACAAGACTTTATCATACAAAAATCCGCCGCATTTAACCTTGCCTATGACGATAGGTTAAATGCGGCTGCTCCGGGGCAAAAAGTTAGTATTGTTTGAGCGTAATCGCATCGAACGGGGCGCGGAACATTTTGACCATCGAGTTTCGCCACGGCATTTTGGGCAGCAAGCGAATGTTGAGGTCGCCAAACCACCGCGCAAACGCACTCGCCGGCACAAACTGCTTGCCGGCAGAAATCGCCGATTTTTGGTTGGCGAGCACGAAGGGGCGCATGGCTGATTCGTAGCCCGCAAATGCGGCAGCATGGTTTCCGGCTGCTGTTTTGAGCTCGCCCGCCAGCACGTACGCGCCGACTAATGCCAGGCTGGTACCTTGGCCGGACAGCGGCGAGGCGCAGTACGCGGCGTCGCCGAGCAGCACCACGCGGCCCTGGCTCCACGTATCGAGCGTAACCTGGCTGATGCTGTCAAAATAAAAGTCCGGCGCGGTTTCCATAGCCTTTAGTAGCTTGGGCACTTCCCAGCCAAGCGTTTTGAACTGCTCGCCGACAATGCGTTTTTGGGCGGCAATATCGCGAAAATCGTACTCGAGCGGCTTGGAAGCAAAGTAAAAGATCGCCTTGGCTTCCTCCTGGTTGCGCGTGGTGTACATGCCGGCCAGCTTGCCGGGCGCGCGGTGCAAAACCTCCCGATCCTTTAAATGTAAATAGTTTGGGATGGTGAAGAGTGATACGTAATAGCCGAGGTGATTAAAGCCTGGCTCGCCGCTCCATACTTGATGGCGTACGTTGGAATGCATGCCGTCGGCGCCGACGAGGATGTCGTAGTGCTGCACTGAGCCGCTTTTAAGATGTACGGTTACACCGGACACGCTCTGCTGGAGCGCCTCGATGCTGTCGTTCCATATGTAGTGCACGCGTTTAGCGGTCTTTTGGTATAGCAGGTGCAGGAGATCGCTTCGCATGAGTTCGGTGTCGGCGGTTTCGCCTTCGCCGGCAAAAAGCGCCATGATTTTACCAGGCTCGGCCGTGACTTTGCCGTGTTCGTCCACGTAGCTGGCGGCGTTATCTATGGCTGCCGCACGCACTGCGGGCAATAAGCCCATCTTTTTGATGACTTGAACGGCAGGGCCGCGAACGTCAACGGCGTACCCGCCGGCGCGCAGACTGCCGGCGCGTTCCACAATGGTCACGTCGTATCCGTATTCGGTCAGCCAGTGGGCGAGCGCCATACCGGCAACGCCGGCGCCCGAAATTAAAACGGTTTTCGTAGTGGTTTGTTTCATGCCTGCTCCTTTTTAACGATGGTGAACGCGGTGTCGATAAGTGTTCTTGTGAACTGCTTCAGATTGAATTCCGGGTGTCCGGCGAGCTGGCCGAGAAAGCCGTCCCGGGCGCTGTCAATAATAATGGCGGTGTTAAAAACGTCGAACTGGCCGAACTCGCCGCTGGCCTGGCCCTGCTTTAGAATATCGGCGATCGGCACAAAGCCGGCGTGCACGGCATCTTCGCGGTGCAGGGGAGCCCCGTCTTTACCACGGGCGACGAACAGGATTTCGATAAGTGCCTGAAAGAGCTCCGGCCGCGCGCCCATAAATGTCAGATCTGCCTCGAGCGCCCCACGCAATTTGTCGCTGGCCGTTGTTGCCAAGGCAATCCGTTCGCCAACGTGTGCGGTGCGCTGCTGGTTGATCGTAGCGTACACCTCTTCAGTCAGTTCTTCTTTATTCGTAAAATGGTATGAGATCAGGCTGGCGCTGATGCCGGCTTTTTTGGCGATCTTTGAAAAACTCGTGTTGACGTAGCCGTACTCGGCCAGTACACCGATGGTCGCCTCGACGATCTGTGCGCGCCGCGCCTGCTCGATAAATGACTTGTCCTGATTGCTTGAGCTATTATTTGAATGCATGTTCAAAATATAGCATGCACATTCAGGATCTGCAAACGATTTCACTCGCAGTTTACTTTTACCTCTGTAAAATTATAGGCTTTGCACGAGCCGCCGCGCCAAAAGCGTATACTAAAAGCATGAAATATAACGATGCGCGTACGCGCCAAGCCATACGTCACACGGTTCACTGCCTGGTTGGCTGCGGCATTGGCGAAATTACAGGCATGGTAATTGCCGCTGGTCTTGGTTGGCACCGGCCCGGGCGCTTGGCGCTGGCCATTATTTTGGCGTTTGTGTTTGGCTACGGTCTCACCTATCGGGGCGTACGGCGACATGCCACTACGGCCCGCGAGGCAATACGCATCACCATGGCGACCGATACGGTTTCGATTGCAACAATGGAGCTTGTGGATAACACGATTGAACTGCTCATTCCCAATGCGCTGATGGTGACGGCGACGTCGTTTCGATTTTGGTGGGGGCTTGCGCTTTCGCTGGCGATTGCGTTCGTGGTAACGGTGCCGGTCAACCGCTGGATGATGGGCAAGCAGCCGCACGCGCACAATCGTTAGCGGCATTTATAGCACCCGCGATACAATAGAAATACCGGAATAACCGGATATGACAAGGGGATATATGGACCGACTGCAATTACCGTTTAATGATCCTGAAGCGTACCAAGAGGGGCGCTTGGCGGCTTACTACGATATGCTGCACCAGGCTGATGTTTCGTCGTTTGACGACCCAGAAATCGGCATGACGGTTGTCTGGCGATACAAAGATGTGGAGCAGGTTATGCTGGGGGCTGATCCTGCGATTTCGAACAAGAATTCCCTTGATCCGCTGACGCCGCTCGGACAGTTTGCGACGAATCCGCAGGCGTGGCCGCATTTAGTGCACTTGCTGACGCGCGTTACGCCATCAACGGCCAACGCACCAAAGGCCCCGCATGACCAGGTGAAACGCACGCTCCTTGACAGTGAGCATCCGCGTTCACTCCGGCCGCAGGGATTCGCGGACCGGTACGGAGACCTAATACGCGAGCGAGTCGACGAGGCGGCAAGCGATTTACGGACTGCGCTGGAGCAAAAGCGCGTGGCAGACTTCGGCAAGATATTTGCCGGTCCGGTTGCTGCCGGCGTGATCGGCGCGGCGCTTGGGCTGCCCCGTGCCGAATGGCCCAAGATTGAGCGCAAGGCCACGGCGCAAGCTGCGCTGCTCGGACAGATTCTGCCCCGGAACGAGCAGGCTCCGGCTTTGGGCGCGCTCGTCGATCTTTCCAAAATGTCCGGGCACTCAATACGGCAAAACATAGAGGCGCCTACCGATTCCTTGGCCGGCTTGCTGGCGCGCCAAGGCGACCGGGCTTTGTCCAAAAAATTAGCAACATCAGCGATGATGAATCTGGTAGCGGCTGGATTTATCACCACGTATGGCACAATACTCAACAGTGAACGGCATATACTCAGTACCTGGGGTAGCGCGATCCGGAGGGGCTTAAGCGACCCGGCGACTGTCCGGGGTACGATTACCGAGTCGCTGCGAACAGACACGTCATTACTGGGCTGGAAGCGCAAAACGGTCAGTGAATTAACGCTGCCAAGCGGCGCTAAAATACCGCCAAACCGCCAGGTAGTGGCTTTGATCGGCGCCGCCAACCGCGATCCGAACGTGTTTAGCGATCCACACGAGAGGCGGCCCGACCGGTATGACATGCCGCGCGCGCCGCGGCCATTGACTTTTGGCCTGGGACCGCATTATTGCGTAGGGTATGAACTGGCCACACTCGAATTAACGACTGCCTTGCTCACAGTCCGAGAGCAACTCCCGGATCTGCAATTGCATAACCCAGCACTCATTAAATACAAAGCCGATAGTATGTTTCGCCTTCCGGCGACTGCCGTGCGCGTAATGCTTGGGGCGTAAGGACCGTTTTTTATGACAGTTTTGTCATGTGCCGCACGCCAAGTCCGACCAAAACGATCATAACTGCGGTGCCGGCAAAGGCTGCAAGCGCGGCGAATTTAGCAATTTGGCCGAATGTCCAGTACGCATAACCGTCGCCCAGCAGCAAACCGCGCAGCGTTTCGCCCTGGAACAGCGTTTGCTGTTGTTGCTTGAGCTGTGCATTTGTCGGGTCGGCAAGCGCCTCGGTACTTATTTCGGCATACGTTTTGCCGCCGGCTATTTTGCTTAGGTGTACGCCAATAAAGTTGTTGGCATATACCTTTGCCTGGTCGCCGGTGAGTAACTGTTGGCCGGAGTACTTGCCCATCGCAGTTTGATCTGCGGCTGGCAGAGCATTAAATGCTGCACTGTCTTTGGCCGGGAAATAGATTTTTTGAGCGGATAATTCGGTTGTAACGCTCGACTTGGCAAATGAATAAGCCTTCCACGAAAGCCCGCCTATCACCAACATGACGACCGCGACCGCCGCACCTAACAAGACGAACACTTTGTCGATTGTTCGCCGATCTGATTTTGCTTTTTTCATCTCACCCCCTATTTATAGGTTGTATTATTCACATACTGCGTGCCTGCGTCAAGGTCGGCCGGCACAAAAACGTGTTTTTGTGTATGATAGGATGCATGGCTGCATCTGTCAGCAGTAATTATTTACAGAAGGAGTTATGATCATGCGTGGCCCGGAAAACCGTTTTAATCGCAAATTTTTGCCCGCCGCCGTCGCCGCAGTCGCAGGGTCGGTGGCGTTCGCGTTATTGTACCAGGAGCCAACCCCCGTGCCGACACCTGCGCCATCTGTTGAGACCCCTACCACTAAACCAGATATGCCGCACCCCGAGTGTTCCGGCATTGAGGTTAAAGCCAACCCCGCCGACCGGCAAAAGTTTGATTTCCAGCTTGCAACACAGAATTTGGAAAATGCGACAATGTGGGACATGCAAGACGTGGAGTACGATTTTGGCGACGGCCCCAGCCGGTACTCCAACATGATTGTTGCGGAGCACACATACGACAACCCCGGTACATACCACGTGTCGGCCATTATTCACATGGATTCGGCCACTGGCAAACCGATTAACAAAACGAACACTGTTGATTGTCCATCAATAACAGTACAAGTTCCGGCGGCAAACTAATGCGGACCTACGATACGAAAGAAAGCGCCGGCACGGCGTTCAATAGAATGCTCGATATGGCCAAACACAGCGTCTTTAAACTTGGTGTTCACCAAAATTACGAGGGTGAAGACAGTAGCGCGTCATGGGGCGCGTGGCGCAGCGGCGCTCATGAAGACTCTATATGGCTTATGTATCAGGAGCCGCGCTACACCGACTGGATAGAACGCTGCATAGGGCTCCGCAACCGAGGGGTAAAATTTACCCGGGCCCAGATCGTTGATGTGCCGCTTAGCGACTACACACAGTGGATGCTATCTGTTTTTCGCGAGTACGAAACCATGGGCGCAGAAAAGGTTGTCACGGCAACGACCGAGCAGGTGAGGGGCCTGGCGTTGCCTCCAAACGATTTTGTCATCGCCGACGATGCGTTGGTTTTGCAATGGGATTACGCGTCCGGCACGCAGGGCGAAGTTTCTGGCGCCCGGCTTATGGAACCGGCCGACGGCCCTCAGTTTGCTGCGTATCTCGTACTTCGCGATACGGTATTGAGCGTCGCATCGCCGCTGACACGTCAATAGCGCTATGTATGCTTGGCGCGTGTAAGCACGCACGGCTGGCACTTCGGCGACGACGTCTTTCGCGGCCATGCCCGCGTGCCGTTATTTTTTAAGCGTACCGGAACGCAGCAGGCGCATAACAACCCCAACCGCTACGACCGCACCAGCAAAAATCCAGGCGGCTCGAAATCCACCGTACTTTAGATCTGATCCAACATACAACGCGTGCAAAAAGACGGCAAACATGACCGCATAACTGATGTAATGCAGCCAGTGCCACGTTCGCTTTTTGGTGTCGATCCATTGCAGCGAGCTCAATACGATAATCGCCACACCATACATGGCCAAAATTCCAAATGCCACCGCAATGCCGCCAAAGGGCAGACCAAACAGCCGTGTGCCATTGCTGTATTGCGACAGGAACGGAACCAAAACCTGCACTGGCGAGAACGTAATAAAGTGGTCGATAAGTAAAAATCCGACGTGCACCGCAATGCTGGCGCACAGTGCGAGCGCCATGGCTTTGTGGATGGCCCAGGCTTTGATCGGCTCGATAAAGCGGTAAGTGAGTCCGGTTACCTGGCCGATGCCGGACAGCATCAAAAGTATTAATAGACCTGCGGCCGTAAAGCCTGCCGCGCGGATAACGTACCACTCCCATGAGACGCCGACGCGCTGTGTAATCGTGCTGGCGGTAGAAGTGGCGAGTATGTCAAGCGTTATCATTCGGTGTCCTTTGCTTTATATAATTGTACATCGCCACCGCGGATTTGCAGGTAGGCGGTGGTGATATGGTGTGATTTACAGAATTGTGCCGCGCCTTGGCTGCCGAGAATTACGAGGCACTTGGCATAGACATCGGCATGAGTGGCGTCGCTGCAGGCGAGTGTTGCGGTCAGCAGGTCGGTGCTGGCGGGTTCACCGGTGCGTGGGTCAATAATGTGGTGCCAGTTTGCGCCCTTTCGTTTGGTGACGCCAGAGGTGGCAATGGCGAGTCGCTGCCCGCCTTTGTTGCTGATGCTGCCGATCGTTTCGCTGGCCTTACTGGCGTGCTGGATGCCAACCGCCCACGGCTTGCCATGCAGGTCGTTGCCACTACATATAATATCGCCGCCAAGCGAAAGCCAATAGTTGCCGTATTGCAATTTTTTTAGTTGCGCGGCAAGGAGGTCGAGCAAATAACCTTTGCCGATTCCGCCGAAATCCAGAGCCGTGCCAGCTGGGATTTTAGCGGAATCGCCGCGTATTTTGATCTGCGCCGACGCGGCGGAGGCGCGGCGCTCTCGATAGTCTTGTGCTGTGGTACCTGCCTGCGGATTCGGCCACGACCCCACGTAACCCGCGCGCTGCAAATCCGGCAAAATGAAGGGATTATACAAACCCGCCGTTTCGCGGCTGAGGCGTTGGCAAGTTGTAAGCATCTCGCGGAATGGTTCGCTCGCCGGTGTCCAACTACCGGCACCAGCATTAAACTGGGATAATTCGCTTTGCGGCAAAAACCGGCTAAAACGCTGTTCGAATTCAGTAATTGTGCGCCAAAGTGCGGCAAAAACCGGCGCCGCGTCGGCATTATCCTGCACGACGAGCGTTATAACGGCGTTGGAGCCGAGCGCGTGGCGGGTTTCTTGCAAGCGCTCCATTATGATACCGAAGTTAGCGGTGGTTGGTATTGATTTTGTATCTGGGTGTTTGCATTGTTTTGCGGCGGGGCGGACACAGCAGTGGTCGCACCGCTGGCAGTATTCGAGCCGGTGGTTTGAGTTGTTTGTGCCGCAGAATTAGTGCCCATGTGCATCGGAATGTAACGACTCAGATCAAGGTACAAAATACCGGCAATGCCGACGATCATCACCGCGGCCACTGCGGCGTAAGTGAGCCGCGTGATCCTATGCCCGCCAAACGACAAGAGTTTTGACGACTGGGTAAAGCTTTCGGTCAGAATGCGGGATTCGCTTACACCATTTGCGCGCAGCGCTCCGCTGATTGATTCCATAAAGCCCTTTGGCCCGCATAAAAAGTAGGTGCTGCCGGCATACGCGCCGGTAGTAAGTGACCGGATATGCTGCGCCGAAATCGCACCCGCTATCGTGCCTGGCAGCGGCTCCGCGGGATTGCCCCCGGTTATGAATGCGAAAACTTTGAACGATGGAATTTGGCTTTGCAGTAGCGCAAGTTCTTCGCGAAACGGCTGATCACCCGCATCGCGGCAGCTGTAAGCAAGTGTGATGGGCGGCGGGTTAGGGTCGGTGCACAGGGCACGCAGCATGCTTATAAACGGCGTGATCCCGATGCCGCCCGCCAGCATTACAATGTTGCGATCGTAACGTTCGTCGATGACAAAATTGCCGAACGGACCTTGCACGAACATGTCGGTGCCCAGCGGGAGCTCGCCCAATGCCCGCGTAAACCGCCCACCCAACCGCACGCCAAACTGCAAAACCTCGGTATCGGCTGGTGCGCTGACAATCGAAAAACAGCGCATGGGCGAACGCCGTCCGCTTTTGGTGCGAAAGCCGATAGCTGCATACTGTCCAGGCCAAAACCGCACCGTGTCGCTACTGCTTTTTGGCGCGAGCGTAAGATACAACACAGTGCCCTTGCGTTGCAAATCTTTTAATGTGTATCGCTTCATAATATGTATTTTGGCGGCAGTTGCTTAAAATAACCTTGGAGCAGGCATAGTTGCAGTATAGCAGCGCGCGGTCCGGTTATGTACTGCTTAGGAATTTTTGCAGCACGACGGCGTGGTTGGTGGTTGGGCTTTTGGCGCCGTACAGCAGCGTTACGGTTGGGTGATTGGCCATGATTTGCTTGAGCTCGGCAACGGCCGGGTTTGCGGCGAGCTCGGCCTCATATCGCTTGCTGAATGCCTCGAATCGCTCTGGTTTGTGGTCGAACCAGGTACGTAACTCCGGCGATGGCGCGATTTCTTTGAGCCATAGCTCAAGCTGCGCCGAAGCCTTGCTTACGCCGCGCGGCCAAAGCCGGTCGACCAAAATGCGTGCACCGTCGGTTTTGGTCGGTTCGTCGTAAATGCGTTTAATGCGCAGCACAGACCCGCCTTAATAATTAGTTTGATTGTAGTTTGGAAACTCGTCGCGCTTTATTTGTGCTTCGGGCTGGCCTTGGGATTTGAGGTCATTCGCCAGTGCCTCGACCATTGGTTCGGGCCCTGATACATACACGAGCGAACTGTGCAGATTCGGCACCATCTTGGCTAGGCTTGCCGCCGTGAGCGGTTCGCCGGCCACATACTGCACTTTAAGATCAGGATTTAATGCTTGCCAGGCTGCGATCTCGCCTGTAAACGGCACGTCCGGTGTGCGACTGCCATAAATAAGGGTGACGTTGAGCGGCAGACCATCGTGCGCCCGCTGCTTCAAAATACTATGAAACGGCGTGATCCCGATGCCGCCCGCGACAAATACGATCGGCAAGTCCGAATCTTGCCAGGTAAAATCGCCGTCGGGCTTTTCGACAAGCTGCAGCGTATCGCCGGGCTCTAATTTGGACAGCGCCTGTTTGAATGTCGTGTCGGTAATACGAGTGGTAATCTGCATGACGCCCTCAAAAGGCGCGGCTGCATTGGTGAACCAGCGCTTTGTGCCTTCGCCGTCCGGATTCTCGTGTGGTAATTCTACGCGCACAAATTGGCCGGCGGTCCAAGTAAAAATGCCGTCTGGTTTAAAACGAAACGTCCAGATATTATCAACGAGGTGCTGTTTTTCGATCAGGGTTAGTGCCATTACGTATCCTTTCGTCATTTATACCTTCATAGTACGAGCTGCGGCTGTCGAATGCAAAATCCGCCGCCTGCTAGCGCGCCCCGGCGCCGCCCCCAAAAATTAATCTGTAGCGATGTCTTCTACGCGGCGCTCGGGCACCAACCATGCAATGGCTACGGCCACATACAGTCCGATCGAAATCCATACATTCACAAAAGCCAGCCCAACGCCTGCTACGTATGCCAAGAGCGACAACTTACCCTTAATATCGCGCCTAAAACGCGTGTGCTCTACGAGCGTGCTTGGGTATTCGGCCAGAACCGTCCGCTGCAAAATGTTATAAGCGACCGCAACAGCAAGGGCGATAAAGCCGTATAAGGCAACTGGCCATGGCCGGTTATAGTGTTCGCCGAGCCAAGCTGTCGCGAACGGGACGAGTGAGATCGTAAATAATAAATTGAGGTTCGCCCAGATCAAGCGATTGCTGGCATGGTGTGCGAGCCGCAACAAATGGTGGTGGTTTGCCCAGTACGTGGCGATCTGCCGGAAGCTGAGCAGATACACGAGCACGGCCGGCAGGAGCGGCTGCAAATCGTGCAGCTCATAACCGGACGGCACTTTAAATTCAAGCACCAGAATGGTGATAATAACGGCAATGACGCCGTCGCTAAAACTTAAGAGCCGCGACGTGTCCAGGCCGCTCCCCTCGGGCAGTTGATGTGATGAAGCAAGCTTATTCATGTACTGATAATATCAGATTGTGCGCGGCTGTCCCTAAGCGGAAAGTAGGCTACAAGGGAGAGGTAAACGCTTTGTGGTGTACTATAAAAGGATGAGCGCCTATCTTGTACTAATCCGCGGCATTAACGTGGGCGGCAAAAACAAAATTCCGATGGCAGCGTTGCGGCAATGCCTTGAAAATTTAGGATTTTCGGCCGTTTCGACTTACATTGCGAGCGGCAATGTTATCTTACGGTCCGATAAATCCGCTGCCGAGGTTAAGGCGATTATCGAGAGCGCTTTGCCAGCGCATTTCAAACTCGGCAGCGAGCTTATTAAAGTCCTGGTGCTGGATCGCAAACAACTGCAAACCGTGGTTGAGCGTAAACCTGCTGGGTTTGGCGAGCATCCCGAAACCTACTACAGCGACGTGATTTTTCTAATAGGCATTGACGTTAGCGAGGCGCTGCCCGTGTTCGATCCGCGGGAAGGCGTGGATGTAATTTGGCCGGGCCAGGGCGTTATTTACTCGCAGCGGCTTGGGGAGCAGCGCACCAAAAGCCGCCTGAACAAAATTGTCGGCACACTGCCGTATCGTTCTATGACCATCCGCACTTGGAATACGACCGTGGCGTTGCTCGCACTATTGCAAGCGGCCGAAGCCGCCTAGCCTCTGATTATTGCGGTTGCGTGAATCTTTTTTTGTCGCTTGTGATGCAGGTTTCCGGATAAGTCGTTTGGATAATGCTGCCCGGACTGTCGGCGCATTCTTTAAATGACTTAACAGTGGTTTTCGGGTGGAGTTTTAATACGGTCATCAGGGCAATCCCCAGGCCAACGACGATCACCAGCGCAATGCTCAAAAAAATAACGTCATGCTTTCTCATGGCAATATTCTACCACACTTAAATGGCACGCGCGGTGCCTGAGGGTCGGGTGCGTGGCTAAAAATTCCTCGGTGGCGCCTAACGTCATGCTGATAGGAAAATACTTGCTGTAACATTTTGGAGCCAATGATGAGCGACAGCCTGCGCTGTCGCGCATAGGCTTCGTTCATTGGAACAACACGCCCGTTTCCTAACGTTATCTCGTTTTCGCGGACAACCTGCATGGCGTGGTAGTACGTTGCGGTGCTGGAGCTCAGAACGCCGTCCTCGGTTAGGATTTCTTTAAAGTTCGCCATTGCCAGGTCGGGCGTGTGGCTGTGGCTAAGCGCATTATCTTCGTGAATAATACCGACATTGCCTGCCAGATCAATCGCGCCGCCGTCGGCCAACCCCACCGGTGTGTGGGCGAGCTCAAGCGCACTTGTATCAAGGTACTGGACACGCGCCTGATTGTCCTGCACCCATTGTAAGTCGGCTGGCGTAAAGGTGGGGGAATTGCCATCGGCTTGGCGGGCTTGGCTGTCGCGGTTGATCTGGCCGGCAATGCCGGAGTAGCCGTCGGCATCTATTGATTGATCCGAAATCGAGCCGAGATTGGTGACGGCCATCGCCAGCCGCCCTTCCTCGATGGCGGCTCTGTACGCTGGCTGCGCCGCCACGCGGAGCCACGAAAGACCGTAGCCGCCCCCAAAATCAAGCGCCACCACCGGTCCGCCCCCACGCCGTTTTAATAGCAGCCGGTCAATAGTTTCTGCTAGGGCGCGCTCCTCTAACAGTGGTTCGTGTGTCCCGAGAACGCCGCTAAGGTCCCAGTTATCGCCCAAGCTTCTGTACAATCCAGGTCTGTCTGTGGCTGCGGATTCGTCGTTTACCTCACGGTGAAGATAGTTGACGGCGAGCTCTACCTGTACTCGGGTTTCGAGTGCTTCGGAGAAGCTTTCAGGGTCAATTTGTACGGTATGTGGCCCGGCACTGCCGCGCAGCACTACCGCGGGCGCTAAGTCTTGGGCAGCGGATTCAACAGTTTGCTTTAAGTGTTCGATATGTTCGAAGTATGGTTGTGGTTGTTTCATGGTAAAAGTATCGTTCTTACTGTACCACCCGGTTCTGCAAAATGCATGTGCTTGCCGCTTATTTTTTATTTTTGCCCGCCGTATTTTATTATGTTTTTGGATAGTATAAACCGCTAGATTTATTCGAGGAACAAGGTCATGAGCAAAAGAAGGACTTCACGTCGACAGGCAGGACTCCACGGGTTTACGACGAGCTACGAGCGAATAGCCCAGTTGCTTGCTGAATCCAATGCCCGGATAACTCCTGTGCACACCGGCAACACGGCCTTGCGGGGAGTTGGCATTGGCCGGCCGCTTTTGAGCCAGGACGTAGTCGATGCGTCGCTCGAGCAACTGCGGGATTTAGGTTTTACGGTGCAGCCGTGCGAAAACCAGCCTTTCGTACAGTACGCTTCAATGGCCCGGCTTAAAGCCTCGGGATTTTCTGATGCGGAAACCGCGCTTGAATCCTATAGAGACCATGGGATTTCCAATCCTGAAATTTTAGATAGGAGCCGGGCGGCGGCGCTAACCATGTTTTCATTCGTAAAAGGCACCGGCGACGTTATACGCGGCGCCCGGCTTTTGGGTGGATGGTCGAAGGCCGAGAAGTCATCTTTTTCGCAGTATTTTACAGGCGAAGAACCACCTCTGGGCAGCATCTGCGGTATTACCGGGCTGTACGCAAAGCTCGGCCGTATTGAGATGCCAAATGATGCTGAGGGATATTTTGCGACAACAAGGATGATGGAAGATTTCAGGGCTGCCCAAAGTGATTCAACTGCACCCCAGGCAGATGTCGAATTAGGCAGAATGCAAGTTATATATTCGGCGTCTTAAATTTGCGGTTATAGTCTGCTATTATGTTGGCTGTCCTTTTGGACGGACAGTTTTCATATGCATGCAGCGCTTTATATAAGCGTTCTTTTTTGTCAGGAGGATAGAAGATATGCGAACGTACAGTGCGGTCGCTGTGCCGGGCGGCGGCGTATATAAAGCCGGCCATAATTTTCAGCCCGCCACCTACGAACAGAGCGATATGTTCGGGATGCTCGGCGGGCATATGCGCGTCGCTGCGGCTGTCGGCATGTATCTTATGTCTCGCAGCAGCAATTTTCTGTTCTCTGGCGGCACGAGCGCCAAGCAAGCCGCCGCTTTTGGCGATGAGGCACCGGTAGAAGCCGCCGTTTACGAACGCGCATTTCTGGACGAAATTATGCTACTTTCGCACGATCCGGATTATGCGCCGCTGTGCGCCGAGCTGCCCCGGCCCAAAACCATGCTCGAAACCAAATCGCCAAACACGGCCGCTAACATGCGGCGCATCGGCCAGCTCATGATCGCGCATAGGTGGAGCTCGCTGGCGGTCATCACGAACGAATACCATATAGCGCGTGCCAAGGCCTGGTGGGATGACGTTCACGAGCCGGGTACTTGGCCCGACGTCTACTTTTTATCGGCAGAGGCCATAGCCGTGGAGGCGTTCCCCGATAGGGGATACGAGGCTGTTATCGCCAAAGCCTACCAGTCACCAGCGGGTCTCAAACGGCTGCATCACGAGGCCACCGGACTTAACGATATGCGTGCCGGCAATCAAGTGCCTGGAGAATTTCAGCTCGGCATGATGGCACGGCAGCGGTAACTTCGTAATCTCAATAGCCGCGTCGCTTTAATACAACGGCGTTTCGGGCAAAGCGTACGGATGCGTGCGCGGTCCGTCCGGCTGGGCGTCCACAAATACAGGGTCCAACTTATTGAAATGCCGCACAATGGCGAGTTCGTACCGTCCGGGAGTTCTCGGGTCGCGCATACCGTTGCCAAGCCGCGGTATTCTACTCATGCCCCGTGCAATTGCAGTCCGTATATCTGGCGTAATGATTGTATGGTCTTCGCCAAGCTGTTTTTGCTGGCTTACTCCCGCAGCTGCTTCGTAGTAGCGCCGTACGCCGGTAAATTGATCGGTAACAGCTTGGTATTCTGGCCGCGCCCGCCCCGTGGCTAACGGCCCGAGATCGCCCATAACCATATCTATATGTTCGCTGCCGCTCGGGTTTATGACTACCACTGCACCGCAAACGGCGACCACGTATTCGGCTATCCGCAGCACGTACTGCTTGCCGTGCTCGGGGGTTATGTGGTCGCGTATGTAGGGCGCGACCTCTGTGTGCGCCAGTGGCTCTTCGTTGCGGTATTTAGGCAGGTCTTCTCGGAGCGGCCGCAAACCAACATAATAATTGGCAACGCCGCGTGCCTTAAGCGGCCGCAACCCCGCCTCAGTATCTGCCAGGAATTCATCCGGCGATCCGAATTTAACATACGATGGGATCGGCAAACCAAGCGACGCAGCCACGGCGTACGGATCCGGATTCTCACGCAGCTGCCGGCCGAGCGGGTGGTGGATGGCCTCTAAACCAAGCCGCCAATCTACAAGGTTCGGCACAGGTGGTTCACCTTCATAGTTTGCCATGATCCACGAATTATATCATAGCTAGTGCCTCTACCTTACGCTTGTTTACGGCCACGCCTCAGCGTCGTAAAATTAAAAGATGGGCAGGCAATTATATATTGGCACCTCGGGCTGGCATTATACTGACTGGCTCGGAGCTTTTTATCCTCCGGAAATCACGGGCTACCGCGAGCTAACGTTCCACGCCAAGCACTTTAATACGGTCGAAAACAACTCGTCTTTTTATAGGATCGCCGGCCAAGTCAAAACCCAGGCAAGTGCAGTTAAGTTCTGCCTGTCGACCTCAAGATGCACGCGTCGGATTGTCAATGGAGGGCTTTGATCGTATACTGCCTTAAATGGAACATCCGTCTTGCAAGCGCGCAGAGATTATGTGCCAGGTAGACGATGCCCTCAACGGAGCGGCAGTGCGTGAGGCGCAACAATCAACAAGCGAATTACAGGAACCTGGCGCCGATTTGGGTGAGGGCAGTGCATGTCTGGATGACACGCCTGTTATATTCCGGGCGGGTTCGGCCGATTGCGGATTGTGCGAAGGTAGGGTGAGTTTATATGCAAAGGGAATGGTAGTCGCCAAGCGCTGCCTGGTGTCGGGCTCGTGCGAGCTGGACTGGGTGCAGAATTACCCACAAAATTATGTAGACGAAAACGGCAATCCAAAAGTTGGTGCACTGCCGTGTGGGGCAGAAGTACGCTGCAAGGCCGTCATCGGGCTCGAACGCGCCGAGGACGGAACGGTCCTTAACATTTCGGTAGTGCGCGGCGTTTGCCAAGTTACCGACAATGGCCGCCGCTGGCAGCAAGTGCGGGACTATGCGATAGAGCATGAGCCAAAAAACTGGCCTAAGGCTGACCTCCCGGCATCCGATGCCCTCATAGTGAATGAAGTGCGCGTAAAAGATCCCGATGATCCCAGCGCGGGAATCGCTAATCACTCCGAACGCTAACCCTCAATGTGTTTGAGGATTTTGGCGATGTCGATGCCCGTGCCCATGACTGGTTCCCATAAATCGCCAACGCGCTTCAAGCGGGCGGGCATGTTTTTGATGGTGAAGTCGCCGGGTTTTAGATTTTTGTTTACCTCATCCCAGTGCAGCGGCGTGGACACGCTGGCATCGGGCGTGGGGCGGACGGAGTACGGCGCAGCGAGCGTTTGACCCTCGCGGTTTTGCAGGAAATCCAGGTAAATTTTGTTTTTACGCTTTTCTGGTAGTCGCTCGACGCTGGTGAGCTTTGGCGTGCGTTTATTGACCTCGAGTGCAATTAGGTGCGCCAGGTTTTTGCCTTGCTCGTAGGTGTATTTGGCGTGCAGGGGAATGTAAATATGAATGCCGGTTTTGCCCGAGGTTTTGGGGTAAGCCGGAATTTTCCACTCGTCGCAGACCGCATGCACCACATGGGCGACCTCGATAACTTTACTGAACGGCACGCCTTCCGGATCCAGGTCTATGACAATCCAATCCGGATTGTCTAAGCGCCCGGTGCGTGAGTTCCATGGGTTAATTTCGACGCAGCCCAGCTGCACCATGTATAAAAGCGTGTCGAGCCGCCCGCCAACAATCCAATGCAAATTCGCGTTGTTGGATTCCGAAAAAATATCGGCGCTTGGCACCCAATCCGGTAAATGTTCGTTATTTTTTTGGAAAAAACTGTCGCCGGTAATGCCGCTGGGCATGCGTAGCATCGAGCATGGCCGGTCTTTTAAGTATGGCAGTATGTATTCAGAAACCGCGGTGTAATAATTAATGAGGTCACCCTTGGTGTATTTGTGCCGCGGAAAGAAAACTTTGTCCAGGTGGGTGAGCTCGAACGGCAGTCCTCCCTGTGCGCCGCGTGCTGCCGCCTTTGTTTCGGCCGCTTCGGAACGCGCGGTTTTTGGTTTTTCGCGGTGTATGTTTGTGGGTTTTTTGTCGGCTCGCAGGCCTTTATATTTTGGCTGGCGCATATAACCCTCCTTTGTCCATTCACTAAAGCTCATTTCGCAGACGAGCTCCGGCCGGGTCCAGTGTACGGGTGCGTTTGGCACGGGCTCGGTTGCAAACGGCGATGTTTTGCGGGCTAGTTTATCGAGTTTGTCGCGCAGCAATTTGCGCTGCTCGTCGGCAATCCCGCCGCCGGAATGCCCCACATATACAAACTCGCCTTTTTCGTAAACGCCGACCAAAAGTGAACCCAAGTATTGCCGCCCGCCCCGTGGCTCGGTGTAGCCGCCGATGACGACTTCTTGCCGTAGCGCAGTTTTGGCTTTGAGCCAATCTGTGCCGCGTTCGTTCTGGCGGTACGGGCTGTCGGCGCGTTTGGCGACAATGCCTTCCAGGCCGCGCCGCTGCATTTCTTTAAAGAGTGCGACGCCGTTGGTCTCAATATCGTCGCCGTAACGGAGTATGACGCTATCGGGCATGAGGCTTTTGAGTACCGCTTTGCGCGAGCGCAGTGGCATGTCCGAAAGATCGTGCCCGTCGCACCACAAAATATCGAAGATGTAATAGCGCAGGCTGCCTTCGGGTGCGCGGCTCCAGTTTTGCAGCCATTCAAAGTGCGCCACGCCGTCGTCGTCCACCACCACAACTTCGCCGTCAACGACAACGTCGTGCGTAAAGTCGCGCATGGCTTCGGCGACCGGCGAAAATTTTTGGCTGAAATCGTTACCCAAGCGCGAGTACAGCGAAACTTCTTGCCCCGTGCGTCCGGCAATCGCCCGGTAGCCGTCCCATTTAATTTCGAACAGCCAGCCCTCGCGGTCAAACGGCTGGTCGATAAGGGTGCAGAGCATGGGTTTTACGTGCGCCGGCGCCGGCCTTTTGCGGTATTTTGATAAGTCCGGCAGTTTGCCCTTTGCGCCCAGGTCGTCGACTCGTTTGTGGCTTTTTACAGAGGTATCTTGCGCGGTAATGTCCTGGTCCGTAGCAAACTCATCGCCCTTTTTTATGAGCAGCCAGGCGTTTTCTTCACGAGCATTCGGCATTTTGATGAGCGCGAATTCGCCGCGGAGTTTTTTGCCGTGCAGTATGAACGTGATGTGACCGGCCGCCAGCTCCTGGGCGAGTGTTTTTTCTTGCTCGGCGGGGTCACCTTTGCGCGCTTCGTACCAGCCTTCGTCCCAAATAATTACGTTGCCGGCGCCGTAATTGCCCTCCGGAATGACGCCTTCAAATGTGCGGTAGGTGAATGGGTGATCTTCGGTTTGGATGGCTAAATGGTGGTCGTGCGGGTTCATGCTCGGGCCTTTTGGCACGGCCCAGCTTTTGAGTACGCCATTTATTTCCAGGCGAAAATCGTAGTGCAGGGCAGTGGCGTGGTGCTCCTGCACGACGAACGCCAGCTTGCCGCTGTGCTTTCGGCGCGGCTGGCCTTTTGGCTCGGGAGTTTTACGGAAGTTCCGCTTTTTAAAATAATCGGCGAGCCCCATTGTTTACGCCTTTAGGCTGGCTTTTAGGGCGCTCATCAAGTCTTGGGCGGAAGCTTGCGGAGTACGTGCCGCAGCCTTGCTCGGCTTTTTGCCCTTGGCTTTATCCTTGATTATCTCTTCGAGTTCTTCGGTGTAGGTGTCGTGCAGATCCTCTGGAATGAACGGCTTGGTTTCTTGCTTTATGAGCTTGAGCGCAACTTCGAGCTCCTTATCTGTCAGGTCCTTGCCCGTAGGAAATTTTAAATCCACAGGCTCGCGCAAATCGGTTGGATAACGCATTTGGTTGAGGATGAGCGCCCGGCCGACTGGCTTGATGATGGCGATGTGCTGGCGCTCGTGCATCACAAAGCTGGCCAGCGCTACTTTTTTGGATTTGTGCAGTGATTCGCGCAGCAGTGCGTAGGCCTTTTCGCCGCCCTTGACCGGCTCCAGGTAATATGGTTTTTCAAAGTAGCGGACATCTATGTCGGTCTCTTCGACAAACTGTTTGATGTCGATAGTTTGCGTCTTTTTTATGTTGATTTCTTCGAGTTCTTTTTCGGTGAGCACCAGGTATTCGCCCTCGCGGTACTCATAACCTTTCACGATGTCGTCCCAAGCAACTTCTTTGCCGTCCTTGCGGCAAATGCGTGCGTAACGGATCGGCGCGTGATCTGTTTTGTGTAGTAGATTGAGCTCAATGCCCTCGCGCGTCTCGGTAGCGCTAAACATTCGGACCGGAATGTTAACGAGACCAAAGCTAATTGAACCATTCCATAATGTATGCATAGTTCTTATGGTAGCACGGATTGCCTGGGATTTTTACGGCTTGAATCCGGGCGGATATTTGTAGTTGCGCTGCTGCCATACGGCGAGTATGTTTCTTCTCGCTGCTTCTTCGCCAAACTTCTTTTTGTATGAGTTGTAAAGCGTGGTGGCGGCTGCTGGCAATTGTGAGTCGTACGGGCCGTTGATCACGCCGTGATTTACGCAATCGGCGGCAGTTTCCTCGGGCGCCCTGGAGCGGCCTGCAACGCCCGTATCTATAATGGTCAGCCCTTTTTGGGCATCGAAGGCCACACTTTTGGCGCCAGGCTCGATGTACAGGTTATTATTCGCTGCGAATTCGCAGGCGTTTATAAGGGTATCGCACTGTTCGGGCGTGAGCGAATCGAGCCGCTTCAGACCCCCTTCGCTGTCTATTACGCTGTCCATAGTTTCGCCATCGTAGGTGGTATAGACTGCGCCGGCGTCTTCTTCTCCATTCGGTGGCACGTAACGGGTCATTTGTTCGAAACCCGGTTGGCCTTGGGTTATTTCAATCGCATCCATGCGCTCGTTCATGTTTTCGCGGGCATGCCCCCACTCTTCAGATGGGTCATCGCTCCCTCGCACATGGGGAATTTTAGCTATTTCGTCTTCACCGACTCGAACGGCGTCCACCCAGCCGCCAAAGTCCAGGTAACCGGGTATGGATTTCCTGCCGCCATCGTTTTCTGCCGGATTTTTCGAGTCTAGTTTTTCGCGCAGGTCATCGACCTCGGCGCGGTCGGCTTCGGGGTCTTCGCCAACGGGAAGGCGTAGAATGCCTAAGGCTCTTTGCCGGGGCGGGCTGATGTTGTCATTAAACGCGTAGCCGACAAGATTGCGGCCAAAAGCATTACATTCCTGAAGCCCTCCAAATGTGAATTGAATTGCGGCGCTCGCTGCCTCGACCGCTTCACGCGCTCGTGCGGTGGCTGTTTGCATGTCTGCCTGTCCGGTTTCCTTAGAGACGCCTGCATACGCATCATGCATATTTACTAGGGAACGCTGCGCTTCGCCAAGGGTTTGTAGGGCCTCAGCAGCTTCGTTGAAACCAAGCGCGCAGTATTGATAGACGCCTTCGACCGAAGTCATATACAGTATCTCCTACACATGTAATACATATGGCACAGTGAGATAGGATACCACAACTTGACCACTACATACACCTCAAAATGGCAAGGGAAAGGGCGGTTATTTTTGCAGCAGCGCGTTTCGGAACGCGTAAAAGGCTGGCTTAGCTTTGTATTTTTTGTCGAACATGAGCGGGCGGGCGTCGGCAGAAGACGGCCCCATATAGTTGTACCATGTTTCTTTATCGGTGATGCCGAGCTCGGAAAAGCTGTGGCAGTCGCCGGCATTAATGCAGGCACGCATCATATTGTAGTAAATACCGGCGGCGATGTTGTCTTTTACGCTATCAGGTGCGGGCACGGCGCTCATGTTGACGTCAAACTCGGTGACGTACACGCTTACACCCAGCCGGCCAAAGCGCTGCATATTTTGCGTAACTTCCTTCATGTCCGGCGGATGCGTACCGTCTATGTGCATTTGCATGCCGATGCCGTCGATCGGAACACCGCGCGCCTTGGCGTCTTCAATATATTGGTACATGGCGTCCGAAACGGGGTTAAAGTGTTCGTTATCAAAGTCGTTGAGAATCAACTTTGCCTGTGGGTCCGCCTGGTGCGCCCAAATAAATGCTTGGTCAATGTAAGCAGTGCTGCCGGTGTTGTCCGCCCACCAGTCATGTAATCCGTAGATGTGCTGGCCGCGCGTAAAGGCCTCGTTTACCACAGTCCATTCTTTAATTTTGCCGCGGTAATGCCCAACGACGGTGTCGATGTGGTTATGTATGACATCCATAAGTTGATCTGGCGAATAATGGCCGCTTGTGAGCCAAGTTGGCAGCCATTTGCTTTCGCCCCACAAAAGATGATGGGCCTGCATCTGCATATGGTGCGCTTGGGCAAAGGCGACGACCTTGTCCATAGTGGTGAAGTTAAAAGTTGACGGCGTTGGCCGCAAACCGCCGTCTGTAAAATACCAGTTCGGCGTGTTGTCTATGAGCGCAAGATTAAACTGCGACGTTAATATATTGCTGTAACGCGAGTCGTTCAAATACGAAGAAATAGCAAAATTGCCGAGCTCAATGCCATGCTGGGCAGCCAGCGTTTTGAGCGGTGGGTCCGGCAATACGGGCGGGGTCGTAAGTGCGTGAATCCCGAAAGTCAAGGCGAATATAAATATAATTGTCCCGGCCAGCACGGAAATGCGGCCGATCGTAGTACTCAAAATGTGCATATAACCAGCATAACAGCCCGGCGCGCAACAGGCACGGCGCCGCAGGCGTTTCGGCTCTCTTTTACTTTGCGCCACAGCGGAGTACTATAAAGACATAACGAAGGGGTGGGAGTATGCGTACTTACAGTAAATTGCGAAACGTCCGATCGGGTATTCTTACAAAAGGGTTAATTAGGCGAGCGGCTGCGGCAATCAGCTTGAGCGCCGCACTTTTAGTAGCGCCAGTTTTTGGCAGTCTGCCAGCGTACGCCGCAACGCCGACGAACACAATATATCCGCTGCCCTCATCTGGCGGCAATCCGTTCCAGATTACAAAAGGGCCGAACGGCGCGCTGTGGTTTACGGAGCCCAACAGCCGCAAAATCGGCACCATAACAAACGCCGGAACGATCACAGAATACCCGACCGGCGATAACTATCAGCCGCGAGATATCGTTGCCGGGTCTGATGGCGCTTTATGGTTTACGAGCAGCCCTTCGACGTCGCTGTACCGCATAACGACAGGCGGAACGGTGACCACTTATAATGCACAGTCGTATCCTTACGCCGTAACGGCTGGCTCAGACGGCGCGCTGTGGTTTACGACGCAATCATACAATAACGTTTGGGAAATCGGCCGCATGACCACAAGTGGAAACGTCACGATTTATCCGATCGTGGGCAACCTTAGGAGTTTTCTAGGCATTACAAGCGGGCCTGATGGTTCACTGTGGTTTAGCGAAGAAGGCAACGACCCCGGAGACAACGCCATTGGCCGCATGACAACTGCGGGCGTGTACACGCGCTATCCTACGCCAACCGCCAATTCATTCCCTTATGGCATAACTGCCGGCCCCGACGGCGCGGTATGGTTCACGGAAACGAACGCTGCAAATATTGGGCGGATTGATACCGCTGGCAACATTATCGAGTACCCGATCCCATCTGGTGAACACGCGGGCAGCGGAATATCCACCGGCCCCGACGGTGCTATTTGGTATTCGAGCGGCGGCTCGTACAGTATCGGCCGTATGACGACTTCCGGCGTGGGGACGCAATACGCGGTTCCAGTGACAAGCGGTGGCATCACCGGTGTTAGCGGCGGTCCCGACGGTGCTGTTTGGTACGATATAAGCGCGCCCGGGTCGAGCGCCATCGGCCGCATTACCACGCCAACTCCTGTTGCATTGCAATCTATAAATGCGGGCGGCGGTGCGAGCGGCAGTTTTGCGGCCGACACCGGCTTTAGCGGCGGCGCCACCTATGCCACCTCCGCACCAGTCGATACGAGCGAAACGACCACGCCGGCTCCACAAGCCGTGTACCAAACAGTGCGCTATGGCAATAACTTTAGTTATGCATTCTCCGGCCTTACGCCGGGCGCAGCTTACACGCTCAGACTGCATTTCAACGAGCTTTATTGGGGTGCAGGGTCCACTGGCGGTGGCATTGGCAGTCGCGTGTTTAACGTGGCAGTGAACGGCCAAAGCGAGCTATCCAATTACGACATCTACGCAGAAGCCGGCGGCGCCAACCAAGCAATTACCGAGCAAATACCAGCTGTGGCCGACGCAAGCGGTAACGTCGCTGTTCAGTTTACCACTGTAACCGATAATGCGATGGTGAATGGCATCGAGCTGTTCGATGGCACGCTGCCCGCGCAGCCGCCTCGTCCGCCGCACCCTGCCGCGACCGTGATCAACGCCGGCGGCAATGCAGCGGGCAGTTTCGCAGCCGACACCGAATACATTGGCGGAACTACTTACAGCTCAACGGCGACCGTTGACACGAGCGCCGTCAGCGGCCCGGCTCCACAAGCCGTGTACCAAACAGTGCGCTATGGCAATTTTACGTACACCATTCCACGGTTGACGCCGGCAGCCAACTACCACGTCCGCCTGCACTTTAACGAGCTCTATTGGGGTGCTGGCGGTAATAGCGGCGGCATTGGCAGTCGCGTCTTCAACGTAAGTATTAACGGTACTGCGGCGCTCAGCAACTACGACATCTATGCTGCGGCGGGCGGCGCCAACAAAGCCGTCGTGCAGGATTTTGTTGTCCCGGCTGATGCGCAGGGTAATGTCACTATCCAATTTACGAGCGTGGTAGACAACGCCATGGTGAGTGGCATTGAAGTCAATCCCGCCTGAGCCGACCGAAATACGTGTGCACGATTACGGCTGCGGCGTTCCTACCGAATAAAGGTTGCCGTCTGGGTCCTCAAACCATGCTACTTGCACGTCGCCCATGGTAGCGATATCGTCCTGCCAGGTTGCGCCCGGGATGTCGTAAGTCAGAAACACGATGCCTTTGGACTTCATGTCTTTGACTAGCTCTTCGATAGTTCCGAGCTCCCACGTGGCAACCGATGCCTTGCTGGAGCCAGCCGTAGCCGGTGACTCGTAAATAAACAAATTGCCGCCGCCCGTCACATAGGTGAGACCGCGTGGATTTTCGGCTACACGGTTCAAGCCGAGCTTGCCCTCATAAAATTCTTTGGCCTTTTCCAGACTACTGACCGGTACGGTTGCTAAAAACTTTGCATCGTCGAACATACATGACCTCCTTATATATTATTCCGCATTAGCGAACGAGCCTTCGGGCGGCGGCGCAGCTTGGCCAAGTGGCTTGTGCCAAAAACGTTTGCCTGCAAATAAGCTGACCGGCAAAGCAACGGCGCATACTACAGCTGCAGTCAGCGGGACGGCCGAGCTGCTATGGAGCATAGAAATGGTCGTTCCGCCAGCTACCGCACCCACTGCGACGCCTACGTTCACCGCCGACACACCAAGCGTTGAAGCCAGGTTAGCGCCCTTACCCGCCAAACCGATCACATACAGCTGGTACGAAGGCACGAGGCCGAACCCAACGAATCCCCAGCATAGTAACAAAAGCGCAACCAACGCGCCCTGGCCGCCCACTACATGCAGCAAAATAAAGATTCCGATGAGCAGGGCGTTGGCAACAATAATCGTTTTGCTCGGATTCTTATCGGCTAGTTTGCCGCCTATAAACGTTCCAACCGCACAGGCAGTTCCGTATGCAAACAGAAACGCGCTCACCATGCCGCCATGTATGTGTGTAGTATTGGTAAGGAAGGGCTCGAGGTAAGTCAGAAGGGTGAACTGGCCGCCCATAATAAGCAAACCGGCAAACAGCGTAATAAAAACGCCGGGGGTGAAGGCCGACCGGGACTGATCTTTTAGCGATAGCTGGCCGGCATCGTTCGTATTTGGCAAAAACAGCATAAGGCCGGCAAGTGCCGCGACGCCCATAATTACCACCGCGATAAATGCGGCCTGCCAGCCCAGTAGTTGTCCGGCAAGCGTACCAAGCGGCACACCTAAGACGGTAGCTACCGAAAGGCCGCCAAACACAATGCCGATCGCCTGACCGCGCTTTTGTGCCGGCACCACTTGCGAGGCGATCGAAAAACTGCTGCCGATAATCATGCCATGCATCACGCCAGCCAGAATGCGGGCTATCAAAAATATGCTGTATGAGGTGCTTAGCAACACCATCGCACTGCTGAGCACGTACACGACAACGGCAGCGATCACCAGCGTTCGCCGTCCCAACTTGTTCGTGAGCGCGGTTAATATTGGCGAGCCGATCGCAATGCCGAGCGCATACCCCGTAACGAGCTGCCCCGCGGTGCCTACACTCACGTGCAAACTATCCGCTATGGGGTTTAAAATGCCGACGATCATCAACTCGGCAGTGCCAAGCACGAAGGCGGTAAACGCCAGCACGAGAAGTGTTATTTTGTATGAATGTTTCTCTTTAGTCATGGTTTGTATCCTAGCATCAGCGCTATATTTTTAACAAGTACTATCATAGAGTATAGTGTGCATATGATATTGAACGACCAAGAACATATTATCAGCGTAGACGGCAAAGCGTATCACTGCCCAATTGATGTAGGCATGCACTATATTGGCGGAAGATGGAAAGCGGTCGCTATATGGTATTTGCGTGACGGACCTAAGCGCTACGGCGAATTGCGCCGGCTCATGAGCGGCATTACCGAGCGCATGCTTTCCAAGCAATTACAAGAACTGGAGCACGATGGGCTCATCGTCCGGCACGATTACCAGGAAGTTCCGCCGCACGTCGATTACACGCTTACCGAGGACGGGAAGAAGCTGCTGCCCGCCCTCCAGGCTCTCTCCGATTGGAGCTTTGAGCTCTCGCAGCGGCGTGACACGATCGTTGGCATGCACCAGGAGTAACCGATTACGTTAGAGAGCCCGCGGTTGAGACCTTTGCAGATTACTCGGCGGTATTTATTTGAGCGTGCGCCTTGCGCGGCAGGAAATTGACAGCCGGAAGAATAACGGCTAGGATGCCGACCACAATGAGCAGCGTGATCGTGATGGAGCGCGTAAAGGATGCCGCTGTGTACGTAGAACCCACAAGGTTAAAGAATATTGTGCTTAACAATGCTACCCCGATAGTACTGCCGACTTGCTGCATCATAGTCAGAAAACCCGAGGCCGATCCGGCTTCCGCCTGCGGCACATTCGACAATGCAAAGTCAGTAATAGGCGCAACCAGCATACCCATACCCGCACCGCCAACAACTAACGGGGCGATGAGCTGCCAAACATGCAGGCTCGCACCAGTATGATGTATCACGATATCTGCAATACCGATTCCGGCGGCACAAAGCGCAATGCCGAGGCCAATCACTTTGCGGCCCATCTTTGGTGCTAACGCGACGACCGCAACGCCGGCGGTTGCAGGCACCATAAACGCAAACGGCAGGGTGGCGAGCGCCGCCTTAAGGGCGCTAAAGTGCAAACCGATCTGCAAGTACAGGCTGTACGCCAGGAAGTAGCCGCTCAGTGCAATCATGAACAAGCTGAATATTGTAACGCCGGCGCCATAGCCTTTTGCGCGGAAAAGCACGGTGTTAACAAGCGGCGTTTTGCCCGAACGCGAACGGGCCTTTTGATAGAGCAGGAAGATGCCGCCGAGCACCACAGACCCCGCCATAAGCGCAAATGTCCATAGCGGCCAGCCGAGCTCACGGCCCTGAATGAGCGGGTACAAAAGACCGGTTAATGCTGCCGTTGCTAAAACGATCCCCGGAAAATCAACACTGGTGGCGTGCTCCGATTTGGACTCTGGCAATGCTTTCATACCAGCCAGGAGTGCAATAAGCCCAACGGGTAGGTTGATGAAGAATATAGTGCGCCAGCCCCAATTAGCTAGGTTCCACTGAATAAGTCCGGCGGCAAGCAGCGGTCCGCCGACGGTCGCAAAACCTACGATGCCGCTATATGCGCCCAAGGCTTTCGCCCGGTCTTTTGGTGCAAAGAGCACTTGGATGAATGCCAGTACTTGCGGCACCATCATCGCCGCGCCAACACCTTGCAACAGACGTGCGGCAACAAGCATGCCTGCGCTCGTCGAGCAGCCTGCCAGTGCGGATGCGGCAGTAAACCCTACGGTGCCGAGCAAAAACATTTTTTTGCGGCCAAAGATGTCGCCAAGCCGGCCACCTGTTACAATAAGCAGTGACAATCCAAGCAAGTATGCGTCGATTGACCACTGGAGCGCGCTCGGACTTGCGTGCAAGCTCCTCCCGATAGTTGGGATCGCAATATTGATAATCGAGGCGTCGAGCAGATCCATAAATACGCCCAGCAATAAGATGACAAGGGCGAACTTCGAGACCTTACTAGTTGATATTTGTGAGCCCACGTGCTAAACTCCTTCTGTGAGTTAAATATTTTGATTCATAAAACTAATTTATTACAACGCTACCATTATGTCAACAACAATTTCTGAAAAAACATATACCAGCAAGTCATTTTCGCCTATCAGTATCGAAACAATGTTATTTCATAGTGCAATAGCAGCTAAGCTCGGTTTGAATTCAACAGACCATAAATGTCTTATCTTTCTATTTGACGGGCCAAAGACGGCGAGCGAGCTTGCTGCGTATACCGGACTTACTCCTGGCGCGCAGACGGCGGCGTTGGTGCGTCTTGAAAACGCCGGCTTTATTCGCCGCAAGCACGACACCCAAGACAGGCGCCGGGTATTCGTCGAAGTCGCGCCAGAAAACCTTGCAGCCGTCGCCAAACTTTTTATACCTTTGGGAGAAGCCGTCGCGAAGCTTGAGTCGGAATACTCTGCCGAGCAGCTCGCGCTGATTCATGCATACGAAGACAAAACTGCAGCCATCCTGCGCGAAGAGCGGATGAAATTAAGCGCCAGCTAGGCGCGTTCTGCAGGAGCGAACTATCCCAAAACCAACGGTAACGTACTGTGTAGGTTGCCGGGGATGATACTATTGTTGTCGTGCATAATAGACTAACAGAAATCGCGACTCCTCCTTTGCCAAACCATGCGTTCGAGTCCCCTATAACCAACCCGACCTTACGGCTCGCAGCAAACGCCATCAGCCTGACACTCCAAGAGCAGGTACCGATTTTGGCTCATGAAATAGGCGGCAGCCAGGAGTTTTTGGATTACGCTTCAACCGTACTGGACAGGCATCCTATTGACCCGTACGCCCGTGCGGATCTGGACTCCACCTATAAGTGCAGCCTGGAAGTGCTGGATCATCTTAGCGGCAACTTTTATAGCGGTGAGTGGCAGATTAAGGAACGCATGAGAACAGAGCTGTCCTTTCAACGCGACATACTTAACAATGTGACCGCTTACCGGCGGACTGTCGACCAGACACCCGGCGCACCAGCCTGGGGTTTTCTAAAAGACTCGACAGGGACGGGCCGGTTTTCGTTTGATACGCTTGAATCAATCGAGCGATCCAGGGAACGTTTTAAGGCGTGGCAGGCGTGGGTGGATACTTCTATCGAGTGTATGGAAGAGGGAATAGCGTACGGGGACACACAGACTGCGGTCGTGACCGCCGCCGCTCTCGATAAGTTCGACCAGCTTTTGCAGGATCCCGGCGTTGTCGACCGTTTTCTTCAGCCGCTCAGAAAAGCTGGTTTGCGCATATCATCGGGAACTATTGAGGCGTACGAGGCTGAGGTACGCGAACAAGTATTACCGGCCTATCAGAAGCTGCGTGATTATTTGGCGCAGCGCTATATACAAAATTGCCGCGATAACTCCAGACTTGGCATGTGGGCACTCCCCGGCGATCAGTATTCACACTTGCTGGCCTACTTTGCTTATGATCCAGGGTTTACTGTGCAGCGGGCCGCCGACTTCGCCGAAGCGCAGTGGGAGAAGGCCCTGGAGGGTCTGGAAGAAGTAAAGGAGGCTCTCGGTTTTAGCGACATCGCAGCGTGCATTGACTATATTATGCATGACGAAGTGTTCCATACCTTTACGTCAATACAGGATGTGCATGACGAGTACAGCCGCCTTAATGAGCAGGTTCGGAGCCGGCTGGGGCGTATCTTTAATGATCCTGTTGTCGATCCGCTCAAGATTTACGTCCATAGCGCAACTGCTGCCGAGAGTTCATTTGCCACCTACAAGCTGCCAAGCCGGGATGGGACAGTGCCGGGAATATTCACTGATTATGTTGTTGATCCCCGCAAAGAATCCAACAACAATCTGCGGCGCCTGATCTGGCACGAAGGGCCTCCCGGTCATGGCGTGCACCTGCCCTGGCAGCAGCGAGCAGAACACTTACCCGATTTGTTGCGCTACAGCCCCATGGTCCATTGTTACATCGAGGGTTGGGCAATGTATGCCGAAGGGCTCGCCGCCGACCTTGGCATACCGGAAAGTTTGGAGCAGTATGCGCGCCGCCTCATCACTGTCCTGAACGTGACAAGGGCGCTTCTTCTGGACATCGGCGTTAACCATAAAGGATGGAGCATGGCAACAGCGCAAGCCAAGCAGCGCGAGATGTATGGCCGGGATCCGGGTGAGATTTTGCGGATTTTAGCATGGCCGGGCCAGTCCCTTCTGTATCCATTCGGCTTAGAACGGTTTAATGCGATGCGCCAAAAAGCCGAAATCGAGCTTGGCGATGCGTTCCGTGTGCAGGACTTTCACGATGTGCTGCTCCGCAATGGTTCGTTAAGTTTTGATTATGCCTGGTTTGACGTGGCTGGGTGGATTATGACCCAACGAAAGAGGGCAGGAGGACGCTAGTGCAGCGTAGCGAGGCGGGTATCGAGTGCTTGATAGGGGTTGACTTGCCGCGTCGATTGCCTTAATCTCCTCAGGTGAACATACCAAGAGAACCAGAGTTAGGCCAGACGCCCGCACACGAGGAGCCGTCTCCAGATAAGTTGCTTGAGCAAGCAGAGCTGGATACGGCCGAGAGCATTGTCTTAGACGGCCTCGCCTCGACGCTCGAGGATGAGTTGCGCCATCGCGTGCTTACGCGATACGCCACCGAACTCAAGCGGGGCGAGATGCCACCTATAGCGGCCACGGAATATAACGGTGAGCCGGCACAATATGTAGCGCAAGTACGCGATTTGCTCGGTAAAGCCGAGAAGCGCCCGGGCGGTTTTAGTGTAATGCGTTACGATGCACTTGCTGCGCAAATGGTGCGGGAATCCAACTCATCGGCAGCCGCAATGGTGGACGAATGGCTGGACGTCCACGCCGAGACGATCACGCGGTTCTTCGGCCAGCCCTACTTGACCAAAACCGAGTTTTTGCAGTCCTTGCTGCCGTTTGTATGGGGCACGGTCGAGGCGGTAACAACGGCGCCGCGCACTGCCGCTCAACTCGAATACCGACACAAGCGCTCCGAAATACTGCGAGGTTTTCCGCGGCAAACCACTGACATTAGCGAGGCCGTGCGGAGCGGCGCACTAACCGACAAGATGATTGCGCAAGCTGGCAGGCGACTTTCGCAAGTGACGCCTAGCATGCAGACGCCTGATTATCATGCCTTAACGCCAGAACAGCAAAAGGAAATAATAGGCGTTGTTGGCGAAGAGTGCCTTACATTTTGGCGATATTTTTTCCAGTACGGCGACGTAAAGCTTATGAAAATGAGCGATGGTGCGCCAAAATATCCATTCGTGCTGCTGCGGCCAGTCGCCGACTTAGAAAAAGTTATGCGATACACAAATCAGCCGCATACAGCAATCCATAATTACATAGAAAATAATTATAGTTTTCAGCAAGAGTTTGAGGCGGCATGCGAGGCATTGGCCGGCGAGCCCGAAACACTCGAGGTAGAAGAGCATCCTGCCACCATGATGCAACCTGGCGATACGTGGCAAATTTGCGGCGAAACAGAGACTATGCGATACAAAGAGCTCCGAGAAACGCTTGCAGAACTTGATGTCGAGATGCTTAAGTTCTTAACGGGCGGCCGCGAGTCCATAGTACCCGATAGATGGACGAAGCCTACGAACGACGCCGCAGAGAAAATAGTCAAAAAAACTGCAGGCAATATATTGAATGTGCGCCTTCATCGGTTGGCGGTGGACGATGAATATGTGCAGAGTTTCCCCGAAGACACTCGCCTTGGGCTTGAAATCGATACGCTACGCCGCTACATGCTGACTGTCGACATTAAATCGCGTGGCGTGGTAGTGCCCACCGGTATCGAAATCGCATATTTTATGCGTTGGTGGTCGCAGGGGCGTGCGCCTACTCCCACAAAATCGGCGAAAGGTAAAACAACTGGCGCGGAGGCTTTGAACGCTATCTTTGTAGCTGCCCGCGAGTCGGCTAAAGCCACAGGCAGTGTGCCGCATGTGCCAGGCATGGGCCGCGCACGTATCATAAACCGCCCAAAGCGCATGAGATAGGGGTAATCTATAGCGCGGTTCGAACTGGCTGCGAGTTTTGCCTGATGTCTGAGAAATAATTCACTGTGACGGCCACGTACTACATGCTTTCATGGTAGTTATGCGGAGGAGTATGGAAAAACCAATACGAATTGTTAGGGCGCGCGAGAATAATCTTAAAAATGTTTCGCTGGAAATACCAAAACACAGTATTACGGTATTTACTGGCGTGTCTGGCTCCGGCAAGTCGTCGCTCGTTTTTGACACGATCGCCGCAGAATCGCAACGGCAGCTCAATGAAACGTATTCAAGTTATATTCGCCACCGCTTGATGCAATATGGCCAGCCCGACGCCGATTTGCTCGAGAATTTATCTGTGGCTATGGTGGTTGACCAAAGGCGCCTCGGGAACAATGCGCGTTCAACCGTAGGTACGGTCACGGATATTTACACCTTTTTGCGGCTGCTATTTTCACGCGTTGGGCAGCCATTTGTAGGCTACTCGAACGTCTTTTCCTTTAACGATCCTGAGGGCATGTGCCAGCACTGCCAAGGACTTGGCACCGAGCAAACGGTCCAGCTGGATCACCTCATTGACACGTCGAAATCGCTCAACGAAGGCGCTATTCAATTTCCTACGTTCGAGCCGGGCGGCTATCGCTGGAAGCGCTATGCGTATTCCGGCCTTTTTGACCCGGACAAAAAACTGGCGGAGTATACTGCCGACGAGTGGGACACTTTGCTCCACAAAACAGATGTAAAAATCACTGACCCGCAGCCCGGATATCCGCCCAGCCACCGGTATCGCGGCATTCTGGTGCGTTTTAAAGAAGACTTTTTCTCTAAAGATAGCCGCGAGCTTAAAACCCATGCCGCTGCACTAAAGCGGGTCATTGTAAACGGCCCGTGCCCCGTATGCCACGGCGCGCGCCTCAACCAGAAGTCACTAAGTTGCACTATCCGCGGCAAAAACATCGCCGATTGTGTCGCAATGCAAATCAGCGATCTTCGGGCGTTTCTCGCATCCATAACCGACGCTAAGGCCCGGACCATCATTGCCGAAACCTTGGAACGGCTGCAGAGCCTTATAGACATCGGCCTCGGCTATCTTAGCCTCGATCGTCAAACCGGCACGCTGAGCGGCGGCGAATCGCAGCGCATTAAAATGGTAAAGCATCTGGGCAGCAGCCTCAGCGATCTTATGTACATTTTTGATGAGCCCAGTACGGGCTTGCATCCAAGCAATGTGCACAAGCTCAACACCCTCCTCAAGCAACTGCGTGATAAAGGCAATACAGTGCTGGTTGTCGAGCATGACCCCGACGTTATAGCTATTGCCGATCATATCGTGGACATGGGGCCGGGTGCCGGCGTACGCGGCGGCGAGGTGGTATATGAAGGCAGTCTCACCGACTTTCGTCGTGCCAACACACTGACTGCGCGGTTTTTGCATAGAAAACTGGAACTTAACCAAGCGCCCAGGCCCGCGAAAAGCGGCTTTATCTCTATTAGGGACGCGACGCTTCATAACTTGGACCATGCGGATGTCGACATTCCAAAGGGCGTTCTGACGGTCGTAACTGGGGTAGCCGGATCGGGCAAAAGCTCGCTGATTCACGGCGTGTTAAGCGCGCAGCACCCCGAAGCCATCACGATCGACCAAGGAGCCATTCATGCCTCTAAGCGCTCGACTCCAGCGTCGTTCGTCGGTATTTTTGATGCGATACGATCGCTGCTGAGCGCGGCTAACAACGTTAGCGCCTCTTTGTTCAGCTTCAATTCCGAAGGCGCCTGCCCGAATTGCAAAGGCATGGGCGTCATCACGACAGATCTGGCATTCATGGATCCTATCGTCACGGTTTGTGAAGTATGTAACGGCAAGCGATTCACGCAAAAAACACTCGGTTATACGCTGCGCGGCAAGAACATTGACGACATATTACACCTGAGCGTCGACGCCGCTCTTGCATTTTTTACCGAACCGGAAATCCACGCCACATTGCAGCAAATGCAAGCGGTGGGCATTGGCTATTTGGAGCTGGGTCAATCGCTTAACACACTTTCTGGCGGGGAACGGCAGCGGCTCAAGCTAGCGCTGCACCTTAACAAGCAAGGAAATATTTATATCCTGGACGAGCCGACAACAGGCTTGCATATGTCGGATGTGGCGCATCTGATCCACATACTAAACCGGCTTGTTGATAACGGTAGTACAGTTATCGTCATCGAACATAATCTGGACGTTATTGCGCAGGCCGACTGGCTTATAGACATGGGTCCCGGCGCGGGGAATGAGGGCGGCCGGATATTATTTGAGGGTACGCCATTAGCGATGAAACAAAGTAGCGAATCGGTAACCGGAAAATTTCTGTAAGCTGCTTGTAACTGCTGGCAGCCTCATCAGTGACTAGTGCGACGGCAGGCCAAACGTGTTTTGGATGTTTTGCAGATAGTAGTTGCCATCTCGCACATTGGGCTCGATGATGCCGCCCTCGTGCCATTCGTTCCAGGCGTAGATCGTCATGTAATTATCGATCGGGCTGGCAGGCTGCGCCTTCATGTTTTTGAGCGTTGCAGCCATGGCCGCCGGGAATTGATTCTTGGTATTGTCCTTGAAGTACATTACCTGATCTTTTGTCCTCGACAGGTTCGTGCGCGGCGCTTCGTTGAAACCGCTCATCGCGCAGCGCATCATCGGCTTACCGCTGTTATCGAAAGTACTAAAGTAACTGCCCATGTTGCTGACGTAGTTGCTGTACGAGTCCGCTGATACATAACCGTACATGTTGAGGCAGGTGTAGCCATCGCCAGTGTATTGGCTGGCTGTCGGCAGTCCATACTCGCTGTGTTCGAGGATGTATGGGTTCTGGCCGGTCTTGGCCTGAACCGCTTGCTGGAGGAGCGACACGAAATTATTCACATCTGTGGCGCTGCCGCTGCCAATACCGCGCACGTCGCACAGGAAGATGATCGGCCTGCCGTCTTGCGTTGTCAGATAGTTTGGCTGAGAAGTGTAAGAGGCAAAGGCCGTAGCTGCCGCCTGGAACTGCGACGTAAGTACTGATAGGTGCTGGGAAGGAGCGTTCGAGGCAAGGCAAGGGGTAACCATGAACTTCATGCGTGAGGAGTTTGAGGCGGCCATGAACGAATTGATGGCTTGGTCGTACTGGATGGTACCGGTGGCGTTATTCCAGTATGAGTAAAAGGCAAAGTAGCTTAGCCCGGCGTTTGCGGCTTGGTCAATTTGGGTTTGGAGTGTCGACACCTTGCTGTCGTCGTAATAGCCCTGGCTTGGCTTGAGGTAACTGTAGTCGCCACTCCAGCCTTGCGTGTTTTGAGCAACCGCGCCCCAGGGTGAACTTGGATCACCATGAAAGTCGCGCACGCCGCCCCACGCGTCGGGGTAACGGCCGTATACATTTTGTACAGCTTGCAGCAGGTCCGCGTTCGTGTTTTGGTCGTAAGCGCCAAAGTAGTAGGCACCGATCTGGTAGTACGTCGGCAGCATGTAGCCGACCAAGCCGTCCAAAGTATATCCCGCGCTCTGCATCGCGCTATTCTGGCTTTGGTATGCCAAGCGCCAACCCTTGCCGTTAGTGTAACGGTTTAGGGGCTGTGCACCGTACTGTGCCGAGGTATAAATGTTGCCGATAGTACCCTGTAGGACAAATGTGCCGTTATTGACAAGCGCGCTCTCTTCGCTGGCGCTTGAAGTGACCAGCCAGTTGCCGGTTGCTTTTTGCTGAAGACGATACAAAGGGGTGGTGTCGGCAGTTGAACCGGCAAAGACATAGCCAATTGGGCGCTGCGAGCTTAATTTCAGACCATTCGTTGTTTGGGCGGCTGCAACCTCCGGCCAATAGGCGCTGTACAGGTACATTTGGTTGGGCTGAGTGTACAGCTCGCGGAGCGGCACAGCATTCAGGAGGGAAGGGTTGTCCGCGCTATTGTTGATGGTAGTAGCCGTGGTCACATTCCCGGTGGCAAATGCGCGAGTTGCCGGCGCCACCGTATTGCCAATGCCGATCAGCGCAACAAGCAAACATGCAGCCTGCCTCGTAAAGTAACCCAAGGTTATTTTCTGCTTAAAAAGTTTCTGCATGTCCGCCTCCTGTAATGAAGACATTTAAATATAAAATGGAAATATATGCAAGTATATGAATTTATGAAGCTAAGGCGAACTGCGGTAACGGCAGCATCGCACTAGCGGGTAAGCTGCCGACTAAGTCCCGTCTTATACGTTTTGCGGAGCTCGGTTATGAAATCTAAAAGTTCGTGATTTTTAACTTCTCCGTCTCTAACGCGGGCAACATATTCTTCGACAGACATTCCGAGCAGGCCGGCTATCCTTTCAGAAGATTCTTGGCGGCTGATTTCTCCTCTGCTGGCCAAGTGAACGGTGGCAACGATTTGCTTAGCAGTTTCCGGCCTCATATCGTGGATATAACTTCTATTTTATCTTAATCGTGGAAGAAGGATAGTTGATATACTACGCACATGAAGATCCATTTTATTTGCCGAGGTAATGTGCTACGCAGCCTCATCGCAGAAACTTACTTACGGTCGCTCAAGTTGCCAAATATCACCGTAAGTTCTAGCGGGACCAATGTAGACCTGGACGATCCAACAGAGCGTGGATATTTTGCTAGTACAATAGCGCTATTCAAGCGCCATGGTTTAGAAAAGTACGCTAAAGACACCTCGCACCAGCTCACCCAGGAACGTGCAGATAATCAAGACATAACGATTTGCATGAACCAAAGAGTGGTAGACGAGGCAAAGTCGCATGCTACGCTCCCGAAAAATACAATTAGTTGGGATATTGTTGATATCGGCGAAGGAAATCGCACCGTTCCCGAAGATATACGGCTATATGAAGAGGAGATTTTCGCGGAAATCGTGACACGAGTAGACGAGCTGGTCAAACAGCTGCGGCTTGGTGAATAGAAACAGCGGTCCGTACGGCGCTGGATATGTTATTATTTTTGAATGCCAGAATTATCGCAAGCAGAATTGTATGCTAAGTACCCTCGATTTCTCGAAGAGGTATCGCAAGATTTACAAATGAATCCCCACGAGCAACGCCTTGCAGCCAATACGCCCCCAGACGTCTGGGCATATTGGGGCGCGGCGGCGCTCGCCGGGGATGAAGTAACACCGTATCCTGCCGCTGGAGATTCTAGACGATGGGGCGTGCCGTTTTTTGGAGAACAGGGTGTAATGCACGGCCAACCTGTCATTGATCTCCGAGCGGGTGAGCTTACCAAGCGCACGCAGGAGATGTATTCCAGTAATGATCCTGATGTCAAGCAGCGTTTCAAACAGCTTAGTGAACGAGTGGCGCACTGGACATTTGTAGTTGGTGGATTTAAGGGACTTGCTAGCAAAGAGTGGCGAAGTTTTATGCCGTTCGCTCCACAGACATTCATTAAGCCTGATGCTGTTGGTAAATTGCACGTGACTTTTCCATTGGGCAATGACGTTGCCTTTCCGATCGAGTCTGGCGCAGAAAGTATTATGAATTTTGGCCCTGGTTTAACGGCCGCTACGCAGGCAAGCATATTGCTAGGCCATGCAAAAACAATGGAATGCGTTTCTGCCGGTATGGGCGCGGAGTATGTCAACAGCTGGATAGGTATTAACGTGCGGTCAATGCGTGCTGGAATCGAGAACTTTCGCCGCGCAGGAACGCTTCAGGGCATGATATCACCGCAATTCAAGGCCGCACATGTACAAATGCCCGAAGTGCGCTGCTTTAGCGACGGCATTGCCGCGCGCCTTAGCCCACTGGCTAAAAAGGCAAGATATGACGTCATGCTACTGAGTTCCGTACACAGTGCCGGTGTTGGAGAGTGCCATGCCGCGGTCCGTGGTGCTGCTAAGTATCTGCGTGAAGGCGGCTTATTCGTACTGAAAGCGCCTAATGTGTCGCTTGGTGAAGAGGCGGGTATGGATCGTGTAGCCGAATACGCAGCAGAACGTCTGGGCGAGCCGGTCGCCCAAGGACCGTGCGGTCAGTTACAACAGCACATTGATCCGGAATTACCCATCGAAAGAGGCGCGTCGTTCGCAATTTACCAGAAGCAATAGAGCCATCTACTGCCGGCGAATCACAAAATTTCCCGATCCACTTCCCCTTGCATTAACAGCTCGAATAGCTTCGTCACCTCTTCTGCGTCCACAAACATGCCTGTTGGTTCATGCAGATGCAGGGCTTCTCGTTCGGCGGCAATTCTTTTAAGATTCTCCAGTGCTTCGAATGCGGTGGCATTGGCCGGAAGAGTTCTTTCGGCTTTAGGTCTCCTCAAAGAGTTCACCATTATCCCGTCGTCACGCCAGACGGCGGCTTGATTGTTTTTTAGTATGTATGAGTGCCATTGCGTGTCGGGAGCCCATACTTCCAGCCACTGTGTTTCCCGTGTCGCCACTGCATGTATGCCGTCATGCTTCTTCTCGAATGGAACGACAAGGGGCAGATTGCTGTCTCCCATTATTTGCGGATCGAATTTTGCAAATAGAGCATCCATACTTGCTATATAGAGGCCTGCTGCGGTACGCCTTTCTTTGTCGGTGATGAGCGCAGTTTCAGGGCTGATTGGTTTAGTAATTCCTCGGATCATCGACTAGTTATATCACATCTTTTCAAAGCTATCGATCTAAACTTAGCGACGTTGGTAAAACCCCAGGTTACGAATATACCTCGCCTTCCGCGCCGCTTGTCATAATATCTAATATTGTTGTTTGATGTCCCTTTTTTGCCAGACAAGTTACGAGAACCGGGCATAATGTAAAGCATGGCAATAGAAATAATGAGCACTGCTACCCAGTACAAAATCATTGCACGCCGGGACGCGGACTACGACGACATATTCTTTTTTGCGGTTAAGACAACCGGCATATATTGCCGTCCTTCCTGTGCTGCCCGCCGGCCGCTTCCGCAGAATTGTCTCTTCTTTTTGACTCATGAAGAGGCAGAGGAGGCGGGTTTTCGAGCCTGCAAGCGCTGTAAGCCAAACCAGCCTAAGGCGGATATTGCGGCGGCCATCATTGAGTCTATCCAGGCAGGTAATCTCTATGCTACTAAAACAAGCAGTGGGGCTGGAACGGCGCATTTGACTCACAGACATTTGCGGAGATTGGTCAAAAATAAAACCGGCAAGACGCCGCTGCAATTGGACCGACTCCGCCGCTTGCGTACCGCGTTTGCTCTATTGCAACGTACCGACCTACCAGTTACGACCATAGCCTTTCAATCGGATTTTTCGAGCGTACGACAGTTTAACAATATTTTTAAGCAGCAGTATGGATGTACGCCTCGCGAAGTCCGCGCCATGAAAGATAAGGAGTCGCCACTATGAATGACCACCTCGCAAACATTGCCGTAGAAACCCCTGTCGGCATATTTAGAATGCTGACGTATACGCAGAAAAATACTGAATTCGTAGTCGCTGCTGGGTTTAGTGAAGCTGCTGAGCTGCAGGCTCGACTCGCGGAACCTTTACAAAGCTTGCACATAGAAAAGACCCAAACAGACCATCCCTACGCGCGCAAAATTAAGCAATATTTTGCCGGCGCGCTCTCAGTTCTCAGTATTATTCCGCATACGCAAAGTGGCAGTGTTTTTTCGCAAGCGGTTTGGCAAACGCTAGAGACTATTCCGGCAGGGGAGACTATATCTTATGGAGAGTTGGCGCGACGGAGCGGCCAGGGTGCGGCCGTGAGGGCGGCCGGCACGGCTTGCGGCAAAAATCATATCATCCTGATCGTTCCGTGTCATCGTGTAATCAAGAGCAATGGCGAAGTCGGCAGCTATCTTTACGGTTCGGACACAAAAGCCTGGCTGCTCAAACATGAGGCAAATACAGGGGAGAGGTGACTCCTCTACGGCGTACCGACCGAAAGCACGTTGCCGTCCGGGTCTTTAAACCAGGCAATGTATATTTCGTTCATAGCAGCGATATCATCTTCCCAGGTAACGCCAGGTATGTCGTAAGTAACAAATTCGACGCCCTTGTCTTTCATACTTTTAACGGTTTTTACTAGTTCTTCGCGGTCCGTAACATCCCAGGCAGCGCTCGTTGCTTTGTTTGTGCCGGCAGCGTTTGGTGATATGAATACAAGTAAATTGCCGCCGCCAGTCTCGAACACAAGCGCTCGCGGATTCTCTTCTACAAGTTTTAATTCCAATTTGTCTTGGTAGAATTCTTTGGCCTTTGCGCGATCACTGACCGCTATACAGGCAAAAAGTTTTGTATTTTCTAGCATATCTATTATTCCTCCTGGCAAATATTATCTCATAGCGAGCTTTTCATAGTGTTGTATTTTGGATTTATGCGTGACCGTCGAGTGCCCAAAGACGCCCGTATGCGCGGCAGCTATTACCTTTTTGACCGTCAGTACTGTGCTTATTAGCGTAGCGTTAACCGTGCCGCGAAGGCCAATTGAAGCGGTCGCTAGTCGGGAGTAAGCTTTACCCTGTCTGGATCCCGGATGCCCTCAATCCTCTCATAAGACAGTAGCTTAAAGGGCCGCGCCCATAGTATCCTTAATAGGCGTATCTAACTGGAGGGGAAATCTTGAACGATCACGTATTAGCCAATAAAACCGCTATTATTACCGGTGCTGCACGCAACCAAGGGAGGGCTTACGCTCAAGCACTTGCACGCATGGGTGCCAATATCGTCGTCCATTATCATAATGAGGCTGCTAGGGCGGACGCGGAAGAGACCGCAAAACTTGTCGAACAAGAGGGCACGAAAGCACTGTTGGTAGAAGGTGACATCTCGGAAATCGCCGCCGTTAAGCGTCTCTTTGAGGAGGCGCAGAAGAACTTTGATACTATCGATATTGTCATCAACAATGCCGGAATTGTCATAAAGAAACCGTTTGTCGAAGTTACCGAAGAGGACTTTGACCGCTCGTTTGGCATCAATACTAAGGCAGCCTTTTTCGTTATGCAAGAAGCGGCCCGGACTATCTCGGACAATGGGCGCATCATTAATTTGGGCACGACAATTTTGGGCGCCACAATTCCGTTTTACTCAGTTTACGCTGGTGCTAAGGCGCCGCTCGAAGACTTTACCCGCGCTTTGGCTCGAGAAATTGGCGACCGTGGCGTGACTGTCAACACCGTTGCGCCAGGACCGTTAGATGACTCGTTTTACCACGGCGCCGAAACGCCGGAATCAGTGGCGCGGGCTACGCAGGCAAGCGTTGCGCATCGCCTTGGCAAGGTCGAGGACATCGTACCTGTTATCGAATTTTTAGCCTCGCCCGGTTCGCAATGGGTAACGGCGCAGACTATTTTTGTGAACGGCGGTTACTTGGCGCGATAGGTTATCTTGCTAATACCATGGCACTATTGGCCGGGGTCTTTAAAGAAGCTTATTTATCTAAGTTTGTTCGTAAGGCCTTAACCCAACGCTGATATGACTGATAAAGTTGCAGGGTAAGTCGTTCGCGTTCCGCCTCTTTGCAGTCAAAAGTTGCCGACCATTCCATGAATGTCGTGGTATCTTCTGTAATAGGAGTAAGGCGGATTGTAGAGACATAGTTTTCTATTGGTAAAGGTGATTCGCCAACAAAGCCGTACGTAAACGAGTGCTCAAGTGCAGAGTAGGCTTTCAAGTCCGATCGAGCTACTTTGTCGTTGAACTCATGAATACGTATTGTGCCGACCGTCGAGCCGGACTGGTTGTTTTCACTTTTACTTTTCGTAACATCGCCAGACCAGCGATCGTCATTAAAATCTTTAATTTTGTCCCACACCACATCGATGGGGTTGCTTAGCACGGCGCTGTAGTGTACTTTTGCCATGTCTATCTCCTTATGCCGTTAGTCTTTTTTGCGAAACAGCCTATTCTACTATGAATTATACTAGAGCGCTGTAAGCGAGCTGATATTAAAGTCTTTTGGGTATTACTTGCCGATCAAGGCATTCGTTCGTCGACCCACTCAAACGTTGCGTCAAAGTCCTCAACGGAGCGATAGGTCATGCGCGATACGCCCTTCCATTCTGGCCGTGTAAACAGCGGCACGTACACAATAACTTCTTCGTTGGTGTCGTGGTGGTGCGCAAGACCGATAAAAAGATAAAGGGGTTCAGAGTGCTGCTTGTGTCGATATACGCCTGGTTTCATGAGTTCCAGTATAACAAAAGATCTTCGATAAACGGCTGCCTTGCCGGTTTCAGTTTAGGGTTGTTGTTCTACTCGATGGGATACATATGCTTTGAAAGTAGTTTCTTACGCGCTATCATACCTATATGCGTAGTGTCCAATTAGGTAGCGCTCAATAACTATGCGCACGAAGTGGGTGGCCTTCGTACTATTAGTACTCACCCCATTGCTCGTATTGGCTGGCTGGACATTCCACAATATATACCTGACGAGCATCGTTCCCGGACTGACGCCGATGAATCCGCTTAGCGCGGTGTGCTTTTTACTCATTGCCGCAGCATTATTCGCTGTGGGCCGCAAGAACGATCGCATAACAGGATGGATAGGTGTGGCAGTCATGGGCATCGGGCTCGTTATGCTCACTAAGTATGTGTTTCAGGTTGACCTCGGGATTGACCGGATACTCTTTGCTCATCAGCTCGGCACCAATCGAATAGCCCCGAATACCGCATTCAATTTTACCTTAACCGGCATTGCGCTCATAGTACTGGCCATAAAAAGGTGGCGGCCATTCGTGCTTATTCCCGTCGGTGTGGTTGCTTTCGTTAGTACACTGTCGTTGATCGGGTATGCGTACGGACTCAAACTGCTGTTTGGCGTACCAGGGCTAACGCCAATGGCGCTCCATACCGCTGGCTGTTTCCTGCTCAGCTGCTTTATCATAATAGCAACTCTGCTCCTGCAGACCGGTGTTGCGGTGGGCCTCCGCATTCGTGTCGTGCTCATCCTGATATTGGCAACAGTCGTTATATTTGGAACCGTGACAGGGCGCACTATCCAGAGTGTCGATCAGCAGCAAGCAAGCATTGCCACTACGTACCAGACTATTGAGGCATTGGACGACCTCAACCAAATGCTGGTAGACGCCGAGACAGGCCAACGCGGTTTTTTGCTCACTGGCAACGAAAGTTACCTTGCACCGTACAACCAGTCCGCGGGAGAGCTTGACGGCCACATCACTCATTTGGCCGGCCTACTTAACCAATTACATGAGGACGGCACTGCGCTCACCAAGCCACTTGCCGCGCTCGCACATTATAAGTTAGATGAGCTTAACCGCACCATTCAACTTCGGCGCCAGGGGAAAATCACCGAAGCGCTTGCCATTGTCAATACCAACGAGGGTAAACAGTATTCGGACCAGATGCAGACTCGTTTTGCGGCGATCGAGAATAACGAGCTAGCCCACCTTAAACAACTACGCACCGAGGGTGATCACGATCGTCAAGTTGCTCTGTGGCTTCAGGCTACGGGCACCGCGCTCGATGTGTTACTCCTTCTGGGCGCGGTACTATTTATTCGTCAAACATTACAGCAGCGGCAGCTGGCTCAAGATGCAACCCAACAAGCATTACAAGCGTTACGCGTCGAGAAAAACAAGAGCGAAGCTCTGTTGCAAAGCATTGGCGACGGCGTTTTTGCTATCGATTCGTCCGAGCACATCATCCTCTTCAATCCGGCGGCCGAACAAATCACGCAACGTAAGGCCTCCGAGGTTATAGGTAAGCCGCTCAATAGTGTACTGACTTTCGTGAACGACATCAGTGGCAAGCCAATCGATGAGTTCATCCGCGACGCACTGGCCGGCAAAAAGGCAGCCATGGCGCAGCACACCTCGCTCAAATGCAAGGACGGTTCCTTGGTGCCAGTGGCCGACAGTGCTGCGCCGATTTTTAATGCACACGGCAAGGTGCAAGGTGCCGTGATTGTCTTTAGGGACATTACTCGCGAACGCCAACTCGAGCGGCTCAAGGACGATTTTGTATCTGTTGCTTCACACGAATTACGCACGCCGATGGGCGCGATTCGTGCCTTCACTTCTCTGATCCTAGCGGGTGACTATGGGCCAGTCAACAAAAACCTTATCGAACCACTCACCGACATTCGAAGCTCCACATTGCGACTGGTTAACCTCGTTAACGACATGCTCGATGTGGCCCGTATCGAGGCTGGCCGTATGCGCATAACGCTCAAAGATATCGACCTTACTGCGGTGGCGCATGAGGCCACTACCGCGTTGGTGCCTCTTGCAGAAGAAAAGAAAATCAAACTCAGTTCACGGGCACATCGGGCTTTTACCGTCCAAGCCGACCCGGATAAAATCAAACAAGTCATAACCAACCTTGTCGGCAACGCACTCAAGTTTACAGACAAAGGCAGCATCAAGCTCGACATCCAGCAAGCGCCGAATAACAAAGAGTTGATCGAGGTCACTATCACCGACACGGGTATGGGTATTAGCCCCGACAGCCAGAAGCGCCTGTTCGGAAAATTTGAGCAGATCAGTTCGCAGCAGGAAGGGCGACCGCCGGGTACGGGGCTGGGGTTGTACATTTCGCGCGAGATTATACGCAAACAAGGCGGCGATATGTACATCAAACACTCTGAGCCTGGTAAGGGCAGCGTGTTTGCCTTTACTCTGCCACGGGCACAAAGCACCATGGCCAAGAAAACAGCCAGCGACGTGAAACGCGAGGCAAGCATGCATTCGGATCAAAAGTAACGGTATACTATTACTGAAGGAGAATTCTATGACAAAAGTACTTATTATCGAAGATGATCTAGCATACCGCAAAGTTTATACTCGTAAGTTTGAGGCTGCCGGCTTTACAGTGGAAGCTGCCGAAAATGGCACCGTCGGTATCGAAAAAGCACGTAGCTTTCGTCCAGATATTATTTTGACCGATCTGATGATGCCGCAAATGGACGGCTTTCAAGTACTGGATACTCTCAAGGGCGATGTTGAACTCAAAGATATTCCTGTCGTCGTACTGTCTAACTTGTCAACTTCCGAAGATGCTCAAAAAGTCATGGGCAAAGGCGCCGAGGGACTTTTGGTCAAATCCGACACTGAGCCACAAACCATTGTCGAAAAGGCCATTGAGGTCATTGCCGCGCACAAAAAATAGCCACTTCTCATGCGTATGCAGGTACACCAAAATCTCAGTCGGAAAATTAACATATCTTTAAAAATGATGAAAAGCGTTGGAAGTTTGCCGGGCCATAATACCACGACCATGCTAAGCTTGATATATGAGTAGTAGCCAATCAGTAACCACTACCTCTGATCGACAACTTATTAATATCATTGGGTACTTGGCGTCGCTCGTATCAGATCCGCATGCCATCGATAGCCAACTAGACACCTTGCGCCAAGTGACGGCGAGAGGGTCGAGTGATACCCTATCTGCGCCAGACCGGGCCAAGCTCATGCAACTTCAAGCGTATTTGGAGAATTACTTAATCACAAGCGACCCCCTGCGGCAGTTCACTCAGGAATCGGTGAATCAACGCATAAAGCTGGCGTTTGGGGCTGGGCGTAGCTTTGTAGCTTTTCGACTGCCGTTGCTTATTATTTGGGCGGCGGCGGCCCTTATGTGCCTTCTGCCTTTCGTACTGCCCCTGCCAGGTTCTGGTGTCATACGGCCCGTACTGAGCATAACCGGTGGCCTTACCGCCCTGAATGTAGGAGCAGCCATCCTGCTATGGATGAGCCGCCGGAACTTTCGGATGCAACTGAGGGCCGTATATATGCCAATTTGTCTCGGCTTCGTGATTGTAAGCGTTTCGCTTATTCAAGTGCCGATTGTGCTCAATATCGGAACGGATGTGGTACTGACGTGGTTCCGCTATGTGACCGCCAGCCTTCCTTGCTTACTTGGGACGATGTTCATTTATATTGGCATCCGGCGTTTTTGCCTTCTGAGGGGCCTAGCGAGGACGTATTGGTTGTCGCTACGGCGTGTAATAGTCGTAGTCCTAGGGGCTGCTATCGCAGTTAGTCTGCTCCTGCTCCCGTTTGGCGCTAGTCCGACGATACCCACCTGGATGCGGCTAGTGTCATTGCTTGTGCTTACAAGCGGAACAGTACTGGCAGCCATAACCATTCTACTGACCATCCGCCTGCGACGAACCTTGGGCGCAGCCTACCAGTGGCCACTGATATGGCTAGCCTCGATTGTGCTGTGCCTGGCGCTCACATTCGTGCAGTACATTGTGCTCCGCAGTATCACCTCCGGCAGCACCTTCTTTGAGGCACGGGGCATGTCTACTCTCTCACTGCTTCTGATGGGCTTGTTCGCCCTTAAGGCCGGGATTGATTTTAAGCGGTTTGACGGGCGGTAAGCCTCATAAAACAAACGAATTTTTAAATCATTGAAAATAAATTGAGACTTAAAAGGAATGAGTGACTCTTATGAAACCAACTGTCGGGGTACTTGCAAAGTTTATTATCAAATCAGGCATGGGCGAGGAGTTGATGAAATTTATCAACGAGGGGCTGTTGATTGTTGAGGGGCAACCCGCTACCACCATGTGGATCGGGTTTCGCATTACAGAAACGGAATACGGCGCTTTTGCAGCATTTGCCAATGAGACAGACCGACAGACACTCCTTGCAACTGGGGGACCAAAATTAGCCCCGAAGTATGGCTATATATTTGCCGAACCACTTTCTTTCAAAAAAGTCGACATTGTAGCATCGCGCATCGTTGGATAACAGCGGCGAAGGTCGGCAGATATTAATTTCGAACTCTTTTGCATCTGTAATAATCTCATGGCTGGGCATTGGGTGCCTGGTAAAAACTTCTAACAGAGGTGAAGATGATAAAATTGACGCAGATGAAATAAATAAGCTACTTCTTGAAGACGATAAAAAAGTTGACGCTAGTGACTAGGCAGTGTAATGCCCGCTTGGTTTGCTGCCTCGATTAGTTCGGAATGGAGTTTCAGAATCTTTTCTTCAAGGCTGAGTTTCTGAGGGCCTGCGGCCTCCGGGGACTTCTGCATATCAGCGATCATGTCATAGATCTCCTTAATATCGTTTCCAAGTGCCTCTAGTTCGCCCTTAATAGGATCGATTGTTTCTTCGACAACTTTACGAATAGCTTGGAGATCATCATAGGATAAGCTCATAGCTTTATGTTAGCACATAACCATTGAATAATCTGTCGTGTAATATCCTAAACTGGGGCTAAACAGCCATTGCGGATAGTCGGACCAGGATTACCCTGTCTCCATCCTCATCACGGCCAAAACCTATAAATGCTTCGTCAGGTTTTTCTTTGTTGAAGGTTAGGTTTTATATACCACAAGGGCAGTGTCATCATTGCCGAATCCCTAAATGAAGCAAAATAAGTTATGGGTGGCACAGTTTTACTTTACGGGCATTATAATATATAAAGCCAGGAGAATCTGAGGGCTGCTGGAAAGGTGAGGGAGATTATGGTTGAAGAGCTTAACGACGCAATCGCAAACTACAATACAAAATGGAAAGCACTCGTTGAGATAAGGCGTAATCGTCGATTCTTTGCCGAACTTCACCCGACCGCTGTTGCCTGGAAAACGGTAGACCGGGTTGAGTATGACAAAATTTTTGCTGAGCTGCATGAGCTATCTGATGTAGTTGTAGAGAGTTGGTGGGACGGGCGATGGATTGCGATGCTGCATCTGCGTGAAATTAAACTTAATAACGGCATCGAAGTCGTAAAGCTGATGCAGCGGCGACCTAATTCTAAAGATGCGACGGGTATCGACCATATTGATTTCTATCATCCCGAAGTAGCCGGTGCTGAGGGCATTCTTCTCAACGAGCCGAACCTCAAATGGAGCCATGAAGCAGGAGGTCAAGCCAAGTGGATCTCTGTTTGGTTTGCAGGAACTGAGGCCAAATTACGCACCCACACTATTATCGATTCGTGTATTCGCGATTTAGCTGCTGCCAACGATCACATTAAAGGTGCCAAATAAAGACAAGTGCCGCGAAAAATCACCGCATTCTAACTCTGTTGTTAAAATTGGCTAGAGATGAGGGTCTTAAGTAAATCTTTTGCCCGCAGCATGAGCGCCAATATGTGCAAACGTTGCCCGCATCAAAAACCAAAACGAAGCAATAAAGCCGATTGATTCTCGCAAAATGAAATCACCAAAGATTGGAATGGCCTGCGCATGGGGAAGGAGGCTGACGATGACGGTAACTAGAAACACTGCCGCAAGCAAGTGGTCGAGTGTTTTAGTCATGCCCCTACGTAGCTGCCAGACCATTGTCATTAATATATTCAGTGTGAGTGTACCAGCAAACCACCAATGCAAATCATATGTGAATCGGCTCATAGGGGATGATGTCACGGCTATACCACTCAAACAAATTGCAGACACGAAGAAAGTAGTGCTCAGAAATTGGGAGAGTGCTTTTAGGGTGATCGCAATACGAATCAAAAAATAAATAGTCGCCGCAAAGCCAATGAAGAATGGGAGAACGGTTGCATGTATCGCTCCAAATTCACTAATGCCATAGCCATAATACTTGAAGACGGATGGATGAAGAGATATACAAACAATGACCATTCCCAAGAAGCAGATAGCAGCGCCACGAAAGTAATTTTTAAGGCTTTTGTGCATAGGTCAATCATACGCTAGTAGGTGCGTATTCAGTAAATTTGAGGATCCAGTATGAAAGATAGCAGTTCTATAAACAAAAACGCCAAACATAAGTTTGACGTGTTGTACAAAATATGGCTGGAGAGAAGGGGCATTGTCCAAACTTATGAAGTTGATCAGACCGCGCTCGAAAAGGATATGCTCGAAATTAGTGAAGTGCTTGAGGGATCGAATGAGGTGGCGCTATTAAAGGAATAGTTATGAGAGGCTAAAACAAAATAGGATGGCAGGTCTTGTCGAAAAAAGTATCAAGCGCGCCCAAGGAGGAATTGATATTAATCTTAGAAGATAGTTATACCATTATTACAATTTAGGCGTGTCGTGTTTGTAGTACTTCAAGTTATTGGATGCCCATTCAGGTCCATTAGCATCGGCCTTATATGCGGGATCTCTCCCTGTGTGATACTGATGGGAGAATAGCCGCATTTTCCTAAGCTCGTTAAGTTGTGATTCCTCGCGCTCGCCATTATCCATTATGCCGAGTGGCGCACATTTATTATCGAGCAGCTGGCGCCATCGTTCGGATTCTTCGTAGGCCTTGTCTGCCCGCGGGAAAGAGGGTGCCGAAGAGATCTGTTGCCGACGTAAATATTGTTCATGCGTTAAATGGGCCAATGCTTGGCGAACTTCTTTTACAGTGGCCTCCCCAAACTGGATCCCAACTGAAAAGTTAAACTCTCGGCGGTGACCCGTGGTGGCTTCTAGGTCATGGCCTATTTCGGAAAGATCAACGGCTGTGTATGCCAACAGTTCTTCTGGTTCGTGTCTACCCGTTTTCATTAATCGATCCCATTCGGGTGTTCCTGGATATGGGCGAAATTCAAAGGCGCTGACTCGAAAAGATCCTGGCAAGTTGTCTGTTAGCTCCCACAACTCATGTGCGAGCTTGACTGTTTCTGCCATTTCCGCCCGCGTTTCAGTGGGCAGGCCAAGGATAAAGTACCCTTTGACTGAGATGCCGCGCTTCGTAACTCGCTCGACAACTCTTTTAATCATGTCTGGGTTGATTCGCTTATCTATATAGTGCAGGACTCGTTCGCTGCCAGATTCTATGCCCAAGGCTATTTCACGGCAGCCGTTTGTTACCATGTCGTCTAGCAGTTTGTCGTCTATTCGGTCGAGCGTATTTATTCGTCCAGTAGCGTCCCACTTATACATAAGGCCCGTGTCTTCACTTGCAAATGCTTGCATGCATTCTTGCATAAACCGGCGGTGTCCCAAAAATAAGTCATCGACAAAGCGGAAAGCTGTCACATTGTGGCCCAGATACAAGTAGTCCATTTCTTCCAAAATATCTCGTGGTGTCCGAGCTCTAATGGTTATGTCCGGATTGGCACTGACTGCCGCTCCACAAAAAGAACAGTCATAAGGGCAACCACGCGCACCGACCATATTGGCTTCTATGCGACCATCGGCCAGCTGAAGGTCCGATCGCAGAAAATTTCTATTCAAAAAAGCCAAGCGACCCAAATTAGGCGCAAGCCAATCCTTTTGCTTGTTCCCATGCGCTGCTGTATTGAATCTTAGCTCGCCATTATCCGAATTGCGCCAGACTGTTGCCGGTAGCTCGGGACAAGCGTTCTCGTCATAACGAATATCACGAAGCAATAACTCGGTTACTCGGTGTTCTCCTTCTCCTATAATAAGGGCTTGCGCCCGAGCAAAGGCAGGGTCTTGCATAATTTCAAAAGGCCTGGCTTTTGCTTCATGCCCACCTATCATGAGCTTAATATTTGACTCTAAGAGCGATGCAATTTTAGCGGCCGTGCGATAAGTGGGAGCCAACGGGTTAAGGCCAACCCATCGCGGCCCAAGTTCATTTACTATCTTTGCTATTTGCTCGGCGCTGAGTCTATCGGTTTCGCCATCAACAACAGCAACATTCAGCCCTGTTCTCTCGGCATCAGACGCTAGGTAGCCAAGGCCGAGCGTTGGCAGGGGGTGACTGGTTTCTGTGGGTAGTGGAGCATTAATAAAAATGGCATCAATAGGACGCGAAGAATCATAACCTGCTGCATATGATACGGGTATTCCTTCTTCGCGGTAAAACTCTGCCGAGCGTTGCTGCACGAGTTTAATTATAATGCACAAATTAAATTAAATGCATACAGACGCCACTGTAAACATGCCATCTTTGGTCCGTAACACTGCGCCTACTTCCCCAACGGTAAGGCGCAACATGGGCGGTACTTTGCTCAAACGGGTAAACTAGACTCACAGATTAATACTAATAATATGAGTAGTAGCTTTGTCCTTATATAAACTAAAATCCAAACCATAATTTATAGTTTGGATCAATTAGTTGAATAATCTCATGGCTGGAGAGAATGGTCTTAAGTAAAACTTTGGAAGCGGATCCATTAGAGCTAGCGAAAGACATTCAGGAAATTCGTGATCTATTAGCCGATGATCGTCCGCCTCGAAGTCCATAGCGCTTCAGCAGCGGCGGTAAATGCTGAGCATAATGCCAGAATCCTTTAAGATAGCCTTTTCCAAAAATATCTCCCTCAGTCAGCACCTTTGGTTCTTTCAGGTAGATGATGCGACCAATTTTGTTTACGCGGAATGACAGGTCTACATCGTCTAGCATATCCTGCTTTGGGTCAAAACCTCCTGCGGCTACATATGCCTCACGACGAATTGCAAAGTTGGCACCAGTCAGCATATAGTGGCCGATCATGAGGCGATAGGCGCGCAAGCTCAGTGGCATGCCTATCCGCATACTCCAGTTAGTGAGTTTTGTTCCGTCGGTAATGTAACTTGATCCGCTAACGGCAACCGCTTCTGGATGCTCTACGAGCGTATTAACCAATTTTTCCACCCAGTCTAGCGGCACAATGCTATCTGCATCGGTAGAAAGGATGATGTCAGTATTCGCTTCTGCAAAACCTCGGTGACGAGCAGCGCCTCGGCCAGGCTGCAGCTCCTTTACCAACTTGAAATCCCTAAGATTTAACTGATCCGCGCATTCAAGCGCCACATCAGCAGTTTGATCGGTCGAGGCGTTGTCTACCACGATAGTCTTTTGTTCGTGTTGCGTGACCTGGCTTGCCAAAGCATTGAGGCATGAGGGTAAAGTCACTGCTTCATTATGGGCGGGTATTACTACGGAAACTCTCATTACATTAATTATAGCAACAAATAGGAAGAGCAAGAGAAGGGATTCGAACTATGTCAACAAATGAGAAAACAAAAAGAGCCCGAAAGTCGAACTCTTTTGCATCTGTAATAATCTCATGGCTGGGCATAGGGTACAGTAATATAACCTTTTATACCATGATTTGCGGAGTTTTTTATGTTTGAAATTAGCGACGAAAAGTACGAAGAATTGCGGCAAATTTTAGAGAAACAAAACGGAAGGGTCTGCAGGTATAGTCGAGCGAGGTCAAGATACCCCAGCGTTAGATCAGGCGTTTTTCTTAATATTCTGGTAGATGTTACCGAAAAGGGTAGTTAATTTCGCCGATTGCTTGGTATCAAGACGGACCACTATCGCAGGCGCGTTGACAGTCGCATCCTTAAGTGATGGACCTATGACAAAACCTATGCCATCAATAACAAGGTAACGGTCGTGGAGTTTCGGGTAGTGCCCGTAGTGGAAGTCAGGGAACTGAACTTTGAATCGTTTCGCTACTTGATGAAAAGTATTTCCGCCGTCATGATTGTACATTAAGTCGATGCGAACACCCGCCGGGATAGCGCACAGCAAGGTGTCGAAGATGGTCTCGTCAACGTATGAATCTGCAATTAATACATATGACTTAGCAGAGGAAAAAGCTTTGCGAAGCAAGCTGTCAAAGTCATGCGCCTTCTTAGCCGAAAATACCAGTAATTCAGTCTTATCCGAAAGCGGTAAACCGTCTTCGATGTTCATCATTTCTTCAAGATGGGCCAAACCGTCATCGGTGAGTGCAAGCTGGCCAGGCCTGATACGCTCTACCCAGCCTTGATCTTCGCTCTCAAGAATATACTTAGAATGAAAGACGACTCCAAGTAGAGACTTTGGCCATACTTGTTTAATGGCGCTAGTTGACACGATTTGTCCTACGATTCCTCGACCAAGAAACGCTACAACAAATAAAACCTTTTCTGCATGCGTTAATTGCCGATTATGAAAGAATTTAGTGTAACTCCCGCGCAGTGTGCTAGGCGGCTCTTCCTTGAACATTACACCAGCCCCAGCATCGTTTTCGTTTTCTTAATGCCCTCGCTTGTGAGCTTTAAGACCTTACTGCCCTTGCCGCTGCTACTGGTATTCTTGGATACTTGTACAACTAGCGCCGGCTTGGTTTTCGACTTCTTGGTCAGGTCCCGCACGGCATTACCAATGGTATTTATCTGTTTGCCCGTATCCTTAAGCAGCTTGTTAATCTCAAATGATTTCCAGCTTGCCTGCTCGTTTGTGATTTGTAGCCAGTATGCGGCAACCAAAAAACGCTCAGCGTCTGTGTCCGCACCGCTAGCATCGAGCATTTCGGCAAATGTGTCGTAAGTTGGGGCTTCGTCGGCGCCATCGTCGTCGGGCATAATAACGTCAGCATCCAGTACGGCCACAGGTGTAGTAGCGGCCGGAGCGGCAGGGCCGGCAAGCTTCAGCGGTGCGGCGTTCTGCAAGTACTTGTTCGCCGCCCATTGCATAACTCGGTAGCGTTCTTCCTCGGATAGGTCTTTAAGCGCGGCGTTCACCTGCGACATGGCCTGTAATTCGTGATCTTCTTCCATAGTTACTTGACTCCTTTGGCGAAACCTTTTTCGACGGCTTCCAGGCCTGTGCCGGTAAGTACCCAGGCCTTCTTACCGGCCTTACTTTGTTCAGCGCCCATCATGTAGCCCTTGGCGATGTTCTTATTGATTACGTCGTTGGGATTTTTGGGCGCAGGAATGCGTGCATCGCGGAAGCCAACCTTGATGTCCTCGGCGTTAAAGCAGCCGTAGCCTTTAATCGTCTCGTTGTAGTAAGCAATAACCAGGCCCCGGTCATTGGCCGTTGTCGGCTTTTTCTGGTTTAAGAACTCACGCAGCGATAGTTGTTTGTTGTTGGCGCCGGTAGCCGCGGAGCCTAGTGCGCCCTGGCCGGCTTCGAGCGCCTGGACGCGGCGCTCCAGCTCGGTTAGCTTGGTTTGAATCTCGTCGTCAGTCATGTTACCCGCCTACTTTTCTTGGCCAAGGTATTTTTTAGCAACTTCGGCTGCATCGTCGTAGCCTTGGGCGGTGACGCGCATGACCTGGGACGTACCCTTACCTTCGATCAGGAACTTTGGCTTCATCTTCTTCAGATAGCCGGTGAAGTTACTCTTATTCAGTACGCCGTACTCGGTGCACTCCTTGCGGATGACGTCGAAGCTGGTAACCCCACCCTCGTCGAACTTAGCCGCCTGTCGACCTGCACTAATGAGCGCAGCAATCTGCTGTGTGGCTAGGGCTTGCGACTTCTTGGGTAGAACTTTAGTGTCAAGGATCAATCGAAGGTCTTCTTCGTTGTCGGAGTGATAAAGTCTTGCTACATCCTCAACACCAATGTTAAGGCGGGCGGCAATGGCACCCTGCCAATCGGTAGGGCTCTGCGAACCAGGAGGTTGCGCAGCAGCTCCATTATTAGTTCCTGGCTTTTGCTCGACAATACCTTGACCCAGCAGAGAGCCCAGCACGATCTTAAACCCCTGAAGCTTGAAGTCCTTGTCCGTCAAGTCGCTAACGGCGGCATAAGCTTCGTTCACTTTGTCTTTTAGCACCTCTGTTTTTTCCATGTCTATACTCCTCCTAGAAAAACATACTGTACTTTCAGCATAGTTGTTTTTTAAGGATTGTCAAGTCAAGTTCGTTATTGTATCTATAAATACAACATGAATTTTAGCTAAGTCTCGTTCAGGCCGCGGCAGCGGCTGTTCACATCTTAGCTTAATACGTAACACCTTACAGCGTGTAGTAAAATTATCAAGTTTCCAAAGAATAGTTAGACGCGCGTAAGGAAAGTTCTCATTTTTACTTATTTTTTAGTCTGTTAATGACTAGAGTAAGCTAATACTTTAAATCCTTACTCCATACCTTGACATATTATTAGCAGGTAAAAGATTCGTAAGAGTGAAATACCTACATAATATAGCTAAAATGTGAACAGCCGCTGCCGCGGCCTGAACGAGACTTAGCCCCTTAGTCTGGAAATCAGGGAAAAGGGATTCGAACTTTTTTGCTGCAAAAAAGACTACAGTTCAATCTGTAGTCTTTTCAATAATCTCATGGCTGGGAGTGAGTCCCACGGAGGGAACACCTTGCTGGCCGATTTTATTCTTTTTTGCCAGAAATTAGAGAAGCTTGGCTTCACATATCACCAAGGCAAAGTCATGGTTGTTGAGTCTGAGGAGGTGCAGCATGTTTAGCCTCCGCAGCCTGCGTGAAGACAATAACTTGCTAGGCTCAAAACTGCTCAATCAGGACAACTTCTACAGCGCGCTTACTGGTGACTTGATGCGCGCACAACGCGAGGTCATTATTGAGTCGCCGTTTATCTCCGCAAAACGTTTGAACTACCTGCTGCCGATATTCCAAAAACTTACCTGGCGAAAGGTATCGGTTGTCGTTAATACTAAGCCACCCGAGGAACAACTTGATTACGGGTTGCATGCAGCCGAGTGTATTGAGGCGTTACAAGAAATTGGCGTAGATGTGCTCATCACTGGCGGTCATCACCGAAAGCTTGCTATTATTGACCGGCAAGTTCTGTATGAAGGATCATTGAATATTCTTTCACAGAATGACAGTTGCGAGGTGATGCGGCGTATTTACTCCGAACAGCTCGTGGCTCAGATGGTTAATTTCATTGGGATTAGTAAGTTTATAGGGTGATATAGTAAGGAGTAACAATGAGTGATACAGAATTTAAACCAAGCGAAGATGACATTCTTGTAATGCTTAGGCATCTGCGCCATGTAGCGCCCGAACACGCTACGCCGGAAAAGGCGATCTTCCTGCTGGAGCAACAACGCATCCACTACAAAACGCTCGAAGAACTTTATCCTGAACTTATCGAGGAGATTTTGGGCGACTTCGAGAAATACTAGGCTTGATCTACTTTAAACCTTTGAAAAGCTCATCCGTTGAAATACGAAGGCCTTTTGCTAGTTGGTGTAAGGTCGTCAACCGCGCCCAACGTTTACCACGTTCTATTGAGCTAATGGTATCGAGAGATAGACCGGCCTTGTCCGCTAATTGATCTTGCGTCATATTACGCTGCTGACGAAGTTCAGCCACTCTCTTTCCGAAAGCGGCTAGATTTTTATCTTCTTGACTTGGCCTACTCATTACCTTCTAAGAGTAAGCAATCCGTACTTGTAGTAACAGGGACTACTAGTACGGATTTGTGATTTAGTGTAAACTTGTTTCAGATACTAAACGTACTACTAGTACGGTCGTAAGGAACAAAGACTTTGCAGGGACTTATAATTGTAAATAGAGCCAGAAAAAGCAATGTGCCTCTCTCGAAAGAGTTGGCTTATGAGATACAAGAACGTTGCATCTACGGAAATGTTGCGGTTGTCACCGATAAACCGGTGGCCCTTATGAGTTCCGTCCGTAAACAGTGGCTGAGGCTTATTCGCTTAGCCGAGCGGGAGCGAGCAAGCACTCTCAATCATGCGCGGAAGTACGAGCTAGACCAATCCATATGGCGAATGCGGAACGCAAGCTTTACCGCCCAAGATCCCGCACATGATCCGGTTGCGTATGTGTCCTTTGCTTCGGCGGAGCAGTTTCGACAATTCCCACCAATGTGCTCCACTTTGTATATCGTTGGGCCTACGGAGAAGCTAAAGATACATATGCTGGTAAGCTGGATGCCACGAAATGGCAGGGTTGTTGTCTATGACCAGACCTAAGCCCCTCCTCGCCACGGCCGACGCAATCTTAGTCCAGGTAAATTTTATTCGTAGCAAAAAACAAGAATACTTTATCTGTCTTTCACTTGATAGCGCGCAGCGACTAATAGTTCGGAGAACCGTCACTATCGGTACGCTAACCAGCACCTTAGTCCATCCTCGTGAAGTATTTGCGGGACCGCTAAAGGATAGGGCGGCATCAGTGATAATCGTGCACAATCACCCATCGGGCGATCCTAACCCAAGCAAACACGATATCGAAACAACACAGCAGCTTGTGGCGGCTGGGATTTTATTGGGTGTTCCGTTGAGGGATCATATTATTATTGCGGCGAAGAGCCATTATAGCTTCAGGTCGAGGGGCATGGTATAGGGCGCACCCCAGAAACAGCCCAAAACCTTGACATTAATTTATACAAGATGCTATATTCCCTATATGGGAACATATAAACGAGTAGTCGCAGAAAAACGAAATGAGAATAGTAAATAAAAAAGCGATTAACGACTTCAAGCGTTCCCACGCCGACGCAGCAAAAGCACTTGACGCTTGGATTTCCGACGTTGAGGGCGCCCAGTGGTCAACGCCAGTCCAGCTCAAAGAGCGTTATCCAAAGGCAAGCATATTGAAGGCAGGACATGTCGTCTTTGATATTGTCGGCAACAGGTACAGGTTGTGGGTTCAGATAACCTACAAGAATGATGTGGTCTTCGTGAAGAAGATAGGCACTCATAAAGAATACGATGGATGGGAAATAAGGTAGGCATTATGAATATCAAACCAATTAGAAATGACAGCGACTACGAAGAAGCGTTACGTGCGCTTGAGCTTCTAGTTGCCGCAGACCCAGACCCTGATTCCGCAGACGGAGACCGTCTTAATATACTGACCACACTAGTTGAAAGTTATGAAAATGATCGCTACCCGTCAACACTCCCAAGCCCCATCGACGCGATTAAATTTCGCATGGAGCAAGCCAACCTTTCACCTGTCGATTTAGTTCCATTTATCGGCAGCAGAAGTAAAGTCTCGGAAGTATTATCCGGTAAACGCCCGCTTAGCTTGGAGATGATTCGTGCTCTTGAAGCTGGTCTTGGCATACCTGCAAAGGTATTGATTCAGAAGCCAAATACTGGCGGCCAATTCCAAACGTGGAGCGATGCTTTAGTTAAGGCAATGGATAAGCTCGGCTATTTTGGCAAAGCGTCATATGATGGCAAGAATAAAGATTCTCTACTATCTGCGTTCTTTGGCGGTAGCACAGGCTCTATGCAATTGGCGTGGAGAAAGACCGACCAAAGAATATCACCTAGAACAGATGAGCACGCTTTGGCCGCTTGGGCAGCATATGTAGAACGTAAAGCTTCAATTATTTCCGCGCCAGATTACAAAGACGGCACTGTAACCCTTGAGCTCATGCGAGAAATATTGAAACTTAGCGTTCACAAAGATGGTCCTTTGCGTGCGCAAAAGTTGCTAAAAGACAATGGCATCATTCTGATTGTTACTCCACATTTACCAAAAACGCGCGTTGATGGCGTAACTATACTACATAACAAAAAGAAGCCCATTATAGGCATGTCCCTGCGTTTTGATCGAATAGACAACTTTTGGTTTACCCTCCTGCACGAACTAGCGCATATCTCGTTGCATCTTAACCAAGACTCGGTATTTTTTGATGAACTCGAAGATGGCCTGGGGGTAGATGTAAATGACACCGAAGCAGAAGCAGACACTATGGCGCAGGAGGCTGTTATCCCTGCTGCCAAATGGGAGATAAGTCCTGCAAAAATCATACCTTCTCCAATGGCCGCTCAGAGCCTCGCTAACGAACTTGGTATACATGTTGCAGTTGTGGCGGGTTACATTCGCTATAAACATCAAAACTACTTCTATCTAAAGAAAATAGTAAGCGACACCAACACCGGAGTTCGACATCTATTTAATGGGCAATTTGCATAGGAATGGATATGGTGACGATAAAAAATTACATACCAGTCTTGCGATGGAAAAAGGCAGAGCGAGATGCACTGGCCGGTCTTGATGTAAAAATACGCGAAAACATAACACCACTGTTTGAGCTCATAATGCCCGCACCAAAAAGAGATAAGGGTGATTACAACAAGGTTCTGAGCGATTCAAAAGCAGTATTGCAGAACAACTTGCCAAGCACTATCGAAGAACTGAACAAGTGTTGCCCAATAGATAGTAGCGCGTTTGTTGACGTACACCTTATAGATGGTGAGCTCCGAGCTGCCACACTGAAACAGATTCTGGACGATTCGCTGGCTTCGGCGCACGCAACGCTCATTCCGGTTACTCACATCATTCCAGTCGTTAGTACAGACGCCGACATGGCAACGCGCAAAGTTGCCATCAACTATGCTTCTAGCAGCGACAATGGGCTATGTATTCGTATTGACCGTTACAACCTCGATGACGGAAACTTAGCTCAGGTGATTAGTGATTTTGTTGCACAAAATGAGCTAGATATTTCAAAGACAGATCTTTTAATTGATCTCGGTATCGTTAGCGAATCAGACGATGCTAAAAGTGTGTCTGCTCAACTTGCAAAATTACCATCGCTTAATAACTGGAGAACGGTAATTCTATCAGGCGGCGCATTTCCTAGAGATTTGTCTGAGTTTGAGAAGCATTCTCATAATCAGGTTATTAGGCATGACTGGCGAGTTTGGAATGCTCTGCGCAACACTGACTTGCCGAGGAAGCCCCTGTATTCGGATTATGTCATCCAACACCCCATATTTTATGGTCAAATTCCCGGCACGAACACTAGCGCTAGTGTTCGTTACGCTGACGAGAAGCAATGGGAAATTAGCCGTGGAGAGGGATTACGCAATAAGAACGGTGCCGGGCATCAGCAATATCCGGCATTGGCACAGTTGATTGTAGGTCAAAACTACTTCAAGGGTGCTGACTATAGTGCCGGTGATAAATACATAGCAGAAAGAGCTACAGATAGCACAAAGACAGGCAACCCTACCACTTGGCTAAAAGCTGGCTTAAACCATCACCTTACCCTTACAACTATGCAGATCGCCACATCGGGCGAGAGCGTAGAGACTGACGAACAATAAATGACAGCTCCTCTATTTCTAGGATACTAGTAAGCCTTTCATAAATGACGGCTTTAGGTTTTGAGCGCACGCCGTTATCTTGTTGCTTTTCAGTGAGTATACGAAGGGCTTCTTCGCGCCAGAGCAGACGTGCAACGGCGTCCTTGTCCTTGTTAGTGTTATAGCTTGATTCACGAATGTTATTGAGCGTAAGAATGCCTTGTTTGTCTGTTTTTGCGAGAGTTACACCCCACCAATCAGGAATCATTTCTAATGCTTCATACAGGTGAGTAAAGCCTACTACTAGCGTTACTTTGTCGAATACTGAGTTGTAGGCACGGATTTGTTCTGGTAGTCTCAGTAAAGTATCGCGGTCGCTTTTTATCTCGTAACAATCCATTATGCCGTTAATCACAGCCACGTCAGCCCGTACCGAGCCGTGATTAATGCCGAGCTCCTCAACAATCATATGTTCAGGATCATCTTTGTAGGCAATTTCTAGCCTACTAACTAGCTCTTGGCGTATTTCGTAATCTTTTGTATCAAATTGTGGCATTTTTGTTTTGTGGTAGTGCATATCAGAATCTAAAAAATAATGCTTATGCCTATCCTCCATACATTAATCTTATCACAGCGCTTTGTGTTTGAATCTTAATCTAGCCAAACCGTCGTCACACCTAGTTACTGCAATTTTGCTGTGTCCAGGCCTTTAAGCTGTCATCCAGCGATCCGCCGTTAAGGGCATTGGTCATAGCGTGCGAGGGATTGTTGTGAATGTCCTGATAGAGTTTTTGCAGACTGCTCACCTCCGGCTCGATTTCTTTAGGAGCAACCGGGTCAAGCCTACCCAGTGACGTAGCAATTTGTGCCGCATCCGTTACGCTCACATTAAATACGCCCGAGGGGTACGGGTTAGAATCATTGGACATGGCACTGAGTCTTGTTTTCTCTTGTCCGTATACTTTGCAATAAGCGGCGACTGAACGTTCGGGCCGACTAAACTGTGTTATTAGTAATACAGCCAGAATTACCACCAGCAATCCAGCAATCAACAGTATTCCATTGCGTTTTTTATGATCGGTCGTGACTGATTTTTCGTGTGTCTCACTCATCTTGCCAACTCCTCGAACCTATAGCACTCTGGCTCGTGGTCGTTGACCATGCCGACTGCTTGCATAAAGGCAAGCACCGTTGTCGGGCCGACGAACCGAAAACCGCGCTTTTTCATATCCTTGCTTAAGGCCTTGCTCGTTTCGTTGACGCTATCTCGGTTGATGCCTCCAACGCGAGGCTTGTTATCTACAAATTGCCACACATAGTTATCAAAACTGCCGAACTCATCCTTTATTTGCAGAAACGCCTTAGCGTTTTCTATAAAGGCGTTGACCTTTAGACGATTGCGGATGATGCCCTCATTGCTAAGCAACTCGGCGCGCTTTGCCTCGTCGTATGTGGCAATCTTGTTGGCGTCAAAGTTATCAAAAGCTTTGCGGTAGTTGTCACGCTTTTTCAGAATCGTTAGCCAGCTCAGGCCAGCTTGTGCGCCTTCCAGATTGAGCATTTCAAACAATAGGCGGTCGTCATGAACAGGCACGCCCCATTCTTGGTCATGGTAGGTTGTAAGTAATGGGTCGAAGTTTGCCCATTCGCAACGTGATTTATAGTCATTCATAATTTATGTAATTTGGTTTTCAAAAAATCCATGCTCCTGTGCCGATTATAGCATCTCTAAAGAGCTTATGCTTTAACATCATTGTTTACCTGTGTCAAATAATATGCTATATCTTAAGATGAATTACAGCAATTACAGTGACAGGAGGGTCTTACTGTGGGGAGATATAAAAATATCAAAGTTGTGGCGCTGGTCGTAGCGCTTGGGTTGCCAATTGTGCTGGCGCATCCGGCGTTTGCTGCTGACGGCAACGTTACCCAGGTAGAAGACTTCATTAAAAGTGTCATCAAGGTCGTTTCTGGTCTGGCCGGTCTCGTTGCGACTGGCTTTTTTGTTGCAGGCGGCTTCGGCTACATCACTAGCTCAGGTAATCCTGAGCACTTGGAAAAGTCCAAGCACACACTGCTGTACTCCGCTATCGGACTGGCAATTGTAATTGCTGCTTTTGTTATCAGCAATATCGTAACTGATTTGGCGACTGGCGCGTTCGGGAAATAACCCATGACTATTCCGGTGGGGTTGTCCCTGACGCTGTTCGCCAACGCCTCAGCCGCATCTAATGCCATGCGGTCATTTTTGGACCCGGTGATCGTAACGCTATGCGTGATCGCCTCACTGGCTTGCACATTCTTCCTCGTTACTGGCGGCATCCAGTACATGACCAGCAAGGGTAACCCCGACAACCTTGAACATGCCAAGCGGACACTCAAAAATGCACTCATAGGTTTGGTGCTCGTTATCGCTGCCGCAACCCTAACAGCAATCTTGAGCCACGCCTATGGCTCGTCCGCAGGAACGATGGCCGACAAATTCCCGACGCTTACGCCAATCCAGCAAAGCAGCTCTACTAGTTTTTGGGATGTAGTAACGAAGGCTATCATCCACGTACTTGAAAATATCGTGAATTCTATCGGCGAGCCGTTCGTAAAGGCGCTCAGTTACTTCACGAATAGCACGCCGCTCATGGGCGACAACTCCAACGTATTCAATCTGTGGCTGGCCCTTGTAGGTATCGCCGACGCACTGTTCGCCCTGGTTATAGCATTACTTGGCTTCCATGTTATGAGCTTCAGCTCGTTTGGTTTTGACGAACTCGACATCAAGCAGATATTACCGCAGTTGGCGTTGGTGTTTTTGCTAATGAATACTTCGATCTTTGCCATTGATGCCGTTATCGGACTTTCTAATGGCATGATTCACGCGCTGCAATCAGGTTTTCCGTGTACGTCAATTTGGGACACCCTCAGCGACATCACCAAAAAGTCGTCAGGTCTCGGCTTGGGCGGTCTGCTGGTAATGATCGCGTTTCTGATATTAACCGTCATGTTGCTAGTGTATTACGTCGGCCGCCTTATCACACTGTACATTGGTGCGGTTCTATCTCCGATTATCTTGCTGTTGTATCTGATACCGGCCTTCAAGGACTTTGCGATTAATGCACTCAAGATGTACTTAATGGTCATTTTCGTCTTGTTTGTGCAGGTCGTTATCATGCAGCTTGCTTCATCGATCTTTAGTGGGATGCTGCAAGGAGATAATAGCGGGCAGCCAAATACGCTTATGGCACTTATCGTGGGACTAGCGACAGTCCTTGCTCTGTTGAAAACGCAAGGCGTCATGCAAGAGCTTACGCATGCTGCCAGCACACCACGCGCAGCACGCGAAGTAACGGGCTCATTTATGCGGGGTGTGAGTTACATGAATAGCCTCAGGTCGGAGAGTCGTAAGAACGCTACTCGAAGCACATCAAAGAAGAAAAGCTCCGGAAAGTCATCTGGCAACGGCAGCAACGGCCAAGACGACAATAAGACAAAACGCCGGGCTCCTACTCCGTATGCCGATTCCGGCCTACAAACAGGCCAAACTAGGCGCGCCAAGAAGCCGCCGCGAAGAGAAGAGGATTACACACCCGTCGAACAATCCGAACCGAAACCACGCAAACGAACCGTTAAGAGGGAGATTGAAACATGAGAACAACCATTGTTCCGGCACAAGTCACCACCGTCGAAGACCGTATTGCGGGCCGGCTTGGCTTGACGCAGATGCTATTGCTCATCGCGCCGATCTTTGGCGGCAGTGCAATCTTCGTAGTGTTCCCGCCATTCTTCGCTTACGCAGTATATAAGGTCGTGCTGATTACATGCGTCGCTACTTTAAGCGCACTTCTAGCAATCCGCATCAAAGGAAAAATCCTACTGTTCTGGGCCATTACGTTGCTGCGTTACAACTTGCGCCCACGCTATTACCTCTTCAATAAGAACAGCACACATGGGCGAGAGATCGTACTGCTCACCGACATTGACGACGAGCCAGTCGAAGAAGCCGCCGCACAAACCGTAATGCCCGTCCGAAAGACCAGTCTCACCACTGCCGAACGTGTGCAAATCGAAGATTTACTTGCCGATCCAACCGCAGACGTATACCTCACCACAAACAAGAAAGGAGAACTGAGTGTCCATCTTACAGAAGTCAAACAAGAAAACCTCGGCGCGCCAGCAAATTAACATTAAGGGCGCGCGCGGCAATATGCTTTTGCTGCCGCACGACCAATATCGTGTTGTCATTGAGGTGTCGCCGGTGAACTTCGAGCTGAAAAGCGAGGAGGAGCAGGACGCACTCATTGATACCTACGAGAGTTTCCTGGATTCATTGCCATGCCCACTGGAAATCGTCGTTCGTATTCGTGAGCTGGACATGGACAAATATCTAGCTGATGTTCAGGGATTGCTCGACGGCGAAGAAGAGGAAATTTACCGCAACCAGATCGAAAATTACACTGAGTTTGTCCAAGGTCTGGTCGCCGATAATAAAATCCTTTCGCGCCATTTCTATGTCGTTCTGCCTTATGCTGCAAAAGAGTTTGAAACGGCAAAGGAACAGCTGTCACTTAACGCCGATATGGTCAGTAAAGGTTTGACGCGACTCGGTATGCGAACACGACAACTCACTAACATTGAACTGCTGGATTTGTTCCACATCTTCTACAACCCAGCACAAGCCAAGCGGCAGCCGATCAGTGACCAGGTGGCAGAGCTACTTAACAACTCATACATCCGAAAGGAGCAAGCATGATCGAAGTTAAACCTCTAAACCAGATAGCCGAATGGAAGAAGCGACGTGACGAGCGGCCAAAGGAACTGGCGTTTAGCTTTGGCGAACAAGACCAAGCAGACGCGCTTTCCTACGAAGGCATGGAAGAACAAGCCGATCACCTTGTTGTTGACGGCCAGTACATGCGTACCTTATTTGTTTCCGGTTATCCGTTCGTGGCTTCAAGTGGCTGGCTCGATAGCCTCATACACTTCAACCACAGTGCTGATATTGCATACCACATCCACGAAGTCGATGCGCTGTTAGCACTGCCAAAGCTGCACCGTAAGATTACCGAGCTGGAATCAACGCGTCGCTCAATGATGCGCAAGGGCGCAATTGTCGGCTCAGAGATTACCGATCCGCTCGAATCGGCAATGGAGCTGCGCGATAAAATTCAGCGTGGCCAGGAAAAGCTGTTCCAGATGTCTGTTTACGTGAACCTACGGGCAGACTCGCTCGACGAGCTGAACAAGATCACGAAGATGCTAGAGAATGCACTGGCGGCGCGTCTATTCAGCATCAAGACCGCACGCTATCAACAGCTCGAAGCACTGCAATCTATTTTGCCACGTGGTGAAGATGAACTAAACCAGAAGCGTAACCTAGACAGCTCGTCGGCGGCGTTGGCGTTTCCATTTATGTCCTCCGAACTCGTACAGGAAAACGGCATTTTGTATGGCGTGAATAAGTCTAACAATTCGCTCGTTATCCTCGACCGCTTCAGCCTCCACAACGCCAATAGTATTGTGTTTGCGCAGTCAGGCAGTGGTAAGAGTTACGCTACGAAAGTAGAAATCTTGCGCCAGCTCATGCAGGGCACGAAAGTAATCGTGATCGACCCTGAGCGCGAATACAAAAACCTGGCTGAATCTGTAAACGGCACTTATGTGAAGCTGTCAGCGAAATCAAAAGAGAAGATCAATCCGTTCGACCTGGCGACTACATCGCACACCAAGAGTGACCTATCTGAGCATGCCCAGGATCTAACTGAGGTTATCTCACTCATGGCCGAAGGCTTGAGCGCTCGCGAGAAAGCAGCCGTGGACAAGGCAATCTTGAAGATATATGCCAACGCCAAGAAGGAACCGCCGCTACTTGAAGACCTGTACGCTGAACTGAAAGATTTAGGCCAACTACAATTACGGGAGCGACTGGAAAAGTATATCAGCGGCACACTCGCACACGTCTTTAACGCGCAGACCAACATTAAACTGGACAACCGACTGGTGATCTTCGACATCAAAGACCTGCCGGAATCATTACGCCAGATCATGATGATGATTATCGCCAACTTTGTACAAAACCAAGTAAAGGCGAAGCCAGAAAAGCGCTTACTCGTAATTGACGAAGGCTGGATGCTTTTGGAACATGAAGAAAGCGCCCGTTTCGTGTCCGGCCTGGTGCGCCGTGCTCGCAAGTACTACCTGGGCGTTTCGATCATCTCGCAACAGGCTAACGACTTTCTGCATAGTGAGTATGGCCGAGCAATCGCGTCGCAAAGCTCTTTGCGCATTTTAATGAAGCAAGACACCACGACTATTAAAGGCGTTGTTTCAGAGTTTAACCTAAGCGAATACGAAGAGAGCTTCTTACTGACATGCGGACGTGGCGACGCATTGATTATCGCTGATCAAAACCATGTCGCAGTACGGGTTATTGCATCACCAAAAGAGCACCCGCTCATTACTACTAATCCGGCTGAGCTGTACGCGCCATGATAAAAGCGCTGCGCCGAGGCAAAAAGCTTGCGTCGTTCAAGATAGAGACCGGGGTTATTCTCGGTACAGTTATCGTATTGCTTGCTTTGCCTGGCGCAGCCGTTGCCTCAATGACTAACATCGGCGATATGCTGAAAAATGACGTTAGCCCCGGCGATTCTGGCAGTAACGGTACGTTCTACACCGGCAACTCGCCAGCAGACAATACATATGCCTGGGGCAACTGCACGTATTGGGTGTTCATAAAGCGACAGGAGGCGGGTGACCCAATACCAAATACGTGGGGCAACGCTGACACTTGGGCGCTCTATGCTCGCCTTCAAGGCTATAAGGTAGACCAAACTCCAACGGTGGGTGCCATTATGCAAAGTAGCGTAGATACCGTCTATGGACCAGGCCACGTTGCGTATGTTACGAAAGTCGATCCTTCGACAGGAGTGTGGACAATCTCCGAAATGAACGTGAAGGGCTTAAACGTGGTAGACGAACAAACGATGCCCGCGGCAAGCGCGCTCAAATATAACTTCATTCACGATAAGGAGCAATAGTGGAAACTCTACACAAATTGGAGTCCGTATTACCAATAACGTGCCTGATTCTGGGTATAATCGGCGTACTGGTTCTGATTGCGATTCCACTTTTAAAACTGCTGGATCTTAGGCATCTACTCAAACAAAAATGGGCGTTTCTGGAACTAACACCACCGGCGGAAATTAGCAGATCGCCGGAAGCCACCCAACAGTTATTCGTGAATCTGTACGGCCTTAATAGGAGCAGGTCGCTTATGAGTCGAGTACTCTTCCAAAAGGTAGTATTTACGCCCGAGGTCGTATCAACCCGGCCAGACGGCATCCGCTTTATGCTACGAGTACCAAGACGCAAGACGAATGACTTTATGCAGGCGATCACGTCATACAATCAAACGATTCAGGTCAAACAGGTCGAGGACTACATGCCGAAAGACCTGAATCGTTCAAACTCACATATTTTGGAATTTCGGCAAACAGGATATTTCGCTTATCCATTGCTCACGCATGACTCGCTCAGCAAATCCGATCCGCTGTCCTACCCAATGGGGGCAATCGCCAAACCTGGCAAAGACGAGATCGTTGTATTGCAGTACGTCGCAGTCCCCACCACAAGTCGGACGTCTGAAACATTGCAGCACAACCTCTATCACAACGAGGAGCTTATCTACAGTCTGGGCAAGCATAAGGTATCTGTTTGGAATATCTTGCGTCGGATTGTCAGCACGTTATCCCTGGGAATTATCGGGTTGGTGAGCGATGCGTATCACGGACCATCGCAATATAATGCAAACATCCGTCAGCGCAAAATGATGCAAGAACAAGAAGTTGCTTCGCGGCGTAAACTTGCTCGAAGTATTAATCCTATAGAGCAGGACCTGCTGCAATCTGTGCATGATAAACTTGGTCAGCAAAAATTCCGCATTTCTATTAGGGCGATTATCTATTCGCCTGACACTACACGATGTAAGGAGCGAAAGGACGCTGTTAAATCCTCACTTGAGGTTTACAGCACACCTAGCTATCAATCATTGGGTGCAAGGTTTGACTTCCCGTACACATTGCGACATGGGCGACGCGCTTTTGCGGCACGTCACAGGCTACCAACTTTGTTTGCAAAAAAGACTCTTCTTTCGGCATCGGAACTAGCATCTCTCTACCATTTCCCGTCGTCTGTCTTGCATAAAGCAGAAAATACTGCCGTTTCCCGCGCCAAAACTTTACCCGCACCGCCTGAGATGAAGCGCCGGGCAGACACCGGCGAATATGACGTAATACTTGGCAACAATGAACATGCAGGCGAGATAACGCCACTTAGCCTTGTAAGCGCTGAAAGAGCGCGTCACCTTCTACTCATCGGTAGCACCGGAAGCGGCAAAACAACCATGATGGAATACGCGGCCGCCCAGGACATCTACGCCGGTAGAGGTCTAGCTATCCTTGATCCGCACGGTGATATGGCCAAGAAGTTGCTTAAAATCATTCCCGAAGAGCGCAAGAATGACGTTGTTTACGTTTCTCCCAATGACATAGAGTATCCAGTCGGTATTAACCCGATTGAAATGCCTGAAGGCCTTAGTGGTGACGCGTATCTGATCGAGCGCGGCCGTGTCACCTCAGCGCTCGTGTCCATCATGCGCAAAGTATTTTCTGACGACGAATCGTCGGCCCACAACATCGAGGCCATCATGCGCAACGTCTTGCACACGGCCCTGACAGTAGAAGGCGCGACTATCTTTACTATCTTGAAGCTATTGCGTAATAAGAAGTTCCGTAAAAATGTCTTGTCAAAGCTTGACGATGACCGGCTTAAAGATTTCTGGCGTGAAGAGTTCGGCGAGGCTGGCGGCTTTCAGCGCGTAAGCATGACCAAGAGCGTAAACCACCGCATCGACGCTTACGAGTCGTCCGTACAGACGCAGCGGATGCTCGGCCAAGCCAAGTCCACCATTAGCTTTGAAGATATCATGGACTCCGGCAAAATCCTGATCTGTAACCTAGGCAAGGGCGACATAAACGAAGACGAGTCGGCCTTAATTGGAACAACCATACTCGCTAAACTAAAACTGGCAGCCGAACGTCGATCAAGCATTCCCGAAGACCAGCGTCGCCCGTTCTACGTGTATGTGGACGAGTTCCAAAACTTTGCCACCAAGCCGTTCGCGACAATGATGTCTGAAGCTCGCAAGTTTAAATTGTATTTGACCATCGCCGAACAAAGTACGGCACAGCAAGACGATCCCAAGCTAACGCAAGAAATCTTAGGCAATGCCCGGACACTCATCTGTTTCGGTACCGGTAACCCTAAAGATGAAGAAGTACTTATTCCTCGATTTGCTCCGCATGTCGAACCCGGTGAGCTGTTAAATCTGCCCATCTACAATTTCTATCTCAAGACCACCGCTGAAACACCGATGGAGCCGACGTCCGGTAAAACCGTAAGGCTTGAAAGTAGATTTGAGCTTAGCAATGAGCGTGCAGATGAGGCCATTGCCGCTTCGCGCAAAAATTACGCCAAGAAGTATGAAGGTCCTGACATTGGGAAGTCTGAAGAAAAGTCAGCCGTTAAAAAGACCCCAGCAGCAACCACTAAGAAATCTGAAGCAAAAGCCGCACCAGCTAACAAGTTCAAAGGTAAAAGTATCGGCAGTAAATAAGCTGCCGCAGTCAGAGATGCGTCGTTGTATGATTATGATATGTCTAGAACATACTCACTAAACGGATTAGTTAAAAAACCAACCACACGGTGCAACATACGGCGTAAAAACCATGCCTCGCAAAGAGTACCTACAGTCTGTGCTAAATAGGCTCAAGAACGATGTTGGCCCAATTGTTGAATGTATCGAAGAACATAACAAAAATAATGAAAACAAAATTGGCTTCTTTCCAATGGTACGAATTATAATGCCAATTATTGAAGTGGTTGCTACCAGTGAGGGCCGTATGCCACAAGATCTTATGACAGAGCTCGGCATGACATTGCCCTTTACGGAATGGAACGCATATCGCGATATCTTCCTGCACAATGATGAATTCGTAATCTTGGGCGTAGACAATCTCGGCTTGCAGACGGCTATCTTTTTAACTTCGGAAGATGAGCAAGAAATTGGCGATTTTCTAGCCAAGGACGGACGTAACATAGACCCATTCCGACTGCGTAGGCTGCTCGTTGACTACCTAGGACGCAAGATCGAACAGGCAGGTGAAGACGACACGGTTGAGATTATTGGCGAGCTAATATATGACCCCACTAGTAAGAACCCCGAAGTGCAAGGTGCTATTAAGGAGATCAGGGATTTCCATGCCCAAATCTACGACAAATAAGTCTAGTCGTCAAATTTGTACCTAATTGTGCTTTGGTAGTCGCGTTCTTTCCATATAAGACCTGCGTCTGGGTCTGATGTATCTTTCAGCCTCAGATCATCAACACATCTAGCGTAAAGTCGTGGATTATGCCCACAATATATCTGGCCCTGTTGAGGCACCCTTTGATGCCAAATTTCGCCATCCTTGAGCTCATGTTCAACATTAACCAGATTGTACTCGGCAGGATATGGATTGCTACTAAGCGCACTCAACTTGTCTATCGGTTTATATTCGCGAGCCGCGTATAACAATTCCATCATACGCTTAACTAACTTCGGATTTGTGAGCGGATGAAGGATAGCGGCAATTACCTCATCTTCAGGGATAGCCGCAGAAGCGCCCGTCCATTCCCAGGTAATGAGCCACGCTTTTCGTCCCATCCGCTTCTTAGGCACTTATGTAGCCTAAACGTCGGAATAATGTGACTGAGGGTGGTGTGAGTTTATAGCCGCTAAGCTTGTCTAGGTCAACCCACTCCAGCTTTACGAGGTCGTCGTTCAACTTAGTTTCAATTTCATACGCATTCTTGTCAATATCTACGCGGTAAACGTAGAACTTCATATGGCACATGACTTTCTCACCAGTATCTGTGAGTGTTTTCTCGGTTTCGCCACTACCTTGATCGTCGGCAAGTGTTACTTTGCAATCAGCGATATCTATACCAACTTCTTCTAGCATTTCCCGGCGCAATGCTTGCTCTTGTGTTTCGTCTTCGTCAACACCGCCGCCGGGAATATGCCAGCAATCGGCATACACGCCGCCGCTTCTCGGGTCCTTCATGCCCATGAGTAGCTTGCCGTCTTTGGAGAAGATGAGGGCTGAGGTTATATCTCGATAGATAGTCCTCATAAGTCCTCCTCGTCTAGTAGAGGTACAACTTCTACGATAACTTCCTCATACGGATGAGCATCTTTGAGCGCGGCGATAACTTGCTTAGCAACAGCGCGGTCACAAGTGACTTCAATTTGTTCTTCTTTGACGACTTCAAGTTTGTTTGTTTGGCCGATGTGCGGATGCGCCTGGTCATTCGGCATGAAGCGTCCTTTGCCTAAAGTAGAGAAGCTACAAAAGCTGTAATTGCCAATGATACCCGCGCCGGCTTTACCGAGTGCATCGCGGACAGCATCGGCATTTTCGAGCGGGACGGTGGTGGTTATTTTGACGCGGCGAAAGTTCATAAAGGTTTAACCCCTATTTCCGGTACGAGCATGTTGTCGTCGCAGGATAGCACAAACTCAATAGCTTTAACCGCTTGCTCGGTGGTAAGCGCTTTGCCGTTGAGGGGTAGGCCTGCTTTAGCAAAAAGGTTGGTACGGATAGTCCCTGGGTAAAAGCCGGTTACGCGCACATTGTATTCAGCAGCTTCTTCTTGCAATGCTTTAGTAAAACCAGTGATCGCCCACTTGGAGGCATTGTAAATAGAGCGAGTTGCTTTTGCGGTGATACCGGCAGTCGAGACTACATTGATGATCAGCCCTTCCCTTTGCTCCTTCATACGAGTAAGCGCAGCTTTGGCTGTATAGATTGTGCCGAGTGTATTCGTGGTGATGACATTTTCGATGATCTCATCTGGAATATCCACCAGTTCGGCATTCACAATGACACCAGCGCTGTTAATAAGCACGTCGATCTTGCCATGTTCCTCAGAGATTTTGTCGAACGTACTTGCTACTTGCTTGGCATCGCGTACATCACAAACATAGTAGCTGCAGCCAGTTTCTGTTGCGATCTTATGCATTGCTGCTTCGTTGCGGGCGAGAATAATGACTTTGTTGTCTGTTACAAGTTTTTCAGCAAGGGCTTTGCCCAGGCCGTCACTGCCACCGGTTATAATGATCGTTTTACTCATAACATCTCCAATCTCGCCATTTCTTCATCGGTAAGTTGTAAGCCCACCGCCTTCAGATTCTCATCAATGTGTGCCTTTTGCGTTGCCTTCGGAATTGGCAGCATTCCAAGCTGGATCAGCCAAGCCAATGCAACTTGCGCAGGCGTTGCATTGTGTGCGGCCGCAATCGCTTTGACCGTTCCATTTTCCAGTACTTCCTGACGCTTAATCGGTTGGTAGGCAACGACTTGGATACCATGCTGCTTACAGAAATCACGGAACGCTTGTGGGACCTCATCTTTGTGGAGTAGGTTGAAATTCATCTGATTCACAACAAGTGGATGCTTAGCTATTTGCATCGCTTCCTGCATTTGCTCAACGGTAAAATTGCTAACCCCAAAATAACGAACAATACCTTCATCGATCAACTCGTCTATTTGTGGAATTGCTTCTTGCCAGGCTACCCCTTCCCATGGGGCGTGGATATATAATAGGTCGATATAGTTAGTGCCGAGCTTTTTTAGCATTTGCTCAACGGTCGGACGGACTTGACCGTTGCCGACGCTCGATTTCCAAAGCTTGTCTGCAATGAATAGGTCTTCGCGGTTGTAGCCAGCGATAGCTTGCCCAACAACCTCATCGGTATAAAAGCCACCATATAGTTCGGCGCAGTCGATATGGTTTTGGCCTTTATCGAATGAGTAGTGCAGCGCTTCGATCTCGACATCTTCGTTCCCATGTACCGGCTTGGCTTTATATCTTGCAGATGTGTCAAGGTCAAGCTCGCTGCTAATGTTCCACGTGCCGATGCCGATTGGATGAAGTTGTTTGCCGGATTTGGTTTGTAGGATCATTCTTGTGCCTCCACGCGTGTATCAATATACTGTCCATCTTTCTCCCCCTCACCATTCATCCAAATGCTCTCAGGGATGGCTTTGAATAAGTGAACAGGCTTGTCGGGCTGTAGCTCTTCCAGCTTCCAGTACCAATTTGGCCGACGGTCTTGGAGAAGTTTATGTCCTTTGATAATCTCCGTTGGGTCGGTTATCTCTTCGACGCGTGCTTGAATGTACACGCCTTCACCGTCTCCGGGTGCAACGGTTGAATCGTAGACGACAATAAAGACTTTATGGTTTGCTCGAATATTCTGCGAATGTTGGCTTTCAACGTGCGAACCCCAATATACATTGAAGTTTTCATCGTATGCACAGTAGACAGGGCTGTTCCATGGGTTGCCATTCGGATCAACAGTTGAAAGTGTGGCGTAGTAGATACGATTGAGGATTGCTTGGGCTTTGGCGTTTGGTTTCATTGTAAAATCTCCTCCACCAACTCCGGAAATTCAATCGTCTTCATGTCCTCAAGGGTGAAATGACCATAGCCGTGAAACTCACGGTATTTGATACCTGGAATTGTAGCTTGCAGTTTCTTTGCGGCTTGCTGAATCGCATCGCGGTCGTCGTCGGATACAAGGATAACTAGTTTTTGAGTACGGTCTGTAAGCTTAGGATCAATCTCAAAGTCAAAGAATCCGTTGGTATCCCAATCAATGCCAAGCGATGGAGCAACCCACACGACAGTTCCGACGTGAACGTCAGGATGCTCACTGAGCCAACGGACGATAAATCCAGCGCCGCAGCTATGACCCACAAGTATTGTTTCTGGCGTTATATCGTAACGCTCAAATTCTTTGCGCCATGTCTCATACTCTGGTTTCCATGCGTTGGGGATCTCAGGAGTTTGCGTTGTTATGTCATGGATAATGAGTTGCTTTTGCAGCCATGGAATCCAGTGCGAATTACTAGCCGCTGGAAAGGCAGGATTGTAGTATTCTTCTTGGCCGGGGTCAGGCTTGCCGTGGAGGATGATAGAGTTTTTCATCGCTCTTCCTTAGGCACGGCAAACTTCGGATCAAGAATATTATGACGCTCAGTAATCCGAAGATAGAATCCAAACGGGTCTTCAATACGGAAGTCTTTGACGCCCCACGGTTGTAACTTGAGTTCTGAGGATACATTGGCGAATTGCTTTACTTGGTCATAGTAGGCTGCGATATCATCAACGGGTATGACGATTTCTACTCCGTAGCCCCGTTTTGTGTCTTTGGAAAAGCGCTTGAAATAAGACTGGCTCCATACTTCGTCATTTCCAGGCCAGAAGTTTAGAATCGTGCCATCGCGTTCCATGACAAGATAGTCGCCAACGTTATGCTCTTGGCGCATCCATACCTTCTTGAAACCTAGCTTGCCATAGAATTCGAGCGCAGGGCCAAAATCCGGAACGTGGAGTTCGATTTGCAGACGATTGGTAGTGTCTTTTTGATCGTTCATGCTTCCTGCCCCCAGTCTACAATCTCTGTAAATCGGACGTAGAATCCAAACGGGTCAGCCACGCGGAAGTCTTGCTTGCCCCAACGCTTAGTGATGAGCGGCTGCGAGATGATCTTTTCGTCGAGTTTTGGTAACACTTGTTCCCAAAGCTTTGCAACGTCGCTCACTGGTACGGTTATTTCCACTGCGTAGCCGCGAGGCGTGTCGGCCGGGAAGTCTACAAAATATGCGTGCTGGGTGACTTTGCCCTTGTCTCCGTAGAAGTTAATCATGGTATCGCCCATTTTGTCCCTACGGATGAGCACCAGATAGCCCATGTCACTGCCGCCGCCCGATGTCGGATCATACGACAGCTCTTCAAAGCCGAACATGCTATAAAAATCCCGCACCGGCTGGAAGCTCGGCACATGCAGCTCTAGAACAAGGTTATTGTGGATAGGGTTTATGGCCATTTAGTCCTCCTTTATGTTTTCAAACCGCCCATCCTCATACGGCGGTTCACGTATCTCGTAGAAGTTCAGGTCAGTTTCGGCCGACCATTGCACGAGTTCGCCAATGTGGACTTCTATTTCGGTGCTTGGATTACTATCGCTGTTTTCGGCAAATGTGTGTGTCTTCACCGATCCGTCTTGTGCAGTGACAGTAAGCGTGCCGTTACCATTCATGTAGCCCTCAATGGTTTGGGTGCCTTTGAGGATACGCTGCAAAGGTGTTTTGTAGCCTTTAGTAACATGCACGATAGCCAGGTCTTTGGAACTGTCGTCGTCGAAGGTGTAGATATCGGCGGTTACCCCGTCTTTGACTGTTTGATTTTCGACAAACGTTATAGGTAGTGTTGCTTCCGGTGTATTGAGCGTGGTTCTCACGCGGGAATCTCCTTGTTCGAGTAGTAAATCTTCCCAAAGGATAGATCATTTGGTAGCCATTGTCGCAAGGCTTGGTAAAGCTTTTCGTAATAGCCTTGCTTGTACGCTTCAGCCGTAACCCACCAGCTTGCGTCGATGTCGTATTCTAGCAACGCTTCAGTTAATTCGGTACGAACGCCGAGCGGATAAAGGTAAAAACAGCCAATGTAAGTATTGTTAGTGTCGTATACAACGTACGCAAATGAACTGCTTTCTCTAAACTCACGTTCATGCCACGCAAGATCAAGAACGTCAAATTCTTCACTTACTGCCTCTTCAGGCCATGAACCACCACGTGTATTTCTAATAGTTTCAAGACTGGAGTTTACGGCATCTATATCGGCTTGTAGGTCGGATCGTGTAAGTGGCCTAGCAACGAGATCTTCGAAAGTTAGTTCTTTCGGTGCCGTAAAGTCTTCAGGCAACTGGAGCTTCTTTATAAAATGTGAGTAATCCATACCTATTGTATTTCCGTCGGGTACTCGCCCTTAGCCGCAGCAACAATAGCATCAACCCATTGCGCCCCATTCTTGCTCATTGATTCATCTGTGCACCAACCAAGCGCCGGACCATCCCAGACATTACCTTCACGTGTTCCGAACGTACCTTTTTCTTGCTCGTAGCCAAGGCCGTAGAGCTTGCCGGTTTTTACCATTTCCAGCAATAAGTCTTGATTGTAAACTCGTTCAGCCGCACCAACAGCGCTTACGAAGATAGCGGACGGCTTCAAGTTTTGTAGTAGCTCGTCCGTTAAGAGTTTCCTTGTTTCGTCGTTGGCGGCAAAAGCTAAGAAGACAACGTCTGAAGTTTGTATAAGATCTTCGAGGGATACGCTCGTGAAGCGTTCGTTGCGTGCCGAGCGCGACCAATATTGCACATCCATGCCAAGGCCAGCCATATTCTCGGCGAAGGCCGTACCAATCCTGCCGAGGCCTATGATACCGACCTTCTTGCCGCGCAGTTCAATGCCACGATGCTTGTCGTAATCGCCCTGCCATCCATCTTTTGCAACAATAGGCAGGCGGCGGGCAAGCGCCAAAGTGACCATCGTGTGCCATTCAGCAACGGCAATACTTGAGAAGCCACGTAAATTGGTTACGGGGATACCTTTTGCTTTGCAGTGTTCGAGGTCAATCCAGCTAAAGGAAGTGGTTTGCAAACAAATGGCTTTGAGGTTTGGGATTTTGTCGATGACTTCGTTCGGAAAGCTCCAGTCGCTGAAGTCCGGGTCGATGGCAATGATGCGATCTTCGCTACCCTCATAGAGTTCGCTTACTTCGGCGAGTGGCTTGATATCTGTGAGAAGTGTGACGCCGCCAGCTGCTTTTAACGTCGTGAGCTGTTCAGGTGTAAAGAGACTATTGGCATTTGGAGTGAGAATGAGTAGTTTCATGGTCTAATTGTACTCCAACAGATAGCTCAAAGCTTATTTTTCTTCGAAAAACAAGCCAACTTTCACTGTCGGGCAGTGAAAGTTACTGATAAGTGGCTACATGAGCTTTTTCTTAGGTTCGAGAGTTTTGAGGCTCATGAAGGTGGGACTATCTTTTACGAATTGATGCAGGTAGAAATTGTCCGTAAAGTTAGCGGGTAGTGATTTTTGCGAGGCGTAGTTTGGAAATATGTGCGGTACGTTGGTCGCCTCGTTAAAACGGCTCGACCAAGCACCTAGCAGGCCTTGGAGGTTTGATGCTTCCGAGAATAGTACACCATCAATATAGGGAAAATATGTGCCTGGATACAGGAACTGCTTTAGGACGTGTGCGCCGTTGTCTTTGACGTATTCCGGTTTATCAGTATGAGTAGCGCGGGTCACATTTGGGTCAAGCGATGAGCCATCTCTACTGAAATGTACCACCGGGTCTCCCATCGGCAGAGCCGCACGCATAAAATGCTCAATGTCGGAGTGGAGCGCGCCAGGCGGGAAAGCTGAAACTGCGATTAATACAAAATCATCTGCTCCAATCATTCCCTTGTCCACATACTTGTCTTTTATCTTCACGGCTTTGGCGTATAGGCTGGAAGCATAACGCAAGGCATTCTCATCTTTAGGGAAATCATATGCCTGGGCGAGTTCACCCGGCTTACTTATACGCTCTCGCCATCTTTTATCCATCGCTTCGTCGGGTGTTGCAAGCACAGCTTCGATCCAAACCTTGTGGCCGTCTGATAGCTCAACACAAAAGTCAGGCCCTTTGCCATTTGTAGGTATGAGTTTAAGCCCTGTCAAGTAGAGCCATTCAGCCAGTTCAAGTTCCCAGAGTCGCGCGAAGAAGTCATGATTCTGCATCTGGTCAGCGAAGTTTTTATCTAAAACAGCTCGTAGATTCCTGCCGTAATAAGCATCGTCTACCCATTTTCGTAAATCCTTCCAATCGTCGCCAGTGCGGTAATGTTGGAAGTTTTTATCAGTGCCCTGTACAATCCACACACTTTGGCTCATGCTGTTTCCTTATCGGGTTTTGGCGGACCAAGGCGCTCCTCAATCTTATGAAACTCGGTGACATCTACGCCTGCCTTTTTGAATACTTGCGAGGCAAAGTAGGCAGTAATGAAAGCGGCCATCTGTGTGCGCCATTCCACCCCTTCGTTCTTGCCGTTTATGCCGATAAAGCCATCATCTTCACCCACAGGCTCGGCGTATTGGTTAATAGCATCCACGTTAGCATGTGAGCTAAGGTGTGATTCAGCCCTATATAAGTGATTGTAGTTAAATACGGGCATAGAGGCATTGTCCGGGTCTTCGGTTTCTAGCTTCTTGCCTAATGCGTTAGCATGCTGCTCTATACCTTTGTCCTTGGTGCTCTCTGGTGCTTCGGACGGATACTCTACTTGATCTTCTACGCCCATCTTGCGGAGTAACGTCTCTGCCTTGCCGCGGGTCATAGCCCACAACTCCCGGGCGTCGTCGAAACCGCTCAACATTAGCAAGTGTCCAAGTACCCACGTTTCGTATAGTGTGCGAACATTTCCGCCAGCCGTATCACCCAAGCCGCGTTCCACAGCATCATCAATAGCTCGCAAAAGTCGGTTGCAGCGGTAAAGAGCTGCCGCACCCATAAACAAGCTACCAGCAGTTGAAGCGGCCTTAATAGTTGGTATCGTTTTGTCTAGATAGTCCATTAAGTCTTTTATGGCTTGGTGCTGTTGTGCCCAGTCGTCTTTCATATCTTTATTCTAGCAAAGTAATAGGTTGACCTTCCCACTGCCTTGTCATTATAAGGGGTAAATCGCCCAACCCAAGGTCGTTCAGACGTGGGGTGCTCCACCTTGGCTTGACCAATTTACCCCTTGCCCCGGCCGTGAGCGGGAAGGTCGATGCCGTTCAGGAATAAAGAATTAAGGAGGTTTGCTATGCAGACAGAAGACGCTATTGAGATTGCAAAGAAGAACGACGCGTTTCGTAAAAGTGGGTTTGGGGTTACGGTTACTCCGGGAGTACAGGTTTTAGAGGATCTTGGTGGGTTGATTGATGAGGTTCGTCGATTCAATGATTTTACTGAGGACAACGATCCATACGGTGAGCATGACTTCGGCACGGTGTATTGGTTTGGTGCCAAGGTGTTCTGGAAAGTGGATTACTACGACCAGACATTAAAGTACGGCCGTCACCCGCTAGATTTGGATTGCAGACGGGTGATGAACGTAATGCTCGCGAGTGAGTATTAGTCCACTCGTTTTTAGTATACCCGGAAGTCAGAAATGGCTTCCGGGTTTTTGTTATCAGTAAGGTTTTTGGATTTTGAAGGAGATTTAGTTATGAGTGAGATGACAGGATATAACGGGTGGAGCAGTCGGGAAACGTGGACCGTAAATCTATGGCTTACAAATGAGCGTTATTCTTACGATGAATTGTGCCTCATCCTGAAAAAGGATGTCACTGCGAATAAATGTGCCGACCTGCTTGAACAATGGGTTCGCAATGAATGTGAATTCTGGGGCGATGAGGCGTCAATATGGAGCGATCTGCTGAATGACGCGCTCAGTAGAGTGGATTGGTTAGAAATCATTCAGAATAATCAGTAGCTTGTTGTCCTGGGTATGACGGTAAACTACCCGAACAACTATGCGACGTCTAACGTGATACGTCCATCCGGCATGCGCCTAAGCGGCATAAGAAAAGCGTCGTTGGGTTTGGTGATTGCCATAATCTCTGTTGCGGTGGTCGTATAAAACTTCTGGCCTTTTACTGCCTCATCTTCCGCTCTGCCTGCTTGCCGGTGTAGGCGACGTTCCAGTGTGGGCGAATCGCAAATAATAACCACCACCGGAGGTTTACCGAAAAGTTCCTGCCAATCTTCGGAATCACCATATTCTAATTGCTTCGTGATGATGTTGCTTACTGCGAATAAGGGCTGTCGTTCCTCGGCGTAGTACATAAAGAAGTTGCGTTCTTTGGCTCGTGAACCACTACTTGTCTTAAACCGGATGAGTCCATCTGGTGACGCTTCTGGCATATCTTCCATGCCAGTTAATTCACTCTTGCTGAACATATCGAAGCGCTCACCTAAAACAGCTTCCAGATGGTTATAAAAGCTGAAGATGGTCAGACTTCGTTCTACAAAGCCATCTGTCGCCCGAACATCTTTATACATGTTCTTTAGCGTATTGTTCGATATGCCGTCCACACCTCTGAGTACTGCAAATCCTTTGGGCAGCATGAAGTATGAAGCAGGTTTGTTCATCAGCTTATAGCTTTTGTCGTATCTTCGGCCTATGTATTCTTGGTCTTCTAGGATTTGTAGTCGTGAGTTGATGCTGTTTCTGTGTTGGAGTTTGAGTTTTTGGGTAAGTAGGTTTGAAGTGACGAAGCGGAATTTGTAGAGGAGTAGCAATACATCGATCTGGTTCTGATTAAGTTTTCTGGGCATATATACTTTCCCTCGCTAAATAGTAATGTGAGCCTCTTATATGTAAGAGTAATAAAGGAGAACAAAAATAACAACCTTACAGAGAAAATATTAAATATTTGTTTGACTAGCTGGTCAAACAGCGGAACAATCTTATCTGTAAGTAACGTACTGATTGATGAGATAGGGAGAACGATCAACGTAATTCTAAGGAGTTAGTCGTTCGTACTCATTTGACACATAGTATAAAGTACAACGTCAAAACTCTTTCCAACCCGTACTAGTACCAGTATACTATAATTATGACTAGTAGTACGGGTAAGGGGCAACAATAGATGGGTAAAAAAGACATAGAAGCTGAAGATTTAGCTATCCAAGATACGCTATCAATGGACGTAGAAGAACGTCTCAAGCTATTGGCGGCATTAATTGTCGATAAGATAGATCAGGATCAGCGCAACGACCAGACTTTGCTAAAAGCTCTCATGAGAGGAATGCCAAATGCCTGAGTATCAAGTCGCAACCGGCAACGTAGTGGGCGCTATTCGTGTATCCACGGTCAAGCAAGGTGTTGACGGCGACTCACCGGACGACCAGCAGAGACTTATCGAACAGTATGCGGGCGCACGTAATTTAAACGTCGCACGTTACTTTGTATTCCTGGAATCTGCTTCAAAAGATCAGCAGCCAATGCAGGAAGTGGTCAATTACTGTAAAGACCCGAAGAATAACGTCAAGCAAGTCATCATCAAGTCGATCGACCGTTTTACGCGTGGTGGATCAGAGTTCTACAGCGAACTCAAAAACCAGCTTGATGCTTGCGACGTGGCTTTGGTGGACGTGTACGGTATCATTGGCAATCAGAAGATCAATACTCTTGAGTACCTGGGCGTTAAATACAAGTGGAGCGAGTATTCGCCGACTAAAAAAGCCGAGTTGCTTGAAGCTGAGCGTGCCAAAGATGAAGTTCGCGATATTCAGACCCGCATGATCGGCGCACAAATCCGCTACGCCCGTATGGGCTATTGGGTTCGTCGCCCATTGCACGGCTTCGACAATATCCATATTGAAACACGCGAAGGTAAACGTTGCATTCTTAAGCCTAATGAAGCCGAAGCCCCTTTAGTTGTTAAGATGTTTGAGCTGCGTGCACGCGGAACCATGGAAGATATCGAGATCGTCAATGAACTCAATGCACTAGGCTTTCGTACCCGCGAACGGGTTATAAGGGACAAAGATGATCCAACTAGAATTCTTGAGGTCATAGGTGGAGATCCTTTAACACTTAAGCAGTTGTGGAGGATGATTGAGAACCCGGTATATGCCGGTATCAACCCTGAGAAATGGACACAGGACAAGCCGGTGCGGTGCAAATTTGATGGTCTGGTGCCCATAGAGCTGTTTAATGCGGCAAACAGGGGCAAGCTTACGATCATCGAAGATGCCGAGGGTATACATATCCATAAACGCAAACCACCGGAATACCTCGTTAACAAGGGAGCCAAAAACTCAGAGTTTCCCTATAAGCGGATTGTTATGTGTCCGGAATGTAGAAAGCCGCTCTTTGGCAGCGCTTCACGCGGTAAACGCAAGTATTACCCTGCTTACCACTGCGACAAGCGCGGCCACTATTTTAGAAAACCTAAACAAGAGTTTGACGAAACAATCGAAGCCTTTGTGAAGTCTCTCGATGTGTCCCCTGAGTACATAGACAACCTTCTGTGCCTTGTGAATGACCAATTCGACAAACGGCAGCTAGAAATCCATAAGGATGCCATAACAATGGATCTGCAGATCACCAACCTCCGAAGCCAGGTGCGTCAGGCAGTCAATAAAATTAAGATGCTCAATTCCGAGGCAACCATTAAATACATGGAGGAAGATATTATGCGACTAGAAGAAGAAATTAAGACGCTAACTATAGAACGCCAAAAAATGGCTCCGCAGGAACCAGTAGATATGAAAAAGTTTGGCGCATATGTCAAATACTATGCGGAACACCTGCACGAACTACTGTTGCACCACAGTAATCCGATCCTGCAGGCACGATATTTCGGTGTCATCTTCAATGACGTGCCGACTTACGAAGATATCGTACGGGGAACACCCGACTGCACCAAAATAACAGGGGTAAATGAAGTCTTTAAAGCAAAAAAGTCCTTGTCAGGACTCATGGCTGGGGATGAGGGATTCGAACCCCCGAATGCCGGGACCAGAACCCGGTGCCTTACCACTTGGCGAATCCCCAACGACCACCGTATTATACTAAGTCTGTTTGGATTTGGCCAGACCGTTATTATGTTGGCCAGCTAGTCTTTAATGCGTGCCGTAACTCTGGCGAGTCGCAGCCGCGCAAACACCGTACCGACGGTGACGATGGCAAGGTATGCGAGGCCGCTCATGCAGGTTTCGACCATGTGCGTGCTTGTGCTCGCCACCAGATATGTGCCGCTCGCAACGGTCAGCGCGATCAAGCTATAATGCGCGCGAAAATTGGCCTTGTGCGGCGCGACAAATAAATAAGTAGTGTAGGCGAGGCTGGCAACTGCCAGCAAAACATGGGCGAAAATAATCATACCACTAGTGTACTACATTTTGCTGGCGCTAGGCGGCAGCGGGCTTGGCGATAAGCGGTACGACACCTTGGGATGGATGAAAGGCGAGCAACCCCTCGGCGGTAGTCAGCAACAAAGGCCGGCCGAAACCATAGGTGGTAACTACCCGGTCAGCGTCGACCGCCACGAAGGTGATGGGTGGCTCCTCGATCTCTTCGATGAGCGGACGCAGAGCGTACGCGCCGCCGGCTCTCAGCTCGCCCGCACCGACGTTCTCGCCAAAATTATATTTGTGTGTAGGGAAGTGGCTGGTGACGGTTTCGGGCTCGCTGCCGGTTACATAGCGCACAAAGCTTAGATCGTCGTGCTGCATGCCTACGGCGGAGTCGGGATCAACGAAGCGGTTGTTAAAGAAGCCTACAAATCGTTCGGCGACTTTTTCGGGAAGATCAGGAAGCGGATAGGGCCGCAGCGTGCGGCTCATCCGGTCAAAATGGCGATGCACTAGCCAGTCTGCCGCCAATTTAGTTCTGTCAAATTGGAAGCGTACGCCGGCAATAGCGCAGACGGCGAGATCCGGCGCGAAGGCCATATTATGTTTCGGTTGCGGAAGATACTCCAACGGAACCGTAAGGAGAGAGAGGCGTTCTGGATTTGACATATCGCGATTATACAATTTTTACCTAAAAATTACAACTTACATGCACGTGTTGTAGTTTTAATGCTGGCACACTTGCAATACTATGCTACAATCAAAACGTTAACAATTTAAAAATATACAGAGTGCAGGGAGAGATCTAGCTTGTTGATCTGCCAGCAACCTACGCAGTAAGCGCAAGGTGCTCCATCTAGCCCGTCCGGACGGCGCGGGGAAGATGTTTTCTTTTTGGAGATATCCTTTCTGGCGTTTGTTGCGGCAGAAAGGATATTTTTTATGCCAAAAGTAACGAAATTCGCCAGCGAATCGGTCTGTGCGGGGCACCCGGACAAAGTTGCTGACCAGATCAGCGACGCTATTTTGGATGCCATATTGGCAGTTGATCCGAATGGTCGCGCCGGTGTTGAGGTGCTGCTTGCAAACGACCGCGTGGTGCTGGCTGGCGAAGTCAAAACCGACGCCCAGGTTAATTTTGAGGAGGTTGCGCGTGCACAAATCCGCCGCCTTGGTTATACCGACCCAGCGTGGGGCTTTAGCGACCAATCACCGATCGAAAATTATATTCACCAGCAGTCGCCGGAAATCGGCGTTGGCGTGGACGACCACGGCGCAGGCGACCAAGGCATGATGTTCGGCTTTGCCTGCAACGATACTCCAGAGTTATTGCCGCTGCCAATCACGCTGGCGCACGCCTTAACACGCGCCATTGACGAAGCGCGCGAGCAAAAAACCATCCCGTACCTGCGGCCGGACGGCAAAGCGCAAGTCGTCATAAACTATGGCGAGGACGGCAAGCCGGTCGGCGTGGAGCACGTCACCATTGCCGTGCCACACAATGAGGACATCACGGTCGAAACCGTGCGCGCCGACGTCTACGAAAAAATTGTCACGCCAGTGCTCAAAAAATATGGTTACGAAATTGACGCTGCGAGCGTCATCGTAAACGGCACGGATGTCTGGTACACGCCAGGTCCGTCCTCTGACGCAGGGCTGACCGGCCGCAAAATTGTAGTTGATGGCTACGGCGGGTTTGCGCGCGTTGGCGGCGGCGCTTTTAGCGGCAAAGATCCGAGCAAGGTAGATCGCTCCGGCGCCTACGCGGCACGTTACATTGCGAAAAACATTGTGGCCGCTGGTCTCGCCGACGAAGCTGAGGTCGCGCTGGCCTACTACATCGGCGCCAAAGAGCCGGTCAACTTCACGATTACCACTTATGGCACAGCAAAAAAACCGGAAAGTGAGATCTACGAGTTCGCCCGAAGCTTATTGATTCCATCGGTTAAGAACATCGTTGAAAAACTGGACTTGCGTCGGCCGATTTACCTGCAAACTGCCGCCTACGGCCACTTTGGTCGCGCCGAATTCCCCTGGGAAGTCATCGTGAGCGGCGACCAGCAGTAGTTTTCCATAGCACCGGCCATCACCCCAATTTTTCTTGCAAAAGGCGGGTAAGTACGATAGCGTAGAAACCTATGGCTTCAAATTCTTCTAGCAATCCAGAGGGTTTTGGTGTGCCCGAATCCCCGGTACCTTTTAGTGCCGCCTCTACTGATTTGCAGCTTTTGCAAGTATATGCGGATGCGAAAACTGAGGCACAAATTCCCGGCGTATCGCTTTCGGACATGATTCGATCTTTGCCGCAAGCGCCGAGTCCATATATAGACGAACTATACGCCTACACACAGGGCGACATAACGTTGATGGCTAGGGAGATGTGGCGCACCGCAACAGAAAGGGGCGGGGAAATTGCGTCGCCACTTGTACCTGCTTTTGGCCGCGCTGAGGCCATTGCCGGGCTGATGCGCGATAATTACCCTGCCACATTTCGGTTGTGTACCCGAGTTCCAAGTGTCGAATCGGCATTGCAAAGACAAGACGCCGATACGTTGAGTTTCTTAGCGCTGGGTGATACGGGTGCAGGGTCTATTCATGCTGCGGCGTGCATGGCTTACGCAGGAACCTCCAAGTTTGATAAACAAAGCACAACGGAGGTTGTTCGTTTGGATCACATGGTTGTAACTCCGGCTTTGCGACGCTCACTGCTGGGTATCCATATGTTCCGGGAGCTCGTAGTCCGCGCTGAAGTGCTCGGACTGCAAACTGTCGAGATGCTTACGCGCGAGAGCACCTCATACCGTGGCTTTAAGCCGGGTAGCATGCTTGCCCGAGCCATCGTGGGGCTGGGGTACACTGTTCAAGATTTAGGCGTGAGACAGGTTAAAGGTGAAGGTGATCAGGCGGAGTGCATATTTGCGATCCGCATGAGCCAAGGGTAGGGCGCTGTCCAATTTTGCGGAGGGCCCTACTCTCCCGGTTTAATGGCGCATTTTGTCGTGTTCCCACCGTGCGCCTTGGATTTGGCGGTCCATGTCCGTGAGTTTGCGGTTGATGTCCTGTAATTGTTGATTAATGGCGTTGCGCTGGTTTGGATCACTGGCGCCGGAGAGTTGCATTTCGGCGTTGTGTAGCCTGTTTTGCCAATCTTGGCGCTGTTGCTCCAAGTTGCGAATAGTCTGCTCGTGCGCACGAAGCTGACTTTCGACGTCATGCGCATGGCGCTCAATCGACTCGGCTTCTTTGTGTAGGCGTTCCGCCTCGCGGCGTAGTGCATCAGGGTCTGGCATAAACTCTCCTTTCTTTTAATTTTGCTTAGGCAGAAAGGCTTACATAAATTATAGCAGCTTGGCGGCCGCGGCGTAACCTTAGAGCACGTCGAGATCGGCGATTTCGGGCGGCAAAAAGCCGTTCTGGTGCTTAAAATCGGCTTGCCATTTGTAACCTTTTTGGTAGCCGAGATCCTTCATGAGTTTGGTTGGCGCGTTGCGCAAGTGGAGCGGCACGGGCAGGTCCGGGTGCTCGCGCGCGGCGGCTTGGGCTTTCATCATGGCGTCAGCCGCGACGCGCGATTTCGGGCACTTAGCCAGGTTGAGTGCGCAGTGGTACAGATTGTACTGGCACTCCGGCAAGCCAATGCGTTCCACGGCCTGAAAAGTCGAAACGGCGAGCGTGAGTGCGGCTGGCGAGGCCGGACCAATATCTTCGGACGCAAAAATAATCATGCGGCGCGCCAGGAACTTTGGATCTTCACCGCCCTGCAGGATGCGCGCCATGTAGTACAGCGCCGCGCTCGGGTCGGAACCGCGCATTGATTTAATAAACGCGCTAATCAGGTTGTAATGGTTTTCACCGTTTTTGTCGTAGCCGGGCACGCGTTTTTGGGCGGCCGTGCGTACGACGTCGGGTGTAATGGTGCTTTTGCTGAGCTGCAGTGCGAGCTCTAAATTGCCGAGCGCCACGCGCGCATCACCGCCGGAAACCTCGGCCAGCAGGTCGATGCTTTTGGCGGGCAGACGTTTGGCGGTGAGCTTTTCGGCCTTGGCGGCTTTTTTGATAATGGCGATGATATCGTCTTTGGTGAGGGGTTCAAGCACAAGCACGCGCGAGCGGCTGAGCAGCGGCGTGATGACCTCAAAGCTCGGGTTTTCAGTGGTGGCGCCGATGAGTATAATGGTGCCGTCCTCGACGTACGGCAAAAAAGCGTCCTGCTGCGCCTTGTTAAAACGGTGGATTTCGTCGACGAATAAAATGGTGCGCAGGCCTAGACGCTGGTTGCCTTTGGCGTGTTCGATCACGCGCACAACGTCGGCCTTGCCGGAGGTAACGGCGCTGAGCTCGATAAATTCCGCCTCTGTTTCGCGGGCGATAATCCGCGCCAACGTTGTTTTGCCGGAGCCGGGCGGCCCCCACAAAATCAAGCTGGTCGGCTGCTTTTTCTCGATAATTTCGCGCACAATCTGGCCATGTTCGACCAGATGTTTTTGGCCAACGACATCGGCAAGCGTGGCCGGGCGCATACGTTCGGCAAGTGGTTGCATGTTTTTATTATACGTCTGTTACAATAAAACCATAAAAGGGGATGGTATGAAACGTAAGTTGGCGGTAATTGCGGGATTGGTCGGATTGTTTTTTGCACTTTCGGGGGCTGCGATTGTGCATGCCCAAAATGTAGGCACGCGGGTTGACCCGAACCAGACGATCAACGGCTCATTTTACAGCTCCGGCCGCGAACTAATAATTCAGGGAACGATCAATGGCGATGTGTACTGCGTTGGCCAAAACGTGCTCATTACCGCGACCGTGCACGGCGACGTGCTTTGTACTGCGCAGCAGATCCTAATTAGCGGCCAGGTTGATGGCAACGTGCGCGTGGCAGCGGTGACGGCTACGCTGAACGGCACGGTCGGCCATAGCGCGTCGTTTTTTGGCCAGGCTATAACAGTCAACCCGTCGGCCACCATTGGACAAGACCTGACTCTTTCCGGCAGTGCCGCGCTGCTAAAGGGCAATGTTGGCCGTGATGTGATATCGGCGGCTAAAAATACGCAAATCGCCGGCGTGGTTGGCCGCAACCTCAATATGATGGGAAACGAGCTGCACTTGCAACAACGCGCGCGGGTCGTTGGCGACCTTACATACCGCACACCCAAGCAGGCCGCAGTGGCTGCCGGGGCAGAGGTTAAGGGCCAGACGCATTACACGGCGGTGCCGCTTAAGCGTGCCAGTACCGCGTTGTTCGGCATATTCTCCATTACGGTATTTCCGATGCTGCTTGTTTTCGGACTGCTGATTGTAGCGCTGGCGCCGCAGGCTATGCACAAGCTAAGCGGTTATCCTACTGATCGTTTGTTCCGCACGCTGCTGGTCGGCATAGCATTTAACCTCGCATTGCCACTTGTGGTCGGGTTGCTGGTCTTTAGCGTAGTGGGGACGCTAGCAGCGATTTTTGTAGTGCTGGTTTGGGTGATGATGGCGCTTTTGAGCGGTGTAATTATGGCGTACTATATTGGGCGCCAAATCGTGTCGCACCTGTGGGCACGCCAGCAGAATGCGCTGATGATCATGCTGATTGGCTCGCTCGTGCTGCTTCTGCTATTTATCTTGCCGGAGGTGGGCATATTGGTGGCGTCGGTTGCATACGTGATCGGCTGCGGCTCGATTACGCGGGCAGCAATCCAGACACTCAAAAAGCGGCCGCCCAAGTATCGGGTTAAGTTTTAGGGTAGTTTTTTGGCCGGCTTGTCTAGCCGTCTTGCCTAACGGCGTGATTGCTTGCGGCCAAATGCTTGGCGCCGGCGATTGCGCTTGCGGCGATCGGTTTCGTCTTCGATTTCGTGGCCGACAATTTCTTCGAGCAGATCTTCGATGGTGGCGATGCCGATAATTTTGTCGTCGCGTTCAACCGGTATAAGGTGTACGCCGCCAACGATAAATTTGCGGAATAACGTATCGAGTGCCGTCATACTGCCAACGATTTGTGACGGATAGAGCGGCAAGTCGTCGGCGCGTAGCGCTTCTTCATCGAAGTTGATGTCTACCAGGTCTTTCATGAGCAGCACGCCAAAGCAGGTTGTACGCTGGCGGTTGAATACCGGAATGCGGCTCCAGCCGTTGGCTTTAATTTCGTCAATGCGGGCGCTGTTGAGTTTAGTGTCCGGCGTCAGCCAAAAAACGTCATTTATATCGGTCATGATGTCGCGGACATGTTTTTCGCTGAGTTGCAGCGCGCCGCGGATGATTTCAACCTCATCGTCATCAAGCTCGCTGCCCGTGTTGCCGACGTGCTCGGCGATCATCATGCCCAGCTCGTGGCGGCTTTGCAGCTGCGATTGTTCCTCGCGGAAGAGTTTGTCGAGCAGCAATTGCAGCGGCTTGGAAACCGGGTAGCTCAAGACGACCATCAAGCGCAGTACCATCACAAAACGAGAACAGAACGCCAATGCACGCCGCGCAAATACGGCCTGCGGGAAAATTTCGCCAAAGATCACGATTAACAGTGTGCTGGCGATGCCGGCAATCACGCCGTTAAATTTGCCCTCGAGCACAAGTGACGTTGCCGAAACGGCACCCACATTGGTAAGCAAAATGCCCGCCAAGGTTAAGTGTGTATTTTTGCGAAATGGGAGTACGCGCTTGGCGGCGGCGTTGCCGAGTTTGGCTTTGCGTCGTAAGTCGGCAAGATCAAGCGACATCAAAGCAACGTTCAAACCGGAGCAAATCGCCGAAAATCCAACAAGCAGCAAAACGATTACATAGGTAGCGAGGTCGGGCATCTAAAAAACGTGCCTCCTCGCGTGGTTATTGACAGGTAAAGGGTCTTCTGCGCTCACTTGCATAAAGCCCGTATTATAGCGGTAAAGCCTATATTTTGTAAAGCCCTACGCGCGAATTTGAGGCCACCGCAATTTTTAGTTTCCTGGGTTTTCGGGCATCATTACCGGATGGTCGCCCTCGAGCAATGTAGCGATGGGCGCAAAATTTTCGCCATTCATTGTGCCTATCTGTGTGTGCTGTCGCCGTGAGAGCAGCTCGACGCGGCCGTTGTCTTCGTTTTGCACGAGCTCCATTTGGTAGGCGTAGTGGGTTGCGCCACTAGCGGCAGCAAATTCGAGTTGTTCGGGTGTTATATCCTGCTCAATGTGGCTGCCTTCGAGCGGATACGACCGTGGATCAATGCAGTCCGTGTCGACCTCTGCGCAAAGTCCTTCGCGTGTAATGACGCCGAGTGTCGGTAAATCGTAGACGTTTGTATATGCGGCCCTGTATTGGTCAACGGTAATCTGTCCACTTTGTGCTCGAGCAGCAAGGTCCAAACATAGCGTATCAACGCCCCGGTCGGCAATTGCCATAAGTGCAAGCGTTTCTGCCGCACCACTGAGTACGAGTTGCCCTGCGGCATTTCGAGGACCATCGAGCGCTGCTGTAAGCTCATTAACTTCGTTTAGATCTTCCGCATGGTTGCTTGTATTGCCAAGTGCCGAAGCAACAAGAGTGCGGCTGATTCTTTGTACGCTTTCTTCGTTGCCGAGCAGCACGATTGAGTGTTCCGGTTCTAGCTCCGCGATGTATTCGTTAAATTCTGTTGCCATTCGACGGATTATGCCACGCGTTTAATCAAATTACAAATTGCTTATAAGTGGCAGTTATGCTATAATATAACCTAACTTTCAGCAAGGCGCGGTGAGGAGCGCTTATTTTTATGACACAGACAGTACAAGACCCCAGTAAAATCCGCAATATTGCGATCATCGCCCACGTTGACCATGGCAAGACAACACTTGTGGATGGTTTGTTAAAACAATCCAAAACCTTCCGCGACAACCAGGCCGAAATGGCCAAGACACTGCTTATGGACAGCGGCGCGCAGGAGCAGGAGCGCGGCATTACCATTACCGCCAAAGTGACCGCCGTGCAGCACAACGACTACCGTATTAATATTGTGGACACGCCCGGCCACGCCGACTTTTCCGGCGAAGTGGAGCGCACACTCAACCTGGCCGATGGTTGTCTTTTGATTGTCGACGCCCAGGAAGGCCCGATGCCGCAGACCAAGTTTGTGCTTACCAAAGCACTGGCAGCCGGCCTCAAGCCGATCGTGGTGATTAACAAAATCGACAAGCCAGGCGCCCGTATTCCAGAGGTCGAGGACGAACTCGCCGACCTGTTTTTGGAGCTCGCCGTAGACGAGAGCCAGCTGCACTACCCGGTGTACTACGCCGTGGGCCGCGCTGGCAAAGCCTGGAAAACGCCGCCAACGAACGCCGACGAAGATGGCAATCTGGATGTCTTATTTGACGCAATTATCGCCGACGTCCCGGCACCGACAATTGAGCTCGACAAACCATTCCAAATGCTCGTAACCGCGCTGGCGTGGGACAACTTTAAGGGCAAATACGCCATTGGCCGGATTACGCGCGGCCGCGTCAAGGCCGGCGACCAAGTCGCGCTTTGCAAAAAGGACGGCAGCGTCGGCAAAGCCAAAGTCGACCTTGTATTTATGAGTCACGGCCTTGCCAAGTTCGAAGTGAACGAAGGCGTCGCCGGCGACATCGTGCAACTGACCGGTGTTGCCGATGCGCAAATCGGCGAAACTATTACCGACGTCAATGCGCCCGACGCATTGCCCGTACTTGAGGTCGAAGCTCCGACCTTGCGCATTTACCTTGGTCCCAACACCTCACCGTTCAAAGGCACCGAAGGCGAATTCAACACCAGCCGCCAGATCGGCGAACGTCTGCAAAAAGAGCTCGAAACCAACGTCGGCCTGCGCGTCACCGAAGACGGCATCGGCTTTTTGGTGAGCGGCCGCGGCGAGCTGCACTTGAGTGTGCTCATCGAAACCATGCGTCGCGAAGGCTACGAATTCGAAGTCGGCCGTCCGCAAGTCGTCACACACGAAGAAAACGGTCAGACCGTTGAGCCGGTCGAAGAGCTTATTATCGAAGTCCCGGCCGAACACGTCGGCACCGTGCAGATGGAGCTCGGCCAGCGCCGCGCCACCTTAAACGAGCAGTTCGCGAGCCCCAAAGGCGTCACCAAACTCGTCTACGAGCTGCCAACGCGCGCACTTCTTGGACTCCGTAACATCTTAATGACTCAAACCAAGGGCACGATTGTCATGAACAGCCTCGTCAGCGGCTACCAGCCAGTTGGCGCACCGCTGCAACAGTTACGCAACGGCGTGCTCATCGCGTTTGAAACTGGCGTTACCACACCGTACGCCCTGCAAACTGCCGAAGAACGCGGCATCTGTTTTGTTGGTCCGGCCGAAAAAGTTTACGCCGGCCAAATCGTCGGCCTTAACAGCCGCGGTGACGATATGGAAATCAATGTCTGCAAAGCCAAACACCTCACCAACATGCGCAGCAAATCAAGTGACGGTGTCGTGCAGCTCACGCCCCCGGTCATTTTAAGCCTCGAGCAATGCCTGGACTTTATCGAAAACGACGAACTCCTCGAAGTTACGCCCAAAAACCTGCGGCTCCGCAAGCGGGAACTCGACCCCAACAAGCGTAAACGCAACAAATAAATACCATGAGTGAATATACAGCCCACCGCCCTGATGAAAATTTTGATCGGCGGGCTGAGCTCATAGACCAAATGATGCTTTGTATGCGCCAGGGAATGCACGATGGCGCTATGCAAGTACCATGGGTTCGCGAACCTCAAACCGATAGCATACGTCTCATGCCCATAATTGCCGGGACGGTTTTGGGCTGGAAAGGTTGGAGGGGCTATACGTTTGAGCTTAATGATTCGAGCGAGTATGGGCTTTCAAAGTACGGCCTGACGGCCATATATAACGGCGAAGCACGGTGTTCGTTTTTTATTAGTCCGAATTGTGCAAAGTACGCAACAAAAGCCAAACCAAAAGTCCAGGATTTACCCACAGCTTCGTATGAAGAAATCAGCGAGCTTTTACTCGACATCCGTTTTACGCCCAAGCATACCCTCGCGGCGATCCAACGCTTTAATAAAGATGGTAGGATTGCATATTTTGAGCCGTTTGAAGACGATCAAACACGTTTGGGGGCACGTAAGGCGCGCATCAATCGCTTTTTATCTTCGTGGAAGGATGTGTTCTAGCTTGGTAATTTTTACCGATAGAAACATCAAATAATCTGCTACAATCAAACCGATGATAGAAGTAACCGATGAACAATTTTCGGCGTTTATCGCGGATGCGCTGACGCGTTTGCCGGCGACCCACCGCGACGCCATCAAAAATGTCGCCATTGTGTACGAAGACGAACCCACGCCCGAGCAGCGTGAGCGCCTCAAACTGGCCTGCAATCAAACACTCTTTGGACTGTACGAAGGCGTGCCGCTGTCACAGCGCATGGGCGCCACGCACCTCATGCCAGACAAAATCACTATTTTTAAACGGCCGATCCTGGCAAGCGTTGCCGATGTTCCGGCGCTGAAACGCGAAATCTACCACACTTTGTGGCACGAAGTCGCGCATTATTTTGGCCTCAATCACGCCCGTATCCACGAACTCGAGCAATAAATTCGGCTAGATTTTTTGCCTTGCATTTGTAGGCACGCAGGCATAAGCTGTATGTGGAAGTGTGAGGCTTCCATAAAGACCCGAGTTTTATCCCCGGGTCTTTTAAGTTAATAGTAATTCAATATATACTATAGGCATTATGATTTTTGCAGTGATTGTTCTGGGGGTTTTGTGTTTGGCGTTGCTGGGCGTTATGCTGCTGCGCCGGCCCGCATCGGCGCCCGACACCAGCGTGAACCTTTTGTTCAAGCAGGATTTGTCGCAGCTCAGCAGCGATATCGCCAAATTAAAGGACGGCCTGCAAAGCCAGCTCACCGACCGGCTTGATAAAAACCAGGAACTCATGCGCGATTCCATCCAAAAGCAATTCGGCGCCAGTGCCAAATTGATCGCCGACGTTACCGAACGGCTTACTAAGCTCGATGAAACCAACCGCCGCGTTGTGGGCGTGGCCGACGAGCTCAAAACGCTGCAAAATGTGCTGCAAAATCCCAAACAACGTGGTGTGCTCGGCGAATATTATCTGCAAACTGTGCTCGAAAACGTGCTCCCGCCGGAGCGCTTTCAGCTGCAGTACCGCTTTAAAGACGGCGAAATCGTAGACGCCGTAGTCATGCTCGACAAGGGTAAAATGCTGCCTGTGGACTCCAAATTTAGCCTTGAAAACTACAATCGTCTTATTGATGAAAAAGACGCCAATGCCCGAACGGCGCTTGCGGCGGCATTCAAGCGCGACCTCAAAAGCCGTATCGACGAAACGTCCAAGTACATCCGGCCGAACGAAGGCACGATGGATTTTGCATTTATGTTCATCCCGAGCGAGGCAATTTACTACGACCTATTGGTCGCCAAAGTTGGTACGGCCGGCACTAGCGCACGCGATCTTATCGAGTACGCCTTTCGCGACAAAAAAGTGATTATCGTGAGCCCCACCAGCTTTATGGCGTACTTGCAAACTGTGCTGCAGGGCCTGCGCAGCTTGCAGATTGAGGAGCAGGCCAAGGAAATCCAGCTGCGTGTGGGTGAGCTTGGCCGGCACATTAGCGCCTATGAGCAGCTCATGCAAAAGCTCGGCGGCAGCCTTGGCACTACGGTAAATCATTTTAATAACGCCCATAAAGAGCTGCGCAAAATCGATAAAGACGTCGTTAAAATCGCCGAAACCACACCGGCCGTGGAGCCGCTGGTGCTTGATAAACCAAACATGGAGGACTAGAAATGAGCGAACATATATCTGGTGGCGAGCAGCAACCGCCAACGCCGGAACAAGCTATGGAAGCCACTGCGGCACACCTGGACGAGCACGGCAAGATCAACTACGACAGCTTTTCACCGGAAGTTTTGCAAGCGCTGCGCGACGGCCCTGGCGCGGTGACGCAAGTGGTGGAGCAAGACACCGATGCCGACCAATTGCCTGATCTGATTGTTGGAGGCGCATTGGCAGCCACAAGCGCCGAGCGGTTTTTTGATCATAACAGCAATATGGTTCTGTTTTTTGAGAATGGATTTGGAGGGGATATATATCGTAGCATGCAGGTATATCAGCGACTCGCCATATTATTTCCGGAGTTGGTACAGGCAGGCAAAGCGACGCTCTCGGCATACCAGCACCAGCGTTTTATGGAAAGCAGCAAGGGCAATATGCACAACCCGGCCAATGAGAATGTGGCACGGCTGGGCCAGGCGACGTTTCGTGTCATGCGCCAGCTTATTGACGCGCAGGACGACGCAGTGCAGACGGATCCGGCAAATGCCTCGCGAATCCTTTTGTAGCCACTTTTGAACTACATTCATTAACAAACAGAGCCGGAGGATTAATTATGAGCGAACAATCGCACGCAATCGGCGACCCGCAGCACCTCGAAGCTGTAATAGCACAGACTCGCGAATTTCTGGATGAAAGCGGCAAGGTCGACTATTACAAATTTGACGCTGAAACTATGCAAGACCTCTGGTATGGCCCCGGCCCGGTTGAAAATTTAGTCGAGCAAGTTACAACGATCGACCAGCAACCCGACATCATAGATGAGGAAGACAACGTAGGCGAAGTGATCGTGACGAGCGCCGAGCGCTTTGTAAATGACTGGAACAACTTTGCAATGCGATTCGTTGACTCCGATTTCGGCACGATGTATCGCGATAACGAATACTATGAACGGTTTCGCATACTCTTTCCTGACCTTGAGCAAACAGCTCGCCGTGAAATTACGGCGTATCGCGAGCGCCGAAATGCGAGCGGCACTGCTTTTTATCATGAAGAGCCGGCCGCGCGGTTTAGTAAGTTTGTGTTTGGCGTGCTGCGCCAATTAGTAGACAAAGATGACCGCAATGTCGTGCAATATCCAAACAACGCGCGGCACATGTTGACGGCGTAAAACAAAACGATCGCCGGAATTGCTGCGGTAGTTTATTTTTTGAGCCAGTCGATCACGCAAGCCGCCGTCCAGCTAAAGTTGTTGCTGCCGAGCGGATTGCCATTGATCGGATCGAAATATTCGTAAAATCCAGCGCGCTGCACGAGTTCTAGTGAGCTCTCGATGAGCGCCGCGGCGTGCTCCTTAAAACCGTAGCGTTCCAAGCCGTCAATAATCAGCCAGTTGGTGTTCATCCAGGTTGGGCCTTGCCAGTAGCGGCGCGAATCAAACCAGCCGGAGTTGAGCGGCGTGGTTGGAATTGGATACGGCGGCCCGAATAAATGCTCGTTTTCGAGCATGCGGACCAGCAATTTGGCGCGGTCCTTGGTAATGTGACCGGCGTACAGCGGCAATAAAGTTGCAATACTCGGCTCTTTGATGAGCTTGTGGGTGACGAAATCGCGCGGATAATATTGCTCAGTGTACGGATCCCAAAGCTCATCGAACGTTTGGATGGTGAGTGCCATGCGCGTCTGTAGTTCGCTCGGTAATTCAATCTGGAGCGTTTTGGCGATGGTTTTTAAGTGGTCGTTGGCGCGTACTAAGATGCTGTTGAACGCTAAGTCTTCGATTGCAAATAATGAATGGTCGAGGATGCGGTCGACGTCGTAGTTTTTGCGGCGCAAGCGGCGCTGCGCGTCGTACAGGGCAAGCGCCTCGACGTTCGTCATGCGCTGTTCACGCGGTACGTGGCTGATGTCGCGGCGGAAACGGCCGACAAAATTATCGAGGTGGAGCTTTTCGATGCCGCGAATCCACCAGGGGAGCAAGTGCTCGTGCAGTTCGCTCATCCAGGGCGGCGTGTTGTCGAGCCCGGTTTCCCAAGGGTGAATTTGCAGCGCAAGGCCTTCGGCATGTGGATCGCGCTCAAAATACAGCCATTCGTGATAAGCCAGCAGCGCAGGGTACACTAACCGATACCAGCTGCGGCGCTCAGGCATCGCCATTTTTTCGCCGATGCGCACGACTGCTTCGGCGAGCATTGGCGGCTGCGTAATGCCGCTGGTTGCGACATCGTCGGGCGAATAAGGGCTGAGCCAGCTGCGCCACATAGTACGTTTGCCCGGATCATCGGCAAATTTACCGCGCTCGTCGCCAAAGATCATATGTGGCATCATGCCGTTGCGCCACTGGCCGCGCAGCAGACTTAAAATTTCCATTTTGGCGCGTTCAACATCGAGGTGGCGCAGGCCGATCGCAATGAAGCAGCTGTCCCAAAGCCACTGGTGCGGGTATAACTGCGCAGCAGGGACGGTGTAGCTGCCGCGGTCGTTGGCTTTAAGTACAGCGGTAGCTTGCGCTTGTAGCGTTTTGGTCTCGCTCATGCTTTCTAGTATACCGCACGAAAATGGGTGTGCGTGTAATTTTTTACCGCCGTTCTAGCAGGCAAGATTATTCACTACTTGACAATATAAGCTACCTTGCATAACATAGTACTGTATGGAAGAAAGTAATCAGGCAAAAGCATTTTTGGATCAGTCCGAAACGCAAATGCGCAAAGGCATGTTGGTGTACTGTGTACTGCTCTTATGTAAGGAGGGCAAAATTTACAGCTCGCAGATCATCAACCGCTTGCATCAGGCCGAGCTCATCGTAGTGGAGGGCACGCTTTATCCACTCCTGAGCCGCTTGGCGCGTGACGGACTGTTGGGATACGAATGGCGTGAGTCCGAACAAGGCCCGCCGCGCAAATATTACTGGCTGACCGACGAAGGCAAAACTGCACTCCGTGAGTTGCAACAAACCTACCGCCGGCTGAACGCCTCAATTGACACCTTAGAGAAAGGAAAGGCATGAACGAAGTAAAACATATTCACCTTGGTCGGCAATCGTTTACGATTTCGGTGGAGGCGCACAAGGAACTGCGCATTTATCTGGACGCGATCGCGGCGCAAATGGGCGAAAAAGCCGGCGACGTCGTAGAAGAAGTTGAGCTGCGTATGGCCGAGCTCCTCACCGAGCACGGTATCGGCGGCGAAAAGGTAATTCTACCCAAAGACATCAAATTTTTGAAAGAACAGCTTGGCGAACCGCGCGAATTTAAAGATGACGACGCCGATGAGTCGCAAGAACGCACTGCCGAACACCGTGAGCCGGCCAAGCGTCTCTTCCGCGATACCGACAATGCGATGATCGGTGGCGTGGCGGCCGGTTTGGCGGCATATTTTGGCATCGAGGTAGCCATTGTGCGCTTACTGTTCGTGCTGCTGGTATTCTTGGGCGGCGGCGGCTTCATCCTTTACCTGTTGTTGTTTTTGGTTATACCGCCGGCCGAAACGAGCAGCGAACGGCTACAAATGCGGGGAAAAGCCGTCACGGTCAATAGCCTTAAAGACGCTGTTGACCGAGCGGATTTCCCTGGCACGGCGCATCGCACCGGCACGACACTGTACAAGCTCTTTAGCGTTATCTTTAAATTAGCCTTGGGCGTGGCAGGCGTATTCTTGGCGCTCATGGCGGCAATGGGGCTGATCGTGGTAGGGGTGGGAGCTGTCTATTTGGTGGCGTATCATCCAACCTCTGGGGGCGCGCTGACCTTTCCGGTTGGCTCGAGCGAGCTTCTTGGAGTGATCTTTGGCGGCATAGCGGTCACCATTGTGCTATTGCTCGCGATGCTGGCCGGTGTGGCGATGGCGCGACGCAAGTGGCAATTGCCGGGCTGGACGTTAGCGGCACTGTTTGGGGTGTTGATTATCAGCGCGTCGGTTGGTGGAGCGATGGCTTTTAAGGCGGAGCCAGGCATTCGGGCGCGGCTTGACGCCATGCGTCACACTGATGTGCGCAACAATCTTCCAGCGTTCAAGAACTTGCAACTGAGCGGCCGTAATACTGAGTTCTACTTTGTGCCTGATACCACGTACTCAGTGACCGTGCAGTACACGGGCAATTACGACCCGCACCTTATCGAGACAACGATTAACGGTGACACGCTCAAAGTTACAACCGACGGTATCGAAAACATTGCGACGCACTGTTCCGGCTTGTGTGTGACAAGCCCAAGTGTACGAGTCACGATTCACGCCCCCGAGGTGGACCAAGTGCACCTAAGCGAGCTTAACGCATCATTTTCGAGTCAACAGCAGCTCAAACAATCGGCTATGACGATAACGGCCGACCAGAGCGCACAGGTTAACTTGGCATACGTCAATCCGACGCAAACAACTTTGTCGCTATCGCAAGATGGTTCAAGCAGTATGACGGTTAATGGTTTGCAACAAGCGAACGAGTCCGATCAAATCAACTTTGGCTGGGGTGCGGCGAGCATAACACGGACGAATGAGCTCGATCTGAGCACCAACATGGTTTGCTCGGCTGGCAACCCGGCAGTGTGGCTCAACACCGCAGGCGGCGTCGTAAAACTAAACGGGAAAACCTTGGCGCTGCAGCCAATGCAGGGCAATGGCATGCCACCCGGTGTAGACGACATAAATGTTCCGTCCCCGGCCGCAGATTACTGCGTGGGCATTGGATTTCAAGCAGGGCCGTTCGGCGGCATGCGCCGTAACTACAATTACTAGTTATCGGTAATTGGTGAATTGCAAGGGGAAGTCGTAATCCTGCGCTTTAAGCAGGACGATGACCGCTTGCAATTCGTCTTTGCTGGCGCTGGTGACGCGCACGGCATCGCCCTGGATTTGGGCTTTAGCTTTGGGTGCTTGCTCGCGCAGGAGTTTGGCGATTTGCTTGGCTTGCTCCTGGCCGAGACCTTGTTTGAACGGCACTTCTTTAGTGGCTTTTAGGTTGCTTTCGGTGATGTCGCGCGCCACGTCGAGCACCTTTTGGCTTTGGCCGCGCGCCGCCAGCTTTTTGCGGACAATATCGAGGATGGCGTCGATTTGCCACTCGCCGTTGCCAGTAATTTTAAACCCGGTCTTGTCGCCGTTCAGCCATTCCACGGCAGCGGGCGTGCCTTTAAAATCGTAACGGTTTTGGAGCTCGCGCTGGACTTGGTCGAAGACGTTGTTCATCTCGGCTTTGTCGTACTCGCTCACAATGTCAAAAGAGAATGTCGCCATGCGTGCTCCTCGCTGATTTATAGATGTCAAACCTAGTGTACGCGGATCACGTTTTAAATGCCAATCCGGCCATTTTGCGGTATACTGGTGACAAGATGAGTTACAAAAATCCACACATTGCTGAAGTTGCTGAACTGCTGGAGCGCCGGTTTAACGAGCTATCGGTGAAGGCGGACATTTTAAAGGCACCGGAATTGCGCGGTTTGTACGCCGAAATCCCGACGCTGCCCGGCGAGCAGCGCGCTGCGTTCGGTCAGGAAATTAACGAGCTCAAAACCGTGCTGGAGCAGCGCGTAGCCGAAGCGAGCGAGCAGGCCGAAGCGCTGCCGTCCATCGACGTGACCGCGCCATTCGATATCAATGTGCCAAGCGCCCAACGCCCGCAGTTATTGCCCGCCGCGCAGGGTTCTGAGCACCCGCTGATGACGGAGCTGGGAACCGTGCTCGATATTTTTGCGCGCATGGGCTTTCGTGCCGTAGAATCGCGCGAAATCGACGACGACTACCACATGTTCACCAGCCTTAACTTCCCGGAAGAGCACCCGGCCCGCGACGAGTACGACACCTTTATGACCACTCAAAAAGACAAGAACGGCAAAGCTTTGATTGCGCCGGCGCACACCAGCATTATGCAGACGCGGATTTTGCGCGAACATAAAGCCGACCTGGAGGCGGGCAAGCCGATCGCCGCCGTCATCCCTGGCCGCGTCTTCCGTAACGAAGACCTCGACGCCCGCCACGAGCACACCTTTTATCAGTTCGAAGGCGTCTATGTCGACAAGGGTGTTAATGCTGGCAATCTGCTCGCCACCTTCAAAACCTTTTTGAGCGAATATTATGGCCAGGACATCGAGATCAAATCGCAGCCGTTCTACTTTCCATTTACCGAGCCGAGCTTTGAGCTGGCGCTGAGCTGCCCGTTTTGCCAAAAACAGGGGTGCAACGTGTGCTCGTATTCTGGCTGGATCGAGCTGCTCGGCATGGGTATGATTCACCCGAACGTGCTTAAAATGGCCGGCGTCGACCCTGCCGTGTACACCGGTTTTGCGTGGGGCTGCGGCCTGGAACGCCTGGTCATGATGAAGTACGACATCGAGGACATCCGCCATTTCGAAAGTGCAAAACTTGATTTCTTGAGGCAATTTTGATGAGTGAACCAACCAATGAACCAACTATTTTTGACAAACTCGTGGCGCGCGAAATCCCGGCATATATCGTGTGGGAAAGCGAAACCTACATGGCGTTTTTGACGCCGTTTGCCAATACGCCCGGCGCAACGGTGGTCATTCCAAAAACCAATCCTGGCGATTACGTGTTTAACCTCGACGATGCACAAATGAATGGCTTGATGGCCGCCAGCAAAACCGTGGCCAAGTTGCTCGAAAAAGCTTTTGGCACCGACCGCGTGGCGTTAGTGTTCGAGGGCGAAGCCGTGCCACATGTGCACGCCAAGCTCTACCCGATGCATAACTTTAAGGCCGACCGTAGCCAATTGCCTAAAGCACAGGTGTTCTTTCCGAGCTACCCCGGTTACATCGACACGCACGACGGACCAAAAATGAGCGATGAGCAGCTCGCCGAAATCCAGCAAAAAATTACAGGGGCAGCCCAATGAAAATCAGTACCCAGGCATTAAAATTCATTAACGAGCATTATCACTCGGCCGGCGATCCGGCGCCGAACGGCGTGGACGACTTGCTGGAACGGCTCGGCGCGCAACTTGGCGCGGTCGAAGAAGTCATTCCATTTGGCAAGCGTTTCGAAGGTGTTATTGTTGTCAAAATTATTACGTGCGAAGACCACCCGAACGCCGATCGCCTGCATGTGTGCAAGATCGATGACGGAGGCAAAGCCGAAGGCGTGGAACGCGACGAAAACGGCCACGTACAAGTGGTTTGCGGCGCGCCAAACGCCCGCGCCGGCATCACCGTGGCGTGGCTGCCGCCCGGCGCAACGGTGCCAAACAGCTATGATTCTGATCCGTTTGTGCTCGAGGCCCGCTCGCTCCGCGGCGTCGTGAGCAATGGCATGCTGGCCAGCCCGCGCGAGCTGTCACTCGGCGACAACCACGACGGCATCCTCGAAATTGCCGAAGACATCGCGCCCGGCGCCGCGTTCGCCGATGCCGCGCATTTGCGTGACGACTACATCATCGACATCGAAAACAAAATGTTCACGCACCGGCCGGACTGCTTTGGCTGGCTCGGCGTGGCTCGCGAAATCGAAGGCATTTACCACCGGCCGTACAAAAGCCCGGAGTGGTACCAGCTTAATCCAGAAATTCCTGGCGTCGAAACCGACGAACTGCCGCTCGAATTCCGCAACGAACTGCCGGAACTCGTGCCGCGCTTTACGGCGATCACCATACGCGATGTTAAAGTCGGGCCGAGCCCGCTGTGGCTGCAAACCGACTTGGCGCGCGCCGGCGTTCGCTCCATCAACAACATCGTGGATTACACCAACTTCTTTATGCTCGAAACCGGGCAGCCGCTGCACGCCTATGATTACGACAAAGTCCGCGCCCAAGACGGCGAGGCCGACCATGCGACGATTGTGGTCCGTGCGCCACATGAAGGCGAAAAACTCGTGCTCTTAAACGGCAAAGAAATCACACCTCGCGCCGAAGCAATTTTAATCGCGACCGAGCAAAAACCGATTGGCCTTGGCGGTGTCATGGGGGGCGCCGACACCGAAGTCGACGAAAACACCACCAACATAATCTTGGAATGCGCCAACTTTAACATGTATTCCATCCGGCGCACGGCTATGGCGCACGGCTTGTTCACCGACGCCGTCACGCGCTTTAACAAGGGTCAGTCACCACTGCAAAATCTGGCGGTCCTCGGTAAAATTATAAGTGAAATCCGGCAATATGCGGGCGGCAAGGTCGCCAGCATATTGATTGACGACAACCACGTGCCAGCGGAGGCGATGGAACGCGGCTCGCTCTACGCACCCGTAACGGTGACTGCCGAGTTCATTAACGCGCGGCTGGGCGTGCAGCTTTCGGCTGACGAAATTGCTGCGCTGCTTACGAACGTGGAATTTGCAGTACAAATTGACGGCGAATCACTCACTATTACCGCTCCGTTTTGGCGCACCGACATCGAGATTTCTGAAGACATCGTCGAAGAAGTCGGGCGTTTGTATGGCTACGACCACTTGCCGCTCGTGCTGCCAAAGCGCGACATTACGCCGGCGCCCAAAAACCGAGTATTTGCTATGAAAGACGTTATTCGCCGTGTGCTCAGCCGCGCCGGCGCCAACGAGGTGCTCACCTACAGCTTTGTGCACGGCGATTTGCTCGACAAAGTCGGCCAGGCCTGCGAAAACGTCTTCCAAATTGCCAACGCCCTCAGCCCAGATCTGCAATACTACCGCTTGAGCCTGCTGCCAAGCTTGCTCGAAAAAGTCCACGCCAACATCAAGGCCGGCTACGACGAGTTCGCCCTGTTTGAGCTGGGTAAAACGCACGAGCTCGCTGGCATAGACGAAGACGGACTGCCGCTTGAGTTTGACAACTTGGCGCTCGCCTACGCCGCACGCAAAGACACCAAGCCGGGCGCAGCATATTACGAGGCCCGCAACTTTTTGGACGAATTGGCGCACGCGTTTGGCGTGCAATTTGAGTACGTAAAACTGCAGCAAACCGATGCGTCGTTCGCCGCGCCGTTCGACCTCAATCGCTCGGCAATGGTACGCATCAAAGGTGATGAACCTGGCTTTGGTTTTGTTGGCGAGTTCAAACCGAGTGTGCGTAAAGCACTCAAACTGCCCGAAAAATCAGCTGGTTTCGAGATCGGTTTTGGCGCACTCATGAGCCACATGCGCCAAACCAACTACATACCGCTCTCGCGTTTTCCGAAAGTTGAGCAGGATATTTGCCTGAAAGTTACGGCGGACACAACCTACCAGCAAGTCTTCGACCTCACCTGGAACAGCTTGGACGAGCAAACGCCAGACACCGTAATCTGTACGCTTTCGCCCGTTGATATTTACCAGCGCGAGGACGATGCCGCGCACAAACAGATCACCTTGCGCCTCAGCATTGCCTCGTACGAGCGCACGCTCACCGACGAAGAAGTCAGTAAGCTGCTGGCGCATGTCGCCGAAGTTGCCAAAGCGCAGCTGGGCGCCGAGCGAATCTAGTGCATATTATTGTTGCTGTGGCGGCAGCTTGGTGTTGAGCTCAGCAAGCAAAATCTCGATCTGCTTAAGCTGATATGTATATGTTCCAGGGCCATCGGCGATGTGGGAGTAGTATGGACTCACCTTGGATTGTTCGTTCATGGCATTTATTTTGGGCAGAATAGTTTCTAGGCTTTGCTGTAAGCCGGCAAAAGTCTCTGGATCCGCCAAGTACAGTAATGGGTTTGGATAATGTTGAGGGTCTGGCGCCATGAATTCGCGCATCCTTTGATCCTGCCAGACGCCGCAGCGGCGCAGTAAGGTTTGCATGGCGGCGAGCGCTGCTGTACGTGCTTCTGCGTGGAACGTGGTCTTGCCGGGACTTTCAAAAATAACCTGACAGAACTCTGCAGCCCGCATCGCACCAAAGCGCAGGTCGGGCATGTCGGCGCATGTTTTGAGTGCATTCTGAGCCCACACCAGATCATGCCTGGTATAGCTGTTCTTATTATTTTGCAGGCGTTCGTTAACACTGTGGTAGCGATCGCGCAGCGAAGCCATAACGAGTGTTTTGGTGGTTGCTTCGTCTTGCTGGAAAAAATTGTATATGGCTGTGACAGTGCCGGCGTCACGGTCTGCATTGACGTCTATAGGGTGTTCACCGCTGGCAATTTTGTGCGACAGCTCGGCAAATTCCTTATATGCCAGCGGGAAGACTTCAGTCCGGAACACCTTCTGCATATTGGCAATACTAAAAGGGGAGAATTGTAGACTGATTGGATATTCTGTGTTCGGTAAATATCTAAAACGTTCTGTGACTGCCTCTCTAATGCGGTGGAAATCATAGTCGCTAAAGCCGGAAAGCAGTTCGCCGTTTTCGATAGTGGTGAGGTGGGTATTCATGAACGTACTATAAAGGCGGCGCGCAGCGACTGGGTCATGTGTTCGAGCTAAAGATTGAGTAAACTGACTCAGGGCGATCTCATGTCGTAGCGCTGAGCTAGCGCGCTCATCGGATATATTAAGCAAATGAGCGCTCCCGCGGTTCACCGTCATAAGGGACGGATCGCCGGAATACGAGCTGTATACACGGCGCCAATTGGCTGCAATGCGAAGTCGGTCACCGGGTAAGGGATGCGGCGGGGTTGTGGCGTGAGCATCAACAATATGGGCGCTGCTGCCGTATAATAAGGCGTCATGACTCAACTGTGTTACGATCTCGGCTCCTTCATCGGTGCGCACGGTTACTATCGGTGCGGTAGGATCTTGCTCAAGCGGGATGCCATGCTGCTGCCTTTGGCCGGGCTGGTAGTTGACGACCGTACCTTCTACCATTACTGGAGTGAACTCTGGCTGCTGTCTTAGGTGTTCATAATTGCCGTCAAACGGACGCTGCACGGCCGAGATCTGCTGGACCCGGGCCTCATAAGTATTATGGCCGATCGCAGGGCCTGCAATAAATAACTGGGCGTTGCATTTTAACTGGCCGAGCTTAGCGGCTGCAGCCAGCTCATCGGTGGTAAATTCCTGTCCGGTCAACTCAAAGGTAACGAGCGTTTGCTCGTACCCGCTGTCTGTGGTGGCCTCGGCTCGGGCCTGAATAGCGATTGAGCTCCCCGTTTGATGCAAGTTAAATCTGACGGTCGCTTGTACCGTGTCGCCAAAACCCCAAATACCGTTCCGGTTTGAAACGGGTTGTTTAGCAAGCGCTTCACGGACATCGTGAATCCCAAACCCCATCTCGTCGACTTGGGGCAGCTGCAAATCTCCAAAGGCGAGGTAAGTACTATCGATCGCCGTGGCGACGTCGGGCAGGTTAAGGGCCTCCAAGCCGTTCTCGCCGGCGGCTAGTAAGAAAACATCAAATGGAACTGATTTTGGCTGCTTGTCAAATTCGTGCACCAAACTATTATATGTATTCCTAGAGATATTGCAACCCGTTATTGCTTTTTTGTGGCGCGTATCCCCTATACCATGTATACTTATAACTAATGAAGTCAATTATTCGTATCTTTCGGTTTACGGGCGTTTTGTGGCGCTATTATGTGAGCGTTTCGGTGTTTGCTATTTTGGTCGCGGCTATGAGCCAGATGCAGCCGCTCTTAACCAAGCCGGCTATCGACGAAGTCAGCAAGGCGGTTACCGGTCACCACGCCAATGTAAAGCTCGTAGCAATCCTGGCCATTTTAATCTTTTTGACTGATCTCGGCTCTACGCTGTTCAGCAACATTGGCGGCTATCTGGGCGATATGCTATCCGCTAAACTCCAGCGTTTTATGAGCATTCGCTATTACGAGCACATGCTCAGCCTGCCGCAGCATTACTTTGACACCGAACTGAGCGGCAAAATCATTAACCGCATGGGGCGTGGCATTTCGCAAATCAGCTCGTTCATGCAAATGTTTAGCAACAACTTTTTGCAGTTTATTTTTAGCACGGTGTTTTCGTTGGTTATCGTGTGGTATTACAGCTGGGAGGTCGGGCTAATGCTGCTGACGCTGTACCCGATCTTTATCTTTTTGACCACACGTACCAGCAGCAAATGGCAAGGCTACCAGAAGACAATTAACGAGGCGCAAGATGTGGCTAGCGGCCGCTTTGCCGAGGCGATCGGCCAAGTGCGCGTTGTGAAAAGCTTTTTGCAGGAGCGGCGCGAGCTCGCTTTTTTCCGCAAGCGCTACAATACCGTCGTTGATACGACGCGGCCGCAAAGCACCTTTTGGCATCGCCAGGACGTCTTGCGCCGACTGGTTCTCAACGTAATTTTCCTGGGCGTATTTGTGTATGTGTTTGTGGAAGGCGCCCGCGGCCGGTTCACGCCCGGCACGATGGTTTTACTTATTCAATATGCGATGCTCATCCGTATCCCGATCTTCAGTATTAGCTTTATCGTGGATAACACACAGCGCGCCGTTGCCAATACCAAGGATTATTTTGAAGCGCTCGACGTTGAGCCGGAAGTTATCGATCACCCCGATGCCAAAAAACTCAATGTGACCAAGGCGGAAATCGCTTTTAAAGACGTCAACTTTAGCTACGACGCCGACAAACCGGTGCTGCGGAACATTACGCTGACCATCAAGCCCGATACCAAAGTCGCGCTGGTGGGCGAAAGCGGCGAAGGCAAGACTACGCTCACCAACTTGGTGCTGCGTTTATATGAAGTAACCGGCGGCGCCATCACGATCGACGGCCAAAACATTAACGACGTGACGCAGGCAAGCTTGCGCGAAAACATCGGCATCGTATTCCAAGAACCGGCGCTGTTTAGTGGTACGATTCGCGAAAACATTGCGTACTCCAACCCCAAAGCCCCGCACGCGCAAGTGGTCGCCGCCGCCAAAGCCGCCAACGCCGACGAATTCATCAGCAAGTTCGAAAAGGGCTATGACACCGAAATTGGCGAACGTGGCTTGCGCCTTAGCGGTGGCCAAAAACAGCGTATTGCTATTGCCCGGGCACTGTTTAAAGACGCGCCGATCCTGATCCTTGACGAAGCTACTAGCAGTCTCGACAGCAAAAGCGAGCACATGGTACAGGATGCGCTCGAGCGCCTCATGAAGGGCCGGACTACGCTTATTATTGCGCACCGCCTCAGCACTATTCAAAATGTCGACCAAATTATTACGCTGCGCGGCGGCACAGTAGACGAAATTGGCGCGCCAAGCGAACTCGCCAAAACAGATGGCATTTACGCGCAGCTGCTTAAATTACAGCAAGGCCACACGCAGGCAACCCAAAAGAAACTCAAAGAATACGAAATTGCCGGCTAAACGGCCTGGCATCGCCTGCCATTTTTACGTATAATGAACGCATGCGAAGAGCGGCGAGGGCAGTGATTGTGCAGGATGGCCAGTTGTTGGTCATGAAACGCAATAAATACGGCCAGGAATACTACACACTGATAGGGGGCGGCATTAAGGCCGGCGAAACGCCAGAACAGGCTTTGGTGCGCGAAGTCGCCGAAGAAGCGTCCATACGCGTCACGGCGCTGCGCCACATATTTACTGAGGATGCAGGCGCGCCCTTTGGTCCGCAGTATATCTACTTATGTGAGCATGTGATCGGTACACCGCGTTTGGCGCCGCACTCCGAGGAGCTCGCTATCAATAAACTCGGCCAAAATCTGCACGAGCCCATGTGGATGCCGCTCGACAAGTTAGCCGAGGTGCCGTTCCGCTCCGAAGCGCTCAAATACGCGCTGCTCGAAGCGTTCGAAAAGGGTTTTCCAGACCAGCCGGTGCTCATCGACCCGAGCCATTATCATCATGCAATACATAAAAGGAGTTAGACAGTATGGCGCGGACGCGTGAACGATTATTTGCTTTGGTAGGTGCAGTGTTGTTTTTGACCACCTCGCTCGGTTTGAGCTTTGCGGTGATCTGGCAGCTCTACCAAAACGGACACAACAAAACTAATAGTAATAATACGGGGAAGCAATCAGTGAACCAGAACACAACCAAACTTGCAGGTACAAAATTACAGGGCTTTACGCCAGTGTCGCATGTGGACAGCTTAGTGACTACCGATATAAAAACAGGCAGCGGTGAAACCGTGCAGCCTGGCCAGACCGTAACCGTGCAGTATACCGGCGCCGTGGCGTCAACCGGTGTTATCTTTCAGAGTTCACTGGACACCGGCCAGCCGGCAACATTTGCACTCGACCAGGTTATCCAAGGCTGGACAAACGGGATTCCAGGCATGAAGGTTGGCGGGCAGCGCCGCTTACTTATCCCGGCATCGCAGGCGTACGGCGCAAATCCGCCGGCCGGCTCTGGCATTCCGGCTAATGCCGACTTGGTATTCGATGTGACACTCGAATCCATTAGTAAATAACCATTAGCGTAAAAAACACAATATATAGCGCTCTTGCTAATGAACGATGCGCCATATACAATAAAACGTAAGCAAGTAACGAACAAAGAGGGTAGGTATATGGTCAAAAATATCACTATTTTTACACGGACGACATGCGCATATTGTCCGATGGTCAAAAAATGGCTGAACGCCAAAGGCTTTACCTATGACGTGGTGAATCTAGACGAAAATCCGGAGCGCCAGGCCGAGGTTGTAGAACTTTCCGGCGCCTTTACCGTGCCTGTGACCATCGTTACTAAAGAGGATGACAAGCGCGAAGTGGTCGTTGGCTATAACTTGGCCAAACTCGCGCCGGCAGTCGCATAACTGTTTAAAGGATAAATATGGCAGAGCAGGCAGAACCCAAAATCCATGATGTTGTGATGGTCGGCGCCGGTCCGGCGGCTTTGAGCGCGGCAATTTACACCACGCGCGAAGACATCGACACGCTGTTGTTCGAGCGTGGCGTACCCGGCGGCTTGGCCGCTATCACTGACTGGGTGGATAATTATCCTGGATTTGCCGATGGCATTGCCGGCCTGGAATTAGCCGAAGGTTTGCGCAAGCAGGCCGAGCGGTTCGGCGCCGTTATTGAGCTCGGCGAAGTTACTAAAATCACCGATGAAGGCGAGTTTAAACGGCTGGAGACCACTGATGGCGATGTGCTCGCCCGTGCCGTGCTTATCGCGACCGGCAGCGATTATAAAAAGATCGGCGTGCCCGGCGAACAGGAGTTTTACGGCCGCGGCGTGCACTACTGCGCGACGTGTGACGGCGCCTTTTACCGCAACAAGCGTTTGGTGGTGGTCGGCGGCGGCAACTCGGCCGTACAGGAAGCTATGTTTTTGACCCGCTTTGCCACGCATATCGACCTGCTGGTACGCGGCAATAAATTCCGCGCCTCGGAAGTGCTGCAGCATGAACTCGAAGAAAAACACAAAGACAAAATCACCGTGCATTTTAATACAACCACTGATGAAATCGTGGCCGAAGACGGCAAACTGGTCAGCAAAGTTGTGGGGACCGACAAAACTACTGGCCAGAAAGTTGAGTTTCCGACCGATGGCGTGTTTGTGTTCGTCGGCCTCAAGCCTAACAGCGAATTTTTGAAGGAATCCGGGATTGAACTGGACGAAATTGGCTTTGTTAAAACCAACGATCACTTGCAGACAAATATGAAGGGCGTTTTCGCCGCCGGTGATATCCGCAGCGGCGCAACCATGCAAATTGCCAGCGCCACGGGCGAGGGTGCCACGGCGGCGTTGCTTATCCGCGAATATCTTGAGGGTCATGCAGTGACGCCGGCAGCGCAAGAAGTTGGCGCCGTGCCCGTCGGATCTTAGATTTGTAGCCGTCGGGGTTAAATAGGCAGCCACCCCGACCGCACACATCCCCGTGCTCAAACACTGCGGACAGGATACCGCAAACTGCGCGCGGTTGGATGTGTGCGGCTCGATGCGGCTCATTATTTAATTGTCGTAGCCGTGGAAGTAATCAACGACGAGCGCATTATCATCGACACCGAGCTGCTTGAGTTCGTGCGCGATTACTTCAACCGCGTGCTCCAGCCCGGCAATATAAAATAATTTGCCTGCCGGATCACCGGTTAGTGCGAGGATGCGTCCGGCGTCCAGGCGGCCGGTTTTGCCCTGCCAAGTTTTATCCGGCGCTGAAACGATCGGTGTAAAACTGATTTGCGGACGCTCAAACATTGGACGAAATATAAGCTCGTCTGGCGTGTGCGCAGCATACAAAAGCTGAATTTGACGGGGCTCACCGGCATGGCTCAGCCAGCGGATCATGCTCACGAGCGGTGTTACGCCCATGCCGACACCTACCATCACCAGCGGAATGCGTGCATCTTTCGGCAGCACAAAGTCGCCCATCGCCGCCGTTATTATCACCACTTCGCCGGGCTTGAGCGCCTGCATGCTGCGTTTAAAACTGCTGCTGGCTGCGGCAAATTTTGTGGTAACAGCCAGCAACTCTTGGTGCGGCGAGGATGAAAGCGTGAAATGGCGCATGATACCGCGTTTGTCGACGGCTGAATGCGGCAAGTGGAGCTCAATAAACTGGCCGGCCACGTACGGCATTGGCTGGAGCGGCCTAAAGTAATAGGTCCATATTTGCGGCGCAAGCTGTTCGGCGTGGTCGAAACTAGCGCGCATTGGTTTTCTCGGTTTTTCTTGTTGGAAATGCGCTGCGCATGCGGTCGGGGTGGTCGGTTATAACGGCAGCTAGTCCGCGTTTGCTCCAGCGTTCGGCTTTCCGCGCGTCGTTTATTGTGTAGGCACTCAGGTGGTAGCCGCGGCGATTCATCGCGCTCACAAAACCGAACCACATAAAATGCTGATTCATCGCGATGTTTTTAGTGTTGAGCTGGCGCGCGCGCCAAACGGCTCGGACGCTTAAGAAAGGTTCAATGACCACTGTTGCAAGCCGCGGGAAGGCGCGGTGCAACGCCATGAGTGTGCGCTGGCTTTTAGAACTCAAAAAAAAGTCTTGCGTTTGCCACCCATCTTGTAGTATTTTTGTGATCGCCGCAATGATGGGTTCGAGCGCAACCTTTGGTTTGACCTCGACCATCATTGGCGAGCGTTTGTTTACGGCGCGGATGGCCTGCTCAAGCGTAATAATGCCGGGCATGATTTGCTGGAGTTTGGCGAAGCTGGTTCGGGCGATTAGTAGTTTTTCGCCTTTGCTTTCGATAGCGGGGTTGTGCACTAGCACTGGGATGTTGTCTGCGGTGACGCGAACGTCAATTTCGATTGCGTCAACGCCAGCGGCCAAGGCCTGCTCGATTGCGGCTAATGTGTTTTCGGCGGCGAGCCCGCGTGCGCCGCGATGTCCAATAACTTTTGTCATACTACACCTTAAAGTGTACAATAACATGCGAAGAAACGTCTTATAAAGGAGCTTATTTATGGCTGATTTCAACCAAGTCTTAACTGTCGGCGATTGGCAGGACGGCAGCGTCAATACCGTTATCGAAATTCCACAGGGCTCGACACTCAAGATTGAGTGGCGCCGTGACATTGCCGCTTTCGAGATCGACCGTGTAGAGCCGGATATTTTTGCCAAGCCTGCCAACTACGGTTTTATCCCGCAGACGCTGGACGAGGATGGCGATGAGCTCGACACGCTTGTCGTTACTGACGAGCCGATTCCAACCGGTGTATTCCTGCAAGCGAGGGTTATCGGCGTACTAAACTTTGAAGATGACGGCGAGATGGATTACAAAGTTGTGGTCGTGCCGGCAGACGACCGAAACACCGGCGACAGCATCAAAACACTGGACGACCTCGGAGAGCGCTGGAAGCAAAAGATCGAGTTCCACTTTGCGCATTACAAAGACCTTAAAAAGCCCGGCACTACCAAAGTATTGGGTTGGGGCGACGCCGAAGAAGCCAAAAAAGTCATCGAAGAATCGATCGAGCGCTGGAACAACCGTAAACAATAGGGCTGGTATGGTGGAATTTCGTTCACTCGTAAAAGTCCTGCTTGTAAATGACGCTGGCGAGGTATTGTTGCTGCGGCGAAGCCCAACTGACGTGCGGCGCCCCGGCCAATGGGATATGCCAGGCGGCAATATTGACCCTGGCGAAGACTTTTTGGCTGCCCTCGTGCGCGAGACGCAGGAAGAGGCGGGTATAACCATCGCGCCTGCAGATCTACACCATATATACGGCACCACAAAATTTGTCGACAATATAAATATTACCTGGAACTTCTTTGTAACCAAGGTGCAAGGGCATCCAAAAGTAACCCTTAGCTTTGAGCACGACGATTTACAGTGGACTTCTCCTGAAAAAGCTTTGCAAAAAATAGAATATGACTTGCATAAAATTGTCTTAGGCTACGCGCTCGAGCACGGCCTCCTGTAGTAACTTGGGCGACATTGTGCGAACTGCTTGCAAGGAGAGGCGTCATACGCTTTAATATAAGCAAAAGCGTAATAGGTGGATCCTGAGGGGGAACGATGAAGACACGGCTGGCAATTAATGGGTTTGGGCGGATTGGCCGGAACGCCTTTAAGATTGCTTTTGACCGCAATGATGTCGAAATCGTGGCGATTAACGACCTTACCGACACCAAAACGCTCGCTTATTTGCTCAAACACGACAGCAATTACGGCACGTATGGCCCGGAAGTTAGCTACGATGACGAAAATATCATCGTCGGCGGCAAAAAAATCCGCGTGTGCGCCGAAAAAGATCCCGCCGCTCTACCCTGGAAAGATCTAAACATTGACGTAGTTATTGAATCCACTGGCTTCTTTGTTGAGCCAGATAAAGCTCGCGCCCACATTACTGCCGGCGCCAAGCGCGTGGTTATTTCGGCACCTGCCAAGGGCGATAGCGCAGATACGGCGGACACTATCGTGCTCGGCGTCAACGAGGACAAGCTCGAAAACTCCACCGACGTCATCAGCAACGCATCCTGCACGACCAACTGCATTACACCGGTCGCCGCCGTTATGGAAAGCGTCTTTGGTATCGACAAACTTATGATGACTACTATTCACAGTTACACTGCCAGCCAGCATTTGCAGGATGGCCCGGGCAAAAACTTCCGCGAAGACCGTGCCGGCGCGCAGAACATTGTGCCCACCACCACGGGCGCTTCGATTGCCGCAGCCAAAGCGCTGCCGGCACTGAAAGGCATGTTCGGCGGTTTTGAGGTGCGCGTACCAACCCCGGTTGTCTCGCTCGCCGACTTCGTAATTCTTACCAAGCGCAATGTGACCGTCGAAGAAGTCAACGACGCTTTCAAAAAAGCCGCGGCCGAGCCGTATTACCAAGGCATTCTCGGCGTAACCGAAGAAGAGCTTGTAAGCAGCGACTTTATTGGCAACAGCCACTCGGCCGTCGTCGACCTTAACATTACCGCTGTAGTTGGCGGCAATATGGTCAAAGTTGCGGCCTGGTACGACAACGAGTGGGGCTACAGCAATCGCCTGGTCGAAGTCACGGCCGATGCCGGACGCTACCTGCACAGCAAAGAACAACACGACCACGAGTAAAACGAGGGCAACCGATGAGAATCTATGTAGGTGCTGACCACAACGGATTTGCGCTCAAGCAAGATCTAATCACGATGCTGCGAAAATCCGGCTATGAGGCCTTTGACGAAGGCGATCAGGAACTCCAGCCGGACGATGACTTCCCGCAGTTTGCCAAGCAAACAGTGCAGGCGCTTTTAAATGATGATGATCGTGACGCGCGCGCCATCTTGATTTGTGGCAGTGGCCAAGGCATGTGTATGGCTGCCAATCGGTTTAAAGGCATTCGCGCAAGCTTGGTGTGGGACGTTGCGGAAGCGCGTATGGCACGCAATGACGACGACAGCAACGTGCTCTGCTTGCCGGCGCGCGTGCTTAAAAACACCGAAGAAGCCGAAACGATCGTCAACGCCTGGCTGGCAGCACCATTCGCCGGCGCCACGCGGTTTAAACGCCGCATACAAGAACTGGACGAGCTATAATTGCAAATCTATCATTTTGTGTTAAAATATAGAAATGAAAGAGCGACTTTTGGCAGGAGCGGGTGGCGCAGTTTTGGTTGGTGCACTTGCGTTCGGTATACCGAGCCACGACGTACTACCCGAGCACACTCCGCAGGAGACGCTGGAGCTTGAGTATAACCAGCGTCTCTATGCCAACGGCAAGCAGCTCGACCTATCACTTATACATCTTGCGTCAAAATTGCCGGATGGCGTAAAAGAAGCGTCGGCGTCGGCGGTTGCGATTGATACCGGAAGCGGCACGTACGGCTCGGGCGTCAAGGTTGCGTCTAACGAGATTCTGACCGCCGGGCACTTGCTCATTGGCGGCTCCGGCGGCGACACGTATTCTGATAACTTTGGCTGTGGCAATCTCAAGATAACGACAAAGGAGCCAATTGTGCAGCGTCCGCCGTATAATATGATGCTCGCAGATTCCGCAAGCGCGGTAAAAGATGCCCAGAGCGATGTCGGGGTGCTGTGGCTCAGCGATTATGCAACGGGCACCGATCAGAATGTTCCATCCGCCCAAGTCCAAGATGTCGGCGGCGAAGTGGGTACCGAAGCGTTTTTCGTTAACTACGAGCCCACTACAAGGCGCGAGCGGCGCACTCCGAGCCAGGTGACTGATCCGGAGCTTGCTGTGCCAGTAGAGATCGGAGGCGTGGTTATTGACGACGATGGGCAGAACATGGTGGTGTTGGCCGGCATAGACAAAGATTATGGGACGGGCATACCCGTTGACGTAGTTTACCCCGGCGCGAGCGGTGGCCCGGTATTCGACGAAGACGGCCGGCTCGAAGGTGTTACGAAAGCATACTTTCCCGTTTCTATGACTCCCGATGACATAGCAGATCAATTCGGTGTACATTTGAAGGGTGAATTGCCAGGCGAGCGCCTAGGCACGTACGAAGTAACAATCATCCAAAAAGTCACGCCGCAAATACTCAACGATCTTCCGCTCGCCAAAAAGTGCTAACATAAAAATTCCTCTCCAAATTTTGGAGCATAAACGGTATGATAAATGGGATGAATACTACCATTTGTCCTGCCGTACTTGCTCACGATTCGCATGAATTCCGCGCCCAGATGGAGAGTGTCTCGCGTTTTGCAGTGCGTTTACATATAGATGTTGTGGACGGGCAGTTTGCGCCGACTAAAACTCTGCCGATTGATCAAATTTGGTGGCCTGGTGGCGTGCGTGCCGACCTGCATGTAATGTACAAGCGGCCATTCGACCACTTGCGGGCGATGCTCGCTTTGCAACCGCAAATGATTATTGTGCACGCCGAAGCCGACGGCGATTTCGAGATGTTTGCGCGCCGGGCGCACGAGCGCGGCATCCAGACCGGCGTAGCGCTACTGCCAAATACCAGGCCCGAAATCCTCGCTCAAGCCATTAAAGACATCGACCATGTGCTGATATTTTCTGGTAATTTAGGGCGGTACGGCGGCAAGGCGGATTTGGCGCTGCTCGAAAAAGTTAAAGTCCTGAAAGATATGAAGCCGCAAATCGAAATCGGCTGGGACGGCGGCGTGAATGACGAAAATGCCGCGGCGCTCGCCCGTGCCGGTGTTGAAGTGCTTAATGTGGGCGGCTACATTCAGCATGCCGACGACCACCAGGCGGCGTACGAGCGCTGCCGGCAAATCGTGCAAAACTTGTAGCAGCGTTTTTTGGTATGATCGCTGCGCCAAGCTATGCTATAGTGAAATCATAAGCGTTAAAGGGGTGTAATGACAATCGAAGAGCTCGAATTAAAGGCTGTGGCGATCCGCGAAGATATTATTCGCATGCTTTTGGCGGCGGGGAGCGGACATTCGGCCGGGCCGCTTGGCCAGGCGGACATTTTTACGGCGCTCTACTTTAGTGTGCTCAAGCACGATCCCAAAAACCCGGACTGGGACGAGCGCGATATTTTGATCCAAAGCAATGGCCACACCGTACCTGTGCGCTACGCGGCCATGGCCGAGGCTGGCTATTTTCCAAAGGAAGAGCTGCTGACGCTGCGAAAACTGGGCTCGCGTTTGCAAGGCCATCCGGAGCGCACTAAACTGCCAGGACTCGAAACCACCAGCGGTCCCTTGGGCAGCGGCCTGAGCCAGGCGGCCGGCATGGCGCTGGCGATGCGCATGGATAACGTGCACCACCGCTGGGTATACGTCACCATGGGCGACGGCGAGCTCAACGAAGGCCAGGTGTGGGAGGCGGCAATGCTGATCGGCAAGTACCGGCTCAACAACCTCATTGCAATTGTTGACCGCAACAATATCCAGATCGACGGCCCGACTGAAAGTGTAATGCCGCTTGAGGACCTGCGCGCCAAGTGGGAAGCGTTTGGCTGGCATGTGCTGGAGATCGACGGCAACGACATCGAGGCCGTGATCGACGCCTGTAATATGGCCAAGGCGATTGTGGAAAAGCCGGTCGTGATCATAGCGCACACCGTGCCCGGCAAAGGTGTGGACTTTATGGAATACGATTTTCACTGGCACGGCTACTTTGTAAAAACACCGACTGGGCCAGAAGTCAAGGACGTCGGCAAAGAAGCGCTGCACGAGCTGCGCACTTTGCAGGGCAAAATTAGGAGCGAACATGAGTGATCTGCATTTAATTGACGATGTACGCGCCAAGGACATCAAGCAGGAGCCGATCCGCGCTGGCTTTGGGCGTGGCCTGGTGACGGCGGCGCAGCAGGACGATAACGTCGTTGCAGCCTGTGCCGACCTCACCGAAAGCACCAAAATGGGCGACTTTGCCAAGGCATTCCCAGACCGTTATATAGAAATCGGCATTGCCGAGCAAAACCTCGTGTGTGTGGGCTCGGGCTTGGCGGCAATGGGCAAGGTTCCGTTTGTTTCCAGCTATGCGGCCTTTTGCCCCGGCCGCGATTGGGAGCAAATCCGCACCACCATTTGTCTGAATGACCGGCCGGTTAAGATTGTTGGTTCGCACGCCGGCGTGTCTGTAGGGAAGGACGGGGCTACGCACCAGATGCTCGAAGACATTGCGTTGATGCGCGCCCTGCCCAATATGGTTGTTGTTGCGCCGTGCGACAGTCTTGAGGCCGAGCGCGCCACGCTCGCCATCGCCAAAGACAAGCGCCCAAATTACATTCGATTGGCCCGCGAAGCATCACCAATTGTAACCACCGAAAACACGCCGTTCGAGATCGGCAAAGCTTACGTATTCGTGCCGGGCAGCGATGTCACAATTGTGGCGACCGGCAGCATGACCTATCAGGCCATGGTTGCCGCCGAAATGCTCAAAAAAGATGGCATTGAAGCCGAAGTTGTGCACTGCCCAACTATTAAACCGCTCGACGAACACACGATCGTGCAAAGTGCCCACAAAACAGGTGCTGTCGTCACCGTAGAAGAGGCGCAAATTAATGGCGGTCTTGGCGGCGCGGTGGCCGAATTGCTCGGCGAAAAGTGCCCAACTGCGCTCCGGCGCATAGGCATGCGCGACCACTTTGGCGAGTCCGGCGAGCCAAGCGAGCTCCTGGAACATTTCGGCCTCACTGCCACACACATCGCCTTGGCCGTACACGACGTATTGAATCAGAAGGGAAAATAACCTATGCCACTCACACTGTATCAAATCCGCGAGAACTGTAAGCGCGCCCGCGAACGCATGGCGCAAGCTCGGACCGAGCATTTTGCCTTCGGTGCGTTTAATTTGGACGACGAAGCGACGCTCAAGGCTGTAGCCCAAGCCGCGCGCAACAAAAACGCGCCAGTGCTAGTAGAGGTCAGTCAGGGCGAAGTCGACGATATTGGTCTGGATAACGTCCGCGACCTCGTTGATAACATCAAGCGCGAGTATGGCGTGGAGATCTACGTTAACCTCGACCACTCGCCATCGGTGGAGGCGGCCAAGAAGGGCATCGACGCCGGTTTTGAGTTTATTCATATTGACATCAGCCAGGCCAATCACGATGCGAGCGACGATGAAATCATCGACGCCACACGGCAGGTTGTGGCTTACGCTCGCACGACAACTGGCGCCATAGTCGAGGCCGAACCGCACTACTTTGCCGGCAGCAGCAACTACCACGATGAAAAAATTGATTACGAAGAGATCAAAAAAACGTTCAGCACGCCTGAAGGCGCCAAGCACTTTGTAGAAGCGACAGGCATCGACACATTTGCGGCGGCTGTAGGCAACTTGCACGGTAAATATCCGGTGCCAAAGGTACTCGACCTGGGATTGTTGCAGCAAATTCGCGACGCAATCGACTGCAATATTAGTTTGCATGGCGGCAGCGACACGCCCGGCCACTACTTTGTGGATGCAGTTAAAATCGGCGTCACGAAAGTAAATATTAACTCCGACATGCGCTACGTCTATCGTAAAACGCTCGAGAAAGCTTTGGTCGACAATCCAAACGAGTTCTCGGTCGCCAAGCTCGTCAAAGAAAAGGTCGTGGACGCCGTGCGCGAGGTGGTAGAGAGCAAGATCGACACCTTTAATTCGGCCGGTAAGGCACAGCCCTAAACCGTCGATTATTACATTCAACTCACGCTGCTCAGGTGGTACGCGATGTCTGCGGCAACGTTTTCGAGTGACTTAATGATGTGCTCGGGATATGGCGCCACGCCAAACTCACGCTGTATGTCACGCCGGACCGCAGCTGATTTCTTATAATTGGCGAGATACTCGGCAAATCGGCCGATCTCCTCGAGTGCTACATCTCCTGACCGGGCGCGCAGGGCGATGTCATGCGTCCGGCGTAACGGATCGGCATCGAGCGACAGCTTTGTGATGTGCGTGTAGAGCGTCTCGTTATCCGCGCCGGCGGGCAGTTGCAGCCAGGTGCGGCTCTTTTCTTGCAATGCAGCGAGGGCTATAGCAAGCCCATCCTCGGGCGTATGCGCCTCCGCAAGATTTACCAGATTTTTTGACCTATCGGGTGTATCTGCCTTTGTGAATGCTTGATCGGCCTCATCAGGCGTACTTGGCGGTGGGGTTTCAGTAGGAGAAGACCGTCGTTTAAAAAGCGCCCGCAGGCTAAATCGCTCACTGCTATATTCGCCGCCATATTGCACACCCAAATTTTCGAGTTCGGCGCTGGAAGGGGTTGCATCGAGGATATGCAATGTTTGACCATCGGTAAATGCTGTCTGTTGGTGCGTGGCCGCCCGGATTGTCCCGCTTTCGTCCACATAATAACCGCCTATTCCACGGACATTTGCCTTGCCAAAGATTGGCCCGAGGGTGTGCTGCAAAAAGCTATCTGATATAGTGCACTGGCACAATAATTTGCCACCCTCTACGAACTGCACAAAATCGGCTAGGCTATTCGGTTGCAATGCGCCCACCATATTTGCCGCCCGGCTACCCGCAATGAGCCCCTGGGTATCCGGCATATAATAAATGCTGTTTGCCCGCACGAGCTTTATAAAACCATCAACGGTGAGTTGCGGGGTGTTTTGTAAATCAGCACCGAGCTGCGTTAGGCCAATTTGCTCACAACGCTGTGCTAAGTGTTCTTTTGCGGCACCGGGTATTGGTGTTAAGGCAGATGCGTACGGGTCAGTTGCGTCTTTGGCGAATCCAAAAAGGGAGTTCTGGTTATCGCGGCTCACTAACCGGTAGCCGGGAATGTGCGGGTTAGAGTTTAAGTATATCGACGCCGGAAGAGCTATGACTACTTCTGCGTCGGGGTTCGTTGCCGGCAGTTCTTTATCTGGAACCGCGCTTTGTATTAGGCGACCGCCGCGCACCTGGCCTTTTACAACTTGGCCAACGACCTGCTGTAGTTGTTCGGTGAGTTTTGTTTTGTCCATGAACCCTGCTTTTGAGGCTTCGCTATGGGTGTGGTCCGCTGTTCCCATCTTGTATGCACTGAGTTCAACGGCAGACACGTACTCCCCTGGAGTATTGAAGAGTGAACTGCGAATCAAATCCGCCGCGTTCCCGTTACCCAGTATATCCAAGTACGTAGTGCTAAGTACCGACTCCACGGCTAGGTTAAGCAGAGCGCTGTATTGCGTCGTATTAGGTGCCTCAGAAAAAAGATCGTAGGCGAATTGGTCTAACAGGTCGATCGCCAATTTTTTATCAAGTCCCCTTGGAATGTCACGCACCAGGTCCTCAAACGCGTCCCGATGAAGCACCTTATCCCAAAGGAAACATTTACTGCCTCGGTTCGTAAGATCGTCTATAAGGAATGAGCGGCGCTCAGCGCTGCGGTCCTCGCCCTTGCCGGCATTGGCGAAGTAAGTGTCGACAATCGCCGTGGCAAAGTACTCTCTGGCGCGCAGACGGGCAGCGTCTTCTGATTGCTCCTCTTGCGGAATGCGCATGGTTTCGTTGTCGATACGCATAGGGATTTTACGTATTGCAAAGTAGGGGTGGCCATCTTGTGCCGTGACTCGGCCGGTTATCATGCCTTCTGATGTCTGACGGGCCTTGTGCTCTAATTGGGTACTCCGGATAGCTTGCCAGTATGGAGGCAGCGGCGACTCTTCTTTGTCTTTTCCGGGCATGCACAAATCAAAGGCTTGTAAACGGGCGTATGCCGGATTTTCCACAAGTCTTGGCCTGAGGTTGGTACATATATCCTCCCTCCGGTCTCTGATGACCTCGCTTACTCCTTCTTGTATGACCTTGAGGCCCAATGCATCGAATTGCTTACGGATAGCATTGAGACAGCTGAGGCCGAAACGCAGGCGCCCATCCGGCACTACGTTATAGCGCTGGCCCAGCCCGCTGCGCGAAGTAGGGTCAGAAAAGACTAAACCTGTTGGCAATGAGTCGCCAGGCTGCCCGAAAAAGCTCCAGTCGAGTATATTGGTTGTGAGTTGTATTGCGGCCTGCTCATGCGGCGTGAGTGCCGTTGCGGCGACTTGATTGGCGATGCTCCGAAGCTGTGGGCGTAATACATCCACAAGTTCAGCGGGCATCGCCAGTAATTCGACAACGCGCTGTTCGGCTTCGGCGGGTGCGCGCAGTTCAGGCCCTACCAGAGGAACATTGGCGCCAGCAGATTCACTCATTTGAATTATTATATAATAAATATACTTTTTAGTCTACTTTTGAAGGACAAAGCAAAATGGTCTTTTAACTTCGGCCAGCTTATGGCACAATAATGGTAAACGTAAGCATAAAGAAAGAGTGGGATGGACCAACAATTCGATGTAATCTGCGTAGGCGATGTGGTGACCGACGACTTTATTAAGTTGTTGGACAACCAAGCGCAAACCTACATTGACGAGCATGGCACTAAAACACTGGCCATGCAGTTCGGCACAAAGCTGCCTTTCGACCACCGCGAAGTCGTCGAAGGGGTGGGTAATGCCGCCAACGCAGCGGTCGCTTTTGCACGGCTCGGTCTAAAAACCGGTTTCGTGACCAATGTAGGCGGCGACCAATATGGCCGCGATATGATTACGGCGCTCGGCAAAAACGGCGTCGATCACCGTTTTATTCGCATTAACCCCGATAAAATCAGCAATTATCACTTTGTGTTGTGGTACAAAGAAGAACGCACCATTTTAATTAAGCACGAAGAGTATGATTATCACTGGCCGCACCTGCGTCCGAACGAGGCGCCGCGCTGGATGTACTTTAGCTCGATCAGCGAGCATGCTATACCTTATCACGACCAAGTTGCCGATTGGCTTGAGCAAAACCCGGACGTTAAGTTGGCGTTTCAGCCTGGCACGTTCCAAATGCAGGCCGGAGTAGAGCGGCTCAAACGAATTTATCAGCGCACCGAAGTGCTCATCCTGAACCGCGAAGAAGCAGTCACGGTCGGTGGCGGTAATCATGAAGACGTGGGTGATCTTATCAATCACTTACATGCGCTTGGGCCGAAAATTGTTGTCGTTACTGATGGCCCGGCCGGTGCATACGCCAGCGATGGCCAAAACCGCTTTAAAATGCCATTATACCCAGATCCCGCTCCGCCATATGAGCGCACCGGCGCTGGTGATGCTTTTGCGTCGACATTTGTAGCGGCCCTTGCCAAAGGTAATACGCTTGAGGGTGCATTGCAGTGGGCGCCAATTAATTCAATGAACGTAGTGCAAAAGGTTGGCGGCCAAGCCGGTTTACTCAAAGAGCATGAGCTTGAGGATCTTTTGCGCAAAGCGCCCGACTGGTACAAGCCTGAGCGATTCTGACACTTCCGCACTTGCGGTAATGCGTGAACGTAATAGTACGAAGGAGTTGTCATGCCTAGTATGGGACCGCCAATTGAACTGATAATTCCCGCACACAACGAGGAGCTCCATATCGGAACTACTTTGCGCAGCCTGCACGCGCAAGAGCTCGTCGGCACCGACGAAAGATATGCGGTAACGGTGGTCGCGAATGCCTGTAGTGATCAGACGGCGGAGCGGGCAGAAGAAACCATTTCGACACTCACACCGCGTCCCGAACTGACATATTCAGTCGTCGAGGAGGCAACTCCTGGCAAAAATAACGCCATCAATAGCAGACTGCAAAAAAGCGACAGCAAGTACTTTATGTACATGGACGCTGATGTCGTGCTTTCGGGCAGAAGCTTGCGGCGGATCGCCGAGAGATTACGTCGGCAGGGGATCATGGTGAGCGGCGCGCTGACGCGCACCGTTATCCCCGCCGAGATCACAACCACAGGCTTTGGCCGTCTGCTGCGTACTTGGCAATTGCGACACGAAATAGTTCAGAAGCCGGCGGCTCCTACCGGACGGATGATGGCGTTTAACCGCGAAGCAGTGCGCTCGCTGCCAACAAAAACAGATGTGGCGGAAGATCGTTACGTAACTTTGTCGGTATCGCGGAACTTTGGGCGTCAAGCGGTGTGCCCGACCGTGGGCGCCTATGTGTACCCAAATGCGCCGCGGACGCCAGAGGATTTTATAGCACAGCAGGGGCGCTATGTTGCAGGTGCCGAGTTTCTATTTCGACAATACCCCGTTTTAAGGAAGGTTTTCAAGGACATCCAGGCTGTTCAAAGGCGCGAGCATCCACCCATGCCTCGGAAAGAAGTTTATAAAGAATTAACGCGTCGCGCGCTTGTTGAGCAAATCGAGCCAGACCGTGTTCGCGAGCTCTACGAATTGGATGAAGTCATTAAAACTGAAGCCAAAAAGATGCTAAATGACGACGTGCTTGCTCTCGGTGGCCGATGGACACCAATCCGGTCCACAAAAATCCCGGCGCACATAAAAAGTGTGCTTGTAACCTAGCGGCGGCCACGCGCTTATGGTAATCTGGTAGGTAAGTATGACACGCTTTTTGTCGCAGACTTTGGGGGCGGAGGAGCCGCGGTTCGGGATGGCAGTGCAGGATTTGGAACGCGCAAGCGGCCACGAGAACACGGATATCCGGTTAAGTGCCGAAATCATCCAGCAAACCCAGGCCAAAATTCGCCAGCTTGGCCTTGACCCGCAAGATACAACCGGTCCGGAACTATACGGAGCCCTGCAAGAGCGCCTCCGCCAGGACGAGCAGCATTTGCGCGGCGTGCTTGGCCTGGGTGCTGGCGCTGCGCCCTCGGATGTGCTGTCGCGCATCCAGCAGTTTTTGGAAAATCACGAGTTGCCCAAGAGCTGCTTTGCGCTCAAAAGCAGCGTTGCGAAGCGCCTGCTCAAAAAAATTCCGCCCAAAAAGGCGATGAAGCAACTCGGTTATCGCTCGGTAGATTCAATGCTTAAGCATGAGCCGGTTGCGCATATTTACACCGCAGCGCTGTTGCTCGAGACGCCGCAGTGGCTGCAAACCTACCGCGAGCAGTACATGCGGCTGGCCCCCGGCGATTTCGAAAGTCGCAAAATAACCATTATGTACCCCAAGGCCAAAAAGTGGGAAAAACTGGCGCAAGCGTACGTTGGCCAGGCCAAGCAAAACATTGTGTGCCTAAAAGAGCTCGGCGCGATCATGATTTTACCGCATGAAACCGACATGCCCGGTCTGGCGATCACCACATTCCTGCTCGTCTTTAACGAAATGAACACCATACGGGCGCACAGTTCGTTCACAAAATTGCAGCAAGTTAAACCGGACTTTGGCGAAATTGTCAAAAACGCGGTCGAGCAAGAGCCCTATACGTCGGCCGAACTCGCCGGCCAGCCCGTGCCGTGGCGCCTCATCCAACGGTTTTATGCGCGCAATCGTCACGCATATCACCCGGATATTTTTGAACCGCACGTGCAGCCCGAAGATCTGGAGTGGTACGACGCCGAAGATTTGCTCAAGCAGCTCAAGCCGGCGCTTGGATTTTGGGAAGGCACGGCGGCGCTCAGCTTTTTGTACGAGGGCGAACCGGTGTCGCTCAACGTACTGGACGTGGCGCTCGGGCATTGCAACGGCCTCGGTTTCGCCGATCGCATCATCCATTTTGTGCGCGAAAACATCTGGCACGAACTCATGATGCGCTACTTAAACCAAGAGAACCTGGAAGGCGCCATCCAGCAGCAGCTGTCCAAAGAATTAGTGGGTGAGCAAGAAGAGATGCTCATATGAAGAAAAGGAATTATGCATGACCCCGTCTGATACAAATAGAAAAAGAAAACCATTAACGTACTCAATCTGCGTATCGGGCGCGGCTGCTGGCGCAACGGTGAACACTTCGGCCGAACTCGCTGAGGCAGTCGGCGCGGCGATTGCCAAACAAGGCCACGTTTTAACTACCGGCGCAACTGTGGGCTTGCCATATTTTGCAGCTAAAGGCGCCAAAGCGGCGGGCGGTATGAGCATCGGATTTTCGCCGGCGGTGTCCCTGCGCGAGCATTTGCACAAATACCGTTTGCCACACGACGTTTTTGACTTTATTAACTTTACCGGGCTCAACTACGTCGGCCGCGACCTGTATTTGGTGCAGTCGAGCGACGCCATTATTACTATTGGCGGCCGGTTCGGCAGCTTGCATGAATTTACCTCGGCACTTGAGGCGCACAAGCCCTGCGGCGTACTGCTCGGCTCCGGCGGAACCGCCGATCGTATCCCGGAGCTTATCCGCATTCTCGATCCGGCGCAAGGCAAAATGATTGTGTACGATGACGATCCGGTGCGGCTCGTCAAACGTCTTATAGAGCTACTCGACGCCGAGCACCAGGATTTGCGCGAAGACCTCGCGGCCAACGATCAAGAATGGTTCCTGCGCAAAAAAGATTACAAGTCGCCGCATAACAGCCACAAGGGCTAGCGCCGCCCGAGTAATTTACTCGATGGCAAGAATGCCCGGAACTTCGTAGAGCGGCTGCCGGGGCTTAAGGTGTCTTTCTATGGCTGGCCCCATGTAAAGGTCATTGGGCGGAAAGCGCCGGTCAATAGGTAGCCGCGCGAGCCGCCAGTTTTCGGCATGCAGGACAATGTCGCGCCGCACGATCAGAGAGAGCACGCGGTTGAGTACCGCTACTTCTGGTGTGGCGCTTTCAAAACCTTGAGAATTTTCGTAGACAGTAAGCGATATCGAATTAGGGGTCGCGGGCGGTGTTTGCTGCCCGGTGACATCTACCGGCTGTTCGGGCGGGAGGGTTTTTGTGTACTTTAAAGCTCCGCATTGTGACATGGCAAGTCTCGTTAGGCGCTGAGTTTCGCCGGGATCGGCTTGCTCGGGCGCAAGATCAACGGTCTTTTCAACAAACCTGCCATCCTTGCTGTTGGGCTGGCCCATTGCGCGGATAAATCTTCGCTCAAGCCCGAACGTCCCGTTAGCGTCGAGTGGCTCAAGATCTTCGTCATAGTGAAATGTCGGTGATGCAGTTATTTCGTGAGCTACGGCCGTGCCGAGCAGCTGCGTTATTTCTGGCGTTGCGCGCCAGACGATATTAACCCCAAACCACCGTTGCCTTTCTCCGTGGTCGTCGTAATAGTGCCGTACAGTTTGTATTTGCAGGCCCGGCAGGTCGGCGGCCATATCTTTGCATTGGGCCCAGAGCTGCTCATATGGCAGAGCTTCTGGGTGCCGGCCCATTTCGGGCAATGGCGATAAGGACGTAGAGCTCATAATCCTGATAGTATACAATATAAGAATGAGTAAGTTTGAGCTCAAGAGTGATTATTCGCCCATGGGCGACCAGCCGGCGGCTATTGCGCAGCTAACAAAGGGCGTGCAGGATGGTTTGCACCATCAGACGCTGCTGGGCGTGACTGGCTCGGGCAAAACGTTCAGCATGGCGAACGTGATTCAAAATACCCAAAAACCGACGCTGGTTTTGAGTCACAATAAAACGCTCGCCGCACAGCTGTACGGCGAGTTTAAAAAATTCTTTCCGAACAACGCGGTGCATTATTTTGTAAGCTACTTTGATTACTACCAGCCGGAAGCGTATATTCCGCGCAGCGACACCTACATCGAAAAAGATTCGCAGATTAACGAGGAGATCGACCGGCTGCGCCACGCCGCGACCGACGCGCTGTTGACGCGGCGCGATGTGATCATTGTGGCCAGTGTGAGCTGCATTTACGGCATTGGTTCGGTGCAAGATTACGACGGACTGGCTTTGCAGGTCGAGGTCGGCGCACAGCGCAAGCGCGACAAGTTTTTGCGCCACCTCACCGACATTCAATATCAGCGCAACGACATGGACTTCCACCGTGGTACATTCCGCGTGCGTGGCGATGTGGTGGATGTATTTCCGGCCGGCGAAGAGCTCGCTTACCGCATTGAATTTTTTGGCGACGAGGTAGAGCGCATTACGCAAATCGACCCACTGACCGGTGAAGTTTTGCAGCGCCCGAATGTGCTCAAGATTTTCCCGAGCTCACACTACGTGACACCACAAGAAAAACTGAAGGTAGCACTCGGCCACATCGAGCACGAGCTTGAACAGCGGCTCGCATTATTTAAACGCGAGGGCAAACTGCTGGAGGCGCAGCGGCTGGAGCAGCGCACGCGTTTTGACCTCGAAATGCTGGAAGAAACCGGCTTTGTAAAAGGCATCGAAAACTACAGCCGCTATTTAACCAACCGCGAGCCGGGTGAGCAGCCGGCCACGCTGCTCGATTACTTCCCGGACGACTACTTGCTGCTGGTCGACGAATCACACATGAGCATTCCGCAGGTCCGCGGTATGTATAACGGCGACCGCGCCCGCAAAGAAGTGCTGGTAGAGCACGGTTTTCGCCTGCCGAGTGCGCTCGACAACCGGCCGCTCACATTCACGGAGTTTGAACGCCAGGTCAACCAGGCGATTTACGTCAGCGCCACGCCGGCCGAGTACGAGCTCAGCCGCAGCCCGGAGCCAGCGCAGCAAGTTATCCGTCCAACCGGCTTGCTCGATCCGCCGATCGAAATTCGCCCGGTCGATGGCCAGATCGACGACCTGCTTGCCGAAATTCGTAAAACCATCGACAAGCACCAGCGCGTGCTCGTCACCACGCTCACCAAACGCATGAGCGAAGATCTGACCGATTACCTCAAAGAGCTCAACATAAAAGTGGCGTATCTGCACAGCGACGTCGATACGCTCGACCGCACCGACATTTTGCGCGACCTGCGACTGGGCGTGTACGACGTGCTGGTCGGCATTAACCTGTTGCGTGAGGGGCTCGATTTGCCGGAAGTTTCGCTGGTGGCGATCCTGGACGCCGATAAAGAAGGCTTCTTACGCAGCGTACAAGCGCTTATTCAAACGGTTGGCCGCGCCGCCCGTCACGTCGAAGGCCGCGTCATTATGTACGCCGACCGCATTACCGACAGTATGCGCCGCACATTGGACGAAACCGATCGCCGCCGCAGCATTCAGGAGCAGTACAACAAAGAGCACGGCATTACGCCGCGCGGCATCTCAAAGGTGATCGAGAAAGGCATGCGCCCGGACTTGCCCGAGGAAGCCAAGCGCGCCAAGCTCGACCTCAAAAAGATTCCAAAGGACGAGTACGGGCCGCTTGTTAAAGACCTGAGCTCGCAAATGGAGCTGGCCGCCGCCAATCTGGAGTTCGAAAAAGCGGCCGAGCTGCGCGACATCATCGAAGATATTCGCAAAAAAATGTAAAACAGGAGACTGCGTTTTGAGCAGCGAACGACCGCGGAATGGAAAATGGCGCCCGGATTTAGGCGCGCCCGGCATCGGCCGGCTTATAACCGACGAAGCGGTGCACACACAAAATAATGAGATACTAAGCGCGCTTGCCGACGAGGTCAAACTGCCTTTGTTACCGAATCCGCGGCTCGGCTTGCTGTATTTTACAGAAGACATGCTAGTGCTACGTGGCATTGAATCGGGCGGCAAAGCTCTGGAAATATACCAGAATTCCTGGGGTTATAGGAGCAGGCTGGCTGAGCGGGAAGTCCCTATACTTCTTAAAAATATTGTCCATATGAATACGCGCGGTGTAGTTACGCGCGAGGTAATCGTCCACCCTGAATTAAAGGACGAAATGCGAGTCCTAGGAGCGGCGCTCAGCGCCGAGAGTGATGGCACGCGTTTAAACACGCTTGGTCTTACCCCGGACGGCAAGGGAATGCTGCTGCGCATTGGGCAGCTCGCCTCTCGCGTGAGGGATTTGCGTGACGCACCGCACCGCGAACGTATTAACGAAACCCTTATGGCCGCACCATGGGAGGAGGGTGTGGCGATGCTCGCGCCGTTGCAAGCGATCGAGCCTGATCCGCGGTGGCGGCAGCTCGATGGAGCAACGTACGGCGCAATGCAAGATCCGGGAGCGCACAATGTGTAGCCGCAATGTGCTTGGCATCGGACGTCCGCTCCTTGGCGGGGAGTTGATCGAATCTTCGCACGAGCAATTGCAAAAGCTCGGCTTTTCTATGGAAGTTGCGGACGGCGAACGCGAATGGTCGGTAAAATTCGTTACGAAAGAAATGCTCGGGTCGTCTGCTGTTGATGCCGCGGATCTGTTCGAATCGTATCGCGCTTCTGATGCTTATGACGCGACAGTTTCGGATGGTGCGTACCACATGAAGATCGGAAAGTTCGTTGTAAGGAGACAGCTTGTGGTGCGGCGGGTTCTGCCCGACACACATCTAAAACGGCGCGAAGCCGAGCCGCTACTCAAGCATTGCATGCCCGATATGCCGGCCAAAGAAGTCTACAATCAGCTATTTTACATGCCGGTGGGCCATCTTGATCTAAGTGCAATACACGGAGATAGGAACGAATTGCTCAACGCACTGGACGCATACCAAAACGGTCCTGATTTTGCGCTGCAAGGGGCGGCATTCGGGCCGCTGCAAATCCAGCGCAGTGCTTGATTTTTCGTGGCCATAAAGTAAAAGGATGGGCGCATGACTAAAAATTCGGAAGAGTATCGACCACCTGGCGCAAACACCTACGACCCGGCAGATATGATCGTGCCGATTGGGAATGCGGATTTGTTTTCATCTGGAATCAGGCGAAAGGTAAAAGAGCGCCACAGCACCCGTTTCCACGAAAGTGCACAGCGGATTGAAAGTGGGCTGCAGGGAATTCATATCCCGCACCGCGCTGTGTTGTTTCCGGCGATCACGCACGTTACGAAATATGAATTCGCGGCTTGTGTTGAGTCACCGCAAGAACGTCTAAAAGTTATGGATGACATATATTATGGGCAAAATGGGAGAAATCGCGTTCTTAGCGCCCTTCACCATATGAGTTTGAGGTGTGCGGGCATCGTAGTGACGCCGCCGTCGGCAATAGGCAACGTGCCATGCCGGTTTATGGTTGCACTGGCAGCGACTGGGCTGCGGCAGATTAGAAAGCAGCACGAAGAAATCCGCCGCCGCGTGTATGGTGGCGCAGAGGCGCCGGATATGCCGATCGGCATCACGCTGGTTGAGGCGGCAATGAGCGAAAACCAATTCTACGAAAGACAGGCTGCATTGCAAGCGATTGCCACCAGCGCCGAGCCGGTCCCGCAGCCGCTCGTAGCTAAGTTCCAAGGTATCGAGTACAAACCTTAGTCGCATCAAAGGGCTAAACACTGCGAACAGAATCTGGTATAGTGTACTAAATATGGCGAAACTTTCCCGAGACGATGTATTAAAATTGGCTAAGCTCGCGCGGCTTTCCCTGAAAGAATCAGAGATCAAAGAGTTCGAAGCGCAGATTAACGAAATCTTGCGCTACATCGAGCAGCTGCAAAAAGTTGACGTGAGCGGCCTCAAACCAACCTCACAAGTGACAGGTCTTACGAACGTAATGCGTGACGACGAAGTCACCGATTACAGCCTTACGCCCGAAGATCTGCTACGCGGCGTGCCGCACAAACAAGACGGCCTGATAAAAGTGAAAAGGATGATCGGATGAGCGCTTGGCTATCAATTGCCGAAATTGCCGAAAAGGTACAAAAAGGCGAGCTGCGCGCCGCTGATTTAGTAGAACAGGCGCTTGCCGCTATTGCCGGCCACGCCGAATACAAAGCCATCATTGCGACGCTGGCCGAACGCGCCCGCGAACGTGCCGCCTCTGTTGACGCCGCTGTTAAAAACAAGCACAAGGTCGGCCGCTTGGCTGGCGTACCCTTTATTGCTAAGGACAATTTTTTAGTTTTTGGCGCAGAAACCACTGCTGCCAGCAATATGCTTCGCGGCTTTAATGCGCCGTATCAGGCGACGGCGATTGAGCGGCTTGAGGCCGAGGGCGCCATTTGTGTCGCCAAGGCCAACCTCGACGCGTTTGCGCACGGCTCATCAACCGAAAACAGCGATTTTATGACGACCAAAAACCCGCACGACCCAGCGCGCGTACCGGGCGGCTCGTCTGGCGGCTCGGCTGCGGCAGTTATGCTTGACATGGCGCCGTTTGCTTTGGGTACCGACACTGGCGGCTCGATCCGTTTGCCGGCCAGTTTTTGCGGCGCAGTGGGTCTGAAACCAACGTACGGGTTGGTGTCGCGCTCCGGGGTGGTGGCGATGGCCAGCAGTCTGGATGTTATTGGTCCGCTGACGCGAACAGTGGACGACGCTGCGATCGTGCTCGACGTTATGTGCGGCACCGATCCGCTCGACAGCACTACCATTGCGCGTGACGCCGACAGTTACACCAAGCTGAACGCACATCTCAAAGGCAAAAAAATCGGCATCATTAAAGAATACATGGGCGAGGGTTTGAGCGCCGACGTCCGCGACCGCATTCAGGCGGCGATCGACAACCTGCAAGCCGCCGAAGCCGAGCTGGTCGAAATCAGCCTGCCGTCTTTGCCGCTTGCTCTGGCGTGCTATTACGTCATTTGCCCGGCAGAAGTCAGCAGCAACTTGAGCCGCTACGATGGCCAACGCTACGGTCATAGCGCAAAAGATGCAGCCAACCTCGAAGAAAGCTTTAACAAATCACGATCCGAAGGCTTTGGCAAAGAGGCCAAGCGCCGTATTATGATCGGCACATACGTGCTCAGCAGCGGTTACTATGATGCATATTACAAGCGGGCGCAAACAGTGCGCACCAAAATCATCAACGAATTTGCTGATGCTTTTAAGCAAGTTGACTTTTTGCTTGGTCCAACTGCGCCGCAAACCGCTTTTAAAATCGGCGAAAACGCGCACGATCCGCTGCAAATGTACCTAACAGACATCATGACGGTGGGCGCCAACCTGGCCGGCATTCCGGCAATCAGTATCCCTGCCGGCGATGTCGACGGCCTGCCGGTCGGTTTACAGCTGATGGCAGCGCAAGGCAAAGACCGCGCTTTGCTCGGTGTGGCCAAGGCAACGGAAAGGGTAATTTCATGAGACTACGAATATGGCCCGGCAAGCGCGAGCTCAAGACCGGCCGCTTTCAAAAACGCTGGCAAGAGCTCCAAAAACTCCTAAGCAACAAAGAAAACTGGGCCGAAGTTATTAAAAACGCCGATAAATTGCTCGACGAAGCGCTGCGTAAAAAGCGCATCCGCGGCAAAAACATGGGCGAGCGCTTGGTGCAGGCGCAGCGCATTTTGAGCGACAACGACGGCGTATGGTTTGGGCACAAACTGCGCACCAAGCTCGACGCCGATCCGGACGCCGCGCTGAAAGAAAGCGACGTCAAGAACGCGCTGGTCGGTATTCGCCAGGCTTTGAAAGACCTCGGCGCGTTGCCTGCCTCGATCAGCCAGGCCGCCAAAGACACCGAAAAAGGATCTGCCAATGCTAAGTAAAGAGACGCGCGACCAGTACAAACCGACGATCGGCATTGAATGCCATGTGCAGTTCAAAACTGCAACCAAATTGTTTGCGGCTGTCGGCAACGACGCCCGCGAGGCCGAGCCCAACACGCTGGTGAGCCACATTTGCTTTGGTTTGCCGGGCGCACTGCCAGTGCTCAACCGCGAGGCCGTGCATTTGGGTATGCGCGCTGCGTTTGCACTGGGTACGACGCCGCAAAAGTTCAGCAAATTTGATCGCAAGCACTATTTTTACCCGGATTTGCCGCTCGGTTACCAGATCACGCAATTTGACGAGCCAATTATTTTGGGCGGCGAAGTGCCGATCGAAGTAAACGGCAAGCGCAAAATTATACACCTAACGCGCGCGCACATCGAAGCCGATGCCGGCAAAAGCACGCACCCGGCTGGCAAAGATTACAGCTTTGTTGACCTCAACCGTGCCGGCACGCCGCTGCTCGAAATTGTGTCCGAGCCCGAAATTCACAGCGCCGCCGAAGCCAAAGCCTACGCCCAAGAGCTCTGGCTGCTAATGCGCTACGCCGGCGTTTCCGATGCCAACCTCTATTACGGCAACATGCGCTTTGACGTGAACGTCAGCGTCAGCAAAGAAGAAGGCAAACTTGGTACGCGCAGCGAAACCAAAAACCTCAACTCTTTTAAAAGCGTTGAAAAAGCGGTCGAATACGAGATTAACCGCCAAATTGAGTTGCTCGAAAAGGGCGAAAAAATAGTACAGGAAACGCGCGGCTGGGATGACGCCAAGCAAAAAACCATCAGCCAGCGCACCAAAGAAGATGCGCACGATTACCGCTACTTCCCGGACCCCGATTTGCCGCCAGTCGTGCTCGAAGATGCGCAAATCGAAGCCGTGCAAGCCGAAATGCCAGTGATGCCGGGCGAATGGCGTGAGCGCTTGAGCGGACTTGGCATGGACCGCGCGGCCATCGACACATTGCTCGTGGCCGATGTCGAGGACGAAACCGTCGCCTATTTGTCGCTCGTCGAAAACGCACTGAGCGAGCCGGACTTTGCCAAGGCGCTGACTAACTGGCTCATCAACGTCGAAATTCCGCTGCGCCGCGAGGGCGGAGCCAAAACGCCGCTCGATGCCAATGGCCGTTTGGCGCTCTACCACGCGCTGCACGCCCTAGTTGCAGGCGGCAAACTGAGCTCATCAAACGCCAAATTGCTTCTCACCAAAGTGCTCAGCAGCAGCGAGATCATCAAAGACATTCCCGCGTACGCCGGCCAGCACGGCCTCATTCAGGAATCCGACGAAGGCGCGCTCGAAAAGGCGGTAGACCAGGTCATTGCCGAAAACCCCAAAGCAGCCGAAGACGTAAAAAATGGCGAAATGAAAGCCATTGGCTTCCTGGTTGGCCAGGTTATGAAGCATACGCAGGGCCGCGCCAACCCTGGTATGGTGCAGCAGCTCCTCAAGAAAAAGCTTTCGTAACAGATCTGTCTCCCGAGCACATGATACAATGAGCTGGCGGGCTAACTGCCCGGCGAAAAGGGGATTACGATGAAATTATGGCAGCGCGTCGAGCCGACAACCACGCAAAAAGTCGGTTACCGAACCATTGTTGAAAAAACTTTTGTACAGCCGGACGGCCAGCGCTTTACGGCCACGACTGTAAATGCCGAGGGGCTCGAAACCGTTGCCGTGCTGGCGCTCACGCCTGACAACAAAGTGATTATCGCGCGGCAATTTCGCGCCGGCCCAGAGATAATCATGGACGAGCTGCCAGGCGGTTTCGTGGATAAAGGCGAGGATAAAGCCGCTGCAGCGGCGCGCGAATTACTTGAAGAAACCGGCTACGTGCCGGGTGAGCTCAAATTCCTTGGCACGGCGCATTACGAGGCCTACACTAACACCGATCGCCAGTGTTTTTTGGCGCTTAACTGCACGCCCACGGGCGATGGCCAGCAGCTCGACGAGCATGAGTTTATCGAGGTGCGACTTATCACCATCAAGCAGCTCATCGAAAACGCAAAAGCCGGCGTGATGACCGATCTCGGCCCAGTGCTCATGGCCTATGATCTGCTGCTGGAACTCCAAAAGGCGGCCGCATGAGTGATTTCGCCCCTGCAACTACGCCCAAAGTCACCAAAGCCGTCATCGCCGCAGCCGGCTATGGCACGCGCTTTTTGCCGCAAACCAAGGCGATGCCCAAAGAAATGCTGCCGCTGGTCGACAAACCGATCATCCAGTTTATTGTCGAGGAGCTGGTCGAAGCCGGCATCAAAGACATCATTCTAATCACCGGCTACAGCAAGCGCAGCATCGAGGACCACTTTGACACGCCGAACGAAGACCTGCTCAACAATCTGCGTGCCGGCGGCCCGAGCAAGGCACATTACATCGAAGAAATTGAGCGCATTTCGGACCTGGCTAACTTTGCCTATGTTCGCCAAAAGGGTCCGTACGGCACGGCGACACCAGTGTTAAACGCAGCGCATTTAGTTGGCAATGAGCCGTTCATTTACTGTTTTGCGGACGATCTCACCGTGGCGACGCCGAATGCCTTCGGCCAAATGATTGCGTTGTACGAAGAGTTTCAGGCAAGTATTTTGCCATGCATCCGCATCGAAGACGACAAAGAATTTACGCGCTATGGCATCCTCGGCGGCCAGCAAGTGCGCGATGGCGTGCTCAAACTCGACAGCATTAAAGAAAAGCCTGGGCGAGCTGCGGCACCGAGCAATCTTGCCAGCGTGGGCGGCTACTTATTGACGCCCGAGGTGTTCAAATATGTCGAGCGCGCTCTGCAAACGCTCACACCCGGGAAAGAGTTCTTTATGACCGACGACATTTTGCAGCCTATGTTGGCTGACGGCAAAGCGCTATACGGCTGCGAAATTAAAAACAGCACGCGGTACGACACCGGTGACAAGCTCGAATACCTCAAGACCGTCATTTCATTTGCATTAAAACGCGATGATATCGGTCCGGAGTTTCGCGAATTTTTGCGTAGCATCGTTGCATAGGAGTACAATAAAAAGACACTAACAGGAGCCGGCTTATGGATACGACAGAAAAAATAATCATGATTATTTTGGCAGCTGCTCTGGCTTTATTTTTGATTTTAGCTATTGTGAGCGTTATTTTGGTAATCCGTGTGCTCAAGAGTGTCAACCGCGTAACCCAAAAAGCCGAAAGGCTGGTTGATTCCGCCGAAACCGTCGGCCAGATCTTCAAACAAACTGCTGAACAGATGTCTTTTGTACGTTTACTACGGAATGTCGCTGATATGGTTGGGCAGCGTCACCGGGAAAAGAAAGGGGAATAAGATGGGTAAAGATGGTAAAAAATTAGCAATTGGTGCGGCGGTTGCGGCGGTTGGCGGTTACGTTGCCGGCATTTTAACAGCGCCAAAAAGCGGCAAAGAAACCCGCGAAGACATTAAGCGCGCCGCGAGTGAGCAAATTAATGAGGCCGAAAAGCGACTCAAAATGCTGCATACACAACTGAATGATCTGCTTGATCAGGCCAAAACACAGGCCGCTGATCTGACGGGCAGAGCGCGCCGCGAGTATGAATCCGTGGTTGAAAAAACGCAGGAAGCCAAAGACCACGCCCGCGAGCTTTTGAGCAATTTACACGAAGACGTGGCCGAGGACAAAGAACTGCAACAGGCCATTAAAGACGCCGATAAGGCGATCGACCATCTTAAGACGTTCTTGAAAAAGCGCGCATAATTGTCTCAATACTGTTGTAAAAGTCGCGCCAGAGAGTGCCTCGCGCCATCGGCGCGACTTCGCTATAATAAAACCATACGAGGGTAACAGCGATGGCACACGCCAAAGAAGGCGCACTGAGTCCGAGTGACTACGTGCACCTCCACAACCATACGCAATACAGTTTGCTCGACGGGCTTACCAAAGTCCCGGCGCTGGTGAATTACGTCAAAGAAACGGGCATGCAGGCCGTGGCGATGACCGACCATGGCACGCTCTCCGGCGCCATCGACTTTTACAAGACCACCACGGCGAACGACGTCAAACCGGTGATCGGCATGGAAGGCTATGTTGCAGCACGCACAATCGCCGACAAAGAGCCGGGCAAAGACAAAGTGTATTACCACCTTATTTTGCTAGCCATGAACAACACCGGCTACCGTAATCTGATGAAACTCAGCACCATTGCCAACCTGGAAGGCACCTATTACAAGCCGCGCGTCGATCACATTCTGCTCGAAAAATACAACGAAGGTCTGATTATTTTGAGTGGCTGTATCGGTGGCGAAGTTGCCGACGCGATTCGTCAGGGCCAGTACGAAAAAGCCAAAGAAATCGCCAGCTGGTACAAAAGTGTCTTTGGCGACCGCTATTATATTGAGGTGCAAGACCATGGCCACCCCGATCATCCCAGCAAATGGGACGAGCAGGTCGCCGTTAACAAAGAACTCATAAAACTGGCCAAAGAGCTGGATATTCCCGGCGTCATCACCTGTGACGCCCACTACTTGCATCATGAAGACCAAGAGGCGCACGAGATCCTGCTTTGCGTGCAAACCGGCTCGTTCCTGAGCGACGAAAAGCGCATGAGCCTCAAGGATTTTGAGCTGCACGTCACCGACCCGAACGACATTATCAAGCGGTGGGGCAAGGATCACCCCGATTTTATCCGCAATACCCGCGCCATCGCCGATCGTTGCGACGTGAGTATCGAGCTCGGCAAAATCCTCATTCCAAAATTTCCGGTGCCAGAGGGCGAGGACGAGCAATCATACTTGCACAAGTTGGTGTACAAGGGTTTGGCGTGGCGCTATGGCGGCATTGATGAAGACACGAGCCGGGCGCTCACGGTAGAAGAAGCCAAAAAGACACTCAAAAAAGAGGTGCTGGACCGGGCCGAATACGAGCTGGGCGTCATCGCGCAAATGGGTTTCAACGGCTACTTCTTGATTATCGCCGATTTTATGAACTGGGGCAAAGACCAGGGCATTGTGTTCGGTCCTGGACGCGGCTCGGCGGCCGGGTCGATCATTTCGTACTCGCTCAAGATTACCGAGCTTGACCCGCTCAAATATGATCTACTTTTTGAACGCTTTCTGAATCCGGACCGCATTAGCATGCCGGACGTTGACATCGACATTCAGGATACGCGCCGCGACGAAGTCATTCAATATTGTGCCGAAAAATACGGCAGCGAGCGTGTGGCCAATATCGTAACGTTTGGCACCATGGCTGCGCGCAATGCCGTTCGCGACGTGGCGCGCGTGCTGCAAGTGCCGTACGCCGAGGCCGACCGCCTAGCTAAAATGATTCCAGCACCGGTGCAGGGACGGCACATTCCGCTGGAAGTTTCGCTCAAGGACAACGCCGAGCTCAAGCATGAATACGAAACTAACGAAACCGCCGTGCGTGTGTTTGATCTGGCCATGCGGGTCGAGGGCACGATCCGCTCGCACGGTATCCACGCCGCCGGTGTGGTGATTGCGCCGGACGACATCGTCAAGTTTGCCCCGCTCGAACTCGCCCAAAAAGGCGTGGTGGCTACGCAGTACCCCAAGGATCCGATCGAGGAGCTCGGCCTGCTTAAAATGGACTTTTTGGGCCTAAGCAACTTAACGATCATTAACAACACGCTGCGCATTATCAAGCGTGTGTACGGCGCAGACATCGACCTCAACTCCCTGCCACTCGACGACGAGCCGACGTTTCAGCTCCTGGCGCGCGGTGACACCACCGGCGTGTTCCAGTTTGAATCCTCGGGAATGAAGCGCTATTTGCGCGAGCTCAAGCCAACCGAATTCGACGACATCGTCGCCATGGGCGCGTTGTATCGCCCAGGCCCACTCGGCGCCGGCCTGACCGACAGCTACATCAAGCGCAAAAACGGTCTGGAAAATATTACCTACAGCCACGAACTCATGAAGGGCGCGCTGGAACCCACTTACGGCGTGCTCGTCTATCAGGAGCAAGTGATGCAGATTTCGCGCGACGTCTGTGGTTTTACCGGTGGCGAGGCCGACACGCTCCGCAAAGCAATCGGCAAAAAGAAGCGCGACGTTATGGCCAAAATGAAAGTCAAATTTATTGATGGCGCAGTGGCAAACGGCGTGCCCAAACACGTCATCGAAAAGTTTTGGACCGATCTGCTCGGATTCGCCGACTACTGTTTTAACAAATCGCACTCAGCCTGCTACGGCATGATTTCGTACCAAACCGCATATCTTAAGGCGCACTATCCGGCCGCATTTATGGCGGCGCTGATGACGAGCGATTTTGACGACACCGACCGCCTTGCCATCGAAATTACCGAGTGCAAACACATGGGTATCGACGTGCTGCCGCCAGATGTAAACGAGTCATTTATGGAGTTTGCTGTGGTGCCGGATGCCAAAAATTCGGACAACCGCAAAGCGCCGGTGCGCTTTGGCATGAGTGCCATCAAGAACGTGGGCACTGGTGCGGTAGAAGAAATTCTGCGAGCGCGCGAACTGGACGGCGCATTTGAATCGCTCGAAGACTTCCTGGGCAAAGTGAACGTGCGCGTCGTGAACCGCAAAGCGCTGGAAAGTTTGGTCAAGGCCGGTGCGTTTGACCGCTTTGGTGACCGCTCCAAATTGCTGCATAACCTTGACGTTATTGTGGCGTATGGTGCGCGCCTGCAAAAACAGCTTAGCAGCGGACAAGTGGATTTGTTTGGACTACTGATCGAAGAAGACATTGCCGCCAAACCGCAGCTGATGCTCGAAGCCGCAGCTACAGTGTACACGTCGCGCGAACAGCTTTTATGGGAGCGCGAGCTGCTTGGACTGTATCTTTCGCAGCATCCGCTGGCTATGTACGCTGACTTTTTGGCCGAACAAACCATGCCCATAAAAGAGTTGCTACCGATTCATGACGGCAAGGCAACCACAGTGGGCGGCTCGGTTACCGATCTGCGCGAAATCACTACCAAAAACGGTCAAAAAATGGCGTTCGTAAAAATTGAAGATCACGGCGGCGAGACTGAATTAATTGTGTTCCCTGGTACATTCCAGCAGACGCTGGGCTTGTGGGAACGCGATCGGGTGGTTTTGGTGCGCGGCAAAGTTTCGGCCAAGGACCGCGAAGGCAACATCGGCGAAGAAATAAAAGTAATCGTAGATGACGCGCGTGAAATCACGGCCGAGCAAGCCACCAATTATCAGGCGACCGGGCGCAAAGTTAAAGTGCCAAAGGTAGGCGTCAAAAAAGTTTCTGCGCTGCGGGCGGCCAAAGCGGCAAGCGTTTCTGCGGCGAGCGACGAACCAAAGGCGGAGCGCGTGTATGTGCGGCTCGCAAATAGTCAGGACCAGGCGGTTTTGCTCGCCCTAAAGCAAACGATTGATGCAAACCCGGGCCAGACTGAGGTCGTGCTAGTGCTCGGTCCGGCCGAAAACAAACAGATTATTAAACTGCCGGCCGGCATCAAAAGAGACGCCGACATGCTTGAGCGGCTTGCTGCGCTTGTTGGCCCGGAAAATATAAAGACACAATAACATCATTATGCACATACGATTCACACACCAGACGTCACCAGAAGCGGCAGGAGCTGCAATAGCGGAACAGTTTGAAGCCGGGGTTCCGTACGTGCACGCCCAAGGGCTGCCTTTTGCGGAGTTAGAGTCTGGGCTGCAGGCAGACTATGTGCGCCGCGCATCGCAGGCCATAGGCAAGGTGACGCTTGGCAGTGATGCTCCGGATAGCGATGTGTGGCGCCTCGACCGCGATACCGATCCAATGATGTGCGCTATTCCATTTCGCACCGACAACGCATTTTATGAAACGCCGGAGCGGTTTATCGGACTTTGGTGTGTGCAAAGTGCCGCTATAGGTGGCGAAAATCGGCTTTTGGCCGTGGATGATCTGCTTAATTACGGGGGCTCTGCATCAGTGTGTCGTAACCTGATAGAAGAGGCGGGCAAAATACCGGTTACCTTTACGGACGGTAAACATCGGGCGACGGCGCCAATACTGGACCTCGATGCCGGAACAACGCGCTTTAGCCGCGCGCACGTCATAAAAGAAGATGCGGATCTCGCAGGCCGGTTTAGTTCATTACTCGCGACAGACATCGAAAGGCTAAGCAGCGTTGTGCGCCTGCAGCCTGGCGAGGCGCTGCTTTATGACAACCACCGCATGTTTTACGGCAGGCGCTCGTATTCATACCGCGATCGGCTTGCGCTGCGGACGCGAATCTTGGATTTGTCCACGGCACGCCCTTAATTTTAAGTGTGTTACTGAATGAAGCCAGAGGTACGCGTCAGAATAAAACCGATGACGCCAAGGGCGACGAGCACCACGTCGAGCGCTGGGTGCGTAACAACAAACCGCTCGCCGCGTCGCCATGCGCGGTGCAAAAACACGCCGTGTCGCACAATGAAGATCGCGATCGCGCCACCAGCAATGAACGCTATAAAGCCAACCATCCACGATGACACGCCACTGTTGAGCGCCTGCAGCCTGGCAATATGCTCCGGCGCGGCGATCGTTTGGCTGGTTGCGCCAAGTACGGCCGCGCCCTGACCGACGGGTTCACCATACATGGCAACGATGATCGTTTCCGGGCCGTGGCCCTGGTAGTCGGCGGCCTCGGCAATACCGAAACCAACGTCGCGGTAGTTGGCATTTAAGAGATTAGCGCGGTGCTCGGGGCTGTTGAGCCATGCTTTTAGTGCGGCGCTGCTATTTGTGAAACCGTAGGCCAGGTTTTCGCCAACGGCCTGGTATTGGTAGCCGCTTTGCTGAATAAATGCCCACGGTGTTTTGCCGGCCGGGCTGGTGTGCGACCAGTAGTTCGCGGCGGCCATGTCGGCTGCTTTGGCGTTGGCCGCTTGGGTGAGCTGCGCGTTCAGATTGAGGTCAACCACGTGATCGTCGCTGCGCGCACTATTCGTATCTTGTAACAGTGAGTTAATGCTGATGTCTGATTGCGCGCCAAGTACAGCGTGGCGCGGCGTAAGCCACACATTTGTCACAAAGCCAACAACGACCAGCAGCAGAATCGGCAAATACGGAAAGTATGTTTTGCTGTAATGTTTGGTGTGTTTGTGATGGTGGCCGTGGCGCTTCTTTTCGTGCGCGGGCGTCGACCGTTTTGGCGTGTTGGCAAGTACCATGATTGTTTTTAGTGTAGCATAACCGTTACGCTAGATAAAACCGGCAGTGATACAAGCTCATCGCCGCCGCTTGCACAACATTAAATGATTCTTTACTCCCGAACATTGGGATTTCGAGAATGCTGTCCATTTGGGCAAGAATCTCTGGTTCGACACCTTCGACTTCGCGGCCAACCAAGAGCGCGATTTTTTCTGGCGGCTTGTAATGGGGCAAGCGGATTGCGCGCGGCGCCTGCTCGATGGCGGCAATGGTAAAGCCGTCAGCACGCAACCGAGCCAGGACCGCATCGAGCGAATCGTGGTGCTGCCAGGCTACGTGGTGCTCGGCGTCAAGCGCAGTTTTATGAATTTGGCGATCAATTTTGGCAGCCAGGTGCGGCAAACGCGGATCGTTATGCGCAAGCTGCGGATACGGCGTATATCCGGTCAAAAATACCATTTGCACGCCCAAACCTTCTGCCGTGCGCAGCAGCGAGCCAACATTGTGACAGCTCCGCAAATTATGTGCGATAAGAATAATGTGCCGCATGCCATAAGTATACGGGCCGTTGACTAACGCTGCAATTACTCTGGCAATGGTAATTCAAGGTCGAGTAGTTCGGAAACGCAGGCAGCGTATTGAATTTGCCGCGCTGTATCGCGGCGAGCGTTGTCTTCGGGGTTAAAAAAGTCAGAGTCCATAAATGTCTTGTTGTTGGCGAGCTCATCGAGCACCATATGCACACCGGCTGCTGGCACGCCAAGGTTTGTTGAAGCGGCGAAAACAAGTCCGGTTTCCATTTCTACGCCGCCATAACCATCAAGCTGCCAGAGTCGGACGTCGTCGGCCGTCTCGGCGAGGACCATTTCGCAAGTGGTTGTTTTGACGTCCCAAACAGTCGTGCCGGTAATATTTGCAAGCTGGCTCGTCCGCCACAGCAGCGAGCTATACAGCTCCGGGTCTGGCCTAAATATACGGTCTAAGTTGGTCCGATCGTAGGCGGCAGCGTTATCGTTGCCATGAACGGCGTTCGGCGCAATGAGATCGCCGGTACGCATCATTGGCGCTAATCCGCCCGCCGTGCCCAAAATGATATTTTTCTTCGAGCCGAGCACTGAGCCGATGTGCACGTACTGACTCATAACAGCGGTTCCCATAACCGGCGCATACCAATATCGCTTTGATGTGTCGCGGCCGTCTGGCACGGTGAACTCGTAGCAGTGACCTAAAAATGTGCGGTCGATTTTTTCTACCCTCGTTTCAACATCTAATGCTTCGAGTATTTCGCGCAGATATGGCAGATGGCGTGCCTCGGCGTTTAAGTCCCAAGTGCTTACGGCAAGCAATCCGTCAACACGGTAATCATCGGGCAAATTAAACTGCTGCCGAAACTCGGCCGCCCCGTTGGTTTTGTACATGCGCGCTACTATACCATAAGTTTTGTGCGCATACTACAAGGTCGCGGTTGGCAAGCTGCTTGTGGTACAATGCAGGTATGGAACAGGATGATGCCCGCATTGAGGCGGAGCGCCAGACGCAGCACCGCGCGCAAGTATTGGGTTTGTCGTACCTCGACACCAACGCGATGGAGTCGCACCCGCTCTACAAAGACATCATTCCGGTGCAAGAAATGTACGACAAGCGGGTCATCCCCATTACCGCCGATATCAGCAAAATCTTATTTGGTATTACAACCACCACTTCGCAGCAAACAATCAATGATCTGCGGCAGCGTTTTGCCGACCGCGTCGTAACTTTCGCCATTATTTCGGATAATGGGTACCGCGATTATCTGCGCTTGTACAATCCGCCCAAACAGGTCGTGTACCAGGACATTGCATTCAGTAAAGAAAGCGGCAGTGAATTGTACAAGACCGTTTCGGCCACGCTCGATCAAGTGCGGTCGGACGATGTTTTGGCATATCTCGTAAAGCAGGCGTACCAGTTAAAGGCATCGGACATTCACCTTGAAAACCAGGCCGAAGGTGTGCGCATTCGTTTTCGCGTCGATGGCGTGCTGCACCCGATCGCGCAATTGTCGCACCAAAAGTATCATCAATTGTTGTCCTCGATTGCCGTAGCCGCCAACGTTTCGACCGGCATCGAAGAGGCGCAAACCGGCCATATCAACAAAGAATACCACATGGCCACCGGCGAGGACGTGACTGTTAACTTGCGCGTCGAGACCGTGCCGACGGTGTTCGGCCAAGACGTAGTGATGCGTTTGTTTACGCTTAAAATGGAGCTGCTTAAACTCGATAACCTCAGTTTGTCCGACCGTGAGCGCGCCGTGGTTGACGACATTATTAGTCACCCAACCGGCATGGTGCTGGTCGTTGGTCCGACCGGTTCCGGTAAAACCACCACGCTGTACTCTATCTTAAACACGCTGAACTCCGATGAGCGCAAAATATTGACGCTTGAGGATCCGGTCGAGTACGTCATGCCAGGTATTGTGCAAATACCAGTGCAAGGCGATCAGAATGCCGCCGGTTTTGCCGAGCACTTGCGTGCAGTGCTACGCCTTGACCCGGACATCGTCATGGTTGGTGAGATTCGCGACCAAGATACGGCGAAAACCGCGCTGCAGGCGGCGTTGACCGGCCACTTGGTAATGAGCACGTTCCACGCCTCCAGTGCTGCGGCGGCTCTGACGCGCATGCTGGACTTCATCGGCATTAACCCGTTATTCTCGTCGGCTATTCGGCTTGTGATGGCCCAGCGATTGGTACGCAAGCTCGACCCGGATACGCGCCAGCCGTACCAGCCGGATGACGCGCTGAAGGCGCAGCTGCAAGCCGTTATTAATACTTTGCCGCCAGGTGTTGACCGCCCAGACGTTAATCAGGTAACACTGTACAAGCCGGGCACCTCCGATAAAAACCCGTTTGGTTATGCCGGGCAAATGCCTATCCGCGAGCAATTGCAAATGACGCCGGGCATTCAGCAGATTCTCAAGCTTCCGCCAAACCAAATTACCACTGAAATGCTACAGGACAAGGCCATAGAAGATGGCATGCTTACCATGCTGCAAGACGGCATCTTGAAAGCTTTTGCCGGCATTACGACAATCGAAGAAGTATACCGCGTCGTTGCCTAGTGCTGATTGGGCATCATAGCGCAGTCGGGGACGCCGTTAGGAATTTGCGCGGTAAATTGGGCAGCTTGGGCACCAAGCGCAACATAACCGTCAACCGGGTGAATTTCGGTGGCGCCAACTTTGCCAATTGTCATGTTGCCGATCTGGGCGACGCAGTATAAAGCAAACGGCGTTTCGGGCTGTAGTTCGCCGACTGGCGTGCCCGTAAGTTCCCGCTTTTCATAGACGTCAACGCCAGAATCGGTGCAGCTGGTTCGGGTTTCGTACACATAATAACCAGTGCCGCCAGGTTGCTGACCGAAAAGCGGCAATCGGGTAGCATCACACGGGGCACCAGATTTTTTGGGCCACTCGGTAGAAGTAGTGATCGAAGGGGTCGTGGTAGCTGGCGTTTCGGTTGTGGCGCTCGGCGGCGTTGCTACAACTTCCTGCGCATACGCGCAACCGCTTAAAGTGAGGGCGCCTACGCCGCCAACAATAATTCCATCTATGACACGCTTGTAATGAGGGTATTCGTGACTTCGGCTCATAACAACTCCTAATAAGGTTTAATGTATATTACCATAAAAACTACAAAATTACAATTTTCCGGCGACCTAAGAGGGGTTGCTACTGCACAATAGTACGCCTGTTGAGCGCAAAAATTACACCTCTCCTTCTAAATAATAACCTTGGCGATTGCCGGCACGAGGCGTTCATCAAGTACGCTCGGCAGGATTTCGTCCGGAGCAGGGTTGGCGATAAGCCCGGCCAGGACTTCGGCGGCGGCAATTTTGTGCGCATCGGTAATGGTTTTGACGCGGTTATCGAGTGCGCCGCGGAAAATACCAGGGAAGGCCAGCGCGTTATTCACCTGATTAGGGAAATCGCTGCGCCCGGTGGCAATAATGGCCGCGCCGGCTTCGTGTGCCAAATCGGGCATAATTTCTGGCGTGGGATTGGCCATCGCAAAAATGATCGCGTCTTTAGACATGCTGCGTACCATGTCTGGCGTCAGCAAACCGGGCTGCGATACGCCGATAAAAACGTCGGCGCCCTGTAGTGCGTCGGCCAACGTGCCCTCTACGTTGTTCTTGTTAGTGAACTCGAGCAACTGCTTTTTCTCGGCCGAAAGGTCTGCTCGGCCCGCACTGATGATGCCCCGGCTGTCAACGGCGATAATCTCCGGCTCGGCGTACTCGTGCAGCAATTTCATGATTGCCGTGCCCGCGGCACCAGCGCCCACCACTACAATCCGCGTGTTCTTTAGCTCACGGCCGGTGATTTTGCAGGCGTTGATAAGGCCGGCGAGCGTCACGATGGCCGTGCCGTGCTGGTCGTCGTGCATGACCGGAATGTCGAGCTCGCGCTTTAGTCGTTCCTCGATCTCAAAGCAAAGCGGCGCAGCGATGTCCTCAAGGTTGATGCCGCCAAAGCTGGGCGCGATCGCCTTGACCGCGGCTACGATTTCGTCGGCAGTGTGCACGTCGAGCACAATCGGCACGGCGTCGATGTTCGCAAAGTGCTTGAACAGCATGGCTTTGCCTTCCATGACGGGCAATGCGCCGTAAGGGCCGATGTTGCCCAGTCCCAAAACAGCGGTGCCGTCGCTAATTACGGCTACATTGTTGTTGAGCCAGGTATAGTCGCGTGCCTCGTCCGGATGCTCGGCCGCATAACTCGAAACCGCCGCCACACCGGGCGTGTAATAAATGCTTAGTTTTTCGCGGCTATCCAGCTCGTCTTTGAGCGCGATGCCGATTTTACCGCGCAGCTCGCGGTGCTTTTTGAGTGCTTCTTCGCCGTAATTCATACTCAGCGTATTGTACAGACCCATGCCGCTTGTTGGAAGAGCTAAAAATTGCTACGCTTCTACAGAATTAACAAAGGAGCGGAGTTATGGTGAGCCCTGAAAATGCGTCTTTTGCTGCAACGCTGGCGGAGCATCGCCAGCAAACAGAAGTTCCATCCGAGATAATTGTGCGTGCGCTTGGCACTCCGGCGCTCACTTCATCCCGTGTTGCCGTGCGTTTGCGCGGCGGCTACGTCACCGAATGCGCGGTGGCGAGCCAGCGGACCGGCAAAGTAGTCTCGTTGTTTGAAACTCAGGAGGAGCAGCTCACCATGCCCGAGCCCGCCGCCAGTCATACCACATGCGCTGTCGAAGGCTTAGATGCGGACGACGAGGAAGGCTTTGCGCGCTGGGTCGATTACAGGCCGGTCACAAATGGCAAAACTGCACATGTGCCTATTATTGCTTTGCAGGCTGACGTTGGCGACGGGCCGTTCGGCTTGCGCAAGATCGTAGGATTACAGGATTCGGGGCTGACCACGACCTCAATACTCTGTAATCGTACGGCCGAACCACAAAAGGCGGCCCTTGGCGAGCATTATTGTTTCGATCTTCATGGCAACAGTTTGCAAGGAGTTGCTATTAATGGGCTGCGGATGGGGCGGCATCGATCCGGCAGAGCACTCCAGGCGCGTTTAGAAGACGGTGCGCCGAGCTTTTTTGCCGGTTATCAAGGCAGCGCGTTGCTTGATTTTCCCGACGGGCGACATGTGGTCCTCAGTGCAGTCGCTAGCACCGGTGTACAGAACAAAAACGGCCGCATACAGATTCCTGACAGCCGCATTGGCATGATGCTTTGGCACCAGCCTGATTCGTCTAAGTTTTGTCTTGAGCCCACACTACGCCATTATGATACCGAGCACAGACGCATGGCTACCGGCAGTGTGGTGCTGCCGCCGGATCATGTCGTGGCGCTCACTACGATCATCAATGCAAAATAGCTGCTATAAGGGCTTTTCGTGCCGCACCAGATGTGTTATACTTGTGAAAACGCAATTAGTAATGTAAGGTTATTAGGTTATGCAATCTATTGTCCAAAAAATTGAAGAGAAGTACAAGAAGTCTGCCGTTGTTGATGTAAAAAGCGGTGACAACGTTCGCGTGCACCAAAAAATCCGCGAAGGCAACAAAGAGCGCGTGCAGATTTTCCAGGGTTTGGTTATCCGCACCGACCGCAAAGGCAGCCACACCAGCCGCATCACTGTTCGCCGCATTTCAAGCGGTATCGGCGTCGAAAAGAGCTTTTTGCTCCACAGCCCGCTCGTACTGAAGGTTGAAGTTACCAAGCGCAGCAAAGTGCGCCGCAACTACCTCAGCTACATGCGCAGCTTGACCGGTAAGGCCGCCCGTCTGACTGGCGTTGACTTTGACCGCAATGCCGTTAACGCTATCCACGACACCAAAGCCGAGGAAGAAGAAGTCAAACTGCACGAACAAACCGCTGCTGCTGCCGAAGCTGACGCCGAAGCAAAGGCCGCCAAAGATGCAGAGCTCGACGCTAAAGCCGAGGCCGTAAAAGCCGCTCACGAACAAGCGTAAGTTACCAAAGAGCCATAAAATAATCCGGATCACTCCGGATTATTTTATTTGTGTAAGATCGACCTACAGGCGCACGTTACTCTCCGTGCAAACTACCGTTTGTCCTGCAAAAGAACCACTTACGAATTCGACGGTGTCCACTAGAATTGCGGCAGCCCCATGGCTTATCTGAATTTCGCCCTTTCTGCTTAGCTCGTCGTTGAATGCACCGAGTCTATAGACGAAAGTTTTGTCGACGGTTGCGTCCACCGCAGGACGGATACCGTGCGCGTCGTTGGCTTCTATATGAAAATGCGTGCGGACATCGTTGATATTATAATCCCCGGAAACGCTTGCGATGAATGACAAATTCTTTGCATCATATTCAGAAGTGCATGAAAGGTTATTGACGGCTTTTGGGGCATTGGCGCCGCAAGAAGGGTCAAATGCACCGGTGCCCAGCAGCGTCGCACCCAGCGCAAGTGCGCCCGCTCTTAAACCGAGGCCGATTGCTCGTCTCCCTGGTGTTTGTTCTCTTGGTTCTGTGCTTGTCTCGTGTTGAGTCATAATTCCTCCTGTCGTTGGTAAAAGCACTTGCAAAACTGCAGTTAACCATAAGCTTAGTCGGAGTGCAAGCTAACAAAATGTTTTACAACGTTTTTGCGTTTGGAAACTATTTACAGACGGGTAACTTGTGTTATGCTGGCGCTATGATCGTGGGGATAGACGAAGTTGGACGTGGGTGTTGGGCTGGACCGCTCGTAGCGGCCGCTGTTGCTTTGGCGGAGCCAATCCCGGGCCTTAAAGATTCAAAAAAACTTAGCAAGGCACAACGCGAGCGACTATCTGCGCTGGTATATGAGAAAGCGCAGGCTACCGGCATCGGCTGGGTAAGTCCCGTAGAGATCGACCAGCTGGGCCTAACTGCGGCCGTTCGTTTGGCCATGCGGCGCGCACTCGAGGCAATCACCGCGCCTTACGACCGTGTTATTATTGACGGCAACCTCAATTTTCTGAGTGACAACCCCAAGACCGAGGCGCTCATAAAAGCCGACGACCTTATTCCTGCCGTTAGTGCTGCCAGCATTATTGCCAAGGTTGCCCGCGATAACTACATGGCCGCACTTAAAGGCGAATACCAAAAGTACGACTTTGCTAAGCACGTTGGCTATGGCACGGCGCTGCATCGGCAATTGCTTGTGCTGCACGGCGTCTCGGACATACATCGCCGATCTTTTAAACCAATCGCGGCATTACTTGCAAGTCAGGCATGACCACTGTTGAAACTGGCCGCCGCGCCGAGAGCGCAGCTGCGGCATTCTTGGAGCACAAAGGCTACCTGGTCGTCGTGCGCAATTGGCGCACGCGCATGTGCGAAATCGACATCGTTGCCAAACGCGGCCAGGAGCTTTGTTTTTGCGAGGTCAAATACCGCAAAACCAACCGCCAAGGCAGCGGTCTCGATTACATAACACCTAAAAAGTTAGCGCAAATGCGATTTGCGGCGCAGTCATGGGTACACGCGCACGGCTGGCGCGGTGAGTATTATTTGGCGGCAATCGAGGTTTCTGGCGAGAGTTTCCGCGTCACCAACGCAATTAAAAATCCTGGATAGAGGCGGCAATTAGACAGGCGCTCACTCGCGGCCGGCAAAGTACGCCTGCACGCCTTGCAGGTCGCGCTCCAGCCACGCCACACGGTTTTCGAGCTCTTCAATTCCCATGGCAATATTGCGCGTCAGGGCAACGTCGTCCATTTTGGGCTCGAAAAATTCGCGGTATTCTTTGAGTAAGGCGCGAGTGCTGAAGGCGTTGGCGGCGTAACGCGGGAATCCGTCGTACGATTTATCGCCGCTAAAGGTATCCTCTAGCCATTCCCAATTAGCGCGAAGCCAATCCCAGGCTTGCGGGCGCGTGTAGCGGCTGCGCAGCATGTACGCCAGCCAGCGCATGATGTCCTGCGGGCGAATCTGGTCCTGGTCTTTTAAGCGATCGAGCAAGCGCTCCGTTTCATCTGGCAAGCGTGTACTGGTGAGTGCCGAGGCGATATCGTGCTTGAGGTCGGCGTTTGTGGTCTCGTGGTCGAGCTGGAGCAAATATTCGAATGCGCCGGGTGCGGCGTGGCGAACGGCCGTGTCCATGACGATAGCACGCAGCTCAGCCGGCACGGCTCCGGCGTCCTTCTTGTACGCTTCAAACAAGCGGAGCGCTTCTTCGACGATCGCGGTGTGTTCGGCGTACACGCCAAGGCCGATGATCAGCGCGCGCAGCTTGGTGTCTTCGACCGGCTCGCCGCTGTGCTCTTTCCAGCCGAGGCGTTCAAATTGCACCTGAATAAGTTCGCGGATGAGCTGCTTAATCTTTGGCTCGAGCGTTTCGTCGGCGTCTATAAAGCGGCGGCAATCGGCCAACGCGAGTGCCATGATGTCCCAAACCGGCTCTTTCGTTTCATCGGTGTATTTTTCGAGTAAGCGCAAAGTGATGGCAAATGATTGTTGGCCGCCGCGAGCAAGCATGGAGCTATCGCTGAGCAGCATGAGCCGCTCGGCTACGCCTAATTTGCCGTTTTTTACGAGCTCGGCAATGGCCGCCGTGTGCTCGGGCCGGGTGTAGTGCACAATGTAATGGCCCTGCGCACCCTGGTTGACGCGCGCAAAGTCACTGGACTCCAGCGTTTGCCGTATCGAGGGTTTCTCGAGCAAAGCCGGTACATCATCCCGGTCACTGAGGGTTGGGATGGGCCACAGCCGCGCCGCGTCGGCCTTTTTGGCGTCAAGCAAAAAATGATGCTGGGCAAGTTCGAGCTCGCTGCCATTCTGCGTCACTTGCACCACCGGGTAACCGGATTGTACCAGCCACGGGTTCATAAACGCGCCTATGTCTTTGCCGCTGGCCGTGCTCAGCGCCTCCCATAAGTCGTCGCCGGTCGTGTTACTGTAGGCATGCTTGGTAAAGTAGGCTTTGAGGCCGCGGCGAAAGGCGTCTTTGCCAATGTATTGCATGAGCATACGCAGCAGGCGGCCACCCTTGGCGTACACGATTGACGGGTCAAAGATGGTCGAAATTTCGTCGGGGTGGTTGACGTCTGTTTGCACGGCTTGAACACCGGCGATCGAGTCGCGCCGCAGCGCCGAAAGCCCTTCCTGTGTGATAAACGAGTTCCAAATGTTCCACTCCGGGAATAGCGCGTCGGTGGCGACATACTCCATAACGTTCGCGAAACTTTCGTTCAGCCAGAGGTTGTTCCACCAGCGCATGGTCACAAGGTTGCCAAACCACTGGTGCGAAGTTTCATGCGCAATCACCGTACAAACCAGCTCGCGCGTGCTTTGTGATACGGTGGCCGGGTCTGCCAGTAAACAGACTTCGCGGTACGTTATGAGCCCCCAGTTTTCCATGGCGCCGCTCGAAAAGTCGGGCAGGGCAATGTGGTCGGCCTTGGCGAGTGGGTACGGCACGCCAAAGTACTCGTCAAAGAATTCAATAGAGCGCTTGGCAACGTCAAGGGCAAAGTCCAACGATTCTGAATTGTGAACTTTGGTGGCCCAAATGCCGACTTCTACGCCGCCGCTGGTCTTGGTTTGCTTGCGCTGCAAATCACCGTAGGCAAAAGCGAGCAGGTAGGTCGACATCTTGGGCGTGGGCTCAAACACAGTGAGCGTTTTGCCGTCCATTTGATGTGTGGAGGCGGCCGGCATGTTGCTGAGCGCGGTCTCGCCGGTGGGCGAAATGAGCGATAGGCTAAAGACGGCTTTGGCCTCGGGCTCGTCGATGCACGGGAAGGCTTCGCGGGCGTGGTGACTTTCAAACTGCGTGGCAATTAGTGAACGCTTTTGGCCGTCGAGCTCGTAATAACAGGGGTAGATACCGTGCATGGCGTCGGTGATAGGCGCCTCGAACTGCATCGTCACGACGTATTCGCCAGGGTACAGCAGCGCTTCGGTGTGCAGCCGGACTTCGTCCAGCGACTTGTGATGGTTGATGCGCGTAACTGGAATTTCGTGCTCGCCTTTTTTATCTTTGCGGATGATCTTGGCTTCGGTTACCTTGAGGTCGTGCTGGTGGAATGTCAAGCGCTGCGCTGGCCGGCCTTTTTTGATCCCGGTGATGGTCACGCTGCCGGTGAGGCGCATGGCTTCACGCTCCGGTGCAAGCTCAAGATTATAATGCGACGGTTGGAATGTTTGAAACAGGCGTTTGACTTTTTTGCTCATTATCCCATTCTAGCATGCAAGAAATCATTTTTAAGCAAATAAGCGAGCAGTCTGACTCTCCTTAAAACACACCGGATTCGACGGGTCCGCCACAAAGATGGCCGCGGTTTCTACTAGCAGTTTTCGGAGCGCATCTTTGTTGAGCTGGCCAAACGCCGTAAAGCTAAAGTTATTGTTGCCGCTCCGCGTACACTGTAAGTCGGCTTTGTAGAAGTTTATAATGGGCTGGCTGGCTTTGGTGACGCTAAAATATATGCTAACGTAATTTTTTTGGATGGCCACACCAATAACTGGCCAGTCGATGGCGTCATTACTATTCTTCTTAGGTTTGTAACTAAATGTGCCGTAGCCGAGCATTTTAAACGTCATGCCCGGCTCGTCCGGCCCAACATTGTAGAACCAGGGTTTTAACACCGGTGCGCATTCGCGGATAAGCGCATCAAGATCTTGCAGGTCTTGTCCGGATTTTTTGGCCGCGGCTATATATTCTTGGCGACTGTTTGCGTTGACTTTATGCATGCACCTATTATAACGCGTGCAGATTTAATAGAGCAGATCAGACGCACGCGGAACAATAATTGCTGAGCTACAATTCGCGCAGCGCAACAGTAACGAGCGTTTCGATAGCCGGATGAGCAAAACTATGGTCTGCGTCCAGGATGAGCGTTTTCATAACTTCTCGCGCTTCTGATGGCACGTCGACAATGCCAGCGGCATGGCTGTGCATAGCGTTTGCGATTACATCGTCAAATTCATAGGCCCTGCAAAACGGGTCGTCCCGTTCGACGTCGGACGAAAACGTGCCAATGGGCTTAATACTGCCATATGGCGGCAGTATATATGCTCCGCAATGCGTATTGGCCGTGCCGCAAGGCTGCTGTCGTGGAATTTCTTGCCCGTACGCGGTTAGAGAATGGTTCTCTGTCACGATAGTGCCATCATTTTTAACCACCGCGCCAGCCATCCACCACCTTGAGGCCTCAACGTCACAATATCTGGCGATCGTTAACATCCCAATGCTATCTCCAAAACGATATGCGGCCCGATGCTTGGTGAGATCTAATGCCCGCGCGATAGCACGCTGTTTGAGTCGCGTTATTTCATCTTGGTTGGCTTGCTCGGCGCCTGTGATTTGCTCGAATGAAGCCATAGTTTTGTATATTATACGAGTAGGTTACATAATTAACAATACATGGAGTCAGTTTGACAGCGAGGGTTAGCTTTGCTACAGTAAGAGTGTTCGGTCGGCCACAGTGGTCGGCTTTTTTCGTATCAGCGACCTAAAAAGAAAGGACTACCCCTATGGACGATCTCGATGTGAAACAACTGGTAATGGCTGTACGCGCCATTGCCGAAGAAAAAAACCTGCCCGAAGACACTGTTCGTGAAGTAGTTGAGCAAGCCCTGGCTGCCGCCTACCGCCGCGATTACGGTGAGCGCGAGCAAGAAGTGCGCGTAACTATGAACCTCACAAGCGGCCAAGTCGACGCTTACGTCAGCAAAGAAGTTGTCGAGAAAGTTGAAAACCCGGCCTACGAAATTACTTTGAGCGAGGCGCAAGCCATGCAAAAGAACGCCAAGCTCGGCGACCTCGTGGAAGTCCATGAAAAGGTCGAAAACTTTGGCCGCGTTGCTGCACAGACCGCTAAGCAGGTTATTTTGCAGCGTCTCCGCGAAGCTGAGCGTGAAATCGTCATGGCGGAGTACGAAGACAAGATCGGCACCGTTATCAACGCCCTCGTCGCCCGCGTCGAAGGCAACATTGTGCGCGTTGAGCTCGGCAAAGCCCAGGGCATCATGCCGCGCAGTGAGCAAATCCAAGGCGAACGCTACTACCCGGGCCAACGCCTCAAGGTTTACCTCAAAGATGTCGAACGCGGCTTCCGCGGTCCGCAGCTGGTCGTCTCGCGCGGCAGTAAAGAGTTCATCGAGTGGCTGTTCCGCGGCGAAGTACCAGAAATGGAAAACGGCGCTGTCGAGATCCGCGCCATCGCCCGCGAGGCTGGTATTCGCACCAAACTCGCCGTATTCAGCACCGTACAAGGTGTTGATCCGGTCGGCACCTTTGTTGGTGGCCACGGTACCCGCGTAAACGCGGTCATGAGCGAAATCGGTGAACAGGAAAAGATCGACATCATTGTCTGGAGTGACGACACCGTCGGCTACATTACCAACGCGCTCAGCCCAACCAAAGTTGTTTCGGTCAAGATTGACGAAGCTAGCAAGAAAGCACTCGTCACCGTGCCGGAAGACCAGCTCAGCATCGCTATTGGCAAGGGTGGCCAAAACGTACGCCTCGCCAGCAAACTGACGGGTTACGAGCTGGACATCGAAGCCGAAAAAACTGCGGCCCCAGCCCCCGTAGCCAACGAGGAAAAAGTCGAGGCTAAGCCAGTCACGCAAAAACTCAAAAAGAAGAGTGAGCTCGAAAACAGCCTGCTCGAAGCCATCGAAGAGCACGGCGAGTAAATCGCCAAACCTCTAAAATTAAAAACGCCAGGGAGAACAAACCCGGCGTTTTTAATTTTTCAAAATATACATATTGCTTACGCATACCGGGTGCGCTATATTTAGACTTTGTGTTTTTGTGTTCCTTGCCCGCATTGCCGGGCAATTACATTTTTAAAAAACAGGAGGATCAATGGCGTTAGAGGAACGATTAGCGAACTTTCAGGCAGCGCATGACGAGCTCGCAGATGCTTACGGCGCGCACGGACTCGGTATGCCACCGCACGCTGTCAGTGAAGCGGTATACACCAATGTATTTTTTAATGTCCTTGGTGGTGGGTTCGCTAATGATCAATTTCAGCCGGATGTTAGTTTAATTGAGGGTGTAGTTCCAGAAAACGTACCGTACTTTGAAGGTGTACGGGCAGCTATCCGCCAAAACCCCGAGTCGCCGCGGCCCGAAACAATTCAGCTTGGCAGGATGTATGGGCGTTGGCTTGCATCGGCCACAGAACTGGGATTTTATAAAGCCAACGCCAACAATGCCATATCTATTGGCAACGATGCCATAACAACCAAGGAGGGTAGTGCCCCACTTAAAGTGCGGGAAGGTAATGTAATCGAGTACGGCATGGGCATTAACGGCCTATTGACGCACCGCGAAAATCTGCAAAATGGAGCGTACCGACTCGTCCACATCGGTAAAAGCCCGCTTGAAAATGCGATGCTTGACGGTATAGCTGATTTTTATAGCGTCGATGAGTCGCAGCTCGTGCTCGAAGACGCCGGCATCACAAGTGTGACAAGTGATCTTTTGCGGAACGGAGGTTGTAGTAACGAAACTGATGCGATCATCGCATCGTATGTGCAAATGGCAGATGATCTTCCTGTCGGCATTCGCAATGCATACGACCTTTTGCGGCCGGGCGGCATGTTAGCGTTGCGTGGACCTAAGTACGATAGAACCGGAACCGGTTATGAGCAGGCTGCCGAGACTGCTGTACGGACGTTCGGCTCCGAGGCCGTTATGCTGAACCAGGACTTTGACTCTGTTTCTCCCGATGGTACAAAAACGGCGCCAAGCCTTACCATGATTGTGCAAAAGCCTGAAAATTAGGCTTATGTTTTTGCGTTCATGCCTGCTTGCGCGGGCAATTACATTTTTAAAAAACAGGAGGGTAGATGCCGACAGTTAAACAAACATGGGGGTTACTTAGGACGCACGGCAAAGTCGCCAAGGCTTATGAGGCGCATGGTTTTGGCAAGCCGCCAGTGCCACTAGCCCTAAGTCAACAATATTTTGATACCATGATTGACATACTTGGGGGTGCCTTTACGCCGGACCAGTTTCCTCCGGTGCCGAGCATACCCCATCTAGACCCGGGTAATGTATCGTATTTTACTGAGGTACAAGCCACTATTCAGCAAAATGCCGAAAAGCCGTCACCTGAAACGGAGCGACTGGGCAAGGCATATGGACGCTGGCTCGCCGCCTATGTGGATGTATATCCTTCAAAGCGCAGGCTTGAAACTGTCCCCAAGATTGCCTCAAAGCGCATTTTCACTCGGGCAGGTTCCGCGCCTTTTGAAACGAAAAAGGGCAGCATCATTGAATATGGCATGGGCATTAATGGCTTGCTTACGCACCGCGATAGCCTGACTAATAAGCGATATCGCGCCATACACATCGGCGCGAGCGCACTAGAAAACCTCGTGCTCGACGGCATGGCCGATCGCTATAGCATTGATGAGTCGCAGCTTGTACTGGACGACAGGGGTATTACCGCCGTTACGACCGACCTTGTAAGTGGGTATGAATGCTGTGGTGAAACCGATGCGATTATCGGTTCGTACGTGCAAGGCGCTCCGGATTTAAAAGAGGGCATTTATAACGCGCCCGAGCTTCTTCGTCCCGGCGGCTTGCTTGTACTGGAGGGATACGGACAGCTCCGTGGCGGCACAGGTTACGAAGCAGCCGCTGAAACTGCCATACAAGTTTTTGGCCCCGACGCAGTAGTCGCGGACGAAGCGTTCAAGGTGATATCGCCGTATGGCGACGAGCAGCCAGCCCGTAGTATCATCCTGCAAAAGCCTGAAAATTAGGCTTATGTTTTTAGACAAAATCGCCTATACTTAGGTACACACGCTGAGTGTAGCTAAGTATAGGAGCGTGCATGGCCGTTGCCGCTGAGGCGAATCCGTTCGCCAATATGCGTATCCCGGAAATAAACCGATTGGGCACTGAAGCGCTCAAAAGTGCCGTGCAAATTGAACTGCAAGAAAGAGAGTTGTGGGACGACCCGGAAGTGCGCTGGGCGTTTGATTTTAGTATGCGCATGCACGAGCACGATACGCGCTGTGACGGCTCGTACCAAAATCACCTCTTGCGCACCGCCATGTGGGGTGTGCGCGAGTTCGATACCCGTAATGCCGAACTCGCAAAATTATTGCTGCTGCATGATGTTGTTGAGGACCATGCGCCGGAGATCCTACGGGAATTCGGCGCTGGTTTGCAATTGGGCGGCCCGCTGCGTGACCAAGCAATTGTTGCGCTTAGCGAGAGTGGCCAGCTGTCGCGTTCGGCAACCGTGGCGGCGCTTGAGCACATAAGCTATCCTTCGCTTGAGGGCGCTACGTCGCTTGAGCATCGGCAGCGGTATGCGCGCTTTGTATCGCAGGTTACGCTCGCCGATCCGCTATCTGCCGCCGGCAAAATAGCCGATCGCATTGATAACCGAAACGGCAATAAATATAACCCAAACCCCAAGCTGCAGCGGCGTCTCGATATAAAGTATTTCGTCGACAATCACTTGCTGCGCGAAGCGGTGTACGCGCGCGGCTCGCTTATACCGGATCATCGCAAAGACTTTATCGACGCCGCGTTAGTTAATGGCCACGAGGAGGCAAAGGAGCGGCTAATGCGGCCAACACCGCTCGAACCGGCATTATCGGGTGAGCAGGTCGAGGCGCTGACGCTCGAATCGCTCTTGGCGGCGTGAGTTTATCACAACGTGCGCCTGTAAGGCTGTGAACAATATCACAGATTGACAAATAAACGAGCTTATGGTATTATTTTAGCCATGGAAATGAGTCCTGGCTACGAACTTCCGCTTGCATGCGATACCGCATGCGGTGGCAGTTGTTGCCGTGGGGATCGTTACATTGCTGCGACGCAAGCACAGATGGACTTTATGGAGGCGAGTGGCAATAACTTTGAAGTGGTTATCCCTCCAGTAGAGGACACTAACTGGGCTGACCCTGCAAACTTGCCTGAATTGATGACACGCAGCTCGTCAGACTTTGACTCAAGGACTGTTCAGAATATTGCGCAAGAACTGCAAGCAGGCGAAGGTATGTTTCATGCAACCGAACCTTGCAAACAGTTGGATGCTGACGGCAAATGTACTGTCTATAATGATCCAAATCGGCCAGCAGGTTGCGAAAGGCTGGCGATCGGTGGCCATTTTTGCCTTGAAATACGCCGAGGTTATGGTGTCGAGGGTAAACCGCAGCCGCAAAAGGTTGACCTTGCAAATGTTGCCGATCTGCTGCAGATGCTTCGCAAGCGGGCTAGTTAAATAAATTAGCACTCTTGACTCGTGAGTGCTAATGGCGCTATTATATTTATAGTGATGCGGGGTAAGCATCGCAGAAAGGACGCTATATTTTATGACACCAGACTCTGCAGATTTTCAAGATTTTTTGAATCACCTTACAACTAACGCACTTCAAAGCCTTAAGCACGCCGATATCGCCGCACGCAACCTCGGCAGTGCATACGTAGGCACCGAGCATTTGCTGCTCGGCGTGTTAGCGCAAACCAGCAGCATGGGCGCAAAATTGCTCGAAGGCGCCGGCGTCACGTTTGACCGCACGCGCTTGGCCTTAAACTTGCCGAAAGCAGTAGCAGTTGGCGCTGCCGGCGGTGCAAAAGGCCTGAGCGAAACCGCAAAGCTTACCCTCAAAATGGCTTATGACGTTGCGCAGGATTATAACCAGGATTACTGCGGCACCGAGCACATCTTATACAGTATTTTGACGCAAAAGAACGCCCGGGCAACCATTTTGCTGCGCGAAATGGATGTTGATACCGACCAGCTTATGAACGAGCTTGAGCAGTTCTTGAGCAAGCAACAATACGACGAAGACGGCAACGAAAGCACCGAAACCGCCCGCCGCGCCGGCAGCCGCAATAAAGGCCGCAAGACCGCACTCGACTTCTTTGGCACCGACATTACGGCACAGGCCCGCGCTGGCAAACTCGACCCCGTTGTTGGGCGCGAGCCGCAGATCCGCCGCGTCGTTACTATTTTGAACCGCCGCACCAAAAATAACCCGGTGCTCATTGGCGAACCCGGCGTCGGCAAAACCGCTATCGTTGAAGGTCTTGCCCAGCGTATTATCAACGAAGATGTGCCGGACAGCTTGCTCGACAAGCGTATCGTAATGCTCGACTTGGCTGGCATGATCGCCGGCACGAAGTATCGCGGCGAGTTCGAGGAGCGGCTTAAAAAAGTCATGGCCGAACTCGAGAACGATAAAAAAACGATTGTGTTCATCGACGAGATGCACCTGATCGTGGGCGCTGGTGCGGCCGAAGGCGCTATGGACGCCGGCAATATTTTGAAACCGGCTTTGGCGCGCGGCAAAGTCCAGATGATCGGCGCTACGACGACCGCAGAATACACGAAGCACATCGAGAAAGACGCCGCTCTGGAGCGCCGCTTCCAGCCGGTGCAGGTGCCGCAAGCGACCATTGCCGAAACATTGGCGATTTTGAAGGGCCTGCGCAAACACTACGAGTCATTCCACGGCGTAACAGTGGCCAATGATGTGCTCGAGGACATCGTCAATTTTGCCGACCGCTACATTAACGACCGCTTCATGCCGGACAAAGCCATCGACTTGCTCGACGAAACGGCTGCGCATTTGCGCGTGGACAAGGGCAAGACTTCGCCGGAAGTCCGCAAATTGCAGAAGGAACTGAAACTTGTCAGCCTACGCATCGACGAAGCCGTTGACGCCGAAGACTACGAAAAGGCCGCCAAAGAAAAGACGCGCGCCAGCCAGATTAACGAACAGCTCAACAAATTGCAGGCCAATGACAAGCAAAACAAACGCTTGGCGCTGACCAGCGACGACGTCGCAGGCGTTATTTCGCGCATGACCGGTGTTCCGGTACGCAAAGTGATTCGCTCCGAAGCCAAATATTTGTTAAATCTCGAGAAAACATTGGGCAAATATGTGATCGGCCAGTCCGAAGCCGTTGATGTGGTAGCGCGCGCGGTACGCCGCAACCGCTCAGGCATCGGCAGCGGCAAACGCCCGATTGGCTCGTTCATTTTCCTTGGCCCGACCGGCGTTGGTAAAACTGAGCTCGCCCGCGTGCTCGCCCGTGAGTTCTTTGGCTCCGAAGAAGCGCTCGTAAAAATCGATATGAGCGAGTTCGGCGAAGCGCATAACACCTCACGCCTGGTTGGCGCGCCAGCCGGATACGTCGGCTACGAAGAAGGCGGCCAGTTGACCGACAAAATCCGCCGCCAGCCATACAGCCTGGTATTGTTCGATGAGATCGAAAAAGCCCACCCCGATGTCTTTAACATGCTGCTCCAGATACTGGAAGACGGCCACTTGACTGACGCCAAGGGCCGCAAGATCAACTTTACGAACACGATCGTCATTATGACGAGCAACGTAGGCGCCGAAAAACTGCAAAAAGAAGCAGCTTTCGGATTCCACGCCAGCAATAGTGCAGACATGAAAGACCTCGATGAACTGCACAAGCTCAACCGGGACAAAGTGCTCGACCAGCTCAAGAAAACGATGCGTCCCGAGCTATTGAACCGCATCGACAAAACAGTCGTGTTCCGTGCGCTCACCAAGGATGATATTTTCCGCATCATCGACCTGCAGCTCGACGAACTCCGCGGACGCATGCAGCGCCAGGGCCTTGGCCTCCAGGTGACACCGGCCGCCAAACAATACTTGCTCGACAACGGGTATGACGAAAAGAACGGTGTGCGTCCGCTGCGCCGCCTCATTCAGGACACTATTGAGGATCACGTGGCGCTGGAGCTGCTGAGCGAAACATTTGCCGCCGGAAGCATCGTACAAGTCGGCGCCAAAAACGGCGAACTCACCTACACAACAGTGGGCGAACACGCCGAAGCAGCGACCAAAAAAACTGCTGCTAAAACCAAGTAACTTTTAAGTCACCACGTGCTACACTAGGGGCATCATGCGCACCACACGGCGACTCATAGGCACGGCGCTGCTACTTGCAGTTATTGCGGGCGGCGCCTTGCTGTATGCGAATCGGTATCAGATTTATGATTGGGCGCGGCTGCAAAACTATCAGCCGCCAGCCGCAATCAGCCAACTTGCCAGCGACGACACTATGTCGCCGTACGCGCAGCACATGTTTTATGTCAACCGGCCGGATCTGACCACCGACAAAACATTCTTTAACCAAAAATGCGGTAACAAAGAACAGACAATTGTGCTGGGCTGTTACCGGAGCGCCGAAACAGGTATTTATTTGTATGACATCACCGACCCGCGCCTGGCCGGAGTAGAACAAGTGACGGCCGCGCACGAAACGCTGCATGCCATTTATGAGCGCCTCAGCAGCAAACAGCGCGCCAGCGTCGACACCATGCTCCTGGATTATTACAATAACAATTTGCAGGACCAACGTATCAAGCAAAACATCGACCTCTATAAAAAGATCGAGCCAAACGATGTCGTGAACGAAATGCACTCCATTTTCGGTACAGAAATCGCAAGCCTGCCGCCGCCGCTCGAAAATTATTACAAACAGTATTTTACTGACCGGCAAAAAATTGCGCAGTACGCCGCTGATTACGAAGGAGCCTTCACGAGCCGCCAAAACGAAGTAGCGGCCGACGACACGCAGCTGGCCGCCATGAAAAAACAGATTGACGCCGACAATCAGGATCTCACCCAGAGGCAGCAAGCGCTGATCGCGCAAAAATCGCAGATGGACGCCGAGCTTAACAAGGGTCAGACGGCTGCGTATAACGCGCAGGTCGCTCCGTATAACGCAGCAGTGGACGCATATAATAATGAAGTGGCGGCGCTAAAAACGCTTGTCGCACAATATAATGCGCTCGTTGACCGGCGCAACGCCATTGCGATCGAGGAGAATCAGCTGACGCAAGCCCTCAGCAGTCAGGCTACGCCAATTCCGGCACAATAGTGTACACTGGTACAATGGCAAAGAAGACGGTGCAATATGTGTGCAGTGAATGCGGGGCGACATCGGCCTCATGGATGGGCAAGTGCCCCCAGTGCGGCGCATGGAACAGCTTGCAAGAAGAGGCACTCATCGTCGCTACGACGGCTGGCGGTACCGCGGTTCGCAGTGGACTTGTCTTGCGCCCCAACACCGTTAGCCAGCTGGTGCAGCACGACCAAAAGCGGCTCAAGACCGGCTTGCCGGACGTTGACGCTATTCTGGGCGGCGGCGTGGTCGCAGGCAGCGTTAATTTGATTGCCGGGCAGCCAGGCATCGGCAAAAGTACATTATTATTACAGTTGGCAAACTCGCTCGCCGGGCGCCACAAGGTACTATATGTAAGCGGCGAGGAATCTGGTCACCAGATCGGCTTGCGCGCCGAGCGGCTGCAAGCCAAGGCCGCGACCCTGCAGCTGGCCACGAGTACGAGCGCCGACGATATCGCTGCAACAATTGGCACGGGCGAATATGAGCTCGTGGTGGTGGACTCAATTCAGACCGTGGCGTGCGCGGCAGTAGCTTCGTCGGCCGGCACGGTTTCACAAATCACCAACAGCACGCAGCTGATTTTGGCGGCTGCCAAGCAATCCGGTACAGCTGTAATTTTAGTAGGGCATGTGACCAAGGAAGGCTCGATCGCCGGGCCAAAGGTGCTCGAGCACGTGGTAGATGTTGTACTGCAGCTCGAAGGCGACCGTTACGGCGGTTTTAAAATATTGCGTGCTACCAAAAACCGCTTTGGTCCAACGACCGAGGCAGGCATTTTCGAAATGGTTGATGCGGGTCTGAAGCCGGTGCAGAATCCGTCGGCAGCGCTGCTCGCCGAACGTCAGGTGAGCGACGGCTCTATTGTATTAGCCACACTCGAAGGTACGCGTCCGCTGCTCGTCGAAGTCCAGGCACTGGTTAATAAAACGAGCTACGGCTACCCAAAGCGAGCGGCAAGCGGAATCGACCTGAATCGTGTAAACTTATTGGTGGCAATGCTTGAGCGCCGCACCAAACTGCAGCTTGCCGATCAGGACATTTATATTAATATTGTCGGCGGCATGCGCATCACTGAGCCGGCCGCGGACTTAGCGGTTTGTATGGCGATCGGCTCGGCCGCACGCGGCTTGCAATTAAAAGCGAATGCCGTCGTGTTCGGCGAAGTGGGCTTAAGTGGCGAGGTCCGCCACGTGCCATACATCGAAAAACGAATACAAGAGGCCACGAAGCTCGGTTTTGAGTGCGCTATTGGCCCCAACCAAAAGTCTGGTAAAAAGTTATCAACTTTGCAAAGCGTCAGCAATGTACGAGACGCGCTCAACCAGTTTCTGGAGAAAGAGTAAAAATTATTATGCAAATTATTGAACTTATTTTATTGATTGTGATCTGTTATTTGCTTATCTCGCAGCGCGAGGGCAGCCGCTTGCCCGGGCTGAGCGTCGGCCGCACCAAGCAGCGCAAGCTGGTTCTCGACAGCTGCGGCTTAATTGACGGCCGCATTGTGGATGTGGCCCGCACCGGCTTTTTGGCCGACGAGTTCATAATTCCCCAGTTTGTATTAAACGAATTGCAAATGTTGGCGGACGGTAATGACTCGCACAAGCGCGAACGCGCCCGGTTTGGGCTCGACATTGCGCACCAGCTGCAAGATGAGTCCGGCCTTTCGACCTCAAACGTGACGATCGACCGCACGCAATTTCCAGACGTACCAACAACAGATGACAAGCTAGTGGCGTTGGCTCGCCGCCTCAAGGCAAACTTGTATACCACCGACTATAATTTGACCAAAGTAGCTACCGTTGAGGGCGTGCAAGTGCTCAACATTAACGAGTTGGCGCAAACAATGCGGCCGGTCAGCTTGCCAGGCGAGACACTGCAAATCAAGATCTTGCAAAAGGGCAGCAACCACGACCAGGGCGTCGGCTATCTTGAGGACGGTACAATGATCGTCGTTGATGGCGCGGCGCGGTACGTTGGCAAAACGGTGAACGTGACCGTGAGCCGGATGCACCAGACGGTGGCGGGGAAGATGGTCTTTGGCCAATTGCGTCAAGCTGCTGCACCTGCGCAGACCCAGAAGCCGGCAGCACAAACTCAGGACGGCCGCGCGAACGCTACTACTCAGACTAAGGCTACGACTACTCGCCAAGCGACGTCGAATCTCACCAACAAACTGCATCAGCGATTACTCAAGAAGCGTCCGGTCCGCCAGCGTATCTAAACTAGGCAGCCACCCCGACCGCACACATCCCCGTGCTCAAACACTGCGGACAGGATACCGCAAACTGCGCGCGGTTGGATGTGTGCGGCTCGATGCGGCTCATTATTTAATGGCGCATAAGCAAAGACCGCAGCTTCAACAGCTACGGTCTTTTGTGGCGGGCGCCGGGCGGAGGCACTTACGTGCCTGCGTCGGTGAAGTTCACAGTTGTGGTGTCGGTCGCGTCATAAAGCACGCTGTCGATGACCTGGGCGCTCACCGTTGCCTGGCCGGAACTTGTCGGCGTATACGAGAACGTAACGGTGCTCGGCGAGTCGCTCACTTGCTGGCTTTGTACCTTCTGGCCATTTACCATCAGGTTGACGGTACCCGGGTATGAGCCGCTTGAAAGTGCAGCCGTGCCTTGCGTAACAACAACGACGAAGTTACAACCGCTCGTTGCGCTACAAGTTTGCGGCGCGGTTAGCGTTACGGACGGCTTGGTATCGTTGCAATTGTGGACGTCATCGTTGCCGGTGACCGTTGCAGTGCTTGCACCCTTCACGAATATGTCTGCCGAGAACGCGTTATCGTTCGATCCGCTTATCACCTTTTGTGCGAGTTGCGGCGTACAGCTAGTGGCAAGTTTGCCCGAAACAACGTCGATAGTCTGCGAGCTGGTGGTGCCGGTTTTTGGCTGTTGGTACCACGACGGGAATAGGTCGGTGCTTGGGCTTGGGATTTGCTCGCCGTTTCTTGACATCTTATGGCTGAGGATGAATGCCGGCAGCGTCTTGATGTCGCTTGGCGCGGCCCAGTTCGTTGGCTTAACGTTTAGCATGTCGTGTGCGCCTTGCATCCAGCCGCGGACGATCGGCTCGGTCATCGTTTCCATGTTGCCGGTCATGGCAACGGTACGAGTGTGATAGCCGACCCAGGTAACAGCGGTGTACTGCGTGGACCAGCTTTCCATAAGACCGTCGAATGCGTAGTTGGTGGTACCGGTCTTGACTGCGAAGTTCCAGCCTTTGTAGCGATGGAATTTGTAACCAAAGCTCGAGAGTGGCGTACAGCTGGTATCGGTGCAGTTGCCGGGCAAGTAACTGGCGCGCGGGTCAGACGCCATGCTGTTCATAATGAACGCGGTGTCGGGCTTTAGGACCTGCTTGCCGGTCGGCTGTTTGAACTCGTCGATGACTTTGTTGCTGGAATCGGTAATCTTTAAGATGTACGTTCGTGGAATTGCCACGCCCATGCGTGCGATGCTGGCGATGCCGTTAACTTGATCGTCGAGGTGCAAGTACGCACCGTCACCGATGGCCGACGAAGTGTAACACTGGGTTTCGTCGCTCTTGCTTGCCGTAAAGATGTCTGTGCCAGGTGTGTAACAGTGATAGCTGTCGCCGCTCGGGTTGGCCATAAGCGCGTCGGCAGTACTGATGGTCTTGTTGACTGAGTTAACTTTGCCCGGGCTGCTGTCGTTCGGAACGGCGCTTAACATGGCTTTCATGGCCGGAATGTTACGCGAACCGCCCAGAGCGTAGCGCAGCGTTACGGCGCCAGGTGTGCCGCCATCGTAGTCGCGGGCGCAGTCACCGGGGTTGTTTGAGTTTTGGTAGGGGTGCGTACACGGGTAGCCGGGAATACCGACATTGGGCGCACCGGGTTGGTCATACAACACCGAACCTGCACCGACGTTATTATTGTTGTCGATGAACGTAGCATAGTCGTACGGTTTAAAGCTCGAGCCTGGGGAAATGTTGACGTCGTGCGCATAGTTGATGCTTCCGTGATCCGGATCGCTAAAGTCAAATCCACCTACGAGGGACACGATCTGGCCGGTCTTGTTATCTTCGGCAACGAACGCAGCCTCATCACCACCTTGGCGCAGAATAGTTTTTTTGTCGGCCTGCACTTGTTGTTCGGCCAGGTTCTGCAGGTTCAGGTCGAGCGTCGTAACAACCTTCCAGCCACCGCGGTTGACAATTGCGGCACTGTATTTTTGCTCAAGCTGCGACTTGGCTGCCAGCACAAAGTATGGTGCCTTTATGCCGTCGTATTTGGGCTGGGCCGGATGTACTTGCGCCAAAATCTCAACTTTTTTAGCCTCGTCGGCTTGCGCTTGAGTAATCATTTTTTGCGCAGCCATTTGGTCGAGGATGTAATGCTGGCGCGCAATTAAGCCATTGGCGTCAAAATCGTAACCACCGGCAGCGGGGTTATAAACCGGGCTGCTGTATGGCGAGTAAGAAGTTGGGGCTTTCGGAATAGCAGCCAGCATGGCGGCCTGTGAGAGCGTTAAATCTTTGGCATCGACGTTAAAGTAGTCGCGCGCCGCAGTCTCGACACCGTAGTCCACGCCGCTGTATGGCGCCAGGTTCAAGTAACCGGTCAAGATGTCGTCTTTCGAGTACTCGCGTTCGACTTCAACGGCCAGAATAACTTCTTTAATCTTGCGGGCGATGGATTGGTCGCCGGTCCAGCCCTTGTTGAGCTTTACGAGCTGCTGAGTGATGGTTGAACCACCCTGAGTGCCGCCGCCGCCAAATACGTCGTGCAGGCCGGCGCGCAAAATACCGCGCACATCAAAAGCACCGTGCTTGTAGAAATCTTTGTCCTCGATGGCAACCGTCGCTTGCTTCATGTACGGTGAGATCTGATTGCCGGGGATAGGTACGCGTTTTACACCGTCATAGTCCTGCCACAATACAGTTTGCCCGGTGCGATCATAATATGTGATGCTGCCGCCGACGTTGGTGCCGGAAATGTCCTTAATGTTCGGCAGGTCTTTACGGAAGTACGCAAACAAACCGATAATCAAAATAAAACACGCCACAATGCCAATGCCGGCAATCTTGAGCGCCATAATAAGGCCGTCGCGGCTAAACCAATATTTAATGACACGCTTGGGATGCAAGCGGTACAAGATCCGTTTAAAGCGGTTCTTTGGAAGTGTGCTTAGGTACATAGCGCGGCGTCGCGCTTTGGCGTCGCGGCGTGCTTTCACGCGGTCAGAAAAACTGCGGTTGACCTTAAAGGTACTGCCGCTTTTAGTGGTAAAGGTGTTCTTTGCCGTGCGGCGTCTCGGCCCGTTGCTGGGAGTGCTCATCCTACTCTTTTCGCCCCTTATACTCTATGAATATATGACGTTATTATAGCAAATTTAAACTGAGCGCCAATCTTGACATTTTGGAAAAATACAGCTGGTTTTCAGGCGACCATCAGATGCAGTATACTAATTGCATGATTATCGTTGATCCGATGCCACATCAATATTTATATCGTCGCGCTATAACTTGCAATAACTAACTCTGATAAGGATTTTTGAGGATTTTTATGACACTTTCTGAAAATTTAACATGGCGCGGTTTTATTAAGGATAAGACGTTTGATGATTTGGCCTGGCTAGACACGCCGCAGACATTCTACTTGGGGTCGGACTGCTCGTCCGACAGCTTGGCAATCGGCAACCTGGCAGTATACATGCTGGCCCGCCATCTGGCAGAGGCTGGTTGGAAAACCGTGCTGCTGGTTGGTGGCGCTACAAGCTTAATCGGCGATCCGGGCGGCAAGGACGAAGAACGCCAGCTCAAGAGCAAAGAAGAAATCGAGCACAATGTCGCCGGTATTGAGGCGCAGGTGCGCCGCCTGTTTGCGCACAACGAATTCGAACTGGTCAACAACTATGACTGGTTTAAAGACATGGGCTACCTTGAATTTCTGCGTGACGTCGGCAAACACTTTAGCATGACCGAGCTTGTACAGCGCGACTTTATCGCCACGCGCATGGGCGAGGGTGCGGCTGGCATCAGTTACGCCGAGTTCAGTTACAGCCTCATTCAGGGCTACGATTATTACTGGTTGCATGAGCATAAAGGCGTGGTGCTGCAGATCGGTGGCTCCGACCAATGGGGAAATATGCTTTCGGGCGCGCCGCTGATCCGCAAAAAAACCGGCAAAGAGGTGCATGCGCTCAGCATGCCGCTCATCATTAATAAAGTCACCGGCAAAAAATTTGGCAAAAGCGAGGAGGGCGCGGTATGGCTCGACCCGGCAAAAACAACGCCCACGCAGTTTTACCAATTCTGGATTAACGTTGACGACGCAGACGTCGAGAGTCATCTTAAGTTCTACACGCTGCTGAGCAAAGAAAACATCGAAAACATAATGCGTGAGCACTCACAAGATCCAAAGAAGAGAAAAGCTCAAGAAGCTCTAGCCACTGCGGTTACTCAGATAGTTCATGGTGATGAGCAAATGCTTGTAGCCAAACGGGTAACTGAAGTTATCGTCAATCAACAAGCCTTAGCTCTAGCAGATCACCCAGAAGTTTTGGAGTCATTGCGCAAGGAAATCCCGTCCACAAAAGCCACAGATACGGCGCAGCTTGCCGACGTGCTCGTGGCAACCGGCTTATGTGGCTCGAAATCTGAGGCGCGCCAGTTACTCGCCGGCAATGCAATTTATCTGAATGGCCAGCCAACAAGCAAAGAAGCGCTTACGCCCGAGGATTTCCAAAATGGCCTTTTACTCCTACGAAAGGGCAAAGTATTGAAAAATACAGCACTCATCGAACGGATGTAGTGCTATACTGGGTCCCATATGAAAAACGCAAAGCACACCAATAAGACAACGAAAACGAGTAAAAAACCAGCCGCCAAACCTGCAGCGGCCGCACCCAAAGCCAAAACAACCGCAAAGCCAACTCCGGCACCCAAAAAGCCTGAGCCCGCAAAACGCAAGTCAGACCAGTACGACGACCCCAGCTACAACTACCTGCACTATTGGACTGGGCGCGATTACGAGGACGAATCCGAGCGCATGGCGCTGCGCCGCTTACTCAAAGGCAAACACTTTAGGCACGCAACCGACATTGGCGGCGGCTATGGCCGGCTTTGTGTTTTCCTTGAGCAGTATGCCGACAAAGTTACGCTCGCCGAGCCGAGCCAACAGCAGCTCGACATCGCCAAAGATTACCTAAAAGACCACCCGGAAGTCGATCGCAAGCTTATGCAAGCCGACGACATGAAGTTTAAAGACGGTGAGGTTGACCTGCTCACCATGATTCGTGTCATGCACCACCTGCCAAACCCGGCTGCAGAATTCAGCGAGATCGCCCGCGTGCTGTCCGATGACGGCTACGCGATTATTGAGGTCGCCAACTACAGCCACGGCCGCAATCGCTTTAAATATTTCCTGAAAGGCCAGAAACTGCCTACCGAACCGGTCGACATTCGCACCGCCAAAAGCATGCGCAAAGACGAAATCCCTTTCGTAAACCATAATCCACACACTGTCATCAAGCAGCTCGGTCACGCCGGCCTCAAGGTAGAGCGTGCGCTATCGGTTTCCAACTTGCGCAGCCCAGGACTCAAAAAAATAATGCCGCGCGGTATTATGTTGGCGTTCGAAAGTGTCATGCAACCGATGCTGGCCAGCACATATTTTGGCCCGAGCGTCTTTTTGCTGGTGCGCAAAGGTGCGAGCCGCGACTAATCGGCCGCGCACTGGCGTCGTGACGCCACAATAGTTTACACTGGTGCTATGCTAGAGGATTTGAAGGGTGTGGGTGAGGCGGTCGCCAAAAAGCTCAATATATTGGGAGTAAAAACGCTCGCCGATTTGGTTGAGTTTTTTCCGCGGCGCTACGACGATTATTCTGCGGTTATGCCGATCGCCAAAATCAAGCCCGGGCCCGTGACTATCCAAGCGGTCATCAAGCAGGCGAAAGGGCGCTACGTTCGCCGCGGCATGCACATAACCGAAGCTGTGGCGAGCGACGCCACCGGCAGCGTGCGCATTGTGTGGTTCAATCAGCCGTACCGCGAAGGTTCGCTCAAGGGAAATCAGGATTACTTTATTTCCGGCCAGTTCGAGCTCAGCCGCCAACACCTCACGCTCCTAAATCCATCCGTTGAGCTCGTAAGCGACTTTCCTGTCAACACCGCGCGGATCGTACCGGTATATCGGGAGACAAAAGGTTTGACCTCGCGCCAAATCCGTACATTTATACGCGAAGCCGCCGGATACATAAAAAGGTCGCCAGAGACGCTGCCAAGTTGGATTATCGAAGCGCACAAACTTATGCCACGGGCCGAAGCGCTCTTGGCCATGCATTTTCCGGAAAACGGCAAGCAGCTGGAGCGCGCCAAGCGCCGACTCGGCTTTGAAGAAGTTTTCAGCCTGACCCTGGCTAGTTTGCTCAATAAATATGAACTTTTAGCCGATACGGCGCTGGCGATTCCGTTTAAGCCGGAGCTCGCGCAGCAGTTCGTGGCGCATTTGCCATTTACGTTGACTGATGCCCAGCGCGCCGTGGTATGGCAGTGCTATCAGGATATGCAAAAAACACACCCCATGAACCGTTTGGTCGAGGGCGACGTGGGTTCGGGCAAAACAGTCGTGGCCGCCATGGTGGCGCTCATGGCAATGGAACAAGGCTACCAGGTGGCGTTCATGGCGCCAACAGAGCTGCTGGCGCG